>CAZJGC010000001.1:0-135733 GCA_964545795.1 uncultured archaeon
AGGTATATTTAATAAAATAATGCAGGAACAATTGCTTCTTAAATAATAAATATATATAAATTTCTTATTTTCATTTGATATATGATTGATGTTCACTGCCATCTTGAGCAAAAAGATTATGACAAAGACAGGGACGAGTTTATAGAAAACTTACGCTCGCAGATAAAAGCAGTGATAACAAGTTGTGCTCATCCAAAAGATTTTTCTTTGACACTGAAGATTGCTGAAAAATACAGAAATTTTGTTTTTGCAACAGCGGGACTGCACCCTGAATACATTAAGGAATTAACTGAGCAGCAGATAAAAGATTATATTGAAAAAATAAAGGAGAATCAAAACAGAATTGTTGCAATAGGCGAGATAGGTCTTGATTATTTCTGGACAAAAGAAGATGAGTGGAGAGAAAAGCAGAGGGTTTTGTTCAGGAGAATGCTTTCTCTTGCAAAGGAACTGAAAAAACCTGTTGTTATTCATACAAGAGATGCGATAGAAGATACAATAAAAATTCTGGAAGAGGAAAAAATGAGGAATGTTCTTATTCATTTATTTGGCTCAAAGCAGTTTGTTGAGAAAATTGAAAACAATGGCTGGTGCGCGTCCTTCGGTCCTTTGCTTCTTAAATCAAAAACGCATAAAAATATTGTAAAAAAATTGCCTTTGAGCTTGATTTTGCTGGAAACAGATTCTCCATGGTTTGGTTCCGGAAAGCGCGGCACTCCGTTGAATATAAAACCTGTTGCAGAAAAAATTGCTGAAATCAAGAAAATGGAGTTTCAAGATGTCTGGCAGCAATGCTGCAGGAATGCTGAGATTTTTTTCTCAATCTAATACCTATTCTTATTTATATGTCTTCTTCTATATTGATACTTATGTTTGGATTTGGCAGAAAAAAGAAAGAAGTAAAGAATGTTGCTGTTTTTGTAGACGGTCCTAATATGATAAGAAAGGAATTTGGCATGGATTTAAAAGACCTTAAAAGAAGGATTGAAAAATATGGAAGAATTGTTATAGGAAAAATCTGCCTGAATCAGTTTGCTCCTGAAAAGCTTATAGAAGCTGTAATAAACGAGGGATTTGAGCCGGTAATAGCTTTAGGGGAAATGGAAGATAAAACAGATGTGGATGTTACGGTTGCTGTTCATGCCATGGAAGCCGTTTACAATGACAACATTGATATAATTGTTGTTGCTACAAGAGATGCTGATTTTCTTTCTTTATTCCAGAAAATAAAGGAACATGGAAAAATTGCTGTTCTTATAGCTTATGACTCGGCTTTGGCGACATCACTCAAGAAGGCGGCAGATTATGTTGAGATAATGTAAGTTGCATTAAGTTTTTTTGCGTTTGCTTCTCAGTTTTTTCCATACTTTGTAATTATTCCAGTCCACATTGGCGTAGATATATATAAAAATAATTGTGATTGTTTCTGTTGTGATAAGGTAGTTTATTGACAAAAGATAAAGAACGCTTAAAACAAATATCAGGTCAAGTGTTTTGAATAACAGAAGATTTCTTTTATTCTTTTTATAGATGTCTTTCAGCAGATTGTTTGTTTCTTTGTTTAATCCGTGTTTTTTTATTACATTTAAGGTAAAATAGGCATCTAACATCCAAAGGAAGGCAAGCGTTGATAAAAGAATAAACAGCAACATGTGTTTATTAAAGTTTCTTTCAATATAAATATATGTCTCAAATAAAGGAGGAAACAGAGAAATGGTTAGCGAAGATAAGAACAGTTGAAGGAGAAATTGCAGCAGAAGGAAGAGGAGAGGAGTTTTTGAAAAATATGAAAGCTTATGTCTCAGACTCCATGCATTTCTTGGAAAAAGGAGATTTGGTCAGGGCTTTTGAGTGCGTGATATGGGCATGGGCTATTTATGAAATATGCTTGGAGTTGGGATTGTTTAGGGTAAAAAACGATAACTTTAAATAGGAGAATTTCTATATATATCACTATATAGTGGTAATATACAAGATTGCCAAGCCAATGCTGTTGCAGGTGGTAAAATTATGGGTAATAGTGATTTAGAGACAAATGTTGAATATATTGTACATTCAATAAATGAACTGAAACAGGGTATATCTCCTCTCATTGAGAAAAAACCAACAAGTTTTGAGGAAGATATTCTGGCTATACAGGAAAATAAGGCTTTTATTGTTGATAAATGGAATGAACATAAAAAAGTTAAACCAGAAGATATTTCTGCAATAAACAACATAACTAATATATTTGAAACTTCTTTCTTAAATGTTGTTGGCGATGCTTTCCCTGAGGTTATAGGAGGCATTCTTGGTTTTTTGCAGGGAGCGTCAGGCAAAGATTATTATAGTGAAGCTATGAACAATATTGAGGCAAGACTTGGGAAGTATGCACAAAATCAAAAACCTTCTTCAGTAGAGGAAGCCCAAAAAGACATTCAGAAATACCTTGTGCCTGAAGAGCATATATATTGTGGTGGACATAAATTTGACATTTATCAAGGTAAAATTGATTTATCTGGTGTTGACCCTGAGTATGCTTTTACAAAAGAAAATATTATACGGGCTGGAATAGAGTCTCAGTCTCAAACTCAAAAAGCAATAATTGATTTGTATAAAATAAAAAATGGTGAGTTATATGAACGAAGAAACAAACAATCAAAAGCAATTTGATATGAGTCGTTTTTTCACAGGTAAAATTGATTTATCTGGTGTTGACCCTGAGTATGCTTTTACAAAAGAAAATTTTGTAAGATTTGGTTTGGCATCACAAAAAGAAACGTTTGAAGCTATGTTAACTTTGTATAAGGAAAGGACAAATCAGGGAAAGGTTTTGGAGAAATTAGATAAGATTGGAAGGAAAATTGATAAACATGCACAAACTACTGAAAGTAAAATAGAGGAAACATCTAGTATTATAGCAGAAAAAGTAAGTGGCGTAGGAAACAATATTATAAGTGCTGTTATAGAAGGCAAAAACGAAATACTTGATAAAATAGAAAATACATCAGAGGAATCAACAAACAAAATTATACAGGAAATTGCAGAGGGGCGGTTTAATCAAAGCACAGGTCATGAATATATTAATAATACTCTTAGAGATATGCGTTCAGATATATATAATCTGGGCATGCAAGTTAAGGACGGGTTCAGTGATGCTGGCAGAGACAGAGTTTTAAAACAGTTAGAGTTAGTGGAGTCAAATAATAATTTGAGAAACTTGCTTAAAGCTGGTCTTGGAGATGTGAATAAAAAATTGAATAATCTTGGAACAGGCATAACCGAAGCAAAACAAGAAATTATAGGTTCTATACATGAAACAGGTTATGGTTTATTAGACAAGAGCATATCTTTAAATGAACAAACTAACCAACTTTTAGAGGAACATGATAAAACAACAAAAAAGCAACTTAACAGAGTATATGAGGCTGCAAATCCATATACAAGTCCATTGCATGCTGCTGCTTCAAGCATAGGCTATGCGAATAGAGATGACCTAATAGAGTATCTTGGCGAATTGAGAGATAAAATAAATCCGGATAAGCTGAAAAAGGATGAAGATGAAAACATAGATTTAAAGTTTTATGCAACTCTCTTCATGGAAGGCAAAAGGCGTTGTTTCAGTAAAGACGAGATTTTAAACTACTTGAATGTTGAACCAACAAGATTGCTGGGAATTAAAACTGTTTTAAACAACATGAGCGATTGGGTTTATGAAAAGAGAAACAAATGATTGATGGGAACATTCCCATCACTTTTATATATTTCTTTTCTAATCTTTTTTTATGGTTATTGACATATCAGGCATAGATTTGCAAAGCATAGTTTTTGAACAAATATTAAAGGTTCATCCAACAGGCAATTTTCAGGCAGATTTCCTGAATCTTATTTTCTTTCCGCACTTAGTAATTGTGTTGTGGCTTTTCTTAATAGCAAAATCAAATCTCTTTTTAAGATTGCATAGAGGATTGGGTTTTCTTTTAAGCGCGGGAATATATATTTTCATAATTTATTATGGTTGGTATGCAATGATAGCCTCCTTTTCAGTATTTTGGCTCTCAGTAACAATATTAATAAGTTTGTTTTACTTTATGCTCCCAATATTTGTTCACCCTTCCGTGACAAGAAGAAGATTTAACATAGGCAAATCTATAGGGTCATCTCTTGCTGAAAAGCGGGCTTTGCAAAAGGCAATTGATGCGCTGGGTGAAGAAATAAGATTGATAAAGGAGAATATCAGGTATAATGAAGATATCTTAAAATCTGATTCATCTTCTGAATCAGAAAAAGCAAAAGCCCTTGAGTCAATAAATCAAATGAAAATTAGACTTCTTGAAACTGAAAAGGAGAAAAGAAGGCTTGAACAGCAGAAGTGATTTTAATGGTTTTTGAAATTGTTTCCAATCAGCAATTTTTTATACCATTCCTGTTTGTATTGGCAGTTGTGTTTGGAGTTCTTGAAATTGCAAATGTTTTCAGAAACAGGCCTGTCAACATGATAATTTCTCTGGTTATAGCATTTTTTGCTGCAACATATCAGCCTTTTACATCTGTTCTATGGAATTATCTGCCCACAATAACTTGGTTTTTCGTTGCAATGTTTTTCATAGCATTTTCCATGGAAATCGTTGGTCTGGGAAAAAAGGGAGCGCTGAGAAGTGAAGGCGCGGAAGCGCGGGTAATTGTTTTGGGGTTAATAATAGTGGTTTTCATAACAATAGGAGTAAATTACATAGAATCCCTGCCTTTTATTTCTTTTATTGGGGCTGGCAATGCTTTATTCATAATTGCTCTTGTTTTGTTGTTCATGATTTTCTTTGCCGCGTTTAAGTTAGGTCCGAAACCAGAATAAACTTAAATAATCTTCTTTCAATAAGTATAAGAAGCAGGTTTTGCTTATGGTAAGAAAGGCTAATAAGTTTCCAGAAGTTGGAGAGAAAGTGATTGTAACAGTAAAAAATGTTAATCCTTATTCTGTGATTGTTGCTCTGGATGAATACAACAATAAAGAAGGCATGATTCATATATCAGAGGTTGCAAGAAAATGGATAAAAGATATAAGAGATTTCGTAAAAGTTGGGCAAAAAAGACCTGCTCTTGTAATTAAGGTTGACAGGCAAAAAAATTACATTAACTTAAGCTTAAAACGTCTTGAAAAAAGGGATATAGAAGAAAAGATGAATGAGTTTAAAAGAGAACAAAAGGCTGAAAAGATGCTTGCTCTTGTCGGAAAAAAACTTGGAATGTCTCTTGACGAAGCATATGAGAAAATAGGTTTTATGCTTCAGGAAACTTTTGAAGAAATGTTTAAGGCTTTTTATATTGCATTAACAAACAGCGAGATGCTCGCAAAAAAAGGAATACCTGAAAAATATGCAAAGGCTATAATTGATGTAGCAAAAAAGAATATGCAGTTAAAAGAAGTAAAAATCAGCGGCATATTAAACCTTTCATGCGCAAAACCTGATGGAATAAAACGTATAAAAAAGGTATTGATGGAAGCAGAAAAAGAAGGATTTGAGGTAAAATACATATCAGCGCCTTCATATTCAATATCCATAAAAACAAGGAATATAAAAGAATCTGAAATAAAACTTGCAAAGATGGCGGAAAAATTAATTAAGAAGATTGAAAAAGTTGGCGGAACAGGCTCATTTAGCAAAAAACGGGCTATTTAAATTTTATTTGGATTTGTTCGTCAATAACCGTAAACTTTAAATACCTTTGTTTCAAGTAAAATTACAGTAGCCCAAAATATGTCTATCTATTATTTTTATAGGTGGTAATTTTTGTCAGAAAATAAAAATCCAGATATTCTTAATAATGTCCTTGTTCCAAAACATACAATAATTTCTGAGTCTGAAAAAGAAGAGCTTTTAGCAAAATTGAATATATCTCCCAAACAGTTGCCAAAAATTTCAGTTAATGACCCTGCTATAAAATTATTGGATGCCAAAGTTGGAGATGTGATTAAAATAACAAGAAAAAGCCCAACCGCCGGAACAAGCATATATTACAGAATAGTAATTTAACTGGTGTTAGCTTGAAGTTTAAAACTTTGGTTGAATCTTTTGATAAGGATGTTGGTTTTGTAGATTTCCAGAAGCAGAGTTTTGAGGAGTTTGTAGAATCAGGATTGCAGAAAATTTTTGATGACATAAAGGAGATAAGACCGGAAGTTCCTGATGTCGGAGAGCTTGTTATAAAGTTTGGTGCTGTAAGAATAACTAAGCCAATGCTGAAGGAAGCAGACGGTTCAATGAGAAGAATATTTCCCATGGAAGCAAGAATAAGGGGATTAACATATTCTGCTCCCATATATGTTGAAATGACACCTTATATAAATAACAAGGAATACAAGACCGTTGAAGTTCAAATAGGCGAACTGCCAATAATGGTTAAATCAAAATATTGTTCGCTTTATGGTTTGTCTGATGAAAAACTTATAGAGATGGGAGAAGACCCGGAAGACCGGGGAGGTTATTTCATAATAAACGGGAATGAAAGGGTGCTTGTTCTTGTTGAGGAATTGGCTCCTAATAGAATAATTGTTGAAGAAGGTTCTGGCATATATCCGCAGACTATAAGAATAAACTCGGAAAGAAACGGATTTGTGCAGAGGCAGACAATAGAGAGAAAGAAAGACGGCTCAATTGTGATATCATTTGCTAACTTAAAGAGGCTGCCTGTTTTTGTTTTGCTGAAGCTTCTTGGTATGGAATCCGATAAAGATATAATAGAAGCCGTGTCTGCAAATGTTCCTGAAGATGTCAAAGATAAGTTCCTTAACGAAATTTATTCTAATTTGTATGCTCTGGATGTTGCAACAAAGAGTGATGCTTATGAGTTTGTTGGAAAACACATGAAAATTATTCAAAAAGAGTATGTGAAAGAAAGAGTTGATGCTTTATTGGACAGATACTGCGTTCCGCATCTCGGGCAGGAACAGAAAAATAGAAAGGAAAAAGCAATATATTTGGCAACTGCCGTAAGAAAACTTATTCTTTTTGCTCTTAATAAAATTCCAAAAGATGACCTTGACCATTATACCAACAAAAGGCTTAAGACTTCAGGAAAACTTCTGGAGCTTTTGTTCAGGTCTATGTTGATTGGAAGATGGGGTTTGATTGCAAGAGTAAATTATAACTATCAGAAACTTGCGAAAAGAGGCAAACTGCCTTCAGTGCAGACTATTGTTGAATCAAATGTTATAACAAATCAGTTAATATCTTCTATGGGGACAGGTTCATGGGTGGGAGGAAGAAGCGGCGTAAGCCAGAGGCTTGGTCGCGAAAATTTTGTATCAGCCCTTTCGCATATCAGAACAGTAAGTTCTCCATTAACCTCAAGTCAGGAGCATTTTGAAGCAAGAGAACTTCATACAACGCAGTTTGGAAGATTATGCCCTGCTGAAACTCCAGAAGGTCCTACAATAGGTCTTAGGAAATATATGGCTGCTCTTGCCGAGATTACAAGCGATATTTCTGAACTTGAAAAGAAGAAAATAATTTCTGCTTTAAAGGTTGCTCCTCATGGCAAAAAGCCTTGCGCAGTATTTGTTGACGGCACTCCAATCGGAAGCGTTGAAGACGGCGAAAGCCTTGCAGTTGAACTAAGAAACAAGAGGCGTGCGGGGCTGTTAAGCAAACTTATGAATGTTGCTTATTATCCGCATCTTAATGAATTGAGAATTAATACTGATGCAGGCAGATTAAGAAGACCGCTTGTGATAATAGACGGAGAACCAAAGTTAAAGCAGGAGCACATTGATAAAATAAAGGAAGGCATAATGTCATGGAATGATCTTATTGAAGGAGGCATAATAGAGTATCTGGATGCTGAAGAAGAAGAAAATGCTCTTGTATGCATTTCTGAGGAGTATCTTAACAAAGAGAAATATACTCATATGGAAATTTCTTCCATGTCGCCTCTTGGTTTGTCGGCATCGCTTGTTCCTTTCCCGGAATACAACAGAGGAGACCGCGTAAACTATGGAGCAAAAATGATGAAACAGTCTGTTGGTTTGTATGCTTCTAATTATTATTTAAGGAGCGATACAAAATCAAATATTCTTAATTATCCGCAGGTTCCTATAGTTGAAACAGAAACAGTTAATGCCGCAGGCATAACAAAACATCCTGCAGGGCAGAACGTTGTTATAGCAATTGTAACTTATCACGGGTATAATATGGAAGACGCTATTGTTATGAATAAGGCGTCTATAGAACGCGGTTTATTCAGGTCAACATTTTTCCGTTTCTATTCAGGAGAAGAGAAAAGGTATTGGGGTGGACAGGAAGATTTAATATCAATACCTGATAAAGATGTTCGGGGTTATAGAAGCGAAGAAGCGTATGCTCATCTTGGAGAAGATGGCATAGTTAATCCTGAGCATAAAATAAAGGGAGGAGATGTATTGGTAGGAAGGACTTCTCCTTTAAGATTTGTAAGCGCCGATTCTGAACTCATGGCTGGCATAATAAATAGACGCGAAACTTCAATATGCATAAAGCATGGAGAAGAAGGCATAGTAGACAGAGTGTTTATTACAGAGTCAAAGGATGGAAACAAGCTTGTTAAGATATGCGTGAGAGATGAGAGAATACCCGAAATTGGAGATAAGTTTGCTTCAAGGCACGGGCAAAAGGGCGTGATAGGTTTAATAGCAAATGAAGAAGACATGCCTTTCACAGCGAATGGCATTGTTCCTGACATTCTTATTAATCCTCATAGTTTTCCTTCAAGGCAAACTGTTGGTCAACTTTTGGAAACTCTCGGAGGCAAGGCGGCAGCGGTTTCAGGAAGAAAAGTGAATGCATCTGCATTTATAGGCGCAAATGAAAATGAGTTAAGGGAAATTCTTAAGCAGGCTGGTTTCAGGAGTGATGGAAAGGAAATAATGTATTCAGGAGTTACAGGAGAAAAATTTGAGGTTGAGATATTTGTTGGTGTAACATATTATCAGAAACTTTATCATATGGTGGCTGACAAAATACAGGCTCGGGCAAGAGGGCCTGTTACTTTGCTTACAAAACAGCCGACAGAAGGGCGTGCAAAGGAGGGAGGATTAAGGCTCGGGGAAATGGAAAAGGATTGTTTAATTGCTCATGGCGCTGTTCTGGCTTTGAAGGAGAGATTCAGTTCAGACAAGGTAGTAGTTCCTGTGTGCAAGGAGTGTGGGTTAGTGGCAATGAAAAATAAATTAAAAAACAAGCATGTTTGTCCTTTGTGCAAGTCCTCAGAAATCGTGCACGTTGAAGCCGCTTATGCATTTAAACTTTTGCTTGATGAACTCAGAACCATGCTGATATATCCAAAACTTAATGTTGAATAGTAAGTGATTGATATGATTAAGTCAATTGAATTTAAAATATTTTCGCCTGAAATGATAAAGAAGATGTCAGTTGTTGAAATAACAAGGCCTGAACTCTATGATAACGATGGTTTCCCCATAGAAAACGGAGTTATGGATCCAAAACTTGGAGTTATTGACCCGGGCATGAGATGCAGAACATGCGGAAACACTGTTGGAGATTGTCTTGGGCATTTTGGGCACATAGAACTTGTGAAACCTATAACTCATGTTTTATATATAAAGACAATATACAAATTGCTTAAAATTACATGCAGGGAATGCGGCAGATTGCTTTCAAAGGAAAAGAAACCTGTCAAGAAATGCAGACATTGCGGGGCTGAGCAGGGCGATATAAAACTTGAAAAGCCGACTACAATAATTGAAAACAAAAAAGTTCTTAATCAGATAAAAATAAGAGAGAGGTTGGAAAAAATACCTGATGAGGATTTGGAGGAAATAGGTTTTAGAGGAGGGAGGCCTGAATGGCTGATTCTAACTGTATTTCCTGTTCCTCCTGTGACAATGAGACCTTCTATAACGCTTGAAACAGGAAACAGAAGCGAAGATGACCTTACGCATAAGCTTGTTGACATAGTAAGAATAAATCAGTTGCTAAAGGAAAACATTATGATTGGCGCTCCTGATTTCATTATTGATGACTTATGGGAGCTTCTCCAGTATCATGTATCCACATTCTTTGACAATGAAATAACAGGAGTTCCGCATGCAAGCCATAGGTCAGGAAGACCTTTGAGAACTCTTGCGCAGAGATTGAAGACAAAAGACGGAAGGTTCAGACAGAACTTGACAGGAAAAAGAGTTAATTTTTCATCAAGAACAGTTATCTCTCCTGACTGCAATATAAGCATTAATGAAGTTGGAGTTCCGCTTGTAGTGGCTAAAGTTGTTACAGTTCCTGTTGTTGTGAATAAGAACAATATAGAATATTTAAGGAAACTTGTTTCTAATGGCGAGACATGGCCTGGAGCAAGCTATGTAATAAGGCCTGATGGAAGAAAAAAGAAAATAACATCAGAAAATGCAAGCGAGATAGCGTCAGAGATTGATGTCGGTTATGTTGTGGAAAGGCATTTGCAGGATGGAGACATAGTATTGTTCAACAGACAGCCATCGCTTCACAGAATGAGCATTATGGCTCATCATGCGCGCATAACTCCTTGGCGGACATTTACATTGAATCTTTCTGTATGCGCTCCATATAATGCTGATTTTGATGGAGATGAAATGAATTTGCATGTGCTTCAGACAGAAGAAGCGCGAGCGGAAGCAATAATGCTTATGGAGGTTCAGAGGCACATACGTTCTCCAAGGTTCGGAGGTCCTATAATTGGTTGTTCTCAAGACCATATTTCAGGAACATACATGCTTACAAGAAAGACTACAAAATTATCCCGTGAGGAAGTTTTCCAGATTATGTCAGAAATAGGAGCAGATGTTGAGGTTCCAGACAAAAAAACATTTACAGGAAAAGAAGTATTCAGCCTTATATTGCCTAAGGGGCTTAACATGGAGTTCAAGGCAAAGGCATGCAGGGGATGCAGGGCATGCAAGAAAACATCATGCGAATATGATGCGTATGTTTCAATAAAGAATGGACAGTTGAAAACAGGGTTAATAGATAAAAAAGCAATAGGAGGAGAACATGGAAAAATTATTGATGTAATAGAAAAAACATATGGCACAGAAGTTGTTCACAGATTCATAGATAAAGTTGGTCTTCTTGGAATTAAGTATCTGTTGAAAACAGGATTTACCTTTGGATTAGATGATATTGATATATCTGAACATTCTGTAAATGAAATAAAGGAAAAGGTAAATGAATTAAAGAAGGATGTTTCAGTTGTGATATCTGATGCTGAGAAAGGAAAGGTTGAACTGATTCCGGGAAGAAATGCAAGAGAGAGTGTTGAGACGCATATAATGCGCATTCTTTCAAAGTCAATGGATGCTGCCGAGTCAGTGATATCCAAAGAACTGGTAGAAAACTGCGCAGTAGTTATGGCGCGTTCCGGAGCAAGAGGAGGAATTGCGCACCTTGTCCAGATGGCTGGTTTGGTTGGTCAGGAAAAGGTGCTTGGAGAAAGAATACATAGAGGATACTTTAACAGAACTCTTTCGCATTTCAGGCAGGATGAACTTTCTCCTGAGGCTCATGGATTTGTTACAAACTCTTATAAATCTGGTTTGAATGTTTTTGAGTTCTTCTTTAATTCAATGTCTGGTCGTGAGAACCTGATGGACAAGTCATTGAAGACAAAGCATTCTGGATACTTGGAGAGAAGGCTTATGAATGCATTGCAGGACTTGAGGGTTGAATATGATATGACAGTCAGAGATAACAGGGGAGTGATTATACAATTTAAGCCGGGAGAAGATGGAATAGACCCTGCAAAATCTGAGTGGGGAATGCTTGATGTAAGAACTATAATTCAGAATATGATGAATAAGCAGTAGTGATTGTTATGAGTGAAGAAAATATTAAACAGGAAATTGAGTTGCCTCCAAAGATACTGAAAGATATTGAAAAGGTGTTTAGTGAATTAAAGCCAAGCGAGGCTCAGAAAAAGAAGATAATTGAGAGAGTAAAAGAAGTATATAAGAAGTCTTTATATGAACCGGGAGAAGCCATAGGAATTGTAACAGCTCAAAGCATTTCAGAACCGGGCACTCAGATGACAATGAGGAGTTATCATCTTGCAGGCGCGGTTGAGATTAAAGTAACGCAGGGTTTGCCAAGGCTTATAGAAATTTTTGACGCCAGAAAAACTCCAACAACCCCTACAATGACAATCTACTTGAAGAAGGAGTATAATTCAATGAAAGATGCAAAACGCCTTGTGGCTAAAATACGCGAAACAAGATTGGGTGATATTCTTGAAAATTCTTCAATAGATATTGTAAATATGACAATAGAATTTGTTTTGTCTGAAAAGAAGATGAAGGATATTTCAATAACCAGAGAGCATCTTGTTGAGAAGCTTAAAGAAATAAAAAATATAAGTATATCTAACAGGGCAAAGTCCATAGTAGTAAAGCCGAAAACGGAAATGTCAATAAAAGAACTTCAGAAGTTGAAATTTAAAATAATGGAGACATATATAAAAGGAGTTAAAGGAATTGAACAGGGAATTGTTCATGAGGAAGATAATGAATGGGTTATAAAAACTTTGGGAAGCAACCTGAAGGAGATAATCAAATTTAAGGAAGTTGACTGCAAGAGAATTGCGACAAACAACATTTTTGAAATATTGGATGTTTTTGGAGTTGAAGCCGCGCGTTCCGCCATAGTGAATGAAACAATGAAGACATTGAAAGACCAGGGTCTTAATGTTGACATAAGGCATATTTTGCTTCTGGCTGATTTAATGACAGTGGACGGCACAATTATGTCTATAGGAAGGTATGGATTGGCAGGGTCAAAAGGTTCTGTTCTTGCAAGGGCTAATTTTGAAGAGACAATAAAGCATCTTATAGGTGCATCTGTTGTCGGAGAAGTTGACAGGTTGAACAGTGTAGTTGAAAATGTAATGATAAACCAGGTAGTGCCTATAGGCACAGGCATGTTTGACCTTATTTATCAGCCAAAGAAAAAGAAAAGAATTTAAATATTGATTTTAATAAGAAATAAAGTGATTTTAATGAATGCGAGCGATATATCTTCAGAAATAAAAACAGCTCTTGCTGAGAATAAGGCTGTTATAGGTGCAAATTCTGTAAAGAAGATGCTTAGAGCAGGCAGACTTAAGGTTGTTGTTCTTGCATCAAATTGCCCTGAAAATATTAAGGATGACATTATGCACTATTCTAAATTAGCGGCGGCAAAGGTAGAAAACTTTGAGTCCACAGGAAAAGAGCTTGGTATAATCTGCGGAAAACCCTTTTCAATAGCTGTTCTTGGAATAAGGCAGAGTTGATGATATGAGAATTTTTGACACAAATACAATAAAAGTTATATCTGCTTTTGAGAAATTAACTCGTTCTGAAGTAAGGGATTGCATAATTAATGAGAATTCAATTTATTTTCTTGTTAATAAAGGAAAAATGGGGCTTACTATAGGCAAGGGCGGAAAGACAATTAAGTCAGCGGAAAAATTATTTAAGAAGCAGATAAAAGTTTTTGAATATTCTCCTGATCAGGAGGAGTTTGTAAAAAATCTTATGCCTCAGGCAAGCAAAATAGAAATTAAAGGAAGCAAAGTTGTTGTGTCTGCTGGAAACAAACGCGGAATATTGATAGGCAAGAACGGTTTAAATATAAAATGCATAAAAATACTGTTGGAGCGCAATTCCGATATAAAAAAACTTGAAGTTAAATAGATAAGAAAATTACTTTTTAAGCTTTGAAAAGTTAAATTCCTTGATAAATTTGTCTATTTCTGATTCATTTACATAAGAAAGATTTTCCATTGCCGAATGTTCAAATTTTTTTGCAAATAATTCTGAAGGCAGCCATTGCCACATATCATATTTCCCTAATTTTAATGTGCATAAGTCAATCCAATATTCATTAGATGTATTAATTCCTTCTTTTTCACATATTTCCCTTGCTTGTTTATTTAATTTTTCATTCATGCCGGGAATGCTGTCTGCATACGAGTGTCCTGCTTCATGCGCTAATACTCTGATAATGTTTTTAACATAGTTATTGTTGACGGGCTCAACCGTTTCTACATTTATAGCAACTATACCGTCTTTAAAGTATGCTCCACTAACTGGCAAGTATCTCAATGAAAAATCTTTGGATTTTGCAAATATTGTTTTTGTATTATTTCGTATAAACTCGTAATCAGGCGGGCTGTATTTCTTTGCAAATTCAAAAGCCATGACAATTTTTTCCTGAAAATACTCTGGGCCTTCTATTTTTATTCCATTATAGTTGATAGGTTCAGCGAATGTTTTTAGGAAATTTTCATCTCTTTTCGCTTGTCTGGATTTGACCTCTATTTCAGTTTCAGCAACGCTAATTTTGCCTTTGTCATCTTTCACATTAAGTATTATGTGATAAGTACGAAACCATGGAGCGTTTTTTAATACCGGAATTCTTTTCTTGAATATAGGACTTGTCGTAACCTCTGCTTCAGATTTTTTATTTAACTCGGGAATATACCAACTATATTCAACTATTTCTCCGTCAGGATCATAACTTTTGCTTGCATTAAACACAAATGTTTCTCCTTCAACCCAATCCAAAGGAGCATCTATCTTTATTTTAGCAACAGGTGGTTCGTTTGATAAATTTTGGTAAGTTAAGTTGTCTGTCTTCGCAGGAGTATTAGAAGTATTGTTTGATTTATAAATTTCATACATTTCATTAATTTTTGAAATATTGTTAGCAGTGATAGGAGGAGCAGTAGGGACCGACATCAAAATTTCAGATTTTGCATTTTCTATTTTATGGTCAACAGAATCTGCAAAATCTTTATTGTATTCATTAACCCCAATTGCCCCTGCATAAGCAGTTAATAAAGCAGCTGCGCTCAAATATGGATGTTTCTCTATCCAGTTAATTGCTTTGCCAAGAAGCCGGAACATGACGTTTACCTCTTAGTTTTTGAATTTTGAGAAGTCAAACTCAAAAAGGAATTTGTTTATTTCTTCATCAGTTATATGCGAGAGATTTTCTCTTGCTGTTTTGGAAAATTTTTCGGCATATAATTCAGGAGGATACCAGTCCTTATAACTTGATTCGCCAAGTTTTTTTGTGCATAAATCTATCCAGTATGATTTAGACAAATCTGTTCCATGACTTCTGCACATATCCTTTGCTTCGTTAATTAATTTTTTCTTTAACTCTGGGTTGTGTTCTATATAGGAGTGTCCTGCTTCATGGGCGAGTTTGTCCAAGAAAGTATTGAAAAGATGTCTTTCTCTCAATATAGCGTATTTTGAATTTATAGGAGTTATTGAGTTTTTGGCATAATCAGATATATCAGTTATATGGCTTTTTATTTTGAATGTTCTTGGTTTTGCAACTATTATTTTTGTATTTTCATGAATAAACTTATAGTCGTCAGGATTGTATTTCTTTGTAAAGTCAAGGGTCATTACCACGCTTTCTTGAAATCTTTCAGGACCTTTTATAATTATTCCGTCATACTTGACAGCATCTGCAAATGTTCTTGAAAATTTTTCATCACTTTCTGAAAACACGGATTTTAGCTGAATTTCGGCTTTGTCAGTGCCTATGCTGTTATTTTCATCCTTTACTCTGAGTGTTATGCGGTAATTATGAATTTTTGGAGAATTTCTTGTTGCAGGAAGTTCTTTTTCAAAGAAAGGTTTTTCTGTTATGACAGTTTCTTTATATAGTTTTCCGTCTGTAATGTTCCATATATATTCCACTATTTTTCCATCAGGGTCATAACTTTCGTTTGCGCTGAATAGAAGCGGTTTTCCTTCAACCCATCCGTATGGAGCTTCTATCTTCATTTTGGCGACAGGCGGTTTGTTTGACAGTTTTTTTGTTGTGTTGTCTGCTTCCGCATAACTAATATTGCGGGTTTTCCCTGTCTCGTTAACTTTTAAAGTATTGTTATAAGCGGGTGTAGGAGAAGCAGTTGGGGTTGAGAGTAAAATCTCTGATTTTGCTTTTGCTATTCCATTATCAACAGCATTGTTTGCAGAATCTTTATTATTTAAGTATTGGTTGACTCCTATTGCTCCTGCATATGTTGCCAGCAAGGCACCAGCGCTTAAATACGGATGTTTTTCTATCCAGTTGATTACCCTGCCAAGAAATCCTTTTCCGCCGGTTTCATGCCCTGTTTCTGCTGTTTCAAAAAAACCAAGAACAGCATTTTCATCTTTTATGAAATTCTTTTTCCTGCCTGTTCTCTCAATCACAACTGAAACATAATTTTCTGTTTCCCTTAGCCATGCATCGTTTTTGTTGTTTAATAAAAATGAGATTGGGTCAAAACCAATCTTATTGTAAACAGAATCAATGTCTACTCCATATTCTTTTGCCTTCTGCTCTATTCTTGTTAGAGAGTCAAGAACCTGATTCTCATCGCTGTTATATCTTGCCTCAAAGTCATCAATGCGCGGATATTCCGCGCCGCTCACATATTTGACCATAGCGCTCACATATTTGCTATGGTTAATAAATTTTAAATATTTTTATTAAACTTAAATTAATCCGCGCCCTTTTTTGCCTGCGGAAGTTAACCCGCGGTGCGCGCGCCCTCTTTTATTTGCTATCCAATTAATTTTCTTGTCAGCCTTTATTACAGGATGGCTTCTGTCAACAAGTATAATTTCATACCATTTATATTTTCCTGATTCTCCAACATAGTATGAGTTAAGAACTTCCATATTTGGATATTTTTTTGATGCCCTTTCTTCTGCAACTCTTTTCAAACTTTTTGCAGGCGTTATTCTTGTTTTTCCTGCTTTAAGCGGTTTTCTTCCGCCGGAGGGAGTTTCCCTTTTGCTTACTCCTTTGTTTATCCTATATCTTACAATTATATAACCCTGTTTTGCTTTGTAGCCAAGTGCTCTTGCCCTGTCCAAGCGCGTTGGTCTTTCCACTCTTACGCAGACAGGTTCTTTTGCCCAATTTATTACATTGAGCCTTCTTTGTTGCTTGTCTTTCCATGTGATTTTCAATTGGCTGTATAAACCCATAGTATCATCCTAACATAAATTATCGGAAAAGTTTATAAAGTTTTTTCATTCCAATTTTTTCCATGCTCCAAGTTTCTTTGATAATAATTTAAGTATGAAATTCTTAACAACTTGGCGTTTTTTCTTTTTTCCGTTTGCACTTCCTGCAAGGGAATGACCGCCACCGTTGCCTTCAAGGAACTTTCCAACTTCTATAAATATTTCAGACAGGTTAATTCCCTTTTCAAGTATCCTTTTGTTTCCTCTTGAAGATATTCTGGTTTCATTTTTTCTTTCTGCAATTACAATTCCTATGTCTGAACCTATTTTTAAAAGCAGTCTTGCGCCTATTGCTTCATGCGAAACAATATCTGAAAACGCTACAATAATATCGCCGAACCTGTAAGCGTCAATTCTCTTGGCGCATTTTATTGATACTATCCTTTCTGACAGAGTTTCTTCTGTTGTTATTATGTCCAAAACTTCGGAAAACTGTATGATTTTTGTTAGTTTCGCTAAGTCAGAAAAAACATCATTGTCAGCAAGTTTCAAGTGCGCTGTGTCTGCAACTATTCCTGCGCACAGCAATTTTGCCATGTTTTCATCTATTTCGCAGCCAAGGTTTTTTACTACCTTGTAAACAAGTTGCGCAGTGGATTTTGAATTTTCATTTATTAAACATACCGCACCTTCGCAGAGTTTGCTTCTCTTGTGATGGTCTATAACAGCGTCTGCTCTCAGGTTTTTTACAGACGACAACTGCTCCGGAACAGATGTGTCAACAAGAACAATAAAATCAAATTTTGAACAATCAGGGTCTATTAAAATATCAAAGGGTTCTGACAGTTTTTTTGCCGCTTTTGATACTGATTCAGCAACGCCTATTGATGCCTTTATGCCTATCTTTCCAAGCGATTCTGCAAGCACAATGGCTGAAGCCGTTGCGTCAATATCTGCGTTATGATGCGCGAGCACAAGCACTTTTCCCTTTTGCTGTTTCAGTAATTCAATAAGTTTTTTCATAACAAAAGTTAGATTAATATAAATAAGAAGTTTTGCTATTTCAGTTTTTCATATAATTTGTCCACAGTTCTTTTGTCAATTCTTTTTCCAAAACATTTATGCGGCACAAGAGCCCCTGAGAAAGTTTTTGGTATATGCAAAAGTTCATGTATAAGGGTTTTGTCCTGCTGTTCTTTGTTAAATGAGTCAAATCTTTCTGACAAAACTTCTATTATATAGTGGGGTTCTATGGAAAGGGCTTTCTGCCATATTTTTGGGAATGACCATATTCTTGCGTTTGCTTTGCTTTTTGAGTTGTAAGAACGAAAGCATATTATTTTGCCAGGGTCTATGTGTTTAAATTCAAGTTTTTGTATAATTTCTTCAATTCTTTTTTTAATATCTTCTGCCAACTCAAGTTTCATGATATTAAATGGGTGTAAGAAAGATTTATAAACGTTGTTTCTAAATGATAGCAATAAAAGAATATAAATATAAAAATTCATTGAATCTAAAAACAGGTGAAAGATATGACGGCAAGATTCAGAAAGAAAACAAGCAGGCAGCGCGGCAGCAAAACTCATGGCTGGGGCGCTAAGAAAAAGCATCGCGGAGCAGGTTCCAGAGGAGGTCGCGGTCAGGCAGGGTTAATGAAGCATAAAAAATCATGGATGATTAAAAATGACCCAAATCATTTTGGAAGAATTGGATTCAAGAAACCTGAAAGGAAAAAACCTTGCAGCATAAATCTTATAGAACTTGACAGCATGGAAGGCAATGAATTTGATTTGAGAAAATTAGGTTATGACAAGCTTCTTTCAAGAGGCAATATAACGCGGCCAATTACAGTAACTGTAGAGAGCGCAACTCCCAAGGCAATAGAGAAAATAGAAAAGGCTGGAGGAAAGGTTGTAATTCTTGACAGCGTTCAGGAATAAGGGATGATGTATGTTTGATTTGACAAGTATTTCAGAAAAACTTCCGACAGTTGTAAAGCCTGTTTCTAAACTAACTTTTAGAGACAAACTGAAATGGACATTTCTTATTCTTATATTTTATTTCATTCTTGGCTCAATTCTTGTTTATGGGGTAAATCCTGAAGCTGTGGCGCAGTTTGAGTTTATGGAAATTGTGTTTGGTTCAAAATTCGGTTCGCTTCTGACTCTTGGTATTGGACCAATAGTTACTGCTTCCATTATTCTTCAGTTGCTTGTTGGAAGCAAAATAATTGATTGGGATATTCATGGAAAAGACAAAGCAAAGTTTGCAGGCACGCAGAAAATTCTTGCTGTCTTGTTTTGTTTTTTTGAGGCAATAGCATTTGTTGTTGCAGGCGCTGTTCCTCCATCAAGCCCTGCATTCGCGCTTCTTGTTATACTGCAACTTGCGGCAGGGGGAATAATAGTTATTTTCATGGATGAAGTCTGCAGCAAATGGGGGTTTGGTTCTGGAATATCTCTTTTTATAGCCGCAGGAGTTTCAAAGACAATATTCCTTAGGACATTTGCCATACCATTGGGCGCAGAAGGCAGCGGCGGTGTTATATCTACTTTCATATTGAATTTGGCAGGCGGGCAACCTTTGGCAGGTTTTGAAGCGCTTATGCCATTGATTGCAACAATTTTTGTTTTTGTGATAGTTGTTTTCTCGCAGGCAATGAAGGTTGAAATACCAATGGCTTTTTCCGTGCCGTTTGGAAAGTTTGCATCAAGAAGGTGGCCTTTAAAATTCATATATGCAAGCAACATACCTGTAATACTTGTGGCTGCTGTTCTTGCCAATGTGCAAATTCTTGGAAGCGTTCTTGCGTCCCGCGGAATAACGCTTCTTGGCGAGTTTGATGAAAACAAACATGCCATAAACGGCATTGCATATTTGTTAACTCCCCCGCATTCTCTTAGTTTGACAATTATGGTAATGTTTGCAGGCGTGTTTGCAGTTGCTTTTGTTTATATGGCTTCGCGGTTCTGGAGAAAATATGCATTGCGTTCTTCTGTTATTGGAGCAGCAATAGGAATAATGTTCGCATTGATTTTAATGAAAGCCGTAAACCTTCCTAATGTAACTCTGCCAACATCTTCTGACGGATTCAGGGCTTTGATCTATATGCTTGTTATGGTGTTTGGTTCAATTATATTTTCAATATTTTGGGTAAATACTGCAGGAATGGATGCGCACACAGTTGCGGAACAGTTTAAGTCTGCGAATCTAATGATACCGGGATTCAGGCGCGACCCAAGAATAATAGAGTCTGTGCTTGGAAAATATATTCCGGCTTTGTCTGTATTGGGTGGCGCGTTTGTTGGTTTTCTGGCAGGTTTTGCGGATTTGACAGGCGCGTTGGGTTCAGGAACAGGTATATTGCTGGCTGTTATGATAATTTATCAGTTTTATGAAAATATTATGCGCGAGCATGGTCATGAAATGCCTGAATTCGTAAGAAGAATTGCCAAGTAAAAGTAAACTTTATAAAAGTTGTAGTTAATTAATAATTATGACAGTAAAAATAATATTTTTGGGTCCGCCCGGAGTTGGCAAAGGGACATGCGCTTCCAGAATATCCGAAAAATTAGGAATTCCGCATATTTCTGCAGGAGACATGCTCCGCGCAGAGGTTGCGGCTGAAACCGAAATTGGAAAAAAAGTAAAAGATATTTTAGACAAAGGAAACCTTGTTCCAGACGAACTTGTTTTGGATGTGGTAAAGAAAAGAATTTCAAAACAGGATTGCGAAAATGGTTTTGTTTTGGATGGTTTTCCGCGCACAATAGGACAGGCAGAAGGTCTTGAAAAAATAACGAATATAGACATAGTAATAAATTTAACTCAGCCGGAAGATGTTCTTATTGAGCGCATACTTGCAAGAAGGACATGCAAAAACTGCGGAAACAGTTATAATATTGCCGATATACGAAGAGATGGCATTAACATGCCGCCTCTTTTGCCAAAGGTTGAAGGAATTTGCGATAAGTGCGGAGGCGAACTTGTCAAACGTTCTGACGAAACACCGGAAATCATTGCAAACAGGATGAAAGTTTATAGAGAGCAGACAGAACCTTTAATAGAGTTTTACAAGAATAAGAATATTCTGGTAGATGTGTTTGTTGATTCAGTTCCTTCAGAAATGGTTGAAAAGATATATAACATGTTAAAAGAGAAATCTCTTGTTGGTTGAGTTGAATGTTTGATTTTTATTTTGGTTTGCTCTCAACAGTGTTTGGTCCTTTAATATCTGTGCCTGCGGCAGGCATATTTGTATTGTCTGCATTGGTTTCTGTTGTTATAACGCTTTTTTACAGGTTTCTTGTAGACCAGAATTTGATGAGGGAAATAAGGGAAGAGTTAAGACACATTCAGAAACAAATGAAAGAGGCGCAGAAAAATGATATAAATAAGGCAAATGAATTGTCAGGAAAAATGTTTAAATTAACAAATAAACAAATGATGTTGAATATGAAACCAATGATAGCGTCAATGATTTTGGTGTTTCCTTTATTGCCATGGATAGCCTCAGTGTTCACAGGTCCTGTTGTTTTGCTTCCTTTCAGACTTCCTTTCTTTGGCAATGATTTTGGCTGGCTAATGTGGTATATTGTTGCTTCAATGCCAATTACCATGTTTTCAAGAAAAGTTTTTGATATAGTATAATGCAAAATAGGTGTTGAATATGGACATCAGTAAATATAGTGAGAGAATTATTGAAAGAATACAAGATGAAATTATAAAAATAAGCGATGCGAGGCATAATCCTGACGGGAGTTTAAAACCAGAATATGTAAGAGAATGCAGGGAGATGGAAAGAAAAATCGGTTATATAGACTGGCGCGAACTTATACATTCGGAATATAAAGGGAAATGTATATAAATGTTTGAAAACTATAAATTTGTTAGGGTGTTTTTGTGAGAAGGCAACTGCGTTCAACAAGCATAAGTAAAATGAAGGTTAAAGTTCCTTCGGGAGTTGTGAAGATTCATTTTCGCAAAAGAAAACCTTCGTATAAGAAATGCGGCTCTTGCGGAGATAAAATTGTAAGAAAACGGTTAAGACCTTCAGAAATTTCCAAACTGCCGAAAGTGCAGAGGAGACCTGAAAGACCGATGCCGCATTTATGTTCTAAGTGCATGCGCGAGCAGATAAAGATGGAGATTAGAAATATGTAGCGTGGTTCTTTATGTCAGAATCAATATTTATTCCGGGAAGGGTTTGCGTGAAAATTGCAGGTCGGGAGGCAGGCAGGCATTGCGCGGTTCTGGAAGTGGTAGATGATAATTTTGTTGTTGTTGAAGGACCAGAAGTGAGAAAAAGAAAGTGCAATGTGGCTCATCTTGAGCCCTTGAACGAGATTGTAGACAAGGAAAATGCTGTTAAGGAAATTTCAGAGAAATTTGGGATTGAAGTTCGCAAAAAAGAAAAATAAGAAAGATAAATAATTATTACCTATGCTGTTTGTTGAGCAAAATATTGTCATTTATCTCTTTTATGCTTTTAACTGTGAACAAGCATTATAATTTTGATGCATAACAATGTTGCTAGAAATTTCTGTTTTATAAATATTTGTATCATAATAGTATGATACTCATATTGATATATGTTCTGTGCTAATTACTCACTTATGAGAAGAAAAAACAGAGCTTTGGTTTATAGCATAATTGGTGTTGTGCTTTTGTCTGCAGTTGCAGGGTTAACAGGTTTTAACAAGTCTGTGCAACAGGACACGGCAAATGTAAAGTTGATGATAGGTTTCCCACCATTGATTATATGGTCCCCTGTTTATACTGCAATTGAAAAAGGATACTATGCTGAAGAGGGCTTGGATATCACTTTATCTTACAGTCAAGAAGGTTCAGTTGGTCCTATCAAGCAACTTGCAGCAGGCAAGGTTGATTTTGGATATGCCGGCGGAGACGCAGTAATCATGTCTGGTTCAAAAGCAAATGTTGTCATGGTTTATCAGATAGAACAGAGGCAACCTTTTGTTATTATGAGCAAAGATAAGGCAGGAATAAAAGAGCCTAAAGACCTATTAGGTAAAAAAGTTGCCACTCCAAGTTTTGGAAGTTCCGCATACCTGGTAGACAGGGTGATACTCAATAAAGCAGGCGTTGATTACAACAAAGTTGAATTTGTAGCAACCGGCGCTTCAGGCAGGTTGCCAGCGTTTTTCAGCGGCAAAGTAGATGCGGCAGATGCGCATGTTATATTTTTGCCAATAGTCAAAAGCAAAAACATAAGCGCAAATGTCATATATGCAAGCGATTATACAGGACTTCCTGCCATAGGCATTGTTACAAGCAAGAGAATGATAAAAGAACATCCTGACATAGTTAGAAAGTTTGTAAAAGCAACCAAAAAAGGTCTTGAATATGCTGTGGCGCATCCAGAGGAGGCAGCAGATATATTTGTCAAGTTCCAGCCAGAGGCTGCCAAAAGCAAGGGTTTGCAGATTGCAATGTGGAAGACCTATGCTAAGGAAATTTTATTAACAAAGGATGGAAAAATACCAAGCGGTAAGATGTCCTATGAAGTCTGGAGCAAGGCTCAGGATGACTTATACAAGGCAGGAGTTGTAGACAAGAAGTTAGATGTAAGCAGATTTTACACCAATAAATTTATATAAAAATCTTTTTATTTTTTGTTATGAAAATTTCATTTTCTGATATGGTTAATAGAAATAAGAAAATTATCTTCTATCAGATTTTTGTCTTTATTCTATTTATTCTTCTCTGGAAATTTGTGATTTTTATTTTTAATTTTTCTGATTTTATTCTTCCTCAGCCTGAAGTTGTTTTTATTAAGTGGTATGAACTGATTAAAGACGGTTTGCTTTTAAAACATACTTGGGTTACTCTATATGAAACCCTTGCAGGGTTCTTATTTGGAGTTTTGCTTGGGATAATACCTGCTTATTTCATTGCAAAGTCAAAGAAAATAGAGCAAACCATATCTCCTTACTTGATTGCGTTGCAGACAGCTCCAAAAATAGCGCTTGCTCCGTTAATAGTAATATGGTTTGGTTTTGGCGAGTTATCAAAAATTGTTATTGTTGCGTTAATTGTTTTCTTTCCAATTCTGGTAAATGCAATTGTTGGAATAAAAAGCGTTGACAAAAACTTGCTGGATTTAATGAAGATTTTAAAGGCAAGCAGATGGCAGGTTTTTTCAGAAGTGGAGTTGCCTTCTTCTCTGCCAGTGTTATTTGCATCCTTCAAAACAGGCATAACTTTGGCGGTTATTGGAGCAGTAGTAGGAGAGTTTGTTGGTGCAAATTCCGGTTTGGGTTATTTAATAATTTATGCTGCTGGGTTGATGGACACTCCGCAGGTTTTTGTTGCAATCCTGTAATTAACGCTTTTAGGAATTATTCTCTATCTAATTATTGATTTTTTGGAGAATTTAATAATTCCATGGCATAAGAAAAAAGGTGAAAAAGATGTTATTAAAGCTTGAAGATATAGAAGTAGTTTATAAATCAAAAGAAAAGGAAGTGAAAGCCCTAAATAAAATTTCCTTTGAAGTTGAAAAGGGAGATTTCTTTTCGGTTGTCGGACCAAGCGGCTGCGGAAAAACAACAATACTGAAGGTTGTTTCAGGATTAATAGAGCCAACAAAAGGCAATATACTGAAGCCAGAAAATTTTGAAGTCGGATATGTTTTTCAGGACCCTACTTTACTGGAGTGGAGGAATGTTATTGATAATGTTGTTTTGCCTTTGGATGTCAAGGGAATTTCATGGGAGGAATCCTATGAAAAGGCAAAGAACCTTTTAAAATTACTTGAATTGGAAGAATTTGAAAATGTTTATCCTAAAGATTTAAGCGGTGGAATGAAGCAGAGGGTGGCTATTGCAAGAGCCCTGATTTACAAACCGAAAGTTTTGCTTATGGATGAACCTTTCGGCGCTCTTGATGAGCCGACAAGATTAAAACTTAATATGGAATTAAATAAAATATGGAGAGAGACAGGAAAAACAATAATTTTTGTCACGCATAATGTTCAGGAAGCTGTTTTTCTTTCCAACAAGGTTGCAGTATTGACAAAAAGACCAGGAAGTGTAAAGAAGATTGTGAATATTGATTTGCCTAAACAAAGGAATTTGAATCTTTTGGATTCTGAGAAGTTTATAAAGTTGGTTGTGGAAATAAGGAAGATTCTGGATTCCTGATTTTTTCTGATATATGTGGCAAGAAAGGGTATGTGAAAGAAGACATGAATCCTGACAAATATTCTTTGGGTGAAATCAACGAGACTCAATGGAAAGAAACCATAGATACACTGTATGATATAGGAATGATACAGAAAAAAGTAGAAGTTAAAAATATTATATACTAACGGTTAAAATAAATATAATTTAATGTAAAAAATAAAAAAGTTTAGTGAAATCACTAAACTTTTAAAAAAATTGTTTTTATTCAGTTTCTTATATACTTTCCTAGAATTGCTCCTGCGTTAGGGTTTATTTTCTTGTATGTTCCAAGCAATTCTAAGAAGTTTTCTTCTTTATTTGTCAATTGTTTATCTTCTTCTGAAATCCCCTGAGAGTCATAATAGTTTTTGTCGCGATTAAGCCAGTATTCATATGACTTTCTATATAGTCCTTCTGCAACATCTTGTATAATTTTTAATATTTTTCCACCTTCTTCTGTCTCCGTGAGTTTGTCCATGGCTTCTTCTTCAAAATATACGCGGAAGCGATTGTCGCTGCGATTTATGCGTATTATTGCATAATCTCTTGTGTCGGAAGGGAAAGATGCATAAAGATAGTCTTTACCTACTGTTATTCCTCCATTACCAATAGATTTTTCTAGGTCTCCGTCTCCTTTTAACTCTATCCCTTCTTCTTTTGCTTTTTGTCTTACTAATTCTTCAATAGTTTTTGTATATTTGCCCATGAAAGTGCCAGTTGCTATCCCCTTGTCATATCCCTCTCCAAGCAACTGATAGTCTTCTTCTGTTAAACCAAATTCCTCCTGTCCTTCAAAACCTTTTGGATAGGCAATTATACTCATTTTTTATCACCTCGTATTTTTTTGCATTTATTCTATTTACTATATAGTAGTTATTATGTATTAATATCTGTGTGGTTGCAAATAACACCATAAAAATAAAATAATTTAAATAAAGAAAAATAAGAAAAAAATATGAACATAGAAGCAATTCTTAAGAAGGTTGGGTTAACAGACAATGAAGTTAAGGTTTATAAACATCTTCTAATTCTGGGCGAAACTACTGCAAGCAAATTAGGAAAAGAGACAGGGATAGAAAGAAGAACAGTTTATGATATTGTTCAGAAACTGCTCAGAATGGGTTTGGTTTCTTTTATTGAAAAGGATAATAAAAAATATTATAAGCCAATAAATCCGTATAAGTTTGTTGATATTCTTGAAGAAAAAGAAGAACACTTAAGGAAAATTAGACATGAGTTTGAAAAAATGGTTCCGGAATTGGAAGAACTGATAAAATGAAATGATAGAAATGTTGATGCAAGAATTCTTTTTGGCAAGGAAGGAATAAAAACAATGTATATGGATGAAATAAAGAAGGGCAAAGTGGTTTATGTAATCTGCACGGCAATTGATAAAACAGAAGAATTATTAAAGAACTTTCTTCCAATGTATACAAGAGAAAGAATTAAAAGAAAAGTAAAACTTAAGATTTTGTCTTCAAAAAAAGATATAGGACTTTTAAAACAGTACAAATTAGTTGAGATTCGCTCTTTGCCTGAAGAATATGTTTCTCCTGCAAGTTTGACAATTTACAGGGACAAATTAGGAATAACTTTATGGGCAGAAAATCCAATAACGGTTTTAATAAAAAATAAAGAAATAACAAGAAATTTTCTCAATTATTTTAAATTAATATGGAAGGCTGTTGGAAAATAAAGCAGATATTAAATCTTTTTTATAGTAGCAACAGATAAATATATTGTATGAAGAGACGTTTTATTGTTTTTTCAGAAACGAAAAAAATGCACAGAAAAGCGATTATCTGAAAGTAGACGTACAGAACAAGAATAACAGATATTATGATATGCTATTAGTTTATATAATCTGGATATCTTTTTGCACTTTTCTCATACTCTTCTATTGCTTTTTTATAATATAATTCCATCCTAACGCCCATTTTATTTTTTTAATTTTTTTCTGCAAGAATTTTTCAAATTTTTCACCTTTTATTTTTTCATAATATTTAAAAAATTTGGATTAGTGTGAGAAACAATATCTGCGAATTGAATAATACGAGCTTCAGGGCTCTTAGGAAATTCTAGCTTGTCATGCATTTCAATACAATAAAGGACTTTTTTAATTAATTTATCTTCAAAACCATGCTTTTTCATTATTATTTTTGCTTCATTTAAACCACTGTTTACATGATTATTAGGATCAATAATATAACCAATATCATGAAGTATGGCAGATAAATGGACAACATCTCTATCAACATTTAAAATCTTAGCCAGCCTAAGTGCAAAATCTTTAACGATGCACAGATGATATTTGTAAAACCATTCAAACCCACAATAGTCCATATCAGCCTTATTGAATTTGTTTTCAACTTCTCTCTCAACACTTTTTATTTTTTCTATCACATATATCAACGCTTTGAATTTTTTTGAACATATTTTAATAATTTGTCATAATTTTCTAAAAATGATTTTGATTCATTACTTATTAAATAAATTAAATTCTGATTTGATAAAAAATATCTATAGATTAAATAACGAATTTGAGGACATGGATATCACACTATATGGTATTGACGTCATAAATACTGGAATTAAATCTAATTCTTTACTGGGTATTTTATTTCTAAATATTTTTGAAAATAGTAGGCTCCTTTATAAAACGAAAGATTTTAAATTATTTATACAGCAATTAAATGATATAGCTGAAAAGAATAGAGAATTTAATGAAAAATATAAAGAATTAGGAAGAAGCTATGCTATGATAAAAGATATTATGAATTTTATAAAGAAAAGTGTTTTATTAGAAAATTATAATATTGACGTATAACTTTTATAATTAATAGAATGCTCAATGGCTTAAATTGTGGTTTTGTATGCGATAAAACAGAATTCCTATGTGTTAATGAGTTGATGCCCGTTTGAAATATGTATTAAAATAGAAAAATTAAATAATTAAATATATTTAACATATAACGGTTTTATGATATTTATGGGAAGAGAGTTTTTAATAAAATCCGAAGAAGCATCTACTATAGGTAGTTATCCCGGAGCAAGAAGTATAGAGAAGTTGCTGCAGGCAGGTATTATTGTATTGGATAAACCATCAGGCCCCTCATGCCGCATTGTTGATTCTTATGTTAAAAAGATTCTAAATATTGAGAAATGTTCTCATGGAGGCACTCTTGACCCAAGAGTTACAGGAGTTCTTGTATTAGCTTTAGGAAATGCAACAAAATTAATGCCGATATTGTTAAACAGCAGAAAAGAGTATATTGCGCTAATGCGGCTGCATAAAGATGTCCCCGAAGAAAAGGTAAGGAGCGTTTGCAATAAATTCGTAGGCAAAATAATGCAGAAACCTCCAAAAAAGTCGGCGGTTGCAAGAAAGGAAAGGGAGAGAGAAATATACTATCTTGAGATTCTTGAGATATCAGGCAGGGATGTTCTTATGAAAGTTGGTTGCGAGGCAGGCACATATATACGCAAGTTATGCTCTGATATTGGAGAGAATCTTGGCGGCGCGCATATGCAGGAGTTAAGGAGAGTTAGTTCTGGCTGTTTTGATGAGAGCAAGGCTGTTAAATTAGAAGATTTAAAGGATGCTTATGAGTTCTGGAAACAGGGAAATAAAGAATATATTAAAAGCATGCTGTATCCAATGGAAAAAATTGCAGACAATATGAAAGTTGTTATTATAAAGGATTCTGCTGTTTCAAATATCGCAAACGGCGCACCTCTTGGCGTCAATGGAATATGCAGAATAGAGAGAGGAATAAAGAAAGGCGATGTTGTGGGAATGTTGACTTTGAACGGCGAATTTGTGGCTTTTGGAAATGCTGTTATAGATGTTGACAAGATAGACAGAAGGAAGAAACAAATAATTATAAAAACAGATAAAGTATTAATAGGAAAAGATTCAATTGATATCTACAAGGCTGTTTGCAATGAAAGGAAAAAATAAAAAAGGTTTTTGGTATGGTCATATCAAAAGAACTTCTTGAAATTTTGGCATGTCCTAAATGCAAAGGCGATATTAGATATGATAAAGGCAATGAGAAACTTATATGCGAAACATGCCGTCTTAAATTTTCTGTTATTGATAAAAGCATACCTAACATGTTAATAGATGAAGCGGAGAGTTATTGACTGCAGAAGTCCAAATCTTTTTTAATCCCCCAGACCATCTATATTTATGAAAGCAATCTCCGCAATAATAGTTGTTGTTCTCTTACTGCTAATCTCAATTTCTCTAATCTCTGTTGTTTATGTATGGTCTTCTGCCCTTACAGGAACAGTGACATCAACAACAGAGGAGACAACATCAGAACTTACAAAGCAGTTGTCAGGCTGTTTGAAGATAGATGCAATATCCAAAAACCAGATATACTTAAGAAACTGCGGAAAAGGCGTTATCACAAACAACTCATTGTCAGTATTCATAGATGACGTGAAGGTGGGACACTCTGTTGAAGAGATAGGAGAAGACCAGACAGGAACAGTGAACATATCAGGTTTGTGGCAGTTTTCCATGGACAGGCATAACCTGAAATTAACAAACGGAGCCGCTTTTGTCCAAGCCCTTATAGAGTTGGAGCCTAATAAAGATGGTTTGGTTGGTTATTGGAGTTTTGATGAAGGTTCAGGCAATAAAGTTTATGACAAGTCAGGGAACGGGAATGACGGAAGTCTTTTGCCATCAGGTTCAGGACCAATATGGACAGCAGGAAAGTCTGGCTCTGCTTTGCAGTTTGACGGAACAGATGATTATGTTGATACCGGAGGCAACTTAAACATAGCAAATGATTTCACTATTGCAGTATGGGTATATCAAAGTTCTCCAGATCACGGGACATTAATTGACACCGACATGCAGTTTAAAGTAAGTACAAATGGTTTACTAATAGCTCAGTGGTATGATGGAGGCTGGCAGGTAAGAACATCTTCAAACAGCATAAATTACAATTCATGGAATTATGTTTTATTGACTTTTGACGGCACAAGAATTCATTTCTATATTAACGGAGAATTAGATACTAACACCTATACAGTTTCAGCCAACACGCGTTCAGGTTCTGATATAATTGGAAGAGATGGAGTATCTGGGAGTGAACTTTTTACAGGCATAATTGATAAGTTTAGCATTTATAACCGCGCATTGACGCCAGACCAGACAGTTGTTATGAAAATGGTTTGAGGAGTTTGTTCTGCAAATATTTAAATAGTATTGTTCCAATTAAAATATTGGGAAGTTTTCGTGAGTTTGAATAACTCAACCTGTTAACTACGTGTTCTGTTAGATTTAAATATATTTAAATAATTAAAAGAACTATAAAACAAAGGGTTGATGAAATGCCTGATATTAAAAGACCAAGAAGAGGAAGCATGGCTTATTATCCAAGAAAGAGAGCCAGGAGAATATATCCGCAAATAAAAGCCGTTTCTTCAGAAGCAAAGCCATTGGGATTTGCGGGATATAAAGCAGGCATGACGCATGTTGTATTATCAGGAAAAAAATTGCTTGCAAAGGCTGTTACTGTTATTGAGTGTCCTGTGCTTACTGTATTTGGATTCAGATGCTATGCGAATGGTGAGCAAGGTTTAGTTACTTATGCTGACAGTTTTGCAAAACCTGCAAAAAATCTTGAAAGAAAAGTAAAAATAAAGGAGAAAAAACCTGAAATTGATGTTTCAAAAGTTTCATGCGTGCGTTTGCTTTGCAGCACAAACCCTTTATTCAAGAAAAAACCGGATGTTTTTGAAGTGCCCTTGGGCGGAGATGTTTCCGGGCAAATTAAAATGGCAGAGGAACTTTTTGGAAAGGAAATAAAGATTACTGATATTTTTAAGCCTGGGGACTATATTGATGTTTCAGCTGTTACAAAGGGCAAGGGATTTCAGGGTCCTGTGAAAAGGTTTGGAATTAAAGTGCTTGACAGGCATCATAAACAGATGCAAAGGCATGTCGGTTCTCTTGGTCCTGAAAATGTTGCAAGAATAAGACATACTGTGCCTTCTGCAGGTCAACTTGGTTTTCAGACACGAACAGAGTTAAATAAAAGAATTCTTAAAATATCCGAAACTCCAGATTTGGAGATAAAACATGTTAGAAAAATTAAAAGCAGTTATATATTTATAGAAGGTTCTGTGCCTGGACCAAAGAAGAGGCTTATTTTAATGAGACCCGCAGTAAGAAATAAAAAAGCGGCAACAGCCGAAATAAGTTATGTTTATAAAGGATGATTTTTATGGCAAAAGTTTATGATATATCAGGGGTTGAGAAAGGAGAAATAGAATTGCCTGATGTATTTAATACTCCTTACAGACCTGACATTATTAAGAAGGCTGTATTGGCATTGCAGGCAAACAGAAGGCAGGCGTACGGAGCCAATGAACTTGCAGGAAAAAGAACATCAGCGCATTATCATGGTCGCAGAGGCATGAGAAACGGCATGATGAATAGAGAATTGTCAAGAATGCCTCGCATACACAATTCATCTCCAGGTCAGAATTTTAGGGCGGTTTTTGTTCCGCAGGCTGTTGGCGGAAGAAAGGCGCATCCTCCAAAGCCCGAAAAGAACTGGGAAATGAAAATCAACAAAAAAGAGAATATTCTTGCGTTAAAGTCTGCGATAGCAGCAACAATATCAGAGAAGATTGTATCTGAGCGCGGGCATAAGTTTGAGTTGCCTCTTCCATTAGTTGTCTCTGATGATATTATGAATATAACAAAAACAAAGGAAGTAGTTACTCTTTTGAAGAATCTTAAGCTTGAAAAAGAACTTATGCGTGCGCAAGAAAAGAAGGTCAGAGCAGGAAAGGGCAAAATGCGAAGCAGGAAATATAAAAAGAAAAAGTCATTGTTAATAGTTGTTCATGATAAAACTCTGAAAGCTGGCATGAGCGTTCCTGGCATTGATGTTTCAAGGGTTGAACATTTGAATGTTGAGATGCTTGCTCCGGGATGCATGCCTGGCAGGCTGGTTTTATGGACTGAAACAGCAATAAAAAAGTTAGGCGAAATATTTAAGTGAGGAGCATTTTTATGGCTGAAAAGATAAAAAAAGAGGAGAAGGAAAAAGAAGCAGTGTCAGACAAAACTGAGAAGGCAGGAAAATCTAAGACTCCTGACATTAGGGTTTGGGATGTGCTTCAATATAACCTGCTTACAGAGAAGTCAATAAGTTTTGTAGAAAGCCAGAATAAACTTGTGTTTGTTGTCAGAAGGACGGCAAACAAGGCAAGCATAAAATGGGCAATTGAAAAAGCATTTGATGTTAAAGTTGATTCAGTGCGGACGTTAATAGACAGGAAAGGCATGAAAAAAGTTTTTGTTAAATTAAATAGGAACTTTAATGCAGGAGAAATTGCAACAAGATTAGGAATGTTGTAAATAAGCGTGATGTAAATGGGAAAAAGAATAATTGCAAGGGCAAGAGGAAAAGGCGGACCAAGATATATATCGCCAGGTCATCGTTTTCAGGGAAAGGTAGAATATCCTGTTTTTAAGGATAAGGTTGTAGGAGTAGTGAATGATATAGTTCATGATTCAGGCAGAACAGCGCCTCTTGCAAGCGTTAATGTTGGAGGCAGAAATATTTTTGTTGTAGCCGCTGAAGGGGTGTCTGTAGGAGATAATATAGTATTTGGAGCAACTGGAAACGGCAATATAGCACCTCTTAAGGATATAGAGGAAGGAACAACAATTTTTGGCATAGAGAACAGGCCTGGCTCCGGGCCGAAACTTTGCAGAACAAGCGGAACGTTTGCAACAGTCATGTCAAAAACAGAGGAAAAGGTATATGTGAAAATGCCATCAGGAAAATTCAGGTTTTTTAATTCAAACTGTCTTGCTGCAATAGGCAAGCCAGGCAGTGGCGGAAGAAAAGTAAAGCCTTTTGTTAAGGCAGGACAGAAGTTTTATATGGCTTCAGCAAGAAACAAACTATGGCCAAGAACATCTGCAGTGGCTATGAATCCTGTGGACCATCCTTTCGGAGGCAAGACAAAGCCCGGCAGGTCAAAATCAGTTTCGCGACATGCTCCTCCAGGAAGAAAAGTTGGTGACATAGCTTCAAAGAGAACAGGAAAGAAAAAGAGGTAGTGAATTATGGCAAAAATATTTACTTATCGCGGATTTACTTATCGCGGAAAAACGCTGGAAGAACTTCAGAAGATGACTCTTGAAGAGTTTGTAAAATTGCTTCCTGCCAGAGAAAGACGATGCCTTATGAGAGGTTTTACAGATGTTCAGAAAAAACTTTTCAAGAAAATCAAATCAGGAAAGTTCATTAAAACTCATTGCAGAGATATGGTAATTGTTCCTGAAATGGTTGGAGCGAAGATAGGAGTGTATAATGGAAAAGAATGGAAAACTGTGGAAATAAAACCGGAAATGATAGGGCATAGGCTTGGTGAATTTTCGCAAACAAGAAAGAATATAACGCATTCATCGCCTGGCATTGGAGCAACAAGGTCAAGCAAGTTTGTGGCATTGAAGTAGGTTGGTTGAAATGAAAGGATATGTTCAGGCTAAAAATTCCGGAAATCAAGTGGTGGCATGCGCAAAGTCGCTTGAAGCCATCTCGCCTAAGTCAGCAGTAAAGGTTGCAAGGGCTATTAATGGCATGAATGTAAACAAGGCAAAGCAGTTTTTAAATTCACTGATGGAAGGAAGCGCTTCCATACATGGAAAGTTTTATACAAGTTCAGCAACCAGCCTGCTTAATGTGATAACTTCGGCAGAAATGAATGCAGGTGCAAAGGGTTTTGATATAGAAGATTTAAAATTAAACATTTCAGTTCATAAAGGTCCGAAAAGATTGAGAAGCAGGAGAAAGAGAAATTTCGGTTTGCAGTTAAAACTTGCGAATGTTCAGGTAATATTAACATCTTCAAAGAAGGTTGCAAAGGAAGAGATAAAAGCAGAAAATGCAGTGCCGGAAAAGACAGAAACAAACACTGAGATAAAAGAAAAAGATAATAAGAAAAATAAATCAGAGGAAAATAAGGAGTGAGTGAAATGGCTAAAGAGAGAGAGTTTGTGGATGAAGGAATAAAGAAAAACAAGATTGAAGAATTTTTGCTTGAGCAGTTTTCAGGAGCAGGTTATAGTCATAGCGTTATACATAACACTCCATTGAGCATGAGAATAACAGTTTATGCAAGAAAGCCTGGAATGGTAATAGGCAGAAGCGGAAGGAAAATTGACAATATGACAGAAGTATTAAGAAAGGAATTTGGAATAGAAAACCCTCAACTTGATGTTCGGGAAGTTGAAAAACCTGACCTTGATGCAAACATAGTTGCAAGAAGAATAGCGTCTTCAATAGAACGCGGTCTGAATTACAGGCGCGTTGCAAACCTATCATTGCAGAGGATAATGGAAGCAGGCGCTGCCGGAGCAATAATAAGAATTGGAGGGAAACTTGGAGGGGCTATGGGAAGAGTTGACAAGTTTTCCGCAGGTTACTTAAAGTTTGCGGGAGAATATACAGAAACTCTTGTAAGAAAAGCATATGCTACTGCCAATGTTAAGTTGGGAACAATAGGCATACAGGTTAGCATACTTCCGGAACTTCCAAAAGATGTTGCTATTGCAAAAGGAATATATGAAGGGGATGATGTTGCTAAAAAAGAAGAAGGTGAAGTGAATGCAGAAGCAAATGAGTGATGCTGAAATGCTGGAAAAGATAAATGAACTTAAACTTGAATTAATGAAGGAAGAGGGGCAGGCTGTTGTTGGGGGTTCTGTTTCCAATCCAGGAAAAATAAGGCAGACAAGGAAGATGATTGCGAAAATGCTCACAACTTTAAACAAAAATAAAAAAACTGAGGGGGTTTGAAACTGACTGATGTATGCAAAAATTGCGGGTTGCCAAAGGAACTTTGCGTATGCGGCGACATAGCAAAAGAATTTGCAAAAGTAAAAATATACACTGAAAGAAAAAGGTTTAAAAAATTCATGACAATAATAGAGGGTATAACAGAAGAAGTAAAACCAAAAGAACTCACAAAGAAGTTAAAGACAAAACTTGCATGCGGCGGAACATACAAAGATGGAAAAATAGAACTTCAAGGAAAGCATGTTGAGAAAGTAAAAAAAATATTGTTGGAGTCAGGATTCACAGAAGATCAAATAGAGGTATAAAATGATAACTCCAAAAAATATTGTAAAACATGAACTCATAGGGCTTGAAGCAGAAGTTGTGGAGAGTTCAAACAAAAATTTGGTTGGGATTAGGGGAAAAGTGGTTGATGAAACAAGGAACATGCTTGTAATATTTGACAAAAGAAAAAATATGGAAAAACGCGTTGAAAAGAAAATTTCAAAATTCATGTTCATTGTTTCAGGGAAAAAAGTGATTGTCAATGGCGCCTTGCTTGTGGCAAGACCTGAGGACAGAATAAGAAAGAAACTGAAAAAATGGTAAAAAACAGGGTAGTTATAATGGCTAAAAAACATAGAAACATAGGAATACCGGTAAAACCGCCTGAAGGCATGTGCGAAGACCCTAAATGCCCATGGCATGGGAAATTGCCAGTGCGCGGTAGGATTTTCAAAGGCGTGGTAATTTCAAACAAAGCAACGAAAACAGCTGTTGTAAAATGGAATTTTAACAGGTTTTTGAAAAAATATGAGAGATATGAAAGAAGGAACACGCGCGTTGTTGCTTACAATCCTGAATGCATATCAGCTAAAAAAGGCGATATTGTAACAATATCAGAGTGTCGCCCGCTTTCAAAAACAAAGTCATTTGTAGTTATAGAAAAGCAGAGTGGTAAATTATGAAAGCAATGACAGCATCAGTAACCAGAGGTTTGCAGATTGGCAGCCGCGTAAAATGCGTAGACAACAGCGGCGCTAAGATAGTTGAAATAATATCAATAAGGGGTTACAAAGGCGTAATGAGAAGGCATGGAGGAGGAGGTGTCGGAAGTGTTGTGATATGCGCTGTAAAGAAAGGAACCCCGAAAATGAAGCATGAAGTTGTAAAGGCTGTTATTGTCAGGCAGAAAAAGGAGTATCGCAGGCATTCAGGGTTAAGAGTTAAGTTTGAAGATAATGCTGTTGTCCTTGTTAATGATAAGTTTGAACCAAGAGGAACAACAATCAAGGGGGCAATTGCAAAGGAGGTTGTTGAAAGGTTTCCTGTCATAGGAAAAATAGCAAGCATAGTGGTTTAAGGAGGATAAAAATGATTAAGTCAAAAAACCCAAGCAAACAAAGGAAAGCTGTTTACAATGCTCCTCTTCACAGGAGGCAGAAAATGATGGCTGTGCATCTGTCAAAGGATTTGAGAAGTCAGTTTAATTTCCGCTGCATTCCTGTCAGGAAAGGGGATGAAGTTGCGGTTGTAAGAGGAAAATTCAGGAAAAAAACAGGAAAGGTTGCAAAAGTTAGCCTTAAGAAGTTAAGGGTTTATATTGATGGAATAACAAGAAAGAAAGTGAATGGAACAGAGGTTCAGGTTCCTTTTCATCCTTCAAATCTTATGATTACAAATCTTGACTTGACAGATAAAAGGAGGCAGAAAATTGTTCAGAGAAAACAGCAACAAGAAACTAAAGTACAAGAAATCAAAAGTAAAGTGTGATATTAATGGCTAGAATAAAAAGAATAGCAGCAGCATTTGCAAAGGAAAGGAAAAGCAAAGGCAAATTTATTGTTGCGCCGGTTGGACCCTTTCCAAGAGACGAGTCTCTTCCACTGCTGGTTGTTATCCGCGATATTTTGAAATTGGCAGAAACAGGAAGGGAAGCAAGGAAGATTATAAATTCGGGAGAAGTTTTGGTTGACGGAAGGAAATGCAAAAACAAAAGTTTTGGGCTTGGATTAATGAATGTTATATCGCTTCCTTTGATACAAAAATATTACAGGGTTGTGCAGACAAGAAAGGGTCTGGATGTTGCAGAAATAGGGAAGAATGAATCAAATCTGAAGATTTGCAAAATAATAAACAAAACAGTTGTGAAATCCGGAAGGATACAATATAATTTTTACGGCGGAAATAATTTGTTGGGCGAGAATCTATACAAGGTAGGAGATGCTGTTTTGTTAAGAGTGCCTGACAATGTTGTTGAACAGCATTTGCCTATGGCTGAGAACACAAATGTCCTTATATTCAGAGGAAAAAACAAGGGATTGGTTTCTAAGGTAAAAAGAATTGAAAATAAGATGCTGGTTGTTGATAACAACGGAAGAGAGTTTGAGGTTCCAAAAGACTTTGTTATGGTTGTCGGAGAGAAGCCTGCAATAACTTTGGGTGTGAACAATGAATAAAATGCGGGAAATAAGGCTGGAGAAAGTTACTGTTAATGTTGGATGCGGAGAAGGAGGCCAGAAGCTTGACAGAGCCAAAACAATGCTTGAGAGAATTACAGGAAAAAAAGTTGTTTTGACAAAGACAAAGAAAAGGACAACATTTGGAGTTCCGAAAAACAGGCAGATAGGGTGCAAGGCAATACTTCGCGGAGCAGACGCAGAGAAATTTTTAAGAGATGCATTTGAAGCAGTTGAAAACAAAATCCCTTCAAAATCATTTGACAAAAATGGAAATTTTTCATTTGGAATAAAAGAGCAAATAAGTTTGCCTGGAATAAAATATGATCCTGAAATAGGAATATATGGTTTTGATGTTTGCGTTACGTTAGAAAGACCCGGTTTTCATGTTAAGAGAAAGAGATTGGGGAGTAAAATAGGAAAAAAACATGTTATAAAACCTGAAGAATCAAGGGAATGGGTGGCAAAAAAATTTAATGTTACTGTTATAGAGTGATATTTATGAATAAGGAAAAAAAATATGGAAAAGGAACGCGCAAGTGCAGAAGATGCAACAGGTATGGAGGCATAATAAGGAAATATGGACTCTATTTTTGCAGGCAGTGCATGCGCGAGATTGCAAAAAAGATTGGATTTAAAAAATATAGTTAGGTGAAAATAACATGAGGCATGACTTGATTTCAGATGCACTTTCGTCAATATATAATTGCGAAAGATTTGGAAAAATGAAAGCTCTTGTTCCTGCTTCAAAACTTGTGAAGGAAGTTCTTTTAATAATGCAGAAGCACGGGCATATCGGAAGTTTTGAGTACACGGATGCCAGAAAATACAATTTTGAAGTTACTTTGATAGGAAATATAAATAAATGCGGTTCAATAAGGCCAAGGTTTTCAGTAAAAAAAGACGAATATGAAAAATGGGAACAAAGATTTCTGCCTGCAGCAGACTTTGGCATACTCATAGTTTCCACGAACCAAGGGTTAATGACTCATATAGAAGCAAAAGAAAAGGGAATCGGCGGAAAGCTTATAGCTTATGTTTATTAGTGATGGCGTATGCAGAAAGTTATTGAAATACCGGAAAACCTGAAAGTTGAAGTGTCAGACTCAAAGGTTTCGGTAACAGGGGAAAAAGGCAGTCTGGAGAAGGCGTTTAATCTTCATTCTTTTCCGGGTTTAAAGATAGAAAAGAAAGATAATAAAATTGTTATTTCATCAGACAGTGACAGAAGAAAAGTGAAGGCAATGGTAGGCACAATATATGCTCATATAAGAAATATGATGAACGGCGTTACCGATGGATATACGTATAAAATGAAAATAGTTTATGTTCATTTCCCAATGACTGTAAAGGTTTCAGGAAATAAAGTAATTATAGAAAACTTCCTTGGAGAAAATAAAAACAGGACGGCGGAAATATTGGACGGGGTTAATGTTGAAGTTAAAGGCGAAGATGTTATAGTTACTGGCATAAACAAGGAAAGCGTCGGGCAGACATGCGCAAACATAGAGCGCGCAACAAAAGTTTCATACAGAGACAGAAGAACATTTCAGGATGGCATATTTTTGGTAAGCAAGTGATTTTTATGAATCTGCTTAAATTAAGATTTCAAAAAAAGAGAAAAAAGCCGAATTTTTTAAGGCAGAATTGGTTTAGATTAAAGAAGCTTGGCAAAAAATGGCGTGCTCCTAAAGGCAAGCAAAATAAGTTGAGAAGGCATTTTTTTGGAAAAGGGCATATTCCTTCCATAGGATATTCAAGCCCTTTGGCAGTGAGGGGTTTGCATCCGTCAGGACTTAAAGAAGTTTTGGTTTCAAATGTTTCAGATATTGAATCAATTGACAGTAAGACAGAATGCGTGAGGATATCATCTACTGTTGGGAGAAAAAAGAGGATTCAGATAGTTGAGGCTGCAAAAAGCAAAGGAATACGCGTGCTTAATGCTATAACTGTTGATAATAAAAAAAGGTGAATACAGTGTTTATGATGATAGGCGGCAGAAGATGCCCTACCTGCGGCGTTGAGGGAGAGACATGGAGAAAAAATCCTGATGTTTTCCTTTGTCACAGATGCAATACAATTTACAATGAATTTGGAGTTGTTTTGCAGGGCAATAAAAGGGAAGATGTTTATATGTAAATGGGGATTAGCATGAATTTAAGGTCTCAAAGAAGATTGGCGTCAAAAGTATTGAAGTGCGGAATATCAAAGATATGGATAGATTCCAAAAGACTTGATAAAGTGAAGCAGGCAATAACAAAAAAGGATATTCGCGGACTTATTAAAGACAAAATCATAAAAAAATTGCCTGATAAGAAGCCTGCAAAGTTGTCAACAAGGAGAAATCTTTTACAGAAGCTTAAAGGCAGGCAGAAAGGCGCAGGAAGCAGGAAAGGCGCGCATGGCGCCCGCGCAGGAAAAAAGGAGCGATGGCTGAAAATTGTCAGACCGCAAAGAGAACTGCTGCGTCAATTAAAGAAAGAAGGAAAAATAACAAGCCTGAATTACAGGAAAGTTTACAGATTAATAAAAGGAAATATGTTCAGAAGCAAACATCACCTTGTTTTATATCTTAATGAGCATAATTTAGCTGATGTTGACATAAAAGAATTTGAAGCAAAAAGGAAAGAAGCAAAGCAGAAAGTGCGCGAGAAAAGGAGAGAAGAAATAAGGAAAATAAAGAAGAAATTGACAAAAAACAATAAAAAAATATAAAGATTAGCAAGATAATTAAAAAGGGATGCAAAAATGAAAATGAAACATAAGAGAAGAAGAAAGCAAAAAACGGATTACAGACTTAGGTTAAGGCTTTTGAAATCAGGAAAGCCAAGGCTTGTAATAAGAAAAAGCCTTGACAATATCAGAGTCCAGTTTATAAATTTTAACATTGATGGAGACAGAACCGAAGCCTCCGCCTTTTCGCCTGAGTTAAAGAAATTGGGCTGGACTCATGGAACAGGAAATATTCCTGCTGCATATTTGACAGGGTTTATTGCAGGTTCACGCACAAAAATAAAGGAGGCTGTTCTTGATATAGGAATGCAGATGAGCACAAAAGGTTCAAGAATTTATGCTGCGCTTAAAGGGGTAATTGATGCAGGCGTCAAAGTTCCGCACTCTGAGGAAATCCTTCCGTCCATGGACAGAATCATGGGCAAGCATATAAGCCCGGAAATTGAAAAATCAGTTAGCATGATTATTGAAAAAATTAAGAAGTGATGGTTTTTATGGCAAAAAAAGGCGAAAAAACAGAAGAAGCAAAGCAGGATGAAGCAATGGAAGAGTTGGTTGAATCTGAAGACATAGTTGATGATGCATCCGAAATGAATCATGCAGTGTATGATTTTGAATGGAAGCCAAAGACAGAGATTGGCAGAAAAGTTGCGTCAGGGGAAATAACAGACATTGATGTTTTGTTCAGGAAAGGTATAAAAATTCCTGAGCCTGAAATAGTTGATATTCTTTTGCCTAATCTTGAAAGCGAAACAATTTTTATTGGGGGAAGCACAGGAAAAGGCGGCGGTATAAGAAGAACTGTAACAAGAAGAACTACGCGCATGCATAAGAGTGGAAGAAGATATACTGCCTCTGCTATGGTTGTTATTGGCAACAAGGACGGATATGTTGGAATGGGATTTTCGCAGGGTCCTCCCGGCAGGCAGCAGGAGCTAATGAACAAGGCTTTAAGAAAAGCAAAGCTTAATATAATACCTGTCAGAAGAGGATGTGGTTCATGGGAGTGCAGATGTGATGGCGCGCACTCAATTCCAATGACAGTTGTTGGAAAAGCAGGTTCAGCAATAGTTGAACTAAAACCTGCACCAAAAGGCATAGGCCTTTGCGTAAGCGATGAGCTTAAAAAAGTTTTATTGCTTGCAGGAATAAAGGACGTATGGTCAAAAACCCGTGGCCAGACGCAGACAAGAATAAATTTGATTAGAGCAGTGTTTGATGCTTTATCTATTCTTAATAGGTTTAAGATTAGCAGTGAGAGAAACATAATTACAGGGAGAAGTGTTTAATATGTTTGCTGTGATAAGATTGAGAAGCGGTATAGGCATGAAGAAAGAAATAGAAGATACTTTGAAAATGTTGCGTCTGCACAGGAAGCATCACTGCGTTCTTTTAAAGAATTCTCCTTCTATTCTTGGCATGCTTCAGAAGGTAAAAGACTATGTTACATGGGGGGAGATTTCAGATGAAATGCTTGCAAAACTTGTTGAGAAGCGCGGCAGAAAGCCGGGGAACGTAAGATTGACCAAAGAAGAGGCAGAAACTGCAGTTAATGAAATAAAAACTTCTGGAAAACCTTCTTCAATAAAACCTGTTTTCAGGTTGTCTCCTCCAAGCAAAGGCTTCAAATCAATAAAACAGCATTATCCAAAAGGAGATTTGGGATATAGAAAGGACAAAATAAATGATTTGCTGAAAAGAATGATATAGAGATTTTTATATTTTGTGCAATAATATTGATAAGCAATGCAACAAAAATTATTGCTCTTATTTCCGCTTCTTGTAATAATATAAATTATAAACAAGTAAACAGGACTGTTTAATAATAAGCTCGAGTTGAGCATTAAAAACATTCTTGAATACGACTATAATGCCAAGCACGCAACCAGCAGCCACTAAAGAACACTTTTATTACTTCATCCATATATATTTGGGTTTCTTTATTTATAGGTCTTAATTTACAGACGAAATGATAGACGTTAATTAAAACAAACTCTGGGACGGCGGGAACCGGCGAAATTCTTAATAAAATAAGGAGGGGTTGCTTTTAATAATATCCTGCGAAGCAGACAATGTGTCCGAAGGACTAAGGGCGGGCGTCCGATAAATAAAAAACGAAAGCTTTATAATAAAGCTTACATATACTTATTTAAGGAGGTTGTAAAAATGTATCCTGATATAAAAAAACAGAAACATACCTCACTAATTATAGAAGTCCTAAAAGAAAATTCAAAAATTAGGAGAGGGGACTTGTATAAAGAAGTTATGAAAAAGCAAAAACAGAAATATGGAAAAACGACTACCTACCAAGTGATAAGCAGAGATATTGAGAGGCTTTTAAAGAAAAAAATAATAAAGGTTATTAGTGGGGGTCCTCGTTCGCAGATATTGAGTTTAAGATAAGTAGATGATAAAATGAGCCAAGAAGATGTGTTAAATATTTTGAAAGATTTAAAAGGGGAAGCCACTAGTAAGCAGATAAGAGAGATTGCAAAAAAGAGATTCCCTTATAGAACTCTTTATCTCTATGTTAATAATCGCTTAAAGAAATTGGAGAAAAATAAAAAAGTTAAAAAGGAAGGAGAAAAATGGAAGATAATACAATAAAAAATCTGTTAGAAAAATATCATATTAAAGATATGGGTAGTTGGGAAAATGTTAATGCAGATTTAATTATTACTGATCCACCATTTGGAATAGAATTTAGTGGTAAAAATGGAAACTATCACAGAAATGGAGATAATGTAGTTGATGGATATGTTGAATGGAAAGTTGAAGAATACGCAGATAAAATAAGGCAATTATTAGAAACTATTAAAAAGAATCTAAAAGAAAATGGACAATCTTTAATCTTCTCTGGTTGGAACAATAGCAATATCATTCATAATGAAATTTTAAAATTTAAAGGATTAACATTAAGGGGCAAAATGTATTGGGCTTATAATTTTGCTCCTGCGTGTAAATTAAGACCTGCTCATAATGTTTATGAAATCTTTTGGGTAACAAAAGGGGAAAAATGGCATTATCATAAAAGATGCTCCACGATACACTGCGATAAAGGAGAACCAAATTTAACAACACTGATATTTAAAAGAGATTATAAAATGAATATGCCAAAATATCCTACGAGATTACCATTTAAGCTGCTTCAATGTCTTTTAGAACATTTTTCAAACGAAAAAGATTTGATATTTGACCCTCTTGCTGGGAGTGGAATGTTGGGCGTTGTCGCTTATATGCTTAAGAGAAACTTTTTATTAGGGGATTTAAATAAAAATGGTAAAATTGTTTTTAAAGCATTATTAGATTATTATTTAAATAAAAATGGTCTTGCTCAAGATCAAAAATTAATGACTTGGTGGAAAAAATGAAGAAAGAAGAATTTTTGAAAATTGCAAAAGAAATTGCAGAAGGATTTAAAGATATTCCTACATTATGGGACGGAAGAAAATCTATTTTAGAAATGAAAGAAGCAGGGTTTCCTCATTGGAGGCAAATGGAATGGATTGGTTGGTATTTTCAATTTTTGTGTGAAAAATTATTAAAAGATAAATTAGAAATACCAGGACCCAAATATGGTAATGTTGAATTTGATGGATTTAAAGTAATTCCTTGGGATTTTAAAGCTCATGCAATAAATACAAGCAGTCATAAAATCATTGTTAATGATAGTGAAGCAACATCAAAAGGTATTAAAGAATTTGGAAGTGTTGGACTAATCTTGGCCATGGGAGAAGTAAAATATAATGATGATGAGAGGACTTTTCAAAAATGGCATGAAGAATTAAAAGGCGGTAAATCTAAATATGAACTAGAAAGAATTAAAAGAGGAGCTTGGTCTAGATTAAGAAAAGTTGAATTTAAATTAGAGCAGATTTCTTTTATAAAAATAGATGATTCTGTTTTAGTTAAATGTGGCTCATTTCAAAGAGATTTTAGAAACTCTAATGGAACTCCAAGACGAGAAAAAGTTTTATTAGATTTAGAAAAATTAGATGAAGAAATTGTGTTTTTCTTAGATTTTAAACCAAAATCAAACCAGAAGAAGTTAAAATAAAAGGACGCCGCCCGTTAGAAAAATCTTTGGGTAAGCATTGTGAACCGCTTAACCAATGTTAGATAAAGTTGCGAAGCAATTTTATTTTTTCTCTTTTGTTTTGTTGAGGTTAAGCGAAGGATTTTTCTTTTGATAAAGCAACCCCTCAATTTAGGGGTGGGTGGTGGGGGTTTTAGAGTTCGTTCTAACTTCTCCGTTCGTTCCACTCACTACGACCCTTTGAGATGCGCCAAAACTCCTTTTAAGGCATAAGATAGAAAAAATATTTATAAAATTCTACTGAATATTTATCATTAAGAGAGGTTGAAATATAGATGATAGACAAAAAGATTGAAAAAAACAAATCACAAATAAAAGAAACTATAATTTGTTTAATTTGTGTTATAATTTTCTTTGTTTTAATATATTATTTATATATTTTACTGTGTCCATTAATATTGTTTTCTTCTGTTACTGTTTCATTTCTTGTAATTATGTTTTATGAATTAATAAGAAACAAACTATATAAAAAACAATATCATAATGCTAACATTATTTTTTCATATCTGTTTCTGTTATCTTCTTTAATATTATTTGTTTCAATCTTATTTTTGTCTTTTCCAAATCAACCAGAAGGAAGAAATCTTACTCATCAGAATGTAAGTTTTGATATTTATATTATAAACCATATTTTCACAAAAGAGGATGTATTTAATTATATAAAAGAAGCAAACAAAATTTGGAATAAATATAATATTTCAATTTTGGCAGATGACATTTATTTTAAAGATATTAATCTTTCTCGCGAGGAGATACAATACTTGTTTACAAAAGTAAATAATTCTAAGGAAGAGAATGAAGAATGTATAGAATATTTGCATATTCTTTCTAAATTTGTTAATAACGATAAAAAACTAAAAATTATTTTTTTAGATAATTTAGGAAGTAATATAAGGGGAAGGGGTTGTCTTTGTGGTTGTAGTTTTGCAATAGTTGCTCCAGATAAATTATTTACTGATTTTACAGGGTGGGATCTTGCACACGAAATAGGGCATATATTGAATCTATATGATATTAATGAAAATATTAAAATGAATCTGATGAACAATCGACATAAACCTTTGTTTTTAAAATCAGATTATTTGTCGCAAGAGCAAGTTAACAACGTAACTAAAAAGGCTATAAGTTTGAACACATGAAGTACTATTTTTGATATTTTATATAATAATTGTGGAAAGTGTTTAAAATGCCAAATGAAATTTTTATAAGTTTGAAGCCGAAATTTGCAGAACTTATCAGGCAAAGAAAAAAGACGCATGAATTCAGGTCATACAAGCCGCGATATAAAATTAACAGGTTCTGGATTTATGTGACGCAACCGATAGCATTGCTAAAATATGTTGCGGAAGTTGGAGAACCAGCAGAGTATCCGGAAAAAATTCCTGAAACAGGCATAGGAAACAGGGAATTTAATAAAGGTTTGAAGACTTCTAATTATGCTTTTCCAATATTGCATTTATATGAATTAAAACAGCCTATATCTTTGCAAAAACTAAAAGAGAAATTTGGTTTTGCACCGCCTCAAAGTTTTGCTTACATCAATAGATATAAATCTCTTGCAGAATGCGTGAGAGCCTCTGGCTTAAGAAGGATATTCTGAATTAATTTATATTCTCCTTATATTCTCCAGCATATAGATTTAATATTCAATTATACTATAAAATGGCACTAAACAAGTATTCTGGCAAATATATTTTCTTTTGTAAAAATGCTTTTTATCCCTGAAATTAAAAAGGAAATATGAGAGAGAAAAGGGGCAGGTGTCTGCAAAAAAGCGATTTTGACGAGCATGGAAATTTGATATGGAAAGGCGACTTATGCATTGATGTGGAAGCAGTAAAGAAATTTAACAGAAAAAACAAATTATGAAAACTCTCTTTTACAGCAGTATATGCTTCTGATGCGACCAAAAGATTTATAAGTTGTTTTTCTTATAAGATAGTCATGAATTTTGTAAAACTTCCAAAGCATCTGAGCAAAGACAGCGTCAAAGAAGTTGGCGGAAAATCAGCGAATCTTGCAGAATTAATAAACAACGGATTTCCTGTTCCCGAGTGTTTTTTTGTGACTGTTAACGCTTATAGGGAGTTTTTGAAAGAAGCGGGGCTTGAAAATAAAATATTGGAAATGGTTGATTCAATTGATTTTGAGAATGTGTCATCTCTTCAGGAGACTTCGCAGAATATAAAGGCTCTTATAACTAATGCAAAAATGCCTGAGAAAATAGAACAGGAAATAAAATCAATATATAAAGCGCTTGTATCAGCAGTAGGTTCTTCTCTTGTTGCTGTGCGCTCTTCTGCAGTAACAGAAGATGTGAAAGGAGCTTCTTCCGCAGGTCAGCAGGAAACTTTCTTGAATGTGTCTGGCGGAGACGAAGTTGTCAATTCCGTAAAAAAATGCTGGGCTTCTTTGTTTAATGCAAGGGCAATATATTACAGGCATAAGCACAATCAGGAAAAAAATCCGGGCATAAGCGTTATTGTTCAGAGAATGATTGAAAGCAAGAAAAGCGGAATTATGTTTACAGTAAACCCCTCAAACCCTGAAAACAAGGATATAACAATAGAAGCATGCTGGGGACTTGGAGAAACTATTGTGCAGGGTGAAGTTATACCTGACAGGTATGTAGTTGATAAAAATACAGGAAGAATTATTGAAATTAATATAGGAAAGAAAGGCATACAAAGAGTGCTTGAATCAGACAAGACAGTAAAACAAAAAGTCAGTGAAGACATGGTTGAGAAGCAGGTTTTAACAACCAATGAAATTGTAACTCTGGCAGAATATGGAAAAAGAATAGAAGAGCATTATGGAGTGCCGCAGGATATTGAATATGGGATTGATGATAAAATATACATACTTCAGTCAAGGGCAATTACGTTTTTAGAATCTAAAGAAAAAAGCGATGTTGAGAATGAGGGAGAAGTTCTTGTGAAAGGACTTACCGCGTCTCCGGGCATTGCAACAGGCCCTGTAAAGATTATAACAAAACTTTCCGAGGCAGGAAAAGTCAATAAAGGCGATATTCTTGTTACAGAAATGACATCTCCTGATTTTGTGCCTGTAATGGAGAAGTCGGCAGCCATTGTAACTGACAAAGGAGGTTCTACATGCCATGCTGCCATTGTTTCAAGGGAATTGGGAATACCATGCATAGTTGGAACAACAAACGCAACGCAGGTATTGAAAGAAGGAGAAATTGTTACTGTTGATGCAGACAAAGGCGTAGTATTCAAAGGAGTTGTAAAAGTTCATGAACAAAAGACAGACGCCTCAAATGAAAAAACAAAAACAAAAATAAAACTTAATATTGCATTTGCTTCAACTGCCAAGCAGGAATTTGCCGAGAAGTCTGATGGAGTTGGACTTGTGAGAATTGAGCATATGCTGACAGAAGAAGGGATTCATCCGATGGAATATATAAGAATGGGAAGAAGCCAAGAACTTACAGACATTCTGGTCAGAGAAATAGGAAAAATAGCGGAAGTTTTCAAAAACAAGCCTGTATGGGTGCGGACCCTTGATGCAAGAACTGATGAATATAGGCATATGAAAGGCGGTGAAAATGAGCCTAAGGAAGACAACCCCATGCTTGGATGGCATGGAATAAGAAGAAGCCTTGATGAGCCGGAAACAATAAAATGCGTTTTTTCTGCTGTAAAGAAGCTTCATGAGCAGGGATTAAAAAATATTGCTTTAATGTTGCCATTTGTTATAAGCGCATCTGAAGTCAGAAAAACTAAAGAACTTGCAAGAGAATTTGGTTTGCCTGACTCAGTCAAGTTCGGAGTTATGGTGGAAACACCTGCCGCTGCATTGACTATAGAAGATATATGCAAAGAAGGAATTGATTTTATTTCTTTCGGTTCAAATGACTTGTCCCAGCTTGTGCTTGGCGTGGACAGAAATAATGAGAAATTATCAAAGCTTTTTAATGAAATGCATCCCGCCATGTTGAAATTATTTGAAATGGTAATTAAAACATGCAAAAAATACAATGTTGAAACAAGCATCTGCGGAGAGGCAGGTTCAAATCCTGAAATGGTAAAGAAACTTATTGAGTTTGGCATTGATTCAGTTTCCTGCAATATTGATGCTATTGATAAAATACGGCATGCTGCGGCAGAAGCAGAACATAACTTGATGTAAAGTATTTTAATTAAATACTTCAATTAGTGTTATGTTCGGAAAAAATGAATGCTCTGTGCAGGATTCTGCAAAATTAACGCATCTGCTAATATCAATATGCGTTGCAGTCTTCTTTGTTGAGGTTCTTGTGCAATTTTTCTATGGTGAAAAATATCTCAGTTATTTCATAAATGAGTTTGGCTTTTCCTTAGCCAATGTTATGAACATGAATTTTATTACATTTTTCACATCAATATTTATTCACGCAGGACCAGAACATCTATTATTCAATATAATAGCGCTATATTTCTTCGGCAGAGTTGTTGAAGAACAACTTGGCTGGAAAAAATATTTGGCAATATTTTTTATAAGCGCAATTGCAGGAGATTTTGCAATTATTTTTATGTCTTTGGTTGGTCTTTACTCTGCAACTGTTCCGACAGTCGGGGCTTCTGCTGCAATATTCGGACTGCTTGGCGTTTCTATATTTCTGAAGCCGTTTGACATGGTTATATATCCTTATGTTGTTCCTGTGCCGCTTATGCTGATAGCCACTTTATATATATTATATAATGTCATGGATTTTGCTTTGGTTATTGTCAGCGGAAAAGTTTCTGAAATTTCCTATGCCGCGCACATAGGCGGATTTATTGCAGGGCTCTTAATAGGATTAAAGATTGAAGGCAAGAAAAAAGGATTTATGCTTATTTTGCTGTTTCTTATAATCGCCATCTCATTTTTGTTTCTTTGGAAATACCTGATTATTTTTGAAAAATTAAATTACATGTCCATATTTTCGCATGCAGTTAAGTAGGTTATTTATACTTTCTTTTTCTATTTTAGTTTATGAGAATATTTTTGCAGGTTCCTGAAGGATTGAAGACAGAAGTTTTGAAAATGGCGGCAAAAATTGAAAAACAGGGCAATGAAGTTATTATAAGCTGCGAGCCGTGTTATGGCGCATGCGATATAAGAACAGACGAAGCAAAAAGGCTTGGGTGCGGCAAAATAATGCATTACGGGCACAGCAAATTTATGGATTCGGAATTTCCTGTAGAATATTTTCCTGCAGAACATGATGATATAGAAATCCCTGAGTTTGAAATGCAGCATGAAAATATAGGGCTTGTTACAACAATTCAACACCTTAAGTGCATGGAGAAAATAAAACAGATTCTGGAAAAGAAAGGCAAAAACGTTTTTATTGGCGGTCAGATTCTTGGCTGCGATTTGTCAAACGCAAAGGCAATAGAAAATAAGGTTGATTGTTTCCTTTTTTTCGGTTCAGGAAGGTTTCATGCAATAGGATTGGCTTTGTCAACAAGCAAGCCTGTCTTTGTTTTGGACATTGAGAAGCGCATTCTGAAGAAAACAGATGCAGACATTTTCATAAGGCAGAAAATTGCAGCGCAGGAACTTGCAAGAGGCAGTAAAAAAATAGGAATTCTTGTTTCAACAAAACCTGGGCAATGCAAAATTGAATCAGCCGCAAACATAAGAAATATCCTTAAGGAAAAAGGCATTGAATCTTTTATTTTAAGCATGGATGAAATCAAACCAGAAAAACTTGAGGGTTTTGAGCTGGACGCCTACATAAATACAGCATGCCCGCGAATAGCAATAGAAAACAGGACGGAATTTAAAAAACCTATTCTAAATACAGATGAAGCAATGGAAATCTTTAAATAAGTTCATTGACATGAAATGTTTATGAAATTGAATGTTCTTAAAAATGAAAAAAACAGGCTGGAAATAGAGCTGGAGGGAGAAAACCAGACATTGACTCAATTGATAGCAAAAAATGCTCAGAAATTCGGAGACAGCGCCGCTGTTCAGGAGCACCCTTTCATGACAAGCCCTAAAATAGTTGTTGCCGGTTCTGACCCGAAAAAGATACTTAAAAAAGCAATAACAGAAACAAAAAACCAGCTTGAAGAGTTTAAAAAAGAATTTTTGCGGCAGTTTTGATTTTTTTGTTATTTTTAGTGGTGCTAATGGATTATAGAAAATTATGGAATAAATATACAGAAGGATGGTTTGGGAATATTGTTTATATTTTCTTAGGGCTTGCAATAGCATATTCCATTAATTTTGGACTTGCTATTGCGCTAAATACGCAAACGCCTGTTGTTTCAGTGGTTTCAGAAAGCATGGAGCATGTTCCGGTTAACAATATTTTATGCGGAAAAGTTATAGAAAAATATAATGAGAATTCCTATTGGGCAATATGCGGTCCATGGTATGAATCCAGAAATATTAAAAAATCCGATTTTGATAAATTTCCGTTTTCAAACGGATTCAACAAAGGAGATGTTCTATTTGTTATGAACGCGACAGATTACAAGGTAGGGGATGTGATTGTATTTAATATACCCGGAGTCAGGTATCCAATAATACACAGAATAGTTTCTATTGACAAGGATAATAATATAGAAACGAAAGGGGACCATAATCCTGTGCAGGACAATTGGAAGATAAGAATAAAGGATATTAACGGAAAAGCTGTTTTTATTGTGCCTTATGTTGGCTGGCTAAAAGTAGGTTTTATGCAAATTCTTGGCATTATATAAACTTTAAATATTTGTTTGTTCAAAAAATATGAACTGTTGTGAGTGGTGATTTTTTTGAATTTATGCGATAAGTGTGGAGGGCTTTTGATACCAAAGAAATCCAAGAAAACAACAATTCTTGAATGCAGAAGGTGCGGCAAGAAAAAGTTAGTCAAGACAGCAAAAGATTTTAAGATATCTTCCAGTGCAGAAGGAAAAGAAACAGAAACAATAGTTGTTGAGAAGAAATCAAATTTTGAGGTTTTGCCAAAAACAACTATGCAGTGCCCGAAGTGCGAACATAATGAAGCATTTTGGTGGATGCAGCAGATTCGCGCCATAGACGAACCTGCGACCAGATTCTACAAGTGCACAAAATGCAAGCATATCTGGAGAGAATATGAGTAATTCTTTTATTTTTAGACAAATGTTTTATATGCCATAAATCAAATTATAGTTTATGAAGGGGCTGACAACAAAAGCCGCAAAGGAAAGATTAGAAAAATATGGCGAGAACACCATTAAAAGAGAAGAAAAGACGTCAGCATTTAGATTGCTATTGTCTCAGTTCCTTTCTCCTATAATTATTTTGTTAATTTTTGCATCACTCATTTCCTTTGCAGTGAACTTTGTAAAACATGAAGACTTTTTTGATTCTATTTTGATTTTGTTTATTGTCTTTGCTGCAGGAATTGCAGGATTTATTCAGGATTACAAAGCAGAAAGAGCTGTAGAGGCATTGCAGAAAATGGCAACGCCGAATGCAAAGGTAATAAGAGACGGGAGAGAAATAAAAATAAAAGCAACAGAAGTTGTTCCAGGAGACTTGATTGTTATAGAAGGCGGTGACGTCATACCTGCTGACGCAAAAATCATTGATGGCAGACTGGAAGTTGATGAATCGCCCTTAACAGGCGAATCAAAAGCAGTGAAGAAGAAGCCTGGTGATAAAATTTTTTCAGGCTGCGGAGTTTATGCAGGCAGGGTTATTGCAAAAGTTTTTGCAACAGGAATGAATACTGAAGTTGGAAAAATTGCAGGGAAAATGCAAGAAATTAAGACAGAAGATACGCCTTTTCAGCTTCATATGAAGAAATTTACAGGCAAACTGGTTCTTATAACAGGATTGATAATTGTTATAACCTTTATTGCAGGATTTGATAAATATGGTCCTCTAATGGCAGGACTGGTTGCTGTTTCTCTGGCTGTCGCCGCAATACCTGAAGATTTGCCTGCTGTTGTCACAATTGCGCTCTCGCTTGGAGCAAGAGACATGGTTAAAAGAAATGCGCTGGTTCGCAGGTTGGCAATAACAGAATCTATGGGTTCTGTTGATGTTATCTGCACAGACAAAACAGGCACATTAACAAAAGGCGAAATGGAGGTTAGCGAACTGTGGTTTTTAAAAGAAAGCAGTGCAGCGCGCGATATGGCAATAGACTGCTGCTACTATTGCAATGATTCAAAAGCTATTTTTGAAAGCAGGGAAAAAAGATGGGTTGGCGACGAGACGGATGTAGCACTAAAACGGTTCTCAAAGAAAAAAGTAAAACATCTTGGAGGACGCATAGATGAAATTCCATTCACAAGCGAAAGAAAGATGATGAGCGTAATATGTGAAATGGAAAATGAAAAAATCATTTTTTCCAAAGGTGCGCCTGAAGTTATTATAGGCAAATGCAGCAAGGCTGCGAATGGCGAAAAAATAACAAAGTTGGACAGAAAACTAAAAAACAGAATTCTGAACAAGAACAGGGAACTGGCATCAAAAGGTTACAGGGTTCTGGCCCTGGCATACAAAAAATATGAAAAACCGGTAGAGAAGAACTTGACTTTTGTTGCTCTGGTTGCTCTCTCAGACCCTCCAAGGCCTGAAGTAAAAAAGGCTATAAAAGACTGCTACTCAGCAGGCATAAGAATAATGATGATTACAGGAGACAATCCGCTTACAGCAAAGGCAATCGCAGACGAGATTGGAATAAAAACAGCGTCTGTGGTTTCGGGCAATGACATAGATAAAATGAGCGAGGCTGAATTAAGAGAAACTCTGGACAAAGGCATCAATATTTTTGCAAGAACAAGCCCATTTCATAAATTGAGGATTCTGGAAGTTTTGCAGAAAAAAAAGCATGTTGTTGCCATGACAGGAGACGGCGTTAATGATGCGCTGGCGCTAAAAAAGGCGGATGTTGGAATTTCAATGGGAGTAAAAGGGACAGAAGTTGCAAAAGAGGCAAGCGATATTGTGCTGTTAGATGACAATTTTGCAACAATAAGAGATGCCATTAAAGAAGGAAGAAGAATATTTGACAATATAAGAAAATTTGTGGACTATTTACTAACCTGCAATGTTGCAGAAGTTTCTGTTGTTTTTCTAACAACCTTATTTTTAACATTAAAATATCCAATACTTCTGCCTGTCCAGATTTTATGGATAAACTTGATAACTGATGGTTTGCCTGCCCTTGCTTTGTCTATTGACCCTGCAAGACCTGATGTTATGAAAAGGAAGCCAAGAAAGAGAGCGGAAGGCATTATAAATAAAAAACTGGCTTTGCTCATCGGGGGTATTGGAATTAAAAAATCAATAGTTATTCTTGGCACATTTTTTATATCGCTTGCTTTAACTAATAACATAGATATAGCAAGAACAACTTTGTTCACAGGTTTTATAATGTATGAGTTTGTCAGAATTGGCGTTATAAGATATAATGAAAAGCTGGCAAGTTTGAAGGATTGGCTTGCAAACAAATTTTTGTTTTATTCTATGCTTTTATCCCTAATTTTGCAACTCATATTAATTTATACGCCTGTTTCAAGATATTTCAATGTTATTCCTCTTGGCTTAGTGGAATGGAGCATTCTTATTGGCGGAACAATAATCGGGTTTGCGCTTGGAATTCTGATTGCCTGCGGAGTTGATAGGGCAACAAGGGAAGAGTATTAACATTATTCTATTGCAGATATGCATTCCTTTGGCACAGGAGTTGGATATTTTCCTGTAATGCATGCAAAGCAATAATTGTCAGTGTCTGCAAATATTTTCTTCATATCTTTCATTGTTAAATATCTTACAGAGTCAGCTCCTATTTTTCTGGCTATGTCTTCTTCTGTTTTGCATATATATGTTACAAGTTCTTTTTTGACGCTGTGGTCAAGACCGTAAATGCAGCCAAATTCAATTTTTGGAAATGCTATTCTCCAATGCACATTTTTGGCTCCTGCAGCCTTAAGGGATTCTGTTATTGCAGAAGAAGTGTCTGAACGGACTATGGAGTCATCTGTCAGATAAACATTCTTGCCTTTAACAAGAGAAGGAATAACAACATGTTTGAGTTTTGCTTTTTCTTTTCTTGTCAGTTTTATTCTTTGAGGGTCTCTTAAACTTGGGTCCATATAAACTCTTTCGCCTTTGTTTTTCATTATTGCCTCAACCAGAGGCATTCCAGTCTTATCAGAAAAACCTTCTGCATAATATTTTCCGGAATCAAGCACAGGCACAACAATTCCATCACTTGCTTTTTCTTCATTTTCTCCCAGCACCCTGCCTATTTCATATCTTATATCCTGCACAAGCCTGCCTTTGTGGCTGCTTCCGGGTTTCATAAAGTAGAATGGTTCAAAAGCGCATTCCGCCCTTTTTTCAGATTTAAAAATTGTTGTTTTTCTGCCTTGTTCAGATATTTGTATCATCTCGCCTGGTTCCAGCTCTCTGGTTTTATAACAACCTAAAGAAAACAAAGCAGAATCTTCTGAAGCAAAATAAATTTCCCCGTTTTCGCCAAAACCTTCCCACAGAGGATGAAAACCCAAAGGGTCCCTTAATACAGTTAAAGTGTTGCTTTCATCAATTATGCTGAGGTTGTAAGAGCCTATGCAGTTCTTAACAATGTCTTTAATTCCGCTGCTAATGCTGTCAGCATCTGACAAATAACGTGCAATAACATCTGTATCAGTTGAATCTTTTGCGCTGTCAATGCCGAATTCTTCTGCAAACTCCTTTGAATTGGAAACAGTGCCGTTATGCCCAATTATTATTTCATGCTTCTTCTTAACTCTAATCGGCTGCGCATACTGGCTTACAGACAAGCCCCTTGTTGAATATCTTGTCTGCGCAATCCCTCTTGTTACATCTCTTTCTCCAACCAATTCCGCTAAATGCTTATATGCTGATGAAATGCCTCCTTCATTTTTCATTCTTTTTACCACAATGCGTTCATCGCCTGCGCAAACTGCAAAACCCGCAGATTCGTCGCCTCTATTTTGCCCAGAACTTGCGAGAAAGAACAAGTCTTTAAGAGCATTATCGTCATTATAGACAGCCGATAATGAGCACATAATTTATTAATAAGCGAGAAAGTATTTATGTTTTGTATGTTTGATATTGTTGGAAACAGAAATAAAGCGGTTGCAATTATAGAAGGGGACAAAAAGCAGGCTGTTGAAATTCTGGAAAAATATAAAAATGTCAAATCTGTCTTAAAAAAGATTTCAGGCAGGGAAGGAATTTATAGAATATACAGGATGCGACTGCTTGCAGGCGAGAAAAACACAGAAGTTGTGCATAAAGAATATGGCTATTTACTAAAATTAGACCCAAGAAAAGTTTATTTCTCTCCAAGAGAAGCTGAAGAGCGGCAGAGAATTGCAAAAAAAGTTAGAAACGGCGAAAGAATTCTTGTAATGTTTTCAGGCGTTGCGCCATATGCAATAGCCATTGCTGTCAAGAAATCCTGCGAAATAGTGTGCGTGGAAATAAATAAAAAAGCGGTTGAATATGCCAATGAAAACGTTATTATTAATAGGCTGAAAGGCGAAGTTGAAAATATATGCGCAGATATAAGGCAAGTGAAAGATAAAATCGGAAAATTTGACAGAATAATAATGCCCTTGCCTGAAACGGCTTATGAATTCCTGCCTGAAGCATTTGCTGTTGCAAAAAAAGGAGCAGTAATTCATTTGTATGCGATTTCCAGCGAAAAGACAATGTTTAAAGATATAGAAGATAAGATTTCTGAACAGGTAAATCTCAGATATAAAGTTATTGACAAACAAAGAGTGTTGCCTTTTGGAGTCAGATTGTGGAAAGTCAGAATTGATATTAAAGTTTTATGATTGACTTCAAAGTTTTATATTTGATTGTCCCATATACTTTACTATGAAAGTTGGAATATCAACAAAAAACCCATTGAAAATTGAAACAGTCAGAGAGTGTTTTGAGCAGGTTTTTGGCAAGATAGAAGTTTTTCCAATAGATGTCAAATCAGGAGTTCCCGACCAGCCGAAAGGAGATGAAATAATAAGAGGTGCAAAAAACCGGGCTTTGGCGGCTTTAAAGGAAAACGACTTTGGAGTAGGCATAGAGGCAGGCATAATAAACATGTTTGGCAGATGGTTTGACACAGCCTATTGCGTAATTATTGACAAAAACGGTAAATGCTCAATAGGTTCTCAACCAATTTTTGAGCTTCCTGAAATTTTTCATGAAAAACTGCTTTCTGGGATTGAACTTGGAAAAGTTGCAGGGGAATATTTCAATCAAGAGAATTTAAAACATAATGCAGGCGCTGTGGGGGCATTGTCCAAAGGGTTTATAACAAGAAAGGATTTAATAAAATCTGCGGTAAAAACAGCGCTTATACCTTGGATAAGCAGAGAACTCTATAACAAGTGATGTCATGGCAGATAACATGAATCAATCTAAAAGGTATGAACCAGGAGAAGTTGAGCCAAGAATACAAAAATTCTGGGAAGATAATGAATTGTTTAAATTTGACCGATGCAGCAACAAGCCTGTTTTCTCAATAGACACGCCGCCTCCTACAATTTCCGGACTAATTCATATGGGTCATACAATGAGTTATAATCAGGCTGAGTTTGTTGCCAGATTCTGGAGAATGATGGGTTATAATGTTTTCTATCCCATGGGTTTTGATGACAACGGCCTTCCAAGCGAACGTTATGTAGAAAAGAAACTTAATATAACAGCGAATAAAATGCCAAGGCATGAGTTTGTGAAACTATGTTTAGAAGAAACAAAAAAAGGTGCAGAACAATTTAAAAATGTCTGGAGAGAGCTCGGTATATCTGTTGACTGGTCATTGTCTTACAGCACAATAAACAAGTTGAGCCAAAGGATATCGCAAAAGTCATTTCTTGATTTATATAACAAAAATAGAGTTTACAGGGCTGAAGCTCCTGTAACTTGGTGCCCAACCTGCCAGACTGCTGTTGCGCAGGCAGAACTTGAAGATAATGAAAGAGAGTCATTCTTTAATTACATAAAATTTGATGTAGACAACGGAGAAACAATAACAATTGCTACAACAAGACCGGAATTAATGCCTGCGTGCGTTGCTGTGTTTGTCCACCCTGATGATGAAAGATATAAGAAATTCGTAGGAAGAAAAGTGAAACTGCCTTTCTTTGGAAGAGAAGTTCAGATTTATGCAAATGAGTCTGTTGACATGGAATTTGGCACAGGCGCTGTTTATCACTGCACTTTTGGAGACATGGACGATATACACTGGGTGAAAAAGTACAACCTGCCTATAATAAAAATTATGAACAAGGATGGAACTCTTAATGAAAATGCGGGAAAATACAAAGGCATGAAATCTGAACAGGCAAGAAAGCAAATTTTGGAAGACTTAAAAGCTGAAGGCAGGGTTGAGAAGCAGGAAAAAATCAGGCAGGTTGTTAATGTTCATGAGCGTTGCGGAACTCCTGTTGAATTTATTATGTCTGTTCAGTGGTTCATAAAAATTCTTGACATGAAGGAAAAATTGCTTGAACTTGGAAATCAGATAACATGGCACCCCGCTCACATGAAAATAAGATATGAACAATGGGTGCAGGGATTGAATGCAGATTGGCTCATATCAAGGCAGAGATTTTTCGGAGTGCCTTTCCCTGTATGGTACTGCAAAAAGTGCGGCAGCATAATTCTTGCAGAGGAAAGCGAGCTTCCTGTTGACCCTGCTTATTCAAAACCAGATAGAAATTGTTCATGCGGTTCCTCTGATTTTGAACCGGAAAGAGACGTGATGGATACATGGGCAACATCATCTGTAACACCGCTCATAAACGGGAAATGGAAGGAAGAAGATTCAATGTTAGATAAAATATATCCTATGTCTCTGAGACCTCAGGCGCATGACATAATCAGGACATGGGCATTCTACACAATAGCAAAGTGTTATATGAATACAAATCAGATACCATGGAAGACTATTATGATTTCAGGACATGGACTTGACCCTCATGGAAAGAAAATGTCAAAGTCAAAGGGAAATATTGTAGAACCTTTGCCTGTAAAAGAAAAATACTCCGCCGATGCGCTAAGGTTCTGGTCAGCTTCGGCAAACCTTGGCGAAAATCTTCCTTATCAGGAAAAAGATGTTGCCACGGGACAGAAACTGCTTACAAAACTATGGAATGCTTCAAGGCTTGCCGGAAAATACTTGGACAACAAAAAACCTGATGATTTGAAAATTATAGACAAGTGGTTGCTTAGCAAACTAATGAAGCTTGTAAGGTTTTCAACTGAACGTTTTAAAGTTTGCGAATATGGCAGGGCAAAACTGGAAACAGAAATATTTTTCTGGCATGAGTTTGCTGACAATTATCTTGAGATGGTAAAATATAGATTGTATGAAGGCAGTGACCAGTCGGCAAAATACACTCTTTACATAAGTCTGTTGACATTGTTAAAGCTGTTTGCCCCAATTATTCCGCACATAACTGAAGAAATTTATCAAATTTATTTTAGAAACAGGGAAAAAGAGATTTCCATACATATTTCAAAATGGCCTGAAGTTGATGAACAATTGATAAATGAAGAAGCAGAAGAGATTGGAGAAATGGCAAAAGAAATAATTTCTGCGTTGCGACAGTATAAAAGTTCGCGAAAACTTGCTTTAAACACAGAGTTGAAGAAAATTACTATTGAATGCGATGAAGAAGCAAAAAGAAAAATTCAGCAAGTTGCGCCTGATATAAAAGGCACAATGAAAGTCAAGGAAATAGAATTTGGAAAGGCAGATGAAATTGAAGTTGGAAAAATAAGGATTAACGTAGAAAGATAGTTTAATTTTAAATACTTCCAATATTAAAATATTTTTAGCAGGAGAATAGACCGGGTTGTTCGGCGTAACCTGTAACCCGAAATCGTCGTTATGCGGGGGTCGAAGTCTGGGAGCGCTTGCAGAAGTCTGTGAAGGCCTGCAATTCAACTGAGAAGCTTCGTCTTCTGGAGCTGTGGCTATAGTGAACCGACCCAGGTCCGGAAGGAAGCAAGTCTAATCTATAGTTACGGCGTTCAGAAGGTTGCGGAGTGGAGGCGAGTTGCAGGACTACCTTCGCAGGTTTTTGCCGGCAATCTCAGATGCTTCTCCTGCTACTATTAAAAATAGAATTTGCTTCTTCTTAAAGGAATTGCCTCTCCTTGAAAATTTGAAATCATTGCTTTCGCTATTTCCGCCTATCAGAAGTCATTGAGGCAATAGTTAAAATTGCTGTCTAAACTTTTTAAAGTTTGTTTTGCAAATAGAAATATGGTAATTGAGTATATCACTCCGCAAGTCGCATTAATTTTTATAGCATTTATCATAACTGTGTTTATTCTTTACAAACTGTTTAAAATTGCAATCAGGACATTCATGGTCGGTGTTATAGCGTTTTCATTTCCATGGATTGTTTCTATTCTGAAACTGCCGCTGCCTGTAACAGCCGATGTTCAGACAGGCGTATATTTCGCTGTAGCAGGAGTGATACTTTATTTGATATATGAATTTTTCCATATAGTAATTCATATAGCAAAATTGATTCTCTCTCCTTTTAGAAGAAGATGAATTTACTCAATATTAACATTCAGGTTGCCTGAAACAGAAATTTTGTTAATCCTGCCTGAAACCTTTATTGAGTCCCCGAGTTTAATATCTCCTGAAAAACTGTCAATCACAGAAGTTGTTCCATCCATTTTTAAAATAACATCTTTGCCATTTACTTTCAAAGAACCGCTGTTTGCTTTCAACACAATATGATTTGCATTCTCAATATTCTCAACGCTTGCAATATTATAGTTTGCATAACCTTTTATTGGAATAGAACTGTTTGGCTGAGGCAGAATAGACGTTCCGTTAATTAGTATTGTGCTGACTGTTCCATCCAGAAAAATTGTTTTATTGCCTGTTTTAATATTTGAATCCCCCACAAACCCCACTAAACTAAGGTCAGAGGAAAGAAGGCTGAACTTTTCATTTCCTATTACAATGTTTGAAGATAGTATGTTTGTCAACTTCAAAAACTTGGCATTCCTGAAATTTATTTCAGCATTGCCATGAATTTCTGAATTTAACAAAATGTTTTTTTCTGCACTTTTGCCAGACCCTAAAATTTTGTGCGTGAAATCCTTTAAGCCTGTATTAGCAAAGTTTGGCACTTGTATATTGCTTCCAAGAAAACTTGTTATAATAATCACAGCGCCTACAATCAAAGCAGATAAAACCTTCCAATCCATAGATATACATTAAAGAAGGTATTATATAAATCTTATAATGCCAATTTAATTATGGAGAAGCATCTATCTGTTGTAAAGGGCAGTGAAAGAAAGAAAAACATACAAGATGCTCTAAATCTGATAAAAAACGAAATAAACGAAAGCATAAAGAAAAAAGGAGAAAATAAACTGCTTATAAAAGTAAATGCTCTTGATTCCACCATACCAGAAGCCTGCACAAATATTGATTCTCTTGAAACAGTTATTGATTATTTTTATAACAAATTTGAAAAAATAATTGTAGGCGATAATTCCTCCTGCTTTGCAAACGGACCAAACATTTATGAACCATTAAAAAAGAAGTTTGAGAACATTGAATTTTCTAATTTCGCTGAATTCAAAACAAAGGAAATTGAATTTGAAATGATTAAAGAGACAGCAAAAGCAAGAATTGCTGTTCCTGATGCTTATGTAATATCTCTTGCATTGCCTAAATCTCATGATGCTTTCGTTTTTACAGGTTGTTCAAAAAACATGGTTGGTCTTATTGTTGAAAACAGGACATCTATACACGCACTAAAAGCGCACGAAAGGCTTTTCCTGAATAATATAGTAAGGTCCAATAAAATAGCAATAAAAAATCTTGTTAAAGTAATAGAAACCGCAAAACCTGACCTTGCTATTTTGGACGGGTTTACGGGGATGGAAGGCGATGGTCCTGCTCTTGGCAAGGTTGTCAAATTGAATATTGCACTTGCTTCTTTGGATTGCATAGCTCTTGACATCTTAGCAGGAAAAATATGCGGTTTTGAACATATTCCGTATCTTGATGAATGCGTTGCAAAAGGCATTGGATATCCTAATGCAGTTATGTTTAAAAAGGGTTTTTCTGAAATCAGCGAAATCTCCAGAAAATTTGAACAGCATCCTTTATTAAAATATCAAACTATGGACGAATTAAATTCTGTTTTTCCAAAAGTTAACATGAACCTTGTTAAAGCTGTTATTAGGCATCCTCATCCGCATAGAATGGCTGCAAGAGTTCTGAGAATTTTGATGAGTAAGAAGTAAAATTGGTGCTCCCGATGGGACTTTCAAAACAGGAAAAAACGGAATCCATGCTCTTCCTTAAGGATAAGGGGTTGCATGTTCTGGACAGCCCCGCTTTTCATGCTCTTCAATGGGGGTTGATAAGGGGTTGCATGTTCTGAACAGCCCCTTATTTTGAACCCATGTCTCAAGCTCGAGAGGCTTGAATCCTTGACCGGACTAGACGACGGGAGCGTTTTTTTGTTGTTAAAACAGATTCCATGGTTTTTGTTATTGACCTCTGAGAGATTTTTATCATAATAAATGCTATAACAACAACTATAAATGTTATAATTGTTGCAGCAATGAATTTATATATAACGCCTTCACCTGAAGGCACAAGACTATTTATAAATGCCTGCATTGCATCTCTCCAGCTAAGCGCCACCAAAAAACCAAGAGCAGTTATAATTGAACCTATTATAATATTTTTGAGATTCATTCTTTCTACATCTTCCTGAAATGTCATGACAACACCTTATTAAAATGGTGAGCCCGGAGGGATTCTCATAACCCTTAATTTGAACCCCCGACTTACTGGTCCGAAGCTTCGACTTAAATAATCAGTCGCTTTAGACCAAAAATGCTTTTGTCTGTCCAGGCTGAGCCACGGGCCCACTTTTCACTATTTTTATTAACATTTATTTTATAAGTAACTTATGCTATGTTATATTTATGGGCAAAACAAATAAAAAACCCGTTCTTCCAAGGCAGAAACTTAGTTTCGGGCAAAAAGCCGCGGATGAAGTAACAAAGTTTGTAGGAAGCTGGACATTTATATTTATTTTTCTTTTATATCTTTTTCTCTGGGTAATACTGAATGTTACAGCAATTGTGCAGAATTGGGACCCTTACCCGTTTATTTTGCTAAATCTTACGCTTTCATGCATTGCGGCAATTCAGGCGCCTTTGATTCTGATGAGCCAGAACAGAACAGCTGAAAGAGACAGGATAAAGGCTGAAAGAGACTATATGGTTAACAGAAAAGCCGAGAAAGAAGTTGAAAACATGCAAAAAGACTTGGATGAAATAAAAGAAATGATAAGAAACCTTGAAAGAAAATTATAGATGCTTGCTCATATAATATTTTCCAAGTTTATATCCAAGAGTTCTGTAATATTCCCTGACTCCCACTCCCGAGATAACAGAAATTTTCTTAAACCCATTTTCCATTGCAATTGCTTCAGCTTCTTGCATTAATTTCTTTCCCAAACCTTTATGCTGAATTATTCCCTTTTTATTAAGTCCTGCCTGCCTTCCGAATACATGGAGTTCTCTTACTATTGCCGAGTTCTCCAGCTCCTTTACGAATGTTCTTTCCTGCAGCCTTAATCTGAGAATTCCAAGCACTGTTTTATGCCTGTCTTCATATGATAAAAATATTTCCCTGCCTCCGGAAGCTCTATAATCTATTCTTTTAACTTTCAAAGAATCATAATCAATGTTTCTTCCATCCCTTAAAACATAACCTGCTTCCCTGCATCTTATGCATTTGCATTTCCTGCCGCGTGATTTTATTTCATCTCTAAGATGAGAATAAACACACTCTGATAATATATACTCTGCAGGTATGTCGCGCATTACTCTCATAATTCTTACATATTCAGGAATATTCTTCTTTATTTCAATTATTGTTTCTATTATCTGCTGCGTAGTATAAGGTTTGTATTTTCCAGAATTGTAAAGATTCTCCAGTTCCGTTCCTTTTATAACAAGAGTTGGATATATCTTTATCTGGTCAGGCTGAAAACGTTCATCTGAGAAAAGCATCTCAAAAGTTTTAATGTCTTTTTCAGGAGAAGAACCTGGAAGCCCTATCATCATATGATAACCTACTTTGAAACCCGCCTGCTTTAATAGTTCTGTAGAAGAAACAACATCTTCTACTGTGTGTCCGCGTTTTATTTTTTTATAAATCCCATTATCAAGAGTTTGGACTCCAATTTCTACTCTTGTGCAGCCAAAATTAAGAAATCTTATTATTTCCTTTTCATCTAATTCCGGTCTTGTTTCAAGACACAGGGCAACGCATCTGTGTTTTGCTGTTTCATTTATCGCCTTCGCCTGTTCAAGGTTTTCCGATTCCTTTTCGTTTAGTCCGTCAAAACATGCCTTTACAAATGATTCCTGATAATTTTCAGGATAATTTGAAAAAGTTCCACCCATTATTATAAGCTCAACTTTGTCTGTTTCATGCCCCAATATTTTCAATACCTTTAACCTTCCCTGCACCTGTCTTTTTCCATCCCATTTGCTTCTTACAGCCCTGAGAACAACAGGACTTTTTGATGTGTAACTCTTTGGTATTCCAGGCTCAGAGGGGCAATATATGCAACTATTTGAACATGGAAAAGGCTTGAGCATAACAGCCACAGGAACAATCCCTGATATGGAACGCGTTGATTTTCTCGGTTTATGCATAAATCTTTTAATAGATTAAAAATTATTTAAAGTAGGGGACTGCGCAATAAATGCAATCCCCTACAACCCCAATAAGGGAAAGTGCAGAGCATGAATTTCCTTAACAACCCTTAGTAAAGGAGTATGCAAAAACGGGGACTGCGCAATAAATGCAATCCCCTACATTGCAGAAACATGCGGGGGTCGCCAAACAGTCTTTCTCTAAATGAGAAGGGCTGGACAAAGCCAGGTCAAAGGTGCTAGGTTGAGGGCCTAGTTGGTAAAGTTTACAAAAAACTTCAACAATAGTCCATTCGTGAGTTCAAAATAAGGGAAGGTGCAGAGCATGAATTTCCTTAACAAGCCTTAGTAAAGAAAGTCTCACCCCCCGCACCATATTTGAGTTATTTTTTATATATTTCCTCAATTACTTCTTTGCCAGAATCAGTCAGTTTAAGATATACTGGTTTCCCGGAAGGATTAATTTGCTTAACATATTTTTCTTCAATTAATAAGTCAATATGTTTCTTTATAGCAACATGAGTTAAATTGAGTTTCTTAGATATAACATTCAAAAAACAAGGATTATTCTTTTTTTCACATTCATATAAAAATTTTATAATTTTTCTTCTAGTATCGGCTCCTTTGCTCCAGTAGAAAAGTATTGATTTTGATAGCATAACATAATTACCCCATCTTCTCTCTTATCTTCTTCATAGAGGTAAAGAGTCCATATATTGCATAAGCAAACAATACAGACCCAATAATAACACTAATTTGCTGTATCACGAATCTGACATTATCTGTGATAATATGCAAGTCCCATGGAATCATTGCCCATTGATGTATTGCTAAGAATGTTGCTGATATAACCAACGCCAGCCAATATTTTTCGTTCTTTGTTTCTTTGGATAATTTAAATGCATAATATACAACAACAAGAAACCCTAATGACCCTAAAAGGATTAGAACCTGAAAAAATAGACTTATGTCCATTATAACACCTTCTATATATTTATTTTATGTATTTTTCTTATTTATATTAAGGTTACATTATAGTAACATTTATAAATGTGTAATGTTTATTGAATATGTGGTGTTAAAAATGGAAAAAGAAGATGCAGTTAAATTGATTTTAGTTCTGGCGGCAACTGTAGTTCTTGGGTTTGGCTTACTAAAAATATATAATTCATTTTACTCTTCTGATACCTCTGCAACACTTCAAACTCAGGCAAATGAAATTGCTTCTGGAGAAATTAAAGAAATTGTAATTAAAGGCAATGAATACAGTTTCACTCCGTCTGTCATTAAACTGAATAAAGGCGACAGAGTTAGAATTATATTTCAAAACACAGGCTCAATAGCACATAACTTTGTTATAAACCAATTAGGTATTATATCAAGAACTATTGGTCCGGGACAGAGTGAAACAATAGAATTTATAGCAGACAAGACAGGGAACTTTGAGTTTGAATGTTCTCTTCCAGGACATGCTTCCGCCGGAATGACAGGCAGAGTAACTATAGAATAGGTGAAAAAATGAAAAATAAAAGCAACAAACTATACAGCTATTTAATAATAATATTTGCAGCATATATTTTATTTACTTCGCAGCTTAATTTATCAGTTGCCGGATTAGGCATAAATATTATAGCTGGAAACTCTGTTGATTCGCCAACAGGTATAGCTTCTCTGCCTGCAGGCGCTTCTGAAAGCGATGTTGTTTCTGCGATTCTCCCGCAGGATAAAGACATTAATAGGCCGTATTCATGGAAGGGTAAAACTGTAACATTAACTGCTTATCAACCTGGAAATGGCTATGATATGCTTGTGGACATGGAAAGATCAATATCAGTGAATTCTTTGGCTGCTGATCAAAAATCCAGATATAATAATTTAATTATGAAAATTTATCATCCTTGCTGCAATGCTCCTGTGGGCGCATGCGGATGCAAGCATGCTGTTGCTGTAAGAGGTTTAATTAAAAAGTTGTTGCAGGAAGGCTGGACAGATAAACAGATACTAAATGAAGTATTCTTGTGGTTGAGGTTCTGGTGGCCAAAGCACTATGCAATTATGGCTACTTATCTTGTTTCGCAGGGTGCAGACCCAAGCGAAGTAAGCTTAGAGGAATGGGTAGGAGAGAAGATGTCAACACTTAGAGCAGGAAGAGCCGCAGCAGCTCAATTAGGAATATCATGATTATAAAAATATATGGAGGGGGATAAAAAATGGAAAAAAACAATATGATATTGTTAGGCGTGCTGGCACTAATGATAGTAATATCTGCAGCGCAAGCCCTTCAATTCAATGCGCTATCAAACAGCCTAAATGACTTGAAAGTCAGCGGGGCTGTGTCAACTGTACCACTAGCATCATCTGGACCAAGCAATAGCGCAAGCGTATCAAGCGTATTGTCAAACCTGCCAACACAAGTGGGCGGTTGCTAATAAATAAAGGGAAAGAAGAAAGGAAAGGTTGATATTATGAAAAAAGAACAGACTGCTCAAAGAAAATGTACAAAAAAGGAAAGAACTAAACATAAAACCAATCAAGAAAATAAATGGACTTACAGGCTTTTAGCAGTTTTGGGAACTGTAATTCTATTTACCTTCCTTTCTTCTATGAATTTTTATGCTGCATTCACAGGAAAAGTTATAGAAATTAAACAGGAACTTGAGCCAGCTGAAATTGAAATAACAAAAATATCTCTCTCAAATTGCGATGACTGTTTTAATATAAGTTCTATAATAAGCAATATAAAACAGCAGAACGTTAAAATAAAAAACGAAAAAACACTTGATTTTTCTTTGCAAGAAGCTAAAAATCTAATAGAAAGATACGGGATTAAGAAACTTCCCGCAATTATTGTTACAGGTGAAGTTAATAAATCTGCGGTTTATGGGTTTTTTAATTCAATCGGAGAAATAAGAGACAGCGCGTTTATTTTAACCAGCCAGGAACCTCCGTTCTACGACATTCAAGAAAAAAGGGTTATCGGAAGGGTTGAAATCATAAAACTGATTGATAACTCATGCTTAAATTGCTTTGATATGGAAACTGTAGTTTCTCTTTTCAAACGAGCAGGGGTCACGATATCAGATGAAAAGAATGTAATGTATGACTCTGTGGAAGGCAGAAACCTAATTCAGAAATATGGAATAAAAGAAATACCTGCCTTGATAGTATCAAAGGATATAACACAGTATAATTCTTTGCAACAAATATGGTCCCGCTTAAATGCTGCTGAAAAAAATGGCTTCTACGTGCTTCATGCTTTGCGACCTCCTTTCAGGGATTTGTTGCAAAATAAAATAGTTGGTCTAGTAGATTTAGTAATGCTGGAAGATAAAGCCTGTTTGCAATGCTACAATGTCTCTATTAACAAACAAATTTTAGCAAGATTTGGAATTTTCCCAATTACCGAAGAAACTTATGATATAAACTCAACTAAAGGGAAGGAATTAATCTCAAAATATAATATAGAAAAAGTTCCGATAATCCTACTGTCTCCGGAAGCCAAAGTTTATAATTCATTTGCGCAAGTCTGGAAACAGGTTGGCGATGTTGAAGATGATGGATGGTTTGTAATGAGAAATCCGGAATTATTAGGAGTTGTTAAAAACTTAACAACAGGAGAATTAATTGACTTGCGTTCTCAGCCGCAGCAAACCCAGCAGCAACCTCAACAAGAAAGCAAACAAGAAGTAAGAGAAATAAAGATTGACCTTTCAAATTATAAGTTTGAGCCGTCTTCTATCACTGTAAAAAAAGGTGAAAAAATAAAGTTAATTCTGACAAGCAAAGATATTTATCATACATTCACTGTCGATGAACTGGGCATTAACATAGAGGTATTCCCAGGCCAGACTGTAACAAAAGAAATAGTGCCAAACAAGAGCGGAACATTTAAGTTGTACTGCGTTCCTCATGAAAGTCTTGGCATGGTCGGAGAGTTTAGCGTAGAATGAATAAGAGGCTTGATAAGATGGAAAGAATTGTCTGCAAACACTGTGGCAAGAAATTCAGGTCTGAGGATTCTTTGCATCAACATAAGCAAGCCAGACATCAAGAAGAACTAAAAGGGATTTTTCATTTAAGTTCAGAAGGAAAAATAAAGATAAAAAGAACTGGAGTCTATTTAGGAGTTTTAGTTTTAATTGCCTATGGCGTCTATCTTGGAATTGTCAACATAAAAACATATCCGCCAACTTCTCCGCAGGGTCATGTTGAGTCCTATCCGCCTTATAGAATAATGAACGAACCAATACCAGAACCCATTCAAAAACATATATTGGAACATGTCTCTTCAGCTTCCGGAAACAGACCAGGAGTTTTAGTCCAATACAATTGCGAAAAATTTAAATGCGAACAGGGCCTGATAGATAAGCTGGAAAGTATAGTGAAGAAATACGACTATGTTTATCTTGCTCCTTATCCCCAAATGGATGCTAAAATTGCTTTAACAAAAGCTGGAAAATTAGAAATTCTGGACAAATTCAACGAAGAAAGAATTATTAGATTTATTGGAGGTTGATAGCATGAACATAAATAAAACACCAAGTTTCATAAAAAATATAAACATGTTGGCATCTTTATTAAAAAATCAACTTAATCTGCTTTTACTTCTTGCAATTATCATAAGCTTGGAGTTATTTCTTATTTATGGGAAGATGATTAAATCTGCTTTAGATTATTTCCTTTTTGGCACTATTTCAACTCTTGCCGGGCTAATAATAGTAATTTCAGTGCATAAAGTAAGAACAAGCAGGTCATGCAGCATAAAAGAAGTTGGAAGCGGTTCTGCCGGGCTGTTTTTGGGAATTTTTGCTCAAATGCCGGTTTGCTGCGCTCCTATAACCCTTGCTATGTTTGGGCTAACAGGAGCTTCTGTCTTTCTGGCTCAATACGGCGGCTGGCTAATTTATCTGAGCATAGCTATATTGAGCTTTGCGCTTGTGCAGTCAATAAAAACTTTAGAGAGGATAAGAGTATGAAAACAAGAAGGATAGGAATTATGCTTATGAGTCTTTCATTGCTATTGTTTATACTGCCCTCAGCTGTTTCAGCCACAAACCATCAAGTCTTTGGAAATATACAGCAGGCACAGCAACAATATATGCAACTTATCCAAAATGTTTCGTTGTTAGTAGCGTTTCTTGGAGGCATGCTATCTTTCTTAACACCTTGTGTAATTGGCATATTGCCTGCATATTTTGCATATGTTTTTCAGGAAAAGAAAGAACTAGTAAAAATGACTCTGTTTTTCTTCTTAGGGCTTATGGTTATTTTTATTCCAATTGGCCTTACAGCCTCATTCATAGGAAACCTGCTTATAATTTATAGAGAATCGCTGGCAATTGCCGCAGGCGTATTGCTGTTTATTCTCGGCATTTTAATGATTCTTGGAAAAGGATTTTCATTCATTCCAATAAAAATGAAATCCCAAAGAAGTTCTCTTGGCATCTTTTTGTTTGGCATACTATTTGGAATTGGTTTTACTCCATGCAATGGGCCAATTCTTCTTGCTATTACCACATTAGCAGCGACTCAAACAATCTTTTATTCCGTAGCAATGTTTATACTTTATGGACTAGGAATGGCAATACCTTTGCTTGTCCTCTCATTTTTCTTTGATAGATTCAAAGTAATAGAAAAATTAGCTAAAGGGCATATGAAATTTACTTTCTTAGGAAAGGAGTTCAAAACCCATTGGACAGGCATTGTTTCCGGAGTGCTCTTCATAACCATTGGGCTTGTTTTTGTTGTTTTCAGAAACACAACCATATTCACTATTAAACTTGCCCAGCTTGGCTACCCATTAAGATGGGCTTACTCACTGCAAGAACAGATGATTAGAAGCCCTGTATTAGCAAATGCTCTTGCAGTAATCGGAATTGTTGTATTAGCACTCTTACTTTACTTCGCATATAAAACTTACAAAAGAAAGTAATCATATGAAAAAATGGAACACATTGCCAATATCTTTTGCTTTGGGTATGTTAATTTTAGTATTTATAATAAACTTTACTAGTCAAAAGCAACAGGATAATTCAGATTTTGGTGAATCTTGCTTTGATAGAAGCACAGACAATTACCTTAGAGATATATGCGAAAAAATAAAAAATAGCAAAGAAAGAGATAGATGTTATTATGAAAAGGCTATCTTAGAGGGTTATACTAGAATTTGCCACTTGATTGAAAACAGAACAATGAAGCAAAAATGCGTAAGAAGTGTTAATATAATTCTTTCAAATAACGAAACACTGAAGCAAAGAGCGGAACAGTTTAATCCTTGTAAGATTTAAGGTGAGTGTTATGAGAACAAAAATAAGATATTTAATGATAGGTATTTTTTCAAGCATGATTTTTCTACTGTTATTTGGCATAGTGACAGACTTAATTCCTAATCCTTGGTTCATTAGAATGGTTGGAAAAACATCGCTTGATTATTTCTTCTTAATTACTAGCTCTGTATTATTGGGCAGCTACATAGCAGTCCACCTTTATAAAAAGGACACCGCTGAAAAATGCAAAATTGCAACATATTCAGGCGGTGCTGGAAGTTTTCTGGCATTTGGCTGCCCGATTTGCAATAAATTGTTAGTTCTCTTGTTTAGTGCGACAACACTAATGACTTATTTTGAACCATACAGGCCAGTGTTAGGTTTTGCAAGCATTGCTGTTTTAAGCGGTGCGCTATACTGGAGGATTAAAAAATAAAGAAATGCAAAAATATCAAGCTATAACTGCTTTTGGAAAATTGCAGATTTAAGACCTTAACAATAAAAAACCAAGAAAACAAAAAGCAAATCTTTTTTATTTATCCAGAATGTTTTATTCATCTTCTTCATATTCTTCTTCATAATCGTCTCCATATTCTTCTTCCATGTAATCGTCCTCTTCGTCCAGTTCCTCGTCCTCAAACACCATATTTTTCACCTCCGTATTCGGAAGATAAAATTATCGTTATACATATGAAGATACTTATTTAAAGTTAACTATTTTTACTTTGCCGTCAATAATCTTGTATGCAAAAATATCAGTCATGGGACAATCCAAGATGCGAAATACTGAAAGCCATTGCGAAAATGAAACCAATGGGAAAATCTTTATGCCTTACCTGCAAAGGAGGCAGATTATTATGCGGCAGACCATCATGCCCGTTATTGCAAAAAATACAAATACAGGCACCGCTACAAAAGAAACTTGATAAAACCCTTTTTGGACCAAGCCCGCCTTCTATTTTTGTTGGCTGGAAAGGATATCCTAAAGTTTTCATTGGTCCAATGGGCATGATTGACGAAAATCAGGCGGAAAAGATTGACAACCCTGCAAAATGGTATGGTTCAGATTTTAATGACATTATAAAAATGCGCTCTGTATTAATTCGTTCAAAAACCATTGAAGATGTAAAATCCGCAAGCAGAAATGTGCTAAACATGCAGGAAATGATTCTTGCAACAAAGCCTGTAGACGTAGAAATTAAATTTCATAAAATTCCAAAATATTCAATTTCCTTCTCACCAATATCGCAACCAATGGGACCGAGCGGGCAGTTGGAAAAGTTCAGAATTACAGAAAATCCGCGCATACCAGGAAAAGCAGAAAAAATAATAAATGATGAATTAAAAAGCGCGGAAATGGCCAAGCGTTTATTCAATAAAAAATTTGACATATATTATATATCCAAGATACTTTCTGCAGGCCTGATGGGCACTGACAGGAAAATTGTTCCAACACGCTGGTCCATCACAGCAACAGATGACATGCTGTCAAAAGAGCTAATGAAAAAGATTCGCGAATATCCTCAGATAAATGAATTTCTTGTATATTCCAATACATATCTTGACAACCACTTTGAGATTTTGCTTATTCCGGGTCCATGGAGTTTTGAACAATTTGAAGCATGGGCTCCCCGAACATTATGGACGCTGTCAGAAGAAAAACCTGTAATAGCAGTTGAAAGCGAAGGGTTTGAAGGAAGAAGCGATTATGCTATAAAAGAAGGCGGGGGATATTACGCAGGCAGATTTGGAGTATGCGAGTTTCTGGAAAAAATAAAAAGACAGGCAACTGCCATAGTATTCAGAGAAATTTATGACAGTTATGTAATGCCTGTAGGGGTGTGGGAAGTCAGAGAAAATGTAAGGCATGCTTTCATGAATAAACCTGCGAAATTTGACAATCTGGATTCTGCACTAAAGCATATTGGCAGCACTTTAACAATTCCGTTAAAAGAATTTATTAACAAGAGCCGTTTTTTGAAACAAAGAAAAATCACTGATTTTTTTGCAGGCAGAAAATTTTAAATATAGAGCATACAAGAAAGAAGATATATGAGAGAATATAAAAACAATGAATTTCAGAATGATTTTTATCCAGTAAAACTTCCTCAGAATGTCGCTGATGAGCAATTAAAAAAATATGAAGAGTTATGCAAAAACTGCAAGCAAAATAACAACAGAAAATGTTATGAAGAAACCTGTTTTGTGCAAAGGAGGAAATTATTTTATAATCCTATTTGATTTTTTTCAGAATTTCAATAATCTTTTTCTGCCCGACAGCAAGAATAAACGGAGCAAGTCTTGGCCCGTAATTCCTGCCAAGAAGCGCCTGATAAACAGTTGAAAAGAATTGTTTTGCATCTATGCCTGACTCTTCGGCAACATTCCTAAACATTTCATTCATTTCATCTTCACTATACTCCTTTTCTTCAAATTTTGCCAATAAACTTTTCAAAACGCTTTTTTGCTTGTCTGACAAATTTTCATTCGCCTCTTCCAGCAAAGACACTCTATACCTATCATCTGCGTATTTCTCAACCCAATTCTTTGCAAGAGTTAAGCGAAGCTCTAACCTCTTTCTATCCTGCTCGGAAATTTCATTTTTTATGTGCCCTGTCTTCTTCAAAATCTCTATGGCTTTTTCAACTTTATTCTCTTCAGGCAAGACCTGAGCAAGCAGAGAAGCATATGAATAAGAAATGCGGAAAGGCTTGGTATCAGGAATCTCATTCATTACAATTTCATAAATTGTTTTAATATTGCTTCTTTCTTTTTCGTCACTTATTTTATCTAAGTTAAAATACTTGTTTTCCAAATCTTCAAATTCGTCTGCAAGCAGATTTATGTTCTTCAGAGACAAATCTCTTTGTTTGCCCGGTCTTTTGGTATAATAATACAGAAAAACTTCAGGTTCTATGATTTTCAAGATATCCTGAACAATATAAACATTTCCCACAGACGCCGACATTTTCTGGCCGTCAACAAGGAAAAATTCATAGACATAATGCACAGGAGGTTCAATTCCATAAATCTCTCTTGCTATAATCTGCCCTGATTTCCATGAACCTTCATAATGGTCTTTTCCGAATGGCTCAAACACAGTTTTCTCTATTGCCCATTGCGCGGGCCATTCAAAGCGCCATTGCAATTTTCCTTCCGACCATGGCACAGAACCTTCAAATCCGCAGCCTTCGCTTTTCTTCTTTTTTATTGATTTTCCTCCGCATTTGAAATAAACAACTCTCTTTTCAATATCAAAAGATGAAATGTTCGCAAGGCTTCCGCACCTCGGGCATATTGCATCAAACGGTATATAATCTTCTGACTTGGTTCCCTGAAATCTGGCAACAATTTTTCCAACTTCCTCTCTCTTTCTAAAAACCATTTCTATATATTTATCAAATTTGCCCTGCTTATAATATTCATCATTTGAAACAATCTCCGGAAACATGCCAAGCATATTTAATCCATTTACCCATACCTTTGTAAAATGTTCAGACCACGAAGAACAGCACTTAAAAGGATCAGGCACCCTGCACAACGGCCTTCCAAGAAAATTTTTAAGTTCAGGAAACTTGTCTGAGGAATGCCATTCTCCGTTCAAATCAGTTAATTTGGAAGGAACAGATTTTAACGGATCTCTGTCATCAGTAGAGTGCACAAACCTTGCTTTCAACCCTTTTTTGATTATTGCCTTGTAAACAAAATACGTTCTTACAACATCATTTAAATTGCCTATGTGTTTTCCGCCAGAAGGAGTTTGACCGCATCTTAAGCTTATCTCTTTTCCTTTTTTTACTATCTCATCAGCCAGCTGTTCAGCCCAAAATAAACTCTTTTCGGACATGAAAATCATTGTTATTTAATAAATAAATATTTGCTTACGAGAAAAAATTTGAAATATATATTTATATAACCCAATTCAATTACAATTATGATTGATTTTTATCTTATTTCAGTCCTTGTGTTTTTTGCGTTTCTCGCAATTATAATTTACAGAGACAGGAAAAAAATACAGGTAACATCGTATATTGTGTTTATGAGGAGGACAAAGAAATTTAGAAGCTTCATAGACAGAACCGCGAAAAAATCCCCTCGTGTCTGGAAGTTATTCGGAACAACTGCAGTAATTGCATCCTTTGTTCTTATGGGCATTGGGACTTTTTTGCTTGTATTAGGCACAACTTCTATTTTATCCAAACAAATAACAGAACCTGCAGCAAGTTTTGTTCTGCCAACGGTCACGTCTCAAACTGTATCAGCGCCAGGAGTTATAGGAATACCATTCTGGTTCTGGATAATTGCAGTGGCAATTGTAATAATGCCCCATGAGTTTATGCATGGAGTTCTGGCCAGAGCAGAGAATATCAGGTTAAAAAGCGTTGGATTGCTTCTGTTTCTTGTAATACCTGGAGCTTTTGTTGAACCTGATGAAAAACAGCTAAAAAGAAAAAAACTTATGCCAAAACTTAGAGTGTTTGCTGTCGGAAGTTTTATAAATGTCTTAATTGGCATTGCATTGCTTTTATTAATGAATCAAGCATGGGCTTCAAATGTGCAACCTGGCCTGCTGATTACAAGCGTAAACCAGACATCTCCTGCATATGAGTCAGGGCTCAGGCCAGGCATGATAATTCAAAGCATTGAAAACTCAAAAATGCATATGAATTTCTGGGACTATTCTTTTCTTGTGTTAAAAGTGCCGGGAGCAATATCAGAAAAAATGCCTGAGTACGCCGGTCATATTATGATTTTTTCAAGTCTTGCAAAGTTTAAGCCAAACGAAACTGTAACCATGAAAATAGACGGCATTGAAAGGAATTTCACTTTTGGAGAAAGTCCCTTTATTGAAGGATTCCCTTATATGGGAATAAACACGAGCATTGCCGCAAAAGATACAACCGTTTTTTCATTCATTTATCCGCTCTTTGCATTTGTCTGGATTTTGAGCTTCTTTGTAGGAATTTTTAATATGATGCCTATATACCCGCTGGACGGGGGGCTGATTATTGAATCTGTTTCAGAGAAATTCTCAAGAAAACATGGAAAGAAAATATCGCGAATAATAACATATGTGCTTTTATTTGTGTTAATATTTAACTTCATTGGTCCTTATATAATATAGGCTACTGGCAAAATGCTTCACAATTTATCAACAAGTTTTGCATCCTTTATTATAAGTTCTCCTGAATTATTCTGCCATTTTACCTCGGAATCAGTAATTTGAATTTTCTTTGCAAAAAGAGGGCAGTCCAAAACAAAGGTTTCAAACTCTCCTCCTTCCCCGGCTATATGTATTTCATATTTTTTTCTTAATTCAACCAAGTCCTTTATTACACTCTCATCTATCTTTCTGCCGAGCCATGACTTATCAAGACCCTCTGCAGCAACAGATGTTATTATTATTTCAAAACCTGATGAAACCATTTCCTTCAACATCTCTTCAGGGTCTCTATGCCATAAAGGAGCAAAAAGTTTCAAGTTAAGCTCATTGCATACTTTTTCAACCCTCTTTTTTTGATATTCGCTTTCTATTGCTCCGCAAACAACACCTTCTATATCAAGACCTTTAAGAAGAATTTTTAAATCTTCTACTTCATACTCCTTCTCTCCAAATGTCTGTTTTGAGACCAACTGTATGCCTGATGCGCGAGACTGCATAAAAACCAAGCCAATATTCGCAGTATGATACATAAAACTTTCCTTGTTGCTGGAAACTATGCTGGCAAGATACTTTATTTCATGACCCTGCTTCTTTGCAAGATAAGCTGCAAAAGTTGAGTCTTTTCCGCCTGAAAATAAAGAGGCTAATTTCATGAAAACAAATAATTTCTTAAGTTTATAAATCTTTATAAATAAGTTTTATGAATTATTATTGTGATTTTATGGGCTTTATGATAAAGGTTGAAAATGTAGTGGCGTCAATATCTCTTAATATAGAAATACCTTTAGACAAGCTGGTAGTAAGTCTGGATAATGTGGAATATGAGCCTGAGCAGTTCCCGGGGCTTGTGCATAGAATCAAAAAACCAAAGTCAGCAGTGCTTATTTTTTCGTCCGGGAAACTTGTGTGCACAGGAGCAAAAAGCCCAAAAGAAACCTTTGAAGCAGTTGCCATAGTTGTAGCAAAGATAAAAAAAGCCGGAATTAAAGTTCCAAAGAAATACAAAGTAAAAGTTGAGAATATTGTTGCCTCTGCAAAACTTAACAGAGAATTGAACCTTGACAACATTGCGTTTTCTCTTGAAAACGCGGAATATGAGCCTGAGCAGTTCCCGGGGCTTGTTTACAGAATGGATGACCCAAAAGTTGCTTTCTTGCTGTTTGGGTCTGGAAAAATTGTATGCACAGGCGGAAGAAGCATAGCAGATGTTAAAAGAGCAGTAGAAAAGCTTGACAAAAGACTGAAAGAAATGGACGTTTAAATCTGTCAGACACTACCAGGCTTTTTGCGGCGCAAAAGGTATTTGCAACTCTAATAGAAAAGATTTAAATAGATATTTTTGCTATTCTTATAGTGAGTGATTTTTATGGCAAAACTGAGACCAGCAAGATGCTACAAAAACAAAAAAAGGCCAAATACGCGAACATCAAAACGCGTTGCAAAAAAGGCATATGTAAAGGGTGTGCCAGTAGGAAAGATACATCACTTCAGCATAGGCAATAAAAAAGAGGATTACCCTGTAAGTTATCATCTTATTTCAAAGACTCGCGCAACATTGCGTTCCAACGCGCTGGAAGCCGCAAGAGTTGTTATAACAAAATATATGACATCAAATGTTGGACAAAACAATTTCTTCCTTAGAATAAGAACATATCCTCATCATGTATTAAGGGAAAATCCGCTTGCAACTGGAGCAGGTGCAGACCGTTTCTCATCAGGTATGCGCCGTTCTTTTGGCAAACCTATTGGCGTAGCTGCTCTTATAAAACCAAATCAGAAAGTAATATCAATTTACGTATCTGAAGAAAATGAGGCATCAGCCAAAGAAGCACTAAGAAGAGCATCCAAAAAACTTTCTGGCTCTTACTCTATTGTTGCTTCCTAAAAAGGGCGTATATTTCTGCGAAGCCTCATTAACGAACTTGGCATGCCTGACATGTCCGAAATTATGTCATGCGCAACCTCTATGTCTTTCTCCTGCAATTTTGCACGCATATCAGCTTCTATTAATGGTATCGGGAATCCGTAAGTGTTGTTTGCATATAAACACATAATTATTGATGATATTCTTTCAGCATCTTCAGGATTTATAAAATCAACTCTCAAAGGCCTGTCAAACTCTGCAGGCTTTATATAAAAACTATATACATTCTGATTCAAATCCTCCAGAACAGGCTCTGACCTTTTGAAAACAAATGTGCGCTCTCCCTGTTCAAGAAGATTATAAAGAAAAACGCTATCTCTTGTATTAGCAATTATATCAGCACCATCTACATTGCTTTCTTTCATTGCTTCTGAAATTATTTTGCATGCCTCTTTTCCTTTAGAATCCTCTACACAACCTATAACCAACGAAGGGCAAGAACACAATCTTTTCAATGATTCAATAACTTCAGAATAAGTTTTATGCAAAAGAGAGCCTTTTTTAATTCTATTATAAGGTGTTATAGGACCATCCATAAGCACAATATCAGGAGAATATCTCTTTACTGATTCAATGGCAGTATCAACCTCATTTTTCTGTCTTATAAGAGAGGTGCTTATATTTTCCTCGTCATTGTCAATAATCTTAAGTTCCGGCTCAGGCGAAGCCGAAGGGTAATATGCAATTCTTTTCAAAATGCCGTCATACTCAAAGACAGCACCTACTGAGCGCACAAGAACCATATTAAAACCATGATACTCCTGCTGCGAAAGCCCGCCATCCACAGCAAGTATTTTTACTTTTTCCAATTGCTCTGTTTTGACTTTATGAATCATTTTATTTTCAATAGCTGAAACAGTTATTTCACCGCTTCTTAGCATTCTTGCAATCTTTCTCCTCTCTGTTTCCATTGCCTTTAATTTACTAACAATATTCTCCAAACCTCTAATATTCATAAAGATTATTTGTAACTAAAATTTATATAATAAAATAATATATCAATTATGCTGAAACCAAAATTTTCCAAATATGATAATTTTGTTTTTGACTTGGACGGCACAGTCTGGAGATGGATAAACCTTATTGACAATGTTCTTCCTGTTTTTAACGAACTGGAAAATCTTGGAAAAAATTGCTATTTTATTACAAACAATTGCCTGCTTACAAGAGAAGGCATTAGAAAAAAATTGCGGAAATTTGGAATATCTGCCAAATACATAATAAACCCGAGCATGCCGGCATCCAGACTTCTAAAAAAGAAGCGCGTTCTATGCATTGGAAAAGGGCTTGCCATTGAATTGAAAAAACAAAAAATAAAACTTTCTTCAAAACCTGACGCCGTAGTAGTTTCAGAAAGCAAAGACTTTACATACAACAGCCTTTCAAAAGCATGCATTGCTGTTGAAGAAGGCGCCGCACTTTATAAAACCGCGAGCGGCAGCGCATTTTTTTATGGCAACAGACGCCTTCCCGGAACAGGAGCCATAGCATCTCTGATAGAAAAAACTACAGGAATAGAAGCAGAAAATATAGGCAAACCATCTAAATATATGGCTGACACAGTAAAAACGCTTGGTCTGAATCCGAAAAAAACAATTTTGTTTGGAGATGAACTTGAGAGCGACATTGAATTTGGAAACATGCTTGGATTTGCAACTGTTCTTGTTTTGACAGGATATGATACAATTAATAATGCAAATAACTCAAACACAAAACCTGACTTGGTTTTAAAGTCAATAGCAGATATAATTAAGAGATAAGCATTATCAAAATAACAACAGATAACTTTATTTTATTTAATTTCAAAATAAAACCATGAAAAAATTCTATATAACTACCTCAATAGCATACATGAACGCTCCGCCTCACATAGGATTTGTATTGGAGCTTATTCAGGCAGATACGATTGCAAGATGGCACAGGCTAAAAGGCGAAGATGTCTTCTTTCTTACAGGCTCGGACGAGCATGGCATGAAAATAGAAAAACGCGCAAATGAACAGGGAAAAACTCCAAAGGAATTGGTAGACGAAAATACAGAGAAGTTCAAGCAGTTAAAACAAATACTGGCATTGAGTTATGACAAATATATAAGAACAACTGACGAAGAACACATAAAAACAGCGCAAAAGATATGGAAACTCATTAAGAAAGACATATACAAAAAAGCATATACAGGGAAATACTGTTATGGCTGCGAAAGTTTTAAAACAGAAAAGGACCTTGTGAACGGCAAATGCAAAGAGCATGACAGAACTCCTGAAGTTATACAAGAGGAAAATTATTTTTTTAGATTGTCAAAATATGCTGGCAAATTAGAAAAAATTATTTCCTCCAATAAAATTCAGATACTTCCAAAATCAAGAAGAAATGAAATATTAAGTTTTATAAAACAAGGAATTGAAGATGTTAGTTTTTCCAGGCCGCTTAGCAACGTAAGATGGGCAATACCTGTGCCTGAAGATAAAGAGCAGGGAATGTATGTATGGTGCGATGCGCTTACAAATTATCTTTCAGGCATAGGATATGTTTCAGACAGAAAAAAATTCAAAAAATATTGGCCTGCAGACCTTCATGTAATAGGAAAAGACATAGCAAGATTTCATGCAATTATCTGGCCTGCTATGCTTTTATCAGCAGGATTGCCCTTGCCAAAAAGAATATTCATTCATGGCTTCATAACATCAGGCGGCAAAAAAATCTCAAAATCTCTTGGCAATGTCATTGATCCATTTGAACAGGTAAAAAAATATGGCTCTGAGCAACTTCGCTACTTTTTATTGAAAGAAATTCCGTCAGGTGATGATGGAGACTTCTCGGAAGAAATTTTTGTGGAAAGAATAAACTCCGATCTTGCTGACGCTCTTGGAAATCTGGTTAACCGCATATTTGTGTTAATTGAGAAGATGTCGTATTCCACAGTTCCTTACGGGAGCATTGACGCAAAACTTAAAAAACATGCAAAAGAAACACTAAACTCAATGGATAAATATCTTGGCGAAATGAATTTTAGCAAATCATTGGAAACTCTTTGGAAGTTTATAGACGTTGTAAATAAATACGTGAATGACTCTGAACCATGGAAAAAATCCGGCAAAAAACTTGATAAAATTCTTTATAATCTTGCAGAGTCTGTCAGGTTTATAGGCGTTTTGCTAAGTCCCTTTATGCCTGTTACCTCTGGGAAAGTTCTTGCACAAATGGGAATTAATAAAATTTCAAAAAATGACATGAAGTATGGATTATTAAAAGCAGGAATAAAAATAAATCGCGGCGACATTCTATTCAGAAAAATAAGAAAAGTTGAAATTGAGGTTAGCCGATAACTTTAAATATATTACCGAATAGCAGATAACTTATGTTAACAAAAATGAATAAGCGTTTCAGTGGAGACATGCCAATTTCTGAAGTAATAAAACTGGCAGAAAAGATTGGAAAAAGCGGAAGTTATGGAAAGAATGTTCACATAGAATATGGATTTTACAAAAAAGGAAATATGTATGGAGCAATCTATGGAACAGGTTGGTGTAACACAGGTCTTGGAGAAGAATATTGTTAATTGATTTTTGCAATTCTGTTCTTTGTCAAAGCATTTTCATGACAACTGTTTCATCCGGTGTCAGGGCACGGTTCCAGATGCGGACTTCGTCTATTATGCCGTTGAAAGGCAAGGCATTACCATTCCATACTGCAACACCTACTGCAGCTTTGTAGTTTGAATTTGTATTTTGTATATTTGTATTTCCATTTGGGTCCTTTATTCCGTTAATATAAATGAAATGAGAATTCCCATCCGAACCAGCAACCACATGCGTCCACTCTCCATAATTAAAGGTAAGTGCACTGTCAGTAATTTTCTCATTTCCGGCAGAATTCCAATGCAAACGTATATGATTGCCAGATATTGTTGTAAGATAATATCCAGCCAAACCCCAACCTCCACCCTTTCCAAATATTGATTGTTGTGAAGTAGTTGAGGTTTTAAACCATGCTTCAATTGTTCCAATAGTTCCTAAATTCAAACTTGCATCATTCCCTGCATCAACATAATCATCTATCCCGTCAAAACTCAAAGCATTGCCAAACTTTCCTGAAACCCATTGCGGAGGAGTGTTGCCGTCTCCGTTTCCTGCATTGGCATCAAGCAGAGTTCCGTCATTCCTGTTCCCTGATTTGTCATAAACTTTATTTCCTGAACCTTCATCAAAACTCCAATAACCAACCAAACCATCTTTATTAGGCTCCAACTCTATAAGGGCTTGGACAAAGGCTGCTCCGTTTGTTATTTTTAGGTTGTGCCTGTCCATGGAAAACTTCCACAAACCTGATATGTTTACTGTTCCTGTCTGGTCTTCTCCTATCTCTTCAACAGAGTGTCCCACCTTCACGTCATCTATGAATACCGACAATGAATTGTTTGTGATAACGCCTTTTCCGCAGTTTCTCAAGTATATCTGGTTTTTGGATATTGCATCTATTTTCAGGCAGCTGGACAATTGTTTTGTCAATTCTGTTGTTGTTTCTTCTGTTGTTGATGTTACTGAGCCAGTCAGGGCAGAAGACCATACATAAACAACAGAGATTAGAGAAATTGAGATTAGCAATAAGAGAACAACAACTATTATTGCTGAGATTGCTTTCATAAATATAGATGGGTTAGGGGATTAAAAAAGATTTTCGCAGAGGGTTGATAAGGGTTAGAGATGTGCTTGGTGGGCGAGGCCGGATTTGAATGCCGAGAACCCTATGCAAGGGTCTTACCAGCGACCACCCGGTTATCAGCCGGGCACTCCTTCAGTGAACCTATAAGAAATCATTCTTTTAGGTTCTAACCAGGCTAAGCTACTCGCCCAATGACTACTATTTATTAGAATAAAAATATTATTAAAGTTTTGTCTGAAAAGAATAAAGCAAATATCAGAATTCTAAATAGGAATGAGAAATTCAATCATGGTGGACTCGGTGGGATTTGAACCCACAACCTCTACCTATTTCATTAAAGTAGGGGATTGCACTTATTGCGCAGTCCCCGTTTTTGCATGCCCCTTTACTAAGGGTTGATAAGGGATTTCATGCTCTGCACTTTCCCTTATTGGGGTTGTAGGGGATTGCACTTATTGCACAGTCCCCTACTGCGAAGGTAGCGCGCTTCCGTTGCGCCACGAGCCCATAAAGTATTTATATGTTCCAATACCATTTAAACATATGTCTATACCTGAAGATGTCTTAAAAGCATTGAAAAAAGTTAAAGACCCGCATACAGGAGAATCTCTTATGGACGCAGGCATGATAAAAGATGTGGTTGTATCTGGCAAAAAAGTTTCTTTAAAACTTATTCCTTCCAACTTGGGCTGCGCAGGATGCGGAATGACAGCAATCATGAATAAAGAAATTGAAGACAGTCTTAAAGCAGCAGGATATGAGCCTGAAGTAGAAGTGTCTTTTGAATAGAACATCATGCCTTACTCGGAAAACTGAATGCAAACTTAATAAATATTTCTGCATATTATTCATTTATGTTAATAGCGGCAACCTCAGACATACATGCGCCTCGGTATTTGCAGTCATTTTTAAGCTCTCCGGAAACAAAACCTGATATATTTTTGCTTGCAGGAGACATATGCGAAGTTTTAGAACTGGAACAATATAAAAATGTTTATAAAAAACTTCCGAATTGTCCAATATTGGCATGCTTCGGAAACACTGAATCAAGAAACAGGGAATCAAGAAAAGATTACGATAATATCAGGAAATTGGTTCCAGAAATAAAATTTTTGGAGGAAGAAGCAGCAAAATTAAAAATAAATGGAAAGACAATATGCGTTATCGGAAGCAAAGGAGTAATAGATTATCCAGTTAAATGGCAAAGAGATAAAATACCAAATATTTTAGAAATACACAATCAAAGAAGAGAAAAACTTAAACAGTTAATAGAAAATGCAAACAGCGATATAAACATATTGATTATGCATCATCCTCCAACATTTTCAACAATGGGCAATGAAAATCCTGCTATTTACAGCGCTCTTGGCTCAAAAAATATGGAAGAAACTATAAAAAATTCAAATATTGACATTATAATTCACGGGCATTTGCATCTTGGAGCCAAAAAAGGTTTTATAGGAAACAAACCAGTATTTAATGTAGCATTCCCTGTAAGCAGGCATGCAGTTGAAATTAATACTGACAGCGTGATTCAATGAAGATACCAACGCCAGCCGAAATTGCAGATATTTTAAGAAAAATTTTGGGAATTATTTTTATAGTGATAGGTTTATTGATGCAGTTTAAAAGCGAGTTCTTTAATCTTGACCAGAATATACTCACAATACTTGAGTTTGTTTTTCTTGTTCTGGGCATGGTTATGATTTTCTTTAAGAAACTTTGATTGTGATTTTTTATGGAACAATACTACAAACTGAAAAAACTATTAAAAAAACTTGAAAAAATAAGAGGCAGACATACTGAACTTGTTACTGTCTATATTCCCCCGGGATATAGCATAACAGACAAAATCAATCAATTAAAAAACGAGCAGGGAACAGCCTCCAATATAAAGTCAAAAACCACGCGGAAAAATGTTATGGATGCCCTTGAAAAAATAATACAGCACTTAAAACTTTACAAAAGCACTCCGGAACATGGTCTGGCTGTGTTTGCAGGAAATGTTTCAGAAAAAGAAGGAGTTTCAGACATAGAGGTATGGGCAATAGAACCTCCAGAACCCATAAATGTTGGGCTGTATTGGTGCGACCAGAAATTTGAACTTGAACCGTTAAGACAACAGTTGAAAGAAAAAGATGTTTACGGGCTTATAGTGCTTGACACAAAAGAAGCTACTATCGGAATTCTTAAAGGCAAGAAAATTCAGGTTCTTAAACACATGGACTCAATAGTTCCTGGCAAGTTTATAAAAGGGGGTCAGAGTGCAGCCCGTTTTCAAAGAGTTCGTGAAGGGCTTATAAACGACTGGTATAAGCATATAGCAGAAGTTTCAAGAGAGGTTTTCCCTGAAGAAATAAAAGGCATATTAATAGGGGGACCTGGCATGTCAAAAGAAGAATTCTACAATGGAAACTATCTTATAACAGACATTAAGAAAAAAGTTCTGGGCGTAATTGACACAGGCTACACAAACGAACAGGGACTGCATGAAATGATAGAAAGGGGCTCTGACTTATTGAAAGAAGCATCTATTATAAAAGAAAAGGAAGTATGCAAAAGGTTTTTTGCTGAACTTAAAAAAGATTCAGGCAAAGTTGTTTATGGAACAGTGGCTGTTGTAAAAGCCCTTGAGGAAGGAGCAGTAGAAACAGTTTTGCTTTCTGAAAATTTTGATTGGTCAGGCATTGAATTTATATGCCCAAGTTGCAAATATGCCGAAAAGAAACTTTCAAAAAAGAAGCAAATAAAATGCCCGAAATGCGGCGAGAATATGAAAATAATCGGAGAGGAAGATGGAATAGAACTTATTGAAGAAATGGCAAAACTTTACAGAACAAATGTCTCTATAATTTCGCAGGATACAAAAGAAGGAGAGCAGTTATATCAACTTGGCGGAATAGGAGCAATACTCAGATGGAAATTGTAAAAAAAAAAACTTACAGATTATAAAATAAAACCCATATTACAAACCAGAACAGAATATAAATAAGTCCGCCATTTGCAAAAATCCAGCTGCCTTTTCTTTTCCCCATTAACTTCTGGATTGCGAAAGCAGTTGCAACAAAACCTATAATAAGAACTATTAAAGCATAATAATTATTTCCAGACAGAAAACTAACATATCCTGCCACTATTCCGGAAGCTGTAAACATTAATGTTGACTTTTTTTCATCATTCATAAAATTAACATTAACCTATTTACTATTTATAATTAATCTTTTAAAATATGATATCCAAGTATTCCAATGCAATGCAATATGGTAAATTATAATAAAAAATAAAAATAAAGAAACAATCACGTGCCAAAATTTTATATCTAATCCCTGAAATTTATATTCATAAATTAACAAAATTCCGGAAAGCGAAGAAACTAAAAATATTAGGCATAAAACAATATTAGTTAAAATCCTTATTTTGTTTCTTTCCTTCTTTTTAAACATAAATAATGCGCAAAGAATAAAAACAACAATTACGCCAAAAGAAAATATTTCAATAAAATGATATTTCTCAATTTTAGTTCTTTTTATTTCTGTTTTTTCCTTTTTTATTTTTGACTCAATTTTCAGATGCGGGTTTTGATTCTTAAAATAATTTAACAACTCATTAACCTTCGCTTTTTGCGTTTCATTAATATCTCCGGATACCTTTATTTCTATTTTTGTTTCTGCAATTTTATTTTGTTGACTGTGAATTAGAGCAAAATTGATTGCGAACAAAAGAATTGCAAAAAACAAAACAATTGCAAAAAACTTTCTATTGCGCATATGAATCTGACCTTTTATTCTCATTTAATCTTCCTTGCAAATGTCCAGTAGCCTGTAAAAATTCCCACTGATTTGGGTCTGGTTCTTGGTTTGTTATTTTTGTCAAAATTCACGCGAATCTCACGCTGGCAGGATTCAATGGTTTTTATTTCAGCAAAGTTTTTTTCAATAGCCCGATATACAAAGCTTATTTGCTCAGAAAAAGGAGAATAAACAGCAAGCCAACCGCCTTTTTTCAGAATTTTTTCTGTTTTTGGTATTACTTTTTCAGGATTTTGCAAATCCAAAACAACCAGGTCTGCATCCTTTTCCTTGCATGTCTTAATATCTTTGTTTCTTATTTCAATGTTTTTAACTCCAAAAAATTTTATATTGGCTTTTGCTTTTTCAAAAAATTCTTTATTTTTTTCATAACTATAAATTTTTTTAACATACTGCGATAAAAAGATAGAAAGAAAGCCCGAGCCAGAACCTGCTTCAACAACTACTGAATTTTTATTTACGCCTGCAACAGCCAGAACCTGCGCAGCATCCCTTGGCAAAATAACCTGAGGCCCGCGTTGAGCTTTTTCAAACATATCCGGAAAATTCGGCTTTAAAGCAACAAACTCATACTTTGCATCAGTTTTGACTTTTGCTCCAAAGTTTTTGCCAATGAGTTTTGCAGTTTCAACTTTTCCGAATTTGCATTGAAAAGTTTCCCCTGCTTTAACAATATATTTTCTTTCTCCTATCAGAAGCAACTTATCGCGCCTTTTGATTTTCATACAAATTGTTTTATGAACGGGAATATAAATAATATTATCAAAACAACTGAAACTGCCAGCACAAGCCAAAGCATTTTCGGGTCGTTGGCAAAACCGAATGGTATAGGTCCTATAAACCCTCCAAACCCGAATTTAACATCTCCTTTTTCAGCAAGCCCCATAACAATAAGAATAACAGCAACAAAAAACAGGACAACCCCAAACAAAACAAGAGTTTCAGACATTAGATTATAAAATAGTGCTTGAAATTTATATTGTTTATTCCATCATTAAAATTCTTAAGAAAAAATTTCATATTTTTTGTATATAATTTTGCTTTGGCTCAAACACCATTCCTTCTCTCTTAAGTTTCTGTATCAGGTCTTCAACATCCTTTAATCCTTCTTCCTCTGCTGCCGCAACAATATCCTCTATATGAACCTGTTTTCCATGTTCTCTCTCAAGTCTGTCAATAATATTAAGCAATGTCATTATTTTGCTTCTTTGTGATGAAGGCGTGCCTTCTGTCCTGTCAATATCCATTTTTCCTGTTTCATAGTCATAACCAAACTGCATAAGGGAGTATTTCATTATCTTAATTGCCCTTTCAGCATCTTCTACGCTTACTTCTTCGGCAAGCCTTACTTTCGCAGACGCCTCGGCAAGCCTTAATAAAGCCTCATTCTGCCTTAATGTTATAGAAACGGTATTGCCTGAAGACATGCCGCGCATTTTAACATAAAAATCTTTCAGTCTGTTTGCAGCTTCCCTTGTCATTTTAGGTTTTACATTCATTCTGACATAAGCAATATACTTTCTAATAAATTCAGGGTCTATTTCAGGTTCTCTTTTTTTGGGATCCAAATACGTCTCTGTTACATGCGCTGCAAGAATTTCATCCCTTTCTTTGTCAGGAACATCTCGCAATGCAAACTTCAAGTCAAACCTGCTCAATAGCGTATCAGGTATGTCGGTTTGTTCTATCAATGACCTGTATGGATCAAATCTGGAAAACTTTGGATTTGCGCCTGCAAGAACTGAAACCTGGGCAGGCAATGTCGCAATAATAGAAGCCTTTGCTATAGATATAGTCTGCTGTTCAAGCGCTTCATGCATTGCAATCTGGTCATCCTTTGTCATCTTGTCAAACTCATCTATTGCAATTATGCCTTTGTGGCAAAGCACCATTGCTCCTGCTTCAAGAACCCATCCTCCCATAAGCTCTTCGTCCCTGAACACAGTAGCCGTAAGCCCGGCGCCTGTTGCGCCTTTTCCGCTTACATACTTTCCGCGGGGTATTATTGTTGAAATTCTCTTAAGGAGTTGGGATTTTGCAACAGACGGGTCGCCAAGAAGAAGAATATGAATATCTCCCCTTATCTTTATTCCGTCAGGCAGAACCTTTTGAACGCCTCCCATCAATTGCAGCAATATTGCCTCTTTTACTTCTTCCATCCCATAAATAGATGGAGCCAGAGATGATATCAATTTTTCATAAACATCAGGTCTGGATGCAAACTTCTTTATTTCTTCAATATCCTTCTTGCTTATCTCAACTTCCTCCCACTCTATTTCAACAGGTTCTATAAAATTTGCATCAATAAATATATCAAACTGGGTTTTCTTTGCACCGCCCTTTGTTTTTAAAGGAAGTTCTTTTACTATTCCTGTTATTTTCAGCCTATTTCCCGGGTCGCATTTCTTCTGAAAATCAGGAGAAGTCAAGTCATCCCTAAGATAGCAGTTTATCTGCCCTGGCTTTTCGCCAGAAGCTATTTCAAACGGCTCTTCCACAACAAGCCATCTCATATCATGAAGCTTTTTTCCAACAAGCTTAAAACCGCGCTTGTTTGAACAGGTTGAAGATTCGCATACCCTTGGATAAGTTAGAACCCGCTCTTTTTGTTCAACAAAAATTCTTTCCCCGCACTCAGGACATTCAAACTCAGCAACAGAAACCTCTGGCTTTACTTCGCTTGCCCTTTTTACAATGCCGTCTATGCAAATAAATTTTCCTATATGCTCGGAACGCAGACTTCTAATTCTTATATTGCTCTGCTCAGGAAGATTTTTGAATCTTATTATGAAACCCCTGTTATCAGGTATATCCATTAATTCTGCCGCGCTTCTTGCTGATTCCAGGACAGGGGCAGGGTCATTAAGAAGCTTGTCAGCAAGTTTTGGGTCAAACTTATCAAGCACAGAAAAATCTATAACAACAGACTTTTTACCCTTATTAGCCGCATCAAAGAACTCTTTTTGATAGAAAGTTGCAAAGAATTCTTCAAACTTTTCCTGTTCATTCATACATCTATTATGGCAGCTAAACTATTAAACATTTACTTTTGGTTTGTCAATAAATATATAAAGGTTTTAATCGTATTTCTGTTATGACTCCAAAATTTTTGCTTGCTATTGCATTGATAATAACAGGGTTATATCTTATTTTGCCAATAGAAGACATCTTGAATATTAACCTTGGCGGCTATTCTGGAGTTGCATGGAACGAGTTTGTTGATTTCTTTATTGCACTTGCGCCATTGCTCTTCATAGTAGTTGGGATTATCCTAATATTTATAGAAAAACAAGGCATAAAATCGGAACCTCCTACAAAATAAACTTATATCATTTTAGGGACATTTAACTATTATGAGCTACTTATGCAAAATATGCGCAGAATCTGATATATTGTGTTCTGCATGTTCAGATAAACTGAAAAGCGGAGAACTGACAGAGTATGATATAAAATTGGCAAGATTTCTGCATTCGCTAAGAAAGGATGTGAAAATTCTGAAAACAATTAACGGAAAATCTGTAATAATAGTTGTTGAAAAAGGAGATGCACCGAAACTAATAGGAAAAGCCGGTTCAACCGCAAAAGCAATTTCAAAACACTGCAAAAAACCTGTCAAGATAATAGAATTTTCCGAAATCAACGAATTTCTTGATTCGCTTCTCGGAGATTCGTTTATTTCATTAACAGAAGTATATAAAAGGGAAGGAGAAGCATATAAATTAAGGATAAGAAAGAAACGGATAAGAGAAAAGGATATAAAATCCCTTATCAAATCATTATATGGAAAGGAGGTGGAGATTGTTTATGAATGAGGCTGCACCAGATGCCATGCAAATAAAAATTGCAAAAATTGAAATGCCAAGCAACTGCAACATTATCATAGGGCAATCGCATTTTATTAAAACAATAGATGACCTCTATGAAAGAATTGCTGAATCCGTGCCTAATGCAAAATTTGGGATTTGCTTCTGCGAAGCATCACAGAAATGCCTTGTCAGAATCAGCGGAAATGACACCGAGTTGAAAAAAGCAGCTGAAAAAGCAGGAATGCTGCTTTCTGCCGGACATGTTTTTGTTATTTTCCTTAAAAACGCATTTCCCATCAATATTCTGAATTCAATAAAAAACATGCCTGAAGTTTGCAGAATTTTTTGCGCTACTGGAAACCCGCTGCAGGTAATAATTGCTGAAACAAAACAAGGTCGGGGAATTCTCGGAGTAATAGACGGATTTAAGAGCAAAGGTGTTGAAACAGAAGCAGATGTCGCTGAACGGAAGCAATTCTTGAAACAGATAGGCTACAAGACCTAACAAACTTAAGCGATTTTTCACAAAACTTAGTGTTTTATATGAAAAAATATGAATTTATTGACATTACTACAGCAGATGTTGCCTTCATTGCATACGGCAAAAATCTTGATGAACTTTTTGCAAACTCTGCTCTGGCAATGTTTGAGGTTATGATAGACACAAAACAAATTGAACGGAAATTGAAGCGCAAAATAAAGGTCAGCGGAAATGATATACAGGCATTAATGTTTGCATGGCTTAATGAATTGTTGTTTTTTGTTGATAGTGAAAATCTTGCATTTTCAGAATTTAATGTAAAGGTTAATGAAAAGGATATGCAACTGGAAGCGGAATGTTTTGGAGAAATTATAGACAAAAACAGGCATGAAACAGGCACATGCGTAAAGTCATGCACATATCATAAGATGGAAATAAAGAAAAACGGCATATGGAAAGCGCAGATTATTCTGGATATATAGCGGTGGTTATTTGAAAGTAAAAAACCAACCCAAAAAATGCCCGAACTGCGAACACATAAGCCTGTATCCTGTTGGCGAAGAATGGGTATGCACAGAATGCGAATACCACACTGAAAAGAAAAAACCCGCAAGAGGCACTTTCAGATAATTTGTTTATCCTTTCACAACTCCCATTGGAACAAACCGCACAACTCGTTTTCCTATTCCTGCAACATCGCTTACACGGGCAACTTCATCTATTTGTTTATAAGCTTCAGGCGCCTCTTCTGCCATAACTTTCCATGATGCCGACTTTGTCAATATCCCTCTTTTTGCAAGCGCATGCGAAACCTGCTCGCCGCGGAAGCCCTTTAACATTTTTGCGCGCGAAGAAACCCTGCCTGCGCCATGGGCTGTTGAATAGAAAGTATGCTTTGCAGTCTCTGTTCCAACTAAAAGATAACTTGCTGTTCCCATGCTCCCGGGAATAATAATTGCTTGTCCTACGCTTCTATGTTCAGCAGGTATTTCCGGATGCCCTGGAGGAAATGCCCGCGTAGAACCCTTCCTGTGAACAAAAACTTTTTTCTTTTTTCCGTCTATCTCATGTTCCTCTACTTTTGCAATATTGTGGGCAACATCATAAACAACTTCCATCCCGGCATCATCTTCCTTAACGTCAAGAGTCTTGCAAATACTTTCCCTCACCCAGTGCATTATCATCTGCCTGTTTCCCCATGCATAATTTGCAGCAGAACACATTGCCGCAAAATAATCCTCCAATTCCTTTGTTCCCGCAGGCGCATAAACAAGTTCCCTGTCAGGCAATTTTTTTATTTCTTCCCTAAATTTTGATTCCAACAATTGCAAATAATCAGTGCATACCTGATGACCAAGACCGCGCGACCCTGTATGAATCATTACGCAAACCTGTCCTTCTTTTTCAATTCCAAAAACCTTTGCTACGTCAGGCAAATAAATCCTGTCAACTTTTTGTATTTCAAGAAAATGGTTTCCAGCACCAAGACTGCCAAGCTGAGGAGCTCCTCTGCTCTTTGCCTTCTCAGAAACCTTTGAAGCATCCGCCTGCTCCAACTTTCCGTTGGATTCCAAAAATTTCAAATCTCTTTCTTTTCCATAACCATTTTCAACAGCCCATTCTGCTCCATTCTCCAAAACTTCATTTAACTGCTGGTTTGTAAGCCTGATTTTTGCTTTGCTTCCAACTCCGGAAGGAACATTCTTAAAGAAGGAGTCCAAAAGCTCTTTAAGTTTAGGTCTTACATCCTGCTCCATAAGATTTGTTCTAAGAAGACGCACTCCGCAATTAATATCAAATCCTATTCCGCCCGGTGAAAGTCCGCCATTTTCATAGTCAAGAGCAGCAACACCGCCTATTGGAAAGCCATATCCAAAATGCATATCAGGCAGTGCTATAGAATGCATATAAATCCCGGGCAAAAAAGCCATATTTGCAACCTGTTCTATTGCCCCGTCTTCTACCTGTTCTAAAAGTTTTTCAGATAAAAACAGCCAGCCAGGAACTTTCATTCCAGGCTTTGCCCCTATAGGCAGTTCATACAAACCTTCCTGCAATTTCTTCAACTTTTCTTTAAATGACATAATAATTAATTTTGATGCAAACTATATAAGCTTATTTTCTGCAAAAAACATCTAAAACAGAAAAGAAGTTGAACTCAGGATTTCTGGTTCTCTTTATTTTTCTCTTCTTTATCTTCCTCTTTCACTTCAGACTCATCTTTTAATTCTTTCTTCTCCTGCTGTTTTATACCCATTTCCTCCTCATAAGCCTTCTTCTTTCTTTCCTTCCTCTCTTCCTTCTTTTTCTTTTCTTTCTCTTTCTCCTTCTCCAGTTTCTTTTTTATTTCATCAGCAGAAGGTTTCTTTATATCAACGCCAACGAGTTCAGAAAAAACAATATCCCTGTCATCTATTTTTTCCTTTACAGCATGCACTCTAACTCTTCTCGGAGGCTTTTGTATTCCGCGCGCCCACACTGATTCGTTTATGCTTGCTCCAATTCTAACCTCGCCTTTCATATGCCTTTCCAGAAATTGCCTTATTATTTCAATAGCCTTTTTCGCTCTTTTTGTGCGCTCTTTTAGAAATGCCTTTCTTAAAGGCACAGTGAAAACTCTTTCTTCACCGTATTTAACCGCAACCATGAAAATCACTTTTTAAGTCTTCCTCTTCTCCAGAAATGCCTGACTGAATAAATCCTTCTTGTTCTGGCTCTTTTTCCATGCTTCTTAAGATCAGCCCATCTAGGAACTCCCGCCTTCTTACTGGCTGATATCAACCTTAATTTTCTTGCTAAATATTTTATTGGCATACAAATCAATTATTGCGAAGTTATTTAAATATAATGGTGCGCCGTGCGAGATTTGAAAACGCGGAAAACCACTCGCGTCGCAAGCTGTCTGCTTTTTATTGGCAAGCTTGTATCCTAACCACTAGACTAACGGCGCATCTAATAGATTATTTCATTCAACAACATATAAATTTTTATTGGCGCCGAGGGCAGGATTTGAATGCAGAGATTTTCTTCTTTTCATGAAAAAAACTTACCTGCACGAGCAAAGCTCACCAGTTGCCTCTTACCTCTCGAGACTGGCGCATTAACCTGGTTCTGCCACCCCGGCTTATTAAAAAGTTATTCTTTAACTTATTAAAAATTGCCCTGCATGTCTATTGACTTTCAGAATAATCTTTTACTACCTGCAAATCATAACTATACTGAAATATATGTTATAAAGAATATATCATAAAAGATATAAAAATTTAAATATATTAAATTTTGATATATAAAAGTACTGACATAAAAGGACATTTCGGTTGCTCTGGAAAGAGTGTCCCATAACAGCCTCTGGCAAACATCCAACAAGTAATATGATGACTGGACTATAACTCATCATATGAAGCCTGTGTTTGTTTAAGCTTGCTTATGGGGCGAAGGAAAATCTCTAAAGCACGCGGATAGGTTAGGATTTGGGTCTGCGAATGCTTGAGAATTTCCTTCACCGAGTCCAGTTTTAATTTGCAAAGGTGCAAAAAATGGCAGTTAAAAAAAGAAACGTCAAATTATAAAGAATATATCATAAAAGATATAAAAATTTAAATATATTAAATTTTGATATATAAAAGTACTGACATAAAAGGACATTTCGGTTGCTCTGGAAAGAGTGTCCCATAACAGCCTCTGGCAAACATCCAACAAGTAATATGATGACTGGACTATAACTCATCATATGAAGCCTGTGTTTGTTTAAGCTTGCTTATGGGGCGAAGGAAAATCTCTAAAGCACGCGGATAGGTTAGGATTTGGGTCTGCGAATGCTTGAGAATTTCCTTCACCGAGTCCAGTTTTAATTTGCAAAGGTGCAAAAAATGGCAGTTAAAAAAAGAAACGTCAAAAGAAGTTGCGCAAGAAGAACTTGCAGGAAAACGAATATAAAGACCAAAACTTCTAAAACAAGAAAATCCGCAAAAAAAGGAAGAACGGCTTCTAAAAAAAGCAAAATTTCTAAAGTCAAAAAATTGATAAAACTTGCAAAATCAAGACTTAGAAAATAAGCGTGTTATAAATGGACAATGAAAAGATTTTATTATACGGCTTTATTGTTTTCGCTGTCGCAATTTTGCTTTGGTCAGGAACCAGTGCACTCATTCCTTTGCAGAAAAACCAGCAGAATTATGATTATTACAATCAAAAAAATAACGGCGGTTGCGGAGACCTGAATGATATAGGCAACATTCAACACTTAAGTCATCATCCGAAACAATATGCTGATTGCATAAAGCAGGTTTCTCCTGATATGTTTAAGAAAGCTGTTGGAATTAGCAAAGATATTTTTATGCAGCAAAACGGAATATGAAAAATCTATCCATATTTTTCAATTTTTCTTTTTGCAGACAATATATACCTATCAGTTTTTTGAACCTTTATAACAAAGTCATCGGCTTTTCTTTCTTCTATGCCAATTTCTCTTCCAAAATTCTTAAAAAATGCAAACGGGGAAAATCTTAACATAAATGCTGAAATCTTATATAGAGAAGACCTGAATTTAATATGCGCAAGTTCGTGCAAAAGCACTGCTTCAAACTCTTTTTTGCTGAGTAATTTGTATAATTTATCAGAGAAAAATATTGCAGATTTAAAACTTGCAAAAGAAAAAGCAACAGGCTTGTTGCTATTGAAAATATAAACATTAGGAGGTTTTATTTCAAAAGATTTGCAGCATTTTTTTATAAAATCAAGAACCTCGCCTGAATTTACTCTTATTCCCGCCCTCATAAAAATAAAAGGCAAAATTATCAATGCAAAAATATTTGCAAAAAGTATGCTAAGCGGAATTGAATATAATAACATTGCCGTGAAGGAAACATCGCAATTTGCACCGCAATTCATGGTTATAATAAAGAACATTAAAGGAAAGAATAGCGCTGTAAGATGAGCATATACAAACAAAATCTTAAATTTGGCATGCAAACTGCTTTTTAGTTTAATAAACAAGCCAAAAGATATTCCAAGAGACACCAAGGTTATGAAAATTTTAATTGGATTTTCAATAAACTTCAGCAAACATATAAAATAATGTTCAAACAATTTTATCATCTCGTTTTTTTCTTTCCAATCTTTTCATTAAAATAATTAACTGCAAGTGAGCCAAACCTTTCAATCAATTTATCAACAGCGGTTTTTACTATCATCTCTTCAAAATCAGTTTTTGTTATAGCAGAATATATATAATGTTTTCCTCCTCTTCCTGTTTCGGCTCTTCTGCTTACTATTTTCTTTTTGTAAAGCCTTTCAAGAATAACAGCAACGCTTGACAATGCAACCTTTTTTCCTTTTTTAACAAGGATACCATATATCTCACGCGCAGTCATCTTCTTCCGTCTATTTGACCATAATATGCATAGAACATCATGTTCAAGCGGGCTTAGAATTCCTGCATTTTTATCTGCAAGATTTAACTTCTTTATGCGCATATAAGTTTAATTATTTTTCCTGCTTAAAAAGATTAAAAAATATTGGCATGCTAACCAATTATTTAAATTTAAAGAAACATTTTAAAATATGGGAGCATTAATCAAAGAAAACAGCAATATTCTAAAATTCTATGTGCTTTTTGACGAGCAAAAAAAGATTGCAAATGAAAATAGAGATTTTGACTTACTTGTAGGACTGGGAGATATAGAAATTGACAAAATAGGAAATGTAAGAATTAACAAATGCTATGGAAATGTAAAAATTTTCAACTCCAAAGGAAACGCCAAAATAAACAAAGTAAAAAATCTATATATTTTAAAAATACTCGGAGATGCGGAAATAGAAAATGCAAATTACGCAGAAATAGGCATGGGCAGGAATATAAACATAAAGGAAGCAGAAAATGTATATATAAGAAAAGGAAAAAATGTCAAGATTGCAAAATCCAAATCAGCAACAGTTGTTGAAGCTTATTCTGCATACTTAAACCAAATACAACAAAGCGCATATATAGGAACAGCAAAACGAGATGCTGAAATAAAAAAATCTGAAACTGGGAAAATTATAGAGACAGGACATGACGCAAAAATTGAAAACACGAACCGTGCAAAAATTTTTGACGCAAAAAATCGCGCTGTCATAAAAAACTCAGGGGATGCAGAAATAATTAAAGCAAAATATGCGGAAATTCACAAGTCTGATAACGCAAAAATTTCAATGTCTGACAAAGATGCTGAGATTAAATATACGAAAAAAGATGCTGAGATTATTTATGCAGGCAGAAACGCCAAAATTTACGAAACAAAAAATAACGCTCATATAGAAAAAGCAAAAACCGCAAAAATTTTTAATACGGGAAACTATGCTTCAATAGAAGGTGCAGAAAAAGCCTTTATATTAGATGCAAAAAATGCCGAAATTTGCAATGCAGAAAAAATTGCATATATTGGCGAAGCAAAAGAAAATGCATTTATTAAAAATTCAGTTGTTGCAAAAATAGAAAACTCAAAAAATGCTTTGATTGCAAATGCAAATTTTGCAGAAATAGAAAACTCAGAAAACGCATGCATTGAGAAGGCAGAATATGCAACAATTGAAAATACGGCAAGATTAAATTCAAAAAAATTATACCCTTCCTGCTTTAAACGCCTGAGAATAAAAAACATAGGAAAATTTGACGGCGACTGGGTATTTGCAGGAGATTTTTCAGCAGAAAAAATACCAAGGGAATTAAGAAATGTCCTAAATGCAAGCAAAACGCTTTCCGACTTAAACAATTATATAGAAGCTGTTCATAAAGGGGTTTTGTAAAAAGTTTCCAGAAGCAATGCAAAACTTTAAATACTAGTTAGTTTAATAAAACTTTACAAGTTTTGTAATACTTAAAAAAATTGAATGGTTATGCATTATGTCAAAACATAAAACAAAACACAGTGAAGCTTCTCACGCAGAACATAAAGAAAAACCAAAGGAAAAGAACAGAATCTTTATTCTTACTTCGCTTATTATTCTTCTGGCATTGTTTGTAATTGCAAACCAAATCATGATAAATGATATTGCCGCCAAAGCAGGATTAACACAATCTTCAGCGTCATCAAGTCCTGCCGCTTTAACTGAACTGGAAAATCAAATTATGCCCAAAGGTGTTCCTGCTATTTATGGAAAAGAAATAGGCGTTAGTTTTGATGATGTAAAAGCAAGCAACCCTCAACTGGCAGACGAAACAATAGCAAAACTCAGCAAGTTTGACAAAACAATAACATTAACAGGAGACAAATTGAAGCGCTACATTAAAATTGCATCGCAAATAAGTTGCGAATATTGCTGCGGTGCAAAAGCATTAATATTTAGCAATGGTCAGCCAGCATGCGGCTGCGCACACTCATATGCAATGCGCGGACTTGCAAAATATCTGATTGACAGGCATGGAAATGAATATACGGATGACCAGATACTTGAAGAGTTAGGCAAATGGAAAACCCTCTTTTTCCCTGGAAACATACTTGCCAAAGCAAAAATACTAAAAGACAAAGGCATAGAATTAAATTATATTAATCTGGCCTCAAATAAATACAGAGGCATAGAAAGAGGAGCAACCGCCGGCACTATGGTTGGCGGCTGTTAAAATAAAATTTTATGGGGTGTTTGAATGAATTTAGAAAAACTGCTATTGGGCATATTGATTATTCTTGTAATTGTATCTGTATTCCAGACAGTTCAGTTGGCTGGATTGAAAGCAAATATTGAAAAAGCAGACATTACCTCATTATCTTCCACTCCTGCAGGAGCAGGTCAATCAACACCTGTTAGTTCTGGAGCGGGCATGGTTGGAGGCTGTTAAAATCAGTGATGTTCATGAGCAGGCACAAAGAAAGAGTTTCACGGCATGAGAAAAAAACAACTATTGCTTATCTTGTGCCTGTTTCCATAGCTTTGCTGTTAATAATTGCACTAAATGCAATTATTGTTTTTCAGATAAACGGCACATTGGACAAAAAAATAAAGGACTACGAAGAATTAACAAGACCTGCCAAACTCTTAATAACAACAATTACCGCGGATTGCGCTGACTGTTTTGATGTTTCAAGCATAATAAGAGCAATAAAAACTCTCAATGTTGAAGTTGACGAAAAGTCTGTTGACTTAAGCAATGCAAAAGAACTTATAGAAAAATACAACATAAAGAAAGTTCCAACCATTATTATATCAGGGGAAGTTGAAAAATCCGGATTAATAAAACTCTGGACAAGTTTAGGCACTCTGGAATCTGACGGTTCTCTTGTGCTGCGCACAGGCTCGCCATTTGTCAATATTTCAACAGGAAAAGTTTACGGAAGAGTGGAATTAATCTATCTTAACTATTCACTATGCCAAAATTGTTATGATGTGACTGAACATAAAAATATCCTAAGAAACCTTGGTTTGGTAATTACAAAAGAAAAAAACGTTGAAGCAAACACAGATGAAGGCAAAGCCCTTATAGAGAAATACAATATTACCAAAGTGCCTACTGTTTTGTTGTCCCCTGATGCAAAGTACTATATCACAGTGCAATCAATATGGAACAGAGTAGGAACTATAGAAAGTGATGGATGGCATGTATTCCGCAACATGAATGCACTGAGAAATGTTACCTACTTTGACCTCTTGGCAAATACTACAAAATCCGGAAAGTGATAAGAAATGGCTCTTTGTCATCTTGCCGCGGGAGAGATATTTCTGTTAATTTTGCTAAGAAGCATAGGCATGCCTGATGTAATAAGTTTTACTCTTTTTGGAATGATTGTTATAACTATTGCATATTGGCTTGACGGTATAATAAGCAACAAAGGAATAACACTATTTGGAAAAGCGCTGATCAAAAAACAGAAGCGCAAATACCAGAAAATCATGCTTGTTGGCATTTGTTTCATAATAACAATTATAGCTTATTGGTTGTTAAGCATAATTTAGGTGTTTGACAATGGCTACATTATATGTTCTTGCTGTTATTGAAACAATTGGCTTGTTGCTGGCAAAGTTTTTAGGATTTAACAATGAAGCAATAATTTATACTATTGTGGGAATGATGATAGTAACTTTTGGCTATATTATTGAAAACCTGCTTGCAGACAAAAAAACTTTTCCTCACAGAAGAAAAATAATTGTTCTTGCAATATTTGGATTGGTTTTATTAGTTTACTGGGTTTTTAATTTCATCTAAACTTCTCTGTTAACAACAAAGTCTATTGCAATTCTTATTATTTTCTTTGCGTCTGTTTCAGGCAAGTCCTTAAAATTTCTGTCAAATATTTCCTTTGACTGCTTGGCAAACTCTCTTGCTTTTGCTTTTGCATAATCAATGCTTCCATACTTCTTCATAAGATTGATTACATAAGAAATATCATCTTTTGTTTTATCCTCTCTCTTTTTTGAATAGATTCTAACTACTTTCTCCTTCTCTTCTTCAGTGCAGTTCCTTAATAAATGTATCAATATAAGCGTTCTTTTGCCTTCCAGAATATCTCCTCCTATCTCCTTTCCATACTTTTCATATTCACCGCTCAGGTTTAGAGTATCATCTGTGATTTGAAATGCCCTGCCAAAAGGTATTCCAAACTCTTCTATCTTTTTTATTACATCATCTGACACTCCTGCAACTATGGCGCCTAACTGTATCGGCCCGGAAATTGTATACAATCCTGCTTTTGCATCAATCATTTTATAGTATTCCTCTTCGCTTATGTCTATTTTGTTGTCATGTATCCAGCTGCACTCAAGATACTGCCCTTCGCAGGTTACAAGAAAAATGTCATAAAACTTATCAAATATTCTGAATCCTGTTTCATTCCCAAGTAATTTTATATTGTCACCAATAATTCTCCACATTATTAGATGAAGAGCATCGCCTGCATTTATTGCAAGTTCTTTTCCATACATTTTATGCAGGCATGGCTTGCCTCTTCTTTCATCTGAATCATCTTCTACATCATCATGTATTAACAGCCATTCTTCTGATACCTGCATTGCAGCAGCAGTTAACAATGCTTTAGCCGGGTCTCCGCCGAATGCCTCGCAACTTAAAAGAACTAAACTTGGCCTTACATATTTTCCTCTTCTTTCAGGGTACTCTCTTATCATTTTGTAATGACCCTTGGGTTCCTTGTCAGGAAGATATTTCTGAATCTCTTTCCAGACAATTTCCCTTTTTATTTTTAAAACACTCATAAAATCTATTGCATCCAGAATAATCACCTTTTCTTATTTTTATTTGCTGAATATTTATATTTATGTATAAGGGTACGACAATTTTTTATGATTTTAGTTATACTTTTAACAAAATCTGAAGAATTACTGAAACTTTTACAATAAAAATCAATTAAAATCCAACAATCTTTATATATAATCTCCTGCAATTATAGTTATGAAACCATTTTTAGAAAGAATAAAAACAGGCATTTACGGCCTGGATAAATTAATAGAAGGCGGTTTAATAAAAGGTTCAACCACGCTTATTTCTGGAAGCGCTGGAACAGGAAAAACAATTTTTTGCTCGCAATTTATATGGGAAGGGCTTAAGAACAATGAAAAATGCCTTTTCATAAGTTTTGAAGAATCTCCTGAAGATATACAACTTGACGCCCTTGTCATGGGCTGGGATTTTAAGCCCTATATAAAAAACAAACAACTTATCCTTGACTATCGCGACCCTTTTAACGTTACTAACATAACAGCAGACCTTTTTGAAGAAATAAGAGAGAACCAAATTAAAAGGGTTGCTATTGATTCAACATCTACTTTATCCCTTTATTTCAAGACATCCTCCGAAATAAGGAGAGAATTATTTAAAGTTATTACGGCATTGAAAAGGTCTGGAGCTACATCACTGCTTACCACAGAAATAACCGATACAAACAAATTGTCAAGGTTCGGGGTTGAAGAATTTATAGTAGACGGAGTTATTGTATTAAATTACCTGAAATATTCCAGAGGCGCAGGCTCTCCGCGTTCTCTGGAAATTAAAAAAATGAGAAGAACAAACCATGGCAAAGAAACCTATGCATTTGAGATTACAAACAAAGGAATTGTTGTAAAAAATCAAAGTTAAAGATGTCTATCATCTCTGCGAAGGAGGTAAGAAAATTTGTTAGAAAAAATCTTAATACTTTTAATTTATTTTTTAATTCTATGTTAGGCAAGAGTATAGTCTAAATCTGGTGTTTATGTCAAGGATTATTGGATATTCAGACAAAACAAATAATTGCATATCATTAGAAACATTTAAAGAGAAAGATAAAGATGTAATTGCAAATCTCATAAAAACAATATACAAGAAAATGGGTGACAACAGAGAAATTACAGGCGATAGTTATTTAGAATATATCAGAAAAAATAACTTAAAAACAGTTCTATTCAAATATAATAAAAGGATAATAGGTTATGGAGAGTGCAAAATTGAAAATAAGAAGTTAATCTTCAGGGGGGTTGTAGCAGAGAAGAAGTTCAAAAGAAGTGAAATATTTGAGAATGTTTTTAATCTTCTGATAAAATATTTCCAAAAATTAAAGATAAATAAAGTTTCTGTGCCGGAAACCTGCATTACGGCAACAAGGGATTTTTCCTTGGAAAAAGATATTTTAGAATTAAAGAAGCACCTTAAAATAATTTTCAATGCTGTCGGATGATTATGAAGGTAAAAAAACTTGATAAAAAGTATTTGATGTCATTGAGAAACTATTTGAAGAAAGTTCAAAATTTATAAATCGGGTAAAAACAGGTTGCTTAACATGAAGCAGCATACAAAGATATAAAGTTTATAAATATGCTAAATGTAGTTAATTATAAGGTGAAAAAAATGAGATATGAAAGCATAAGCAAAAAGCTAGAAACTGACATGTGCCTTCGTAGAAAACTTTTTTGTCCGACCGCTTCAGAAATGGGAGAAATTTTGGGAGCTGTGTATGAGAATAGAGAAATGAAATATTCGGATATAGCCACAGCAATAAAAATAGACAAGAATAGAATTGAAGAAAATATAGATGAATTAAAAAAACACGGCTATTTGACAGAGATAAATGGCGTATACAGCATAACCGATAAAGCAAGAAAATTCATTGAGTCTTAGTTTTTTCTTTTGTTTTTTATTTTTAAATAAACATAGGAGATAATGGCATGACTGAAATTATTTTTAAGATGCAAGTAAAAAACAAATCATATATAAACAAAATAATTCTGGATGCATTAAAGTCTTTTAATATAGAAGTAAAAATAAAAACAGTAATAATAAAAAAAGACAATAGGCTTTGCGATGATATAGAAGTGGATTATTCTACATTAAAATCAGGAAAGATAACAATTTTGTTTGGACAGAATAACAAAATTACAAGAAAATCCATTTTTCATGAAATAGGTCATGTGTGGGATGCAGTAGAGAACGGTCTTGACTTTTCTGATGATAAAAAGTTTTCTAAAAGACAACAAGTCATTGGGGGCATAATAATAAATTTGTCTTTGGATGGCAGGCTTGAAAAAATGAAATTGCCGCATTACACAAGGAGAGAAAGACTTAAATTTTTTAACTATGCGAATAAAAAGTTTAATCTTGGCTTGAATAAAAATGATTTTTTGAAAATATGGGGGGCAAATCTAAAGAAAAAGGATATAATAAACATGATAAAAAAATATAAGTGAATATAATGAAAAAACCTTACATGGCGACATGGGAAATTACGAAAAAATGCAATCTCAATTGCATTCACTGTTATAACAATTCTTCTATACATAATTTTTACGGGTTGAAAACTAATGATTGTTATAAAATCATAGACCGAATGGAAGGGATAAAAAATCTTATAATCACAGGCGGCGAACCGCTATTGAGAAAGGATATATTCAATATTACCTCTTATGCTAGAGAAAAATTTGAAACTCTTATACTTCAAACAAATGGCAAGTCTATAAGGAATTTTGACAATAAGTTTTTGCAGATGTTTGACGAAATAGACATAAGTGTTTATGGCGATACAAGGACAGATAAAAAAGTCAAACAAACAAATGATACTTACTTGAAGGAGTTTCTTGAAAAAGTAAAAAAGGCTAATACAGAATTTGTGATGGCTACGGTTTTATTAAGTCTAAATAAAAATCAGATGGATTATCTTGCCAATTTTGCGATAAATAATGGAGCAAAGGAGTTAAGGATACAAGACTTTATAATGATTGGCAGAGGGTCAAAAGATTTGTCTGTTAGTGAAGACGAGTCTGTAAAAATAAAAAGTGTACTTAAAGAAAAATATGGTGATTTTGTAACAATTTTGTCGGATTACGAATGTGGTGGAGGAGATAAATTTATCGAGATAGACTGTAAAGGCAATGTTTCGCCATGCGCATTTATTGAATCAGATGAAAACATATTAGAAAAGGACTTACGGGAAATAATTAATGAATCTGTTATTTTCAGACGGTTTGAAGAAACCAAAAATATGACAAAAACACAGGCAAAGTGTCAATTGCTTTAAAAAATAAGATATGCTAATTTCTCCATCTTACCGTCAGCGGAAAACTCTTTTGAAAACCAACACCACACTATTTATTGCCTCTAATCTAACTTTAGTTATGAAAATACTCTTAATTCCAAAAGAAAGTTTCAATAAAGATTCAATTAATACAATAAGCAAACTCACAAATATTGCTGAGAACATCCTGTTTGATTGGCATATTCCCCCGGCCAAAGAAATTGAATTTTACAACGACCTTGCTCTATTTATTCAAAGGGTGACACCGCAGGTTCAGAAATATGGATTAACAAAAAATCAGGCTGTTGAGTTTATCAAAACATCTCTTAATTGCGGGACTTATGGAACCTTTGATATTTCTAAAAACGCAATAATAGAAATGAATTTCAATCCTTATTATAAACTTTTTTATCCAGCCATTCAATTTTTAAAACTGATTATACACGAATCTTTGCACCTCTTTCTTTATTCCAGGATAGACAAAAATATCTATGATTATAAATTCAGGTTTTTGCATGGCAAGTATGTGGGAAAGGAGAAGATTGTTCAATTAGATGAAGGATTTGCAGAATTTATGACAGAAAAGATTTTAGAAAAATTCAATTTTGAACCTATCAGGAAACTCCCTATATATTCAAAATTAAATAAAGTCCCGACATTTAAGAATATAGTTGAAAATCTGAATATTAAGGAATTTAATAAAAAATTTGACAATCTTTATAATAAAAATAAAGAAAAAGGGATTAAAATAATTAAAGAAAAGTTTATGAATATGGATGGAAATAATTGCGAAAAAATAAAGAAATTAGTGTAATTTATTCAGAATGAGTTTGACCAAATATTTCATTGATAAACATAAAAGAAATATCTCTTATGAAGACATCATTAGTTCCTAACTTTTTTCATTTCTATCAATTTCTTTATCTTATTTGCCTTTTCAATCCTTCCCAATTTTTTATATGTTTTATATTCCTCCTCCAGAGGAATGACAGGAAGTTCTATACCTTCAAACTCTATAAACCTTCTTTTTGACAAATCATTTGTCACTACCCATTTATTTTTTATTCTGTTTTGTAAATTTTCCATCACTTCTATTTTTACGTTATCTATTTCAAAAATACCAAAATTAGATTTGAACTGTTTTGTCTCTCTAAACATGATAGAAGCCTTTTCAAATTTCTTCAAAAATTTCCCAATAGCATAAACACCTTTTCTGTCTGTGAGAATATCAATATCATGCGGTTTGATATCAACTCCTTGTATAGCAAGGTTTGTACTTCCAACAAGTGCCCAATTTATGTCTTTTAATTTTTTTACCAAATATTCAAGAACTTTTTTTGTTTTTTCATCTATCATAAGATTCCCAAATTTTTCGTTTCTTCAACAATTCTTACAAATTTTCTTTTTCTTATAACAGGTTCGCCACCGGTCCATCGGACTCTTTTAATGCCGCATTCACTAGCGGCTTTTATAACTTCTAATAATTCTTCATCACTTAATACATTTTTGTTAGAAGTTTTATCCCTTCTACAATAAATACATCTCAAATTACAACCTGGTGTAGAAACTCTTAACACATAATCTGTATCGATATCATCTCTCTCTTTATTTTTATATGCTATTTCTTCAACTCCTGTTGGATAGACCGTTAATGCAGATGGTTTTTCATATTTCTCAAACATATAACTCACCTATGTTTATTCTTCATTCACAGAAATAAATAGATTTCTGTTTGTTTTTTGCCGTGTCTTGATTTCAAAGCAATTTCTTATAAAACTCTCAAATTTCCCTTTCCACAAAGGTTTTATTTTCGCATACAACTGTTTATGTTGCGGATACAAATTATGCTTGTATTTGAACCCCTTTATTTTGATGGAACTAGGCACAAAATCAAAGATGGAAAATCATTTTTTATATATCTTAAATCTCTTTCAAAATCAAAGAAAAATTTTAGTATAGGCATTTATTGTATTGGTTCTTGTCAATATTTAAAAATTTATACAACAACTAACATGTCCAAAAATTCCTTCAGATCCATAAATCAAATAAAGAGGTTTTCTTACTTACTCTTTAGAAACAGGCTATAATTATAAGACTGAATATCCCTGTTTTATGTTTAATAATAATAGATTCCCCAGCACTATAAATAATTAATTCTATCTCTTGAAATTACAAAAATGGGTTTTGTCAGGCTATTTGATAACATTTATTTTTTCCCTCTACTGGCCAAGTGGTAATTTAGCAATAAAACTAATCCATCCAAATATGCATTGACGTCAACTGATTTTATTTTTGGAGCCATATCTTTAATAGACTTATAATATGCTTTCCATTCATTCAAAAAATATTCTTCTACTTTGGATTCCTTAATCTTATTAACAATCAGATCTTTTATGTCTCTGGTGTATTTACATTGCTCTAATTCATTCAACTTAATTATATTGTTAGTTAACGAAAAACTAAAAATACCAGAACTAAAGTCATTATCATTTATCTCTCTCTCCCATGTACTTACCCAGTTACCTATTCTTGCCATTTGTTGGGCTCTCCATACAACCTCTCTGATATATGGCAATTCATCTTTATCTAACTCCGGAGAAAATAACATATCTACATCGGCAAACAAGAAAAAGATCATATTATGAGAAGTGTATATCTTAGATTCAGTCAAATTAATAAGATTTATATTTTTATTTATCAAGAGCGAGTAATAAAAAGAATTTAAAGTCTGTTTTATATCAAACATAAACATGTCTTTAAAATCTTTCCATCTTGGTGACTTGCTCGCTTCCTCCAGTATTTTATTCCATACTTCTACTATTAAATATAAATATCTTTTATTATAACTACGATCAATAACCTGAAAGTTTTCAAATCTGTTTTTTGAAGGTATTTTCAATGCAATATCAAGAAGATTTTCATCTTGATATTTATCAGCTATGTCATCTATTAAAACATCAAGAACACACAATAAAAATTTTAATTTTCCTACATCTATAGTATTATCCTTTGGTACAGATGAAAACATAAACCCTGGATTTCTTGACACTGACAATCTCCATATCCATTTCCACAAGAATTCATCTCTTTTACCACCAACTTTTTTATATTTTTCTATAATCTTTTGTAGATTATCAGGAATTTCAACCTTTAATACTTCCTCTATTAAAGCATCAAAATTCTTATCATTCATTTTATTCACCCCTAATAGAAAATATATTAATGGAATACACTCCGGTAACAATATCTTTGTTTGGCTCTTTCAAATATTGATTTAAAGGATAAACAGCAAGATAAGGAATATCTCCAATATATTTATCAAATTTATTTTTTATTAAAAATGACTTATCAGCCAAAAGATTTAGTCTTATACCAGAAGAATACAAAAAGACAAAAGGATATATTTTTGTATCAAAACCCTCAAAAACATCATCAATAGAAGATATAACTTCATTTCCTGTTACAGACAATAATATTGCTTTCCTGCCTTTTGCCTTATAACCTAATAAAAGATTATCACCCAATATAGCTCCAACACCTGTTGTATATTCTTTATTTTCCTCAAATCCTATTGGAAAATAGTCGGAAGTTTTATAATAGAATGCTTCAAGATTTTTGAAATTATCCTCTGATAATCTTAAGACCTTTTTAAAAAAATAATCTTTTGCTGGTTGGTTTTCTATCTTGGTTATAATCCTGTTTTCATAAACAGTTTCCGTTATTTTAAATTTTTTGTTAGTCGGATATGCTCCAACTGTGCCGTTTAAGAATATATCCTTATCTATAAAACATCCGACTGCAACAACAGAATTTATATAAACTTCATTATTAAGAAACTGAAAGTTTGATTTACACTTAAATTCATCAATAGTAGAACCGCCTAAAATATAATAGTCAGGAAACAGTTTTGAAATATATTCTATAATATCTTCTTCCTTTCCTACGCCTGTGCCTAACTTTGCAGCAAGTTTCATTCCTGTCTTTGAAAGAAACATACCTAATTTTTTTGACTTAACGTTATTTACAATACCTATACCTGGAACTTTGGGCATAACTGCCCCAGAAATAAAAGTTATCAAAAACTTATTTTTCCATTTCATTTGTTTTTCTTTAATCTGTCTTTTTATCATCTCCGCACATTCTTCCGCAGCTTTTTTAGGATTTTGTTTTGTGTTATGGCCTATGCCGACAGCAACTTCCATATTCGGGTAGTCTATAGCCAAAGCGGCAACACCTCTTGTAAAACAGCCGTCTGGCGACATAAAACCTGCAACTGTTCCGCCAATAAGAGGCGATTCAGGAAATGCGCCTTTGATACATTCAAGAATTTTTTTAAACTCGGATTTGTAGTGGATTGTGGCAAATAACAAAATAAATTTTGGGTTGGGTGCTTTATTCCTTATTTTACTTACAATTTCTTTGCCAACCCTTTCACCATCCCATTCTCTGCTAACTGCAACGCTTGCCTTAAAATCTTTCACGCCTCTATCAACTCTTTTATTTTTCTTCTTGTGTTTTCTATCTCAACTTCAAGCAATCCCTTATTTGCAAGAGCCGGAATTACAGTAATCAAATAAGCGCCGGGCGTTATTAACTTAAGGATAATATTATATTCACCCAATTCAAAATCAATTCTGCTTAGACCATACTCATAAAAAATTTCTGCAATTTCAAAAAATCTGTCAAGAGTATCTGATATAAGCTTCCATAAACCCAAATCTTTCAGTTTTACTCCTTTGCTGGGCGTAAGCGTTCCTATCTGCCTGCCTGAAACCAAACATGCCAACACATCCTCTAATTTAAGCATATCTTCCAATTTTTGTATAATTTCTTTTTTCACGCTCTCACCTTATGGAAAAACAATGCATAAAGAAACAGACGCCATTGCCAAAACTTTTAACTGCTAAGCCCTTTCTGCTGCTTGCTTGCATATTTTTTATTTATTTTCCTCTAATAAATAGTTTATGGCAGAGAAACAAAACATAAACCAATAAAATAAACAAAAAATTATAAACATTTGTTTTTCGCAGAGCTAAATGTAAATAAGTTCCGGCGCTGAAGGCGCAGAAAATCTATGATGCCCTACGCCAACCTCAACTACATCATCAGGATATCCTGCAAATATCTGATTCATCTGAATATCCATATACTCCTGAACATAATTCTGCATATTTAGCCCGTATTCTTTTTTAACTTCATTCTCCAGCACATGTTTTATTTCATTATATAAATTCAGAATTCCAGATTCCATGCCCTCGCTATCTCCATACTCTGACAATGTTGGTTTCTTTCCTGTAATAAGCTCAAAATCTGTTATTCCTGCATATGGCGTAAATAAATCTTTTGCTGTCTTATCTATAGCGGAAAGCGCCATTCTTTTTCCTGCCTCACCGCCTTTTTTTATTGCCTCTCTTATCTTCATAAGACTATATACATCTGCCTTTATATCTTCTCTAAGTCTCAACATATCATAATGCATCAGTTTTGAAACAACCCTATCGTAAGCAGACATCATATTTTATCACCTATTATTTATGATGTTTTTCTATGCGACAAACCTACGTTTTTATTTCTATACGGCATTATACTCGTTGCAGAACCTTCTATCTCAAACTGTATCATATTTATATAATCCCTAAACTTTCTATCCAGATCATCTAACTTATCTTCCAGTTCTTTTTGGTATACTTTTTTGCATCTCTCTCTCATTAATGGATCTCTAATGCCACTTATCTTTTCTTCATACTCTTTAAATAACAGGTCTTCAAACTTGTCTTTTATCTGCTGGATAAGTCCTGTCCCATCTTCATATGTCACTGTCTCCAAGCCGTTTGACGTATACACTCTTTCGCGTCTTTTTCTGCTAGTCAGCAAATGCTCTTTATATTTAATAAGTTCTTTTTCTGCATCAGTTTCTTCATCAATACAATTTCTTTGTTTTTCTTCCTCAATTTTCGCCTTAAATTTTTCTATATTCTTTAGGAATGTGCGGGCAAGGCCATAGCGGTCAAAAAACGCGTCTATGCGCTTGCTGTCAAGTATCACGTCATACCCTTTCAATTCACCATTCTCTCCGATTCTGTTAAATATTGTCACTATCTCATATGGATTTGTGAGCATTTTTATCACCTTTTACTTTTTTAACAAAAAAATAACAACAATTGTATGCATATAACCAATGAATAAAACGCAAGAATATAGGTCATCTACAATTGTAGAATCATCCCAAATTAACATACTGTAAAAATAAATTTAATTTTAGGCAGACACATCTTCCAACAACTAACAAGAGAAGAAGAATTCAAATCAGCATAAGTTGTTGGATTATTCATACAATTTAATTGAAACAACATATATAAATATATTACGGTTGAGTAGTATTTTACTAATAAAAATCTTATAATAGCGTTAAATAACAATTTTTGAAGAATTTTCTTTATATGTTATAAAACCAAAATATTCTTATGAACTTATGGCATTTGTTAAAAAAGGATATTGAAAATCAGGTAGAAAAAGAAACAGGAAAAAAGGTAAAAATAGAAGAGCCGGAAAAGTTTGGAGACCTTGCATTTGCATGTTTCTCGCTTGGCAAAAACCCTGCTGGCATTGCAGAAGATTTAGCCAAGAAAATAAAGCATGAATTTATTGAAAAAACTGAAGCAACAGGAGGTTATGTAAACCTTTACATAAATTGGGGAAAGTTCGGACAGAAACTTCTGACAGAATTAAATGATAATTATGGGTCGGACCATGAAGGAAAAACAATACTAATAGACACATTCCAGCCAAATCCTTTCAAAGCCTTTCACATTGGTCATGTCAGAAATGCAGTGCTTGGAGAATCAATAAGGAGAATTCTGGAATTTTCAGGAAATAAAACAATAACAATAAGCTTCATGGGAGACGTTGGAATGCATGTTGCCAAATGGCTTTGGTATTTTAACAAATTTTACAAAGGAGACATACCTGAAAACAACATAAGCAAATGGGCAGGAGAAATCTATGCGGAAGCAACAAGAAAAATTGAAGAAAATGAACAATACAACCAGGAAGCAAAAGAACTTAATAAAAAACTTGAAGAAGGAGACGAACAACTAATAAAACAATGGAAGAAAATAAGAGATTTATGCATTAACGACTTTGCAAAAATTGCAGATGAACTTGAAGTCAGAGTAGACAATAAAATTTTGGAAAGCATGACCGTGGACATAGGCAAAGAACTCATTAAAAAACTTTTTACGCAGGGAAAACTTGAAAAAAGCAATGGCGCAATTGTAATAAATCTGGAAAAATACAACCTTGGCGTATTTGTCCTGCTAAAAAGCGATGGCACGGCATTATACTCAACAAAGGATATGGGGCTTTTTGAAATTAAAAGAAAAAAATACAACTTTGATGAATCAATTTATGTTGTTGCATCAGAACAGGACTATTATTTCAGACAGCTTTTCAAAACCATGGAAATTCTCAATATTCCTGATTCTGAAAAAAACAAGCATATATCTTATGGTTTGGTTACACTGAAAGAAGGCAAGATGTCATCCAGAAAAGGAAATGTAATACTTTATGAAGATTTGCGCGACGAAGCTGTAAAAAGAGTTATAGAGGAAATTGAAAAAAGAAATCCTGAAACCAAGAATTTAGAAACCGCGAAAAAGGTTGCATTTGGAGCAATAAAATTTTCTATGCTGGCATTTGAAAACAACAAGCCAATTGTTTTTGACTGGAATGCTGTTCTGGATTTTGAAGGAAGAAGCGGGCCTTACTTGCAATACACATATGCAAGATGTTGCGGAATATTGAAGAATGAGAAACCATTAAACCCTGACATAAGTTTGCTTAAGCAAAAACAAGAAAAAGCAATAATCAAAAAAATTGCTTTGTTCCCTGAAGTTGTAGCCAACGCAAGAAAGAAGTATTCGCCCCATATAATAGCGAACTATCTTTTTGAACTTTGTCAGAATTTTAATACGTTTTATCAGACCTTGCCTGTGCTGAAAGCAGATAAAGAACTGAAAAATGCCAGATTGAAATTGGCGGAATCTGTAGCCGTTGTCTTGAAAACAGGCTTAAACTTATTGGGAATAGAAGCAGTTGAAAAAATGTAATTTATTAAGCATATCTTAGAAGCGCCCGCACTTTTTCTATTGTCGCAAACAAACTGTTTAAATTTGCCCCTACAATAGGCACCTGAAAATTCCTTTTTTTCATTTCATTCTCAAGTTCTTCTGTGAAAATTCCTTTTCCCGGCCCAATTTTTTTGCCTCCTTTTTCAAGCTGATAAACAGCGCATGTCGGAGAGAATTCAACCCCAAGAATGCCAAGAACATTATAATTTGCGCGCAAGTATTTTTCTATCTGGTCCAAAGTTTCTTTCGCAATTTTTCTGCAATGAGACCTAAAAGCCTTGTTGTCGTATGTTTCCTTTGTTGAAGGAGTGCGGTCAATGCCACTTCCGCCATTAAAGGTAATCTGCGGGCAGGCAAGTTGCACAACCCCCACATCAGACTCCGCCAATATATCAACAAGTTCTCTGACTGAACCAGACGCTTTCTCTTTGCCCACAGCCTTAGCATTTTGGTTAAAAATGCAGTGTGAAACAAAAAGTATTTTTCTGCTTCTTTCCATGCAATCACACTATTTTAAATGAAAACCCAAAATCAGTTATTTACTATATATATTGTATTAATCCTATTTAAAGGTTTATTATTGAGTAGTTAAAATGAACTATTGTTCGTCAATATATTAATACTTGATAATATCAGTGTTTTTATGAAAGATAAACCTGTTTTTCTTGGCAATGCTCTCTTGGTTTCTGATGCCCTCATTATATGCGACCTTCACCTAGGGCTGGAATACGAGCTGTTGCTGTCAGGAATAAGAATACCAAGCCAAACCGAAAAAATCAAGCAAGAAATTAAAAAAATGTTGAAAAAAACAAAATCAAAACACTTAATACTTCTTGGCGATATAAAACACAATATATCATTTCCAACATGGCAGGAAAAACAGGAACTCCCTGAATTTTTCAAAAGTTTTCATGTAAAAATATCAGTTGTAAAAGGCAATCATGACGGAAATATAGAAAAATTTGCAGATAATATGGAAGTATATGGCAGCAGCGGAATGAAATTCGGAAATATGGGTTTGCTGCATGGCCAAGGCTGGCCCAAGCCTGAAATTATGCATTGCAAATATCTTGTTATTGCGCACAATCATCCAATGATAGAAGTCAAAGATAAATTTCTTATTAACAAAGAGCAATGCTGGCTTGTATGCAAACCAAAAAAAGAAGTGCTGGAAAAAAAATTTGGCATATGCAAAATAGAGCAAATTATATTTATGCCTGCATTTAACAAACTGCTTGGCGGCATGGCTTTTAACAAAAAAGATTTTAAACCAATCGGGCCTGTTTTTAAATTTGCAGAATGGAAGAAATCAGAAGTTTTCCTGACTGACGGGACTTTTTTGGGCACATTAGACAAACTGTAATTATTCTGCCACTTCAGAGGCAGAACTTTGAGAAAACATCTCCTGAATCTTTTTCTGCAATTCAGCAAGCTTTTCCTTTGTTTTTTCTTCCTGTTTTTCCAGAGACTTTAATTTTGTTTCAAGTGTTTCTTTTTTGTTATTCAAATCTTCCATAAGTTTGCCTTTTTCTGCCTTTATAAGAATGGGACCTACTGCTTTATACACTGTCTCATTTTCCTTTGCCTTCTCAAGCTCCTCCAGAGCATTTTCAATCTCGCTATTCTGCACATTTAAAGACTCTTTCTGTATTAAAATATTCTGCAAAAGCTGCTGAAAAGACTGCATCTGCATAACAATCTGCTGAGCCTCAGGAGCAAGTTCATCCGCCATTTTTAACAACCTTTACTATTTAATTTTATTTTCAAGTATTTAATATTATGTTTTAATCATTGGAGACGCAGGCATTGATAAGCCTCAAATAGGAATTAATGCCTGCCATAAGAGATGATATTTTTTCCGCTTTAACATTCAAAACAAGCATGTTTTTCTTAATTTCAAGATTGACATCAAAAGCATCATCTTTTTCAATTTCAACTGCTTTTTTTACAAGTTCAGGATTTTCGCATTCAACTTCAACAACAGCTCTCATAATCAATTGTAATTATTTGACACTTAAATACCTAACTTTTCTATTATGTTTATCTCTCTTATTGTCCTGTGCCTCTCCTCATAGTCTAAAAATGGGAATTTGTGCCGAATATCATATTTCTTTAATGGGTCTATTAACACACATCCTTTGCATAGTTTTTCTATATCCAATCTAACCAAACCATGTTCAGTTCTGAAACAGGGCGAAACCAATACTATCCTCTTGCCGGGTTTTATTATTTCAACCATATTCTTTATGGCTTCTTCATAAAGAGTTTTTATTTTATCTAAAATTTTTCTGGCTTGCCTGTAATCCGGTTTCTGTTTTAAAGGAGGCCCGAGATACGGCTCTGTGACTATCGCATCTATGCTGTTTCTGCCAAAAAATCTCAAAAGATTTTCTGCATTGCCAACAATTATTTTTTTATTTAAGTGTTCAATTTCATATTCCTTTTGCAGCCAATCCAGGTTTTTAAGGCAGGCATTAACAGCATTTTTGTCAATATCAACTCCCCTAATATCATACCCCATTAACGCAGCCTCCTGCAGTATAGTTCCTATGCCGCAGAAAGGGTCAAGAAGAATGCCGTTCTTCGCGCATGACAAGTTTATCATGATTTTGCATAACCTTGGAGGTATTGAATAGATTGTTCTCTGCGCAGGTCTTTTAATGTCTCTTTTCCGGAAATCAAAAGGATTATGAACAAACAAAGTTTTTCCAACATAAAACCTTTTGCCTGAACATAAGATTACTTCAAATGAATTTTCTATAAGTTTTTTCTTAATTACTTCAGCATTTGCCAATACAGACCTGCCTTCCGGAAGATGCATATATCCTGCCTTTAATCCATTCTCCTTCATTTTAGATTTAAACAACTCTGAAAATAAAATTTGTTCTTTTCTGGAATTATAAGAACTTACGCCAAATACTGATTTGCCTGTTATATTTCTGAATAAATTACTAAAATCCAGACTTTGTTCAACTTCCTTTATTGGATTTTCAGGTTTCGCGGAAAAAATTACTTCAGCTATTTTTAATGTGCCTCCAAGGTCGTTCATTATGCCTGAAGGAAGCCCATTGCAGCCAATAAGCGCAAACGCATTGGAATAATCTCTAATTTCAAAATCTATTTCTCTTGCCTCAAAATAACAAACTATCTCTGCCAGTGAAATGTCAGGATTCTTGCCGCAAATAAATATAAATTCTTTCATAAATACTATTGGTTTATCAGAAACAAATATATAAAAAGTTTTAAGCATAATTTTATTTAAACAATTGACTGGGGGTTATCATGGCCGGTGAACTACAAATCCGTGAAATATGTTCTTTCTAACAACTCGGAAGTTACGGACTCGGTAATTAAATTATTGAAAAGCGAATGCATAAAATATAACGCAAACTTCTATAATTTATCAGATTATTGGATTATTGAAGGCGCAGTTCAAAATATAAATAGACTGGTTGAGAAATGGAATATTGGAGGATTGCCAAAACTCAAAGAATATAAAAATGACTTTGTTAATAGTAATAGTGATTAAATAGTAATAGTGATTATATATGAGCAACTATAATCCAAAAGAGGCTGAAGAAAAAGTTCTGAAATTCTGGAAAGAAAACAAGATGTTTGAAAAATCTCTGCAGAAAGATTCGCCAAAAGGCAGCTATATTTTTTATGACGGCCCGCCCTTTATTACAGGACTTCCTCATTATGCTACATTGTTGCCAAGCATAATAAAAGATGCAGTGCCAAGATACTGGACTATGAAGGGATATCATGTTGAAAGAGTGTGGGGCTGGGATTGCCATGGCTTGCCTGCAGAAAACAAAGTAGAACAGCAACTTGGGCTAAAAAATAAGAAAGACATTGAAAACCTTGGAATTGGCAATTTCATAAATGCCTGCAGGAAATATGTTGAAGAAGGCTCTGAACAATGGAGATGGTATATAGACAGAATAGGGCGCTGGGTGGATATGGACAATGCCTATAGGACAATGGACTTAGGATTTATGGAAAGCGTGATATGGGCATTTAAAGAACTATACAAAAAGGGATTAATATATGAAGATTATAGAACATCTTTGCATTGCCCGCGTTGCGCCACTCCTTTGTCAAAATTTGAAATTACAATGGACGCCGGTTCTTATAGAACAATAACAGAAAAATCAATTGTTGTGAAATTTAAACTGAAGAATGAAGATAACACATATGTTCTGGTATGGACAACAACCCCATGGACTTTGCCGGGAAATTTTGCTCTGGCTGTCGGAGAAAATATTGATTATGTGAAAGTTGAGTGCGAAGGCGAATATTATATTCTGGCAGAAAACAGGGTTAAAGAAATTCTAAAAGGAAAAAAATACGAAATAAAAGAGCATTTCAAAGGCTCTAAATTGTTTGGTTTAAGATATGAACCTATTTTTGAGACTGACAATAAAGAAATAAAAAACAATGAAAACGTCTATAAGATTTATACAGATGATTTTGTCACAACTGAAGACGGCACGGGCATAGTTCATATTGCACAGAATTTTGGAGAAGATGATTTTAATTTTGGCAAAAAATACAACCTGCCTTTTATTGACATTATGGATGAGAATGGATATTATACAGACGAAGCCGGAGAATGGAAAGGCACTTACTTTAAAGATGCAAACAAAAAGGTTGTTGAAAAACTTGGAAACAAACTATTTTCTGCATTTGACTTTACTCACCAATATCCTTTCTGCTACAGATGCAGCACTCCCTTAATTTACAAAACCCAGAAAGCATGGTATCTGAATATTTCGTCAATACGGCAAAAACTTTTGGACACAAACAAACTAATTAATTGGATTCCGGAATTTTTCAAGGAAGGCAGGTTTGAATATAATCTAAGAACAGCGCCTGACTGGTGCCTGTCGCGCTCCAGATATTGGGGCTCACCTATTCCTGTATGGAAATGCGAAAAATGCCTTGATGAAAAGGTTGTTGGCTCTATAAAGGAGATAGAAGAATTAAGCGGAAAAGAAATAAAAGATTTGCACAAGCCTGATATTGACGAAATAACATTTGCATGCGAAAAATGCTCAGGCACAATGAAGCGCGTTCCGGAAGTTCTTGACTGCTGGTTTGAGTCAGGCTCAATGCCATTCGCGCAATGGCACTATCCGTTTAAAAGAAAAGAAGAGTTCAAAAAAATCTTTCCTGCCGACTTTATAGTTGAATATACAGGACAGTTGAGGGGATGGTTCTATTACCTGCATGTTCTCTCAAACTGCCTGTTTGATTCCATATCTTTTAAGAATGTGATTGTTACAGGCGTGCTTGCAGGCACAGACGGACGCAAAATGAGCAAATCTTACGGAAATTATCCTGACCCAAGAGAGGTTTTGGAAAAATATGGAAGCGATGCTCTGCGCTACTACTTTATGAGCAGCCCCATATTAATTGGAGAGGATATGAGTCTATCTGAAAAGAATATTGAAGAATCCCTGAGAAAAACTGTTATGCTTTTCTGGAATGTGTACAAATTTTATGAAATATACGAAGATGAAGTTTCTGGACATGTAGATATTGAAAATACTCTGGACAAATGGATTTTATCAAGATTAAACTCATTGAACAAAGAAATAACAGAAGGCATGGAATCTTACAATATTCCCAGAGCTGTAAGACCTATTGAAAGATTTATTAATGAACTTTCAACATGGTACTTGCGGCTTAGCAGAGACAGATTTAAAAGCAGCAACAAAGAAGACAGAAAATCTGTCTTATGGACGACAAGGCACGTGCTTCTGGAATCATCAAAACTATTTGCGCCCTTCATACCATTTATATCAGAATATGTATGGCAGAAAATAGAAAAATATGACTTTAACAACAAAGACAAATCTGTGCATTTGTGCAATTGGCCGGAACCAGACGAAGGCAGGATTGACAAGGCTCTGGAAAACCGCATGGAAATAATCAAAAAAATTGTTGAAGCATCAAACTCAATAAGGCAGGAGAATAACATAAAATTAAAATACGCATTAAAATCAATCATAATTTCAGGCAATAAAGAAGTTGCAGAATCTGTGAAAATGCTTGAAGGCATTCTCAAAAAAATGGCTAATGTAAAAGAAGTGGAAATAACAGAGGATAAAATAAAATATGAAGCAAAAATAAACTACGCTGTTGCAGGAAAAGAGCTTGGAAAAGATGTAAGCAAACTGAAAGAAGTATTGAGCAACATTGATGCAAACAAACTGAAAGAGATATTTGATGAAAAGAATGAAGAAGTCATAAATGGCATTGCAGTAAAAAGGGATTATATTATCTTTAAAGAAGTTTCTGAAAAGGGAGATTCAAAAAGATTTGACCAAGGCTTGGTTAGACTTAACCTTGAAATATCTGAAGAACTAAAAGAAGAATGGCTTTTAAGAGAGATTGTGCGCGCAATACAGAATAAAAGAAAGGAGATGGGCCTTAAAATTTCTGATAAAGCAAAGGTTTATCTCCCGCCGGAACTAAAATATATTGAAGATGAAGTAAAAAGAGAAACCGGGAGCATTGTTGCATTTGATGATGCCGCAGAATTTGAGAATGAAATTGAGTTTGAAGGAAAGAAATACGGCTTCAAATTGGAAAAACTATAAGTGAGAGGTTCTGCTTATGAATCAATTGATTGAACTTGCTGAAAAGATAAAAGACAAAAATCTTAGGGAAAAAACAATAAAACTTTTAAAAGACCCGCAAATAAGCAATGCAGAAATTAATTATCCAAAAGCGGACTTGAAAAAGATGCCTGCATGGGTAAATGCTCACCATTTTTATGAAGGCGGACTTGCAGAACATACCGCTTCTGTTACAGAACTCTCCATTTCAATAGCAAAAACTTTTGAAAAAATTTACAGTGCAAAAATAAACATGGATTTTCTGATTTCAGGAGCGCTTTTGCATGACATAATGAAAGTATTCATTGTTACAAAAGAAAACGGGCAGTGGGAACTTACAAGATGCGTTTTGGACCATGCCGTATTCTCTGCGTCAGAGCTTTATGCAAGGGGGTTTCCTGAAGAAGTTATACACATTGTAGCAAGCCATGGAGGAGATTTGGGAGCATCGTGCGCAAACCCAAAAACAAAAGAAGCGTTAATTGTCCTGTATGCTGATATGCTTGATTCAGCCTTTGAAACCTCACTAAACGCAAACAAAGACTTTATATCTTTGCTTCTTTCCCAGAAACAGTAAAAATCAGATATTTATTTGCATGCTCCGAATATTTTAGCATGAAGCCCGAGGAAAATGTTATTAACTTTATTAAAAACCTAAAAAAAGAAGACAATATAGCTCTTGTTTACCACAGGGACACTGACGGACTTTGCAGCGGAGTCTTAATGAAAAAGGTTTTGAACACGTTTGGATTAAAACCTAAACTGATAGTCGCGCACCTTGAAAGGGAAGATATTCTCTCCAAACTGCAGCAGAATTTTGATGTTCTCATATTTGTTGACATTGCAATTGACCATTTAGACGGAAATTTCTGGAGCAAAAAACAAAGAGTGCTTTTAATAGACCACCACCCTCCCTTTAAAGATTTATCTTCCAATAACATTGTCCATTACAACAATCATTTTTACGGAAACGGATATAAGCCTGCAAGCTATTTGGTTTACAAACTATTTTCTGATTTGCTGAAAGATTATGAATGGATTTCTGTTATTGGAACAATTGCGGATTACGGATATGAAGACTGCAAAGATTTGTTGGACAAGCACTTCTCAGTGGAAAACAAAAAGGAGATGTTTAAAACAAGATATGGAAAAATAGCAGGCATGATTACAGGAGCATCTTTTATAATCGGATTTGAAAAAATATCTGATATTTTGTCTGAAAGCAAGCTCGCTGACATAGAAAACAATAAGAGCATATTAAAAGCATACGAAAAATATGAAATTGAAGTAGAAAGATGCAAAAAAGAATTCTGGAAGAATGCAGTTAATTACGGCAATATAGTTTTTTCTACATTTGAATCAGAATTTGAAAGAATCCAATCTCCGGTTTCAAGCATGCTGTCAACTGAAAACCCGGACAAAGTTATAATACTTTACTATAATTCAGGAAAAGGCATAAAAATAAATGGCAGGACAAATCTTGACTACAACCTTGGCGATATTTTTAAGAAAGCCGCTTCATACGCAGGCGGTCAAGGCGGAGGGCATAAGCCAGCAGCAGGAGCTTTGATACCAAAAGGCAAGCTGGAAGACTTTAAGAAAAAGGTTATTGAACTTCTAAATAATTGTTAAATTATGCTTTATCCTGCAAAAACCTGTAAACTGCCTTGAAACCCGAACCCTTTATTATCATTTCAACCGCCTTCTGGGCAGTCTGAATGTTTTCATAATCTCCTATTATTGAGACGGTTTTTCCATAAACTGATATCATGCACTTGGTTATTCTTTCCAGATTTTTTCTAACCTTTCCGTCTGTTCCTATTAATCTTGCTCTTATTCTCCTTAATGTGTTTTCATTGCCCTTGATTTCTATTACTACAAACTCCTTATCATCAAAAATCTCAAATGCACGCTTAGGCGAAAAACCGCGCGATATGGCTTTTACAACAAGACATGCCTGATATGTTTCAATGCCTTCGCCTTCTACATTCACAGCATTTTCAGTTATGAAAACCTTAGAGCAATGCCTTGCTATTACATCCAGAGTTTTTTTATTGAATATTCTTATTCTGTCTTTGGGCACAAGAATTGATGTTATCATATCATACTTATATGGCAAAACCACTTAAATATTTGAACATAAATGTTTTATTATGAACTTTATTGAAAAGTACAGGCCAAAAAAACTAGAAGATGTGCTTGGGCAGGAAACAGTAAAAAAACATATTCTTTCATGGCTGGATTCTCCAAAGAAAGCCCTGCTTCTGCATGGTCCGCCCGGAGTTGGGAAAACCTCAATGATAGAAGCAATAGCAAATGAAAAAAACCTTGACTTGATTGAACTAAATGCAAGCGACGAAAGAACAGCAGAAAAAATAGAGTCGGTGTTAGGCAACTCTATAAAACAAAAATCCCTTTTTAAAAACGGAAAGGTAATACTGCTTGACGAAATAGACGGTCTCGCCTCATGCGATAAAGGCTCTTCGGCGGTAATAAAAATAATAAAGGAAAGCAGATTTCCCGTGATATTGACAGCCAATGACGCTTATTCAAAGAAATTGCAAACAATAAGAGGATACTGCACATTAGTGCAATTCAAGAAAATAAATTCATTAACTATTGAAAAGAAATTGAAAGAAATCAGGGAAAAAGAAGGCATAGAAATAAGCGATATACAAATTAAAATTATTGCAAAGACCGCAGACGGAGACTTTAGAGCTGCGCTAAACGACCTTGAAGCTTTCGCTCAGGGAGAAGGAGAAATTGGATTCAGAGAAAAGAAAAAGAATATTTTTGATGTAATGAAAATTGTTTTCAAGAGCCGTTCAATAGATAATGCAAGGCAGACAATAAGAGAAGCTGACAAAAACCTGGAAGAAGTAATGTGGTGGCTGGAGCAGAACATACCCATAGAATATGAAAAGCCGGAAGAAGTGGCAAAAGCATTTGAATATCTTGCAAAGGCTGACTTATTCAGAGCAAGAATACAGAAGAACAGGAACTATAGGTTCATGGTTTATATTAACGATTTTCTGGCTGCAATATCCCTTGCCAAGGAAAGACCTTACCATAAGTTTTCTTCTTACAAACCTCCCCAAAGACTTGTTATGCTCGGCAGAAGCAAAGCAGAAAGAGCAAAAACAGATGCTTTATGCGAAGAGCTTGGAAAAAAACTGCACTGCTCAAAAAGAAGAGTCAGAAACGAATATTTGCCTTTTCTGAAAATAATGGATAGCAAAGAAAATAAAATATTTTAAACCTGAAAAATTAATGATTTATATGCCAATTGATGAAGCCGTGCATACCTTGACTCAGTGCAGAACATCATTCTACAAGGACTATTTGCTTGCATTCCTGATGCTGTACCTTATATTCATACTAAAACTATTCAACATTCCTGTAAGCAACATAGGAATGTCTCTTGCACTGATTCTTGCAGCAATTTTTGTTATATCCCCTGAAATAGAAAGAATGCGGACAACATATACAATCACAAAAAGCCAGATAATAGTTGAAGAAGGCATATTTTCCAGAAAAAGAAGAAGCATTTTCTTTGACAATGTATCAGATTTCTCAGTGCATCAAAGCATGTCAGAAAAAATGATGAAATATGGAACCGTTGTGATTGGCTCTATTTCAGGAAGGGACTATATGGAACTATCATTAAAGAACATTAAAAACCCAAAGGAAGTTGTGCATAAAATTGAGAGAATGATAAAGGAGTATATACAAGGCAAACAATCGGCTTCAGACCGCAAACATGGAGCAAGTTCTAATGAAACATCAACAGAAAAAGCTTTTAATGATTTAAAAAACGAATAGATTCATGGTAAATGTATATATTGAAACATACGGTTGTTCGGCAAACCAATCAGCATCTGAGAAACTGGCAGGACTGCTTTCAAGGTCAGGATGCCTTTTAACAGATGTTGCAAATTCTGACATTATTATTATAAATACTTGCATAGTAAAAAAAGCAACAGAGCAGAAAATCCTGTACAGAATAAATTCTCTAAAAAAAGACTACCCCGATAAAAAAATTATTGTCGCTGGATGCATGCCAGAAGTGCCTGAGATTATAAAAAATTGCAAATATGACGCACTTGTAGGAACTCACAACATAAACAAGATAGCAACCGCAGTGAAGAATGTTATGGAAAACAAAAGAATTGAACTAACTGGAGCAGGCAAGCAGCGCTTTATTTCTCCAAAAATAAGGGCAAATCCCGCAAGAGATATTATTGAAATTGGAAAAGGCTGCCTTGGCTCCTGCTCATACTGCATTGTCAAAAAAGCGAAAGGCGATCTTTTCTCATATTCTCCAGAAGAAATAATAAAAGAAGTGGAAAATGCTGTGAAATCAGGATGCAGGGAAATATGGCTGACTTCTCAGGACTGCGGCTGCTATGGCTTTGACAGAAAAACAAACATAGCCGAACTAATCAATAGAATATCAGAAATAAAGGGAAGGTTCTTTGTAAGAGTAGGCATGATGAACCCAAACAACATAAAGAAAATACTTCCAGAACTATTAGAAGCATACAAGTCTGAAAAGGTCTATAAGTTTTTGCATATGCCTGTGCAGTCGGGCTCTGATGCTGTTCTGGAAAAAATGAACAGGTTTTACACAGTTTCCGAGTTTGAAGAAATTATCCGTGCTTTTAGAAGCGAATTTCCGAAAATGCAGATATGGACTGATGTTATAGCAGGGTTTCCCGGAGAGACAGAAAATGATTTTGCCCTAACTTTGAAATTGCTGGAAAAGGTAAAACCTGACTTCGCTAATATTTCACAATTTGGCATAAGACCTGGAACGCCTGCCGAAAAAATGAAGCAGGTTGACAATGAAATCAAAAAGAACAGAACAAGAGAACTTACAGAACTCGTAAATAAACTTTCTTTAGAAGCAAACAAAAAATGGGTTGGCTGGAAAGGGGATGTTCTGATTTCAGAAAGAAGCAAAACATGGATTGGAAGAAATTTTGCATACAAACCTGTCGCCATTTACAGCAAAGAGAAAATGCTTGGAAAAGTTGTAAAAGTTAAAATCACAAACTATTCGCACTCGGCTCTGATAGGCGAAGTTCTATGAAAAAACATTTTATTATTGCGCTTACGGGAACTCCGGGAGTTGGAAAAACATCTGTTGCGCGCCTGCTTAAGAAAAAAGGATTCCTGGTAATTTCACTGAACAGGGAAATTATTAAAAACAAGCTCTATTCAGGATATGACAGAAAAAGAAAGTGTTATATATCAGATATGAAAAAAGTCAGGAGTTTTGTAAAAAAAACAATAACAGAAAACCCGGAAAAAAACATTGTAATAGATTCGCACTTGTCTCATTTTCTCCCTGTTGACACCTCCATAGTTTTAAGATGCAAAACAGACGAATTGGAAAAAAGAATGAAGAAAAAACGCTGGAACAGGAGAAAGATTGAAGAAAATCTTGAAGCAGAATTTCTTGACTTAATTAGCCAGGAAGCAAAAAACAAAATAGAAATTGACACAACAAACCTGACTCCTGAAGAAGTGGCTGAAAAAATTATTCAGAAATTAGACCTCTAAATTGTCATGGCTTTTTCTCATGCTTTCTTCATCTATGCCCTTTATTTCAGCTATCTTATTAACCAAAAGCTCCGCAAGTCCAAGAGCTTTGTATTCAAACTCAGAACCAAGATAAGATATTGGATGAAACGCTTCAATCTCATATGCAGCAGCATTTTCCCTGTTTTTTGTCCTTCCTTTTATCTCAATAACAACTGTGCTTAATTTTCCCAGAGAAGAATCTTTGTCTGATGTTATTGACAAAATCGGTATTTTAAAATCTGTCAGATTTTTGTTAATCTCATCAACCCTTCTCGCTTTATTGACAACTGTTTTTGTTTCGCCGCTGCCTGAAATGCAGAATAAAGCATCTTTTCTGTTTTCAACACACTCTCCTATTGGTCTTGTATATGGGTGTCCTATCTCATATAAAGTATAGCCTGCATGCATAAGCCTTATTCCGCTGTATTTTGCTATAAGCCCTGACCTCCCTGAACCGCATGGATAAATTGCGTCAACAGAAAGCAAGTGGTTTACAAAAGCGTTCACAGACTCCTTCTGTTCAGACAGTTCGTTTTTCAAATCATCAAGCCAATTCTTAAAGTAAATGTCAATAGGTTTTATAAATTTTTCTATTGCAGAATTAGAAGCATCATACTTCATATTAATGCTCTTAAATATTAAAGTTTAAATAGTTTCAATAATTTATTTAAGTATTAAATCATAAACCTCTAAAAGGTGATAGTTATCCCAAAACAAAGAATGGAAGCAACCGCAAAAAGGCTTTATGACAGGGTTTTTGTCTGCATGAAATGCAATGCAAAAATGCGCACTGACGCTTCAAGAGTTAAGGCAAAAACAGTAAAATGCAGAAAATGCGGCTATTATGGACTAAGGCAGAAATCAAAAGAAGCAAAGAAATAATTGAGATAATCTTTTTATTTTATAAAATTTATTTTAAGTTATGCTAATACTGCTAAAGGCGCTGCGGCCGCTAAACGGATTAATGGCTGCAATTGCTGTTCTTATCGGAATCATGCTGGCAGGATCCCTAAATCTTGCAGAGTTCATTCCTGAAATTGCTCTGGCAATGCTTTCAGTTTTCATAATTACAGGGGCAGGAATGATTGTAAACGACTATTTTGACTTTGAGATTGACAAAATCAACAAACCAAAAAAACACAGGAAAATGATGAAATTCTCAAAAAGTTCATGGGTTTCTTATGCCATAATACTTTTTTCTATAGGAATATCATTGACATTTTTTATAAATGCATTGACATCTGCAATAGCAATTGTTAACTCATTCCTTCTTATTGTTTATTCATGGAAACTAAAGAAAACTCCGCTAATAGGCAGTTTCGCTGTGAGTTTTCTTGTTGCATCAACATTTCTTTTTGGAGGGGCTGTAATGAACAATCTTTCTGTCACAATGTTTCTGGCTCTGCTTGCCTTCCTTTCAAACACAGGAAGAGAAATAACAAAAGACATTGAAGACATAAAAGGAGATTCTTCAGCCAATGCAAAAACACTGCCTCTTTTCATGGGAAAGGAGGTTTCATCATGGATTTCAGCAGCATTTATAGTTTCTGCAATCCTTCTGAGCCCGTTTCCGTTTTTCCTAAACCTGCTTAACATTAATTATCTTTACATTGTAATTGCAGCAGACATTATATTCAGCTTCTCATGCTTTATGATATTTATTTCACCGGAAAAAGCGCAAAAACTAATGAAAATTGCAATGATTGTTTCGCTTGCAGCATTTATTGCTGGCGCTATATAAATTTTTAAATATAAGCTCTCTGATAGCATTAATATGTTCAAAAAAATTGACGCAATAATAAAAGAAAGGAAATTAAAACCAAGCCAATGCGTGTATCATACAATAAGGATAATGGAAAATAATGGAAAAGTGCGGGTCCTTGTATTGCAAGACAAAATTGCAAGGACAGAATATGTATGCCCTAAATGCGGAAATTACGGCTATCAGGAAGTTCCATGGAAAAGACCTTTTTCTATAAAATGCGAGAAATGCAAAGCAACAATAAAAGTGCCTAAACTAAGAGGCAAAAAGCCATGATGTTTATGGATAAAGAAAAGTTTGAATACTACAAAAACAACACGCAAATAATAATAATTTCAGGCGGTCTTGGAACAAGACTTAAGCACAGGACAGGAGAATCGCTGCCGAAACCTCTTCTGAAAATTAATGAAAAAACGCTTCTGGACTACTGCATTGAGAAATTCTCAAACAAAGGTTTCTCAGAGTTTGTTTTTTTGCTGGGCTTTGGCAGCGATAAAATACTGGAACATTTAAAAAAATATTCAAACCTGAAAATAAGATATTCTATAGAAGAGAAACAACTTGGAAAAGGGGGAGCGCTGAGACTTGCATTGGAGAATAATGCCATTGACACAACAAAACCAGCAATAATAACATACCCTGATGACCTGATATTTGACGCAGAATTTCCAGAAAATTTAATTAAATCCCATATAGAAGGGGTTTCAAAAGGCGGAAAATTCACATTAGCCTATGTTGATAAAACAAGATATAAATATGGCGCCTGCCACTTGGATAACGGCTTTGTTAAAAAGTTTGAAGAAAAACCATTTGTTTTCATTAACACTACTATCGGAGTTTATATGACTGAACCTGAAGTCTTTGAAATCATAAAGGAAAACACAAACCTTGACAGAAAAACAGATTTTGAAACCAATATTATACCTGTTTTAGTTGAGAACAACCTTGTTTACACTTCTCGCATACCATTTGATGCATGGGTTCCTGTAAATGATGAAAAGGATTACAGAAAAGCTGAAAAAATGTTAAACAGGTGTTGAAAATCGCAATTGAATTTTCTTTAGTCATTGGAACAATTGGCATGATTTTAATTTTAATTGCCTTTGTACTGGATGAATTAAACAAAATAATGCAGAATACTGTGACATACAATGTTCTCAATATTGCCGGCGCTTCTTTGCTTTTCTATTATGCATTCTCTTTAAAAAGCATTCCATTCCAGATATTAAATATTTTCTGGGCTGCTGTTGCATTATACAAGTTAATAACAATATTGAAAACTATGGAGAAGCAATAAAAATATTTTTAGAATACTCCCGCCTTATAAGCTCTTTTGCCGGAATCTCATAATTTGCTCCATTGCTTTCTTTGTTCCATGCCTCAATTGAATCAAAAAGATAGAAATTGCCCTTATTCTTTCTGCATGCTTCTAAGTTAGGGTCGCACGCTTTATCAAGATAACTTTGATATCCTTCAATAAGTTTGCTCATCCTCATCATCTTCTGCAACTGTTTCAGCCATAAATAGAATACAACAGAAAAAATATTTAAAAAATACCGCCTATTTATTTGCATGCCTCAGTAGCTCAGCTGGTGGAGCGTTAAACCAATGTTCGCTAAACCTTGGTAAGGTAAAGGCCGAGGGTTCAAAATAAGGGGCTGTCCAAAACATGCAACCCCTTATCAACCCTTTTGAAGAGCATGAAAAATAAGGGAAGGTGCAGAACTTGAAATCCCTTATCAACCCTTAAAAAAGCGGGGCTGTCCAGAACATGCAACCCCTTATTTTGTTGAGAATCCCTCCTGAGGCTCCAATAACTCAATTCATATTCTTGACACTTCCTTATAAAGAGGTTGTAGCATATTTTAATGTTTTGGATATTCAATCTTGCCTCTCAATTTCTCATATTGCGAGCCAACTGAAATAATTTTTTCTTCCTGCAGATGGTCTGACATAAAATGCAATCCCAATGGCAGTTTGCCCGGAACAGGAACCGACAAATGCGGGATTCCTGCAAGATTGGCAGGAACTGTCAGAATATCAGATTGATAATGCTCCATAGGAGTAAGTTTTTCTATTTCAGAAAATTTAGGCGGATAAAAAGGCATTGTCGGAGCAGCAAGAACATCGCATTCCCTGAACGCCTTTTTGAAATCCTCAATTATCAAAGTCCGGACTTTCATGGCTTTCAGGTAAAACGCATCTCTGTACCCTGCCATCCTTGCATAAGTTCCAAGAATTATTCTGCGTTTTGTTTCGCTGCCAAAACCATCAGAACGCACATCAGAAAAATATTCATTGAAATTGCCTTTCATTTCCTTCTCAAGACCATAACGCATGCCGCAATACTTTGCAAGGTTTGTAGATGCTTCTGACATGGCTATAATATAATACGAAGAAATAGCATACTTTGTATGGGGAAGCGAAACATCTACAATTTCATATCCATTGTCTTCCAATAACTTTACAGCTCCAATTATTTTCTCTTTAATATCTTCGTTAATATTTTCAAAATATTCCTTTGACATCCCAATTTTCATTTTTTTATCATTATCGCAATATTTTGTATAATCCTTCTGTTTTTCATTCAAACTCGTTGAATCCATTTTGTCATGCCCTGCTATTATTGACAGCAACAAAGCAGCATCGTATACAGTTTTTCCCATGCAACCGATTTTATCAAGAGAATTTGCATAATCTATAAGACCATATCTGCTCACAAGACCATATGTAGGAGTAATGCCAACAACTCCGCAGAATGATGCGGGGCATGATATGCTTCCTCCAGTGCTTTCTGCAATTGAAACATGCGGCATTTTCATTGCCGCTGTTATGCAGCCACTGCCGCCTGAAGAACCTCCGCAACTTCTCTCGCTATCATATGGGTTTTTTGGCGCTCCAAAAGCGGAATTCACTGAGAATGAACCAAATCCGAATTCATCCATATTTGTTTTTCCAATAATCTGACATCCGTGGCTTTTTGCGTTAGAAACAACAGAAGCATCAAAAACAGGCACATAATTTGAAAGAATTTTAGAGCCTGCTGTCGTCAGCAAACCTTTTGTGCATATGCAGTCTTTTACTGAAACAGGCAGACCTGTCCCTGACATGTCAGAATTTATTGTTATCATGCAGTTTGTCTTCTCATTTATCTTTTTGACCTCTTCAAAAAATTTTGCATTAAAGTCTGAAAAATCTATGCTATCTTTCTGATGCATAAATTCCCGAACAGAAATGTTATAATTCATTTCAAACAATCCTCGGCCCTTTAAAGTATCCATTTTCTTTATGCTCAGTATTGGCAAAAACATCCTTTTCTGAAAGCGATTCCTCTTCCATATCATCGCGAAGAACATTTTTTATTTCAACAGGCTGAAAAGTTGGTTTTATGTTTTCTGTATCAACGCTTTTCAGTTCCGAAAAAGTATTTTCAATCACAGACAGTTCCTCTGCAAATTTTTCAATCTCTTCGCTTGTCAAATTCAACCTGGCAATGTTTGCTACATGAACCACAGTTTCTTTATCCATGATACTTAGATAGTATGCAAGATTTTAATAGTTTTCCACTTTGCGAAAAACGGCTCTATTGAGAAATATGCGAATAAATTTTGCGTGAGTTTTGTCTAATTGCTCGGAAGAGCTAATCAGAATCCTTTAAAACATAATTATTACCAGAAGTTTTGAAATAAAATTTATCAACCTCAAAGTAATTTGCCAAATCCTTTGGAAGATGCCAAGTAGAGTATATTGCAACTTTATTTTGAGCATCATATCTATCCCTAATTGGATTTTGATTATATTGGGAGTCTGTATGGGTATTCTCAAAACATTTCCAAAACCCAAACTTATCTTTCCAATACCCATAGAAATCTAAGTAAATCACGCAATCTTTGATTTCTCCTTTAACATGCCTTGCTTGAGTTAGGTCGCCGCTTCTAAAATATCTAAGAACCGCTTTTCTTCCTGTTGGTTCTGCAATAGCTTCCAAAATTACAGGTTTTTTAAAAATTTCATCATATGCAAATTGTAAAGAAGGATATTTCTCCCGAAGTGCTTTTCTTCTTGCAGCAGGAATTTCAATCATCGGATCAATAAGAATATCAAAGTCTAAATCCCTCTCTACTACTATCATAAAAATAAAAAAGCAATAAATATACTTATAAAAGTTAATTTTCACCCATAATTTGCGCATTTAAATACTTTAAATTCCAACTTAGTTTGGTATACAAGTGATCTATTTCTCAATAGCATCAATTGTATAACTAAGTAATAAGGTGAAATAAAAAATGGGTTTCAACAACCAGAACAGATTTAAAAGAGACTTTGGACCTAGGGAAATGCACAAAGCAACGTGTTCTGAATGCGGAAAAGATTGTGAAGTTCCATTCAAACCCAGCAATGATGCGCAAGGCAATCCAAGACCAGTCTATTGCAGAGAGTGTTATCAGAAACATAAGAAATTCTGATTAAAATCAAAAAAGCAATAAAAAACGAATTTTTCTTTTTTAACTTTTAATTATTTGATGCAATATAACTTTTGCAGCAAATAAAACTTTATATATAACCTTCTTTAATTTTTATAATTAATTTCGGCAGAAACAGTTTAAAACTTTGTCGGCAAACAAAGTTTTAATAAAACAAACTTCGGCAAAAGTTTGTTTTAAATTTCGGCAAACTTCGGCAAAACAAACATTGATAGTGTTTTTTCTGTGTTATTATTCTGAATAGTCTTCTTCTTGTATTAAGTAAATGCACATTCGGCTATAAAAGCATTTTGATTTCAAAAAATATAGTTTAAAAAATATAAAAGGAGGTTGTAAATATGGAGTCTTTCCTTAGTTCGCTAAACAAAAAAGTTCCTGCATCTGTAGGCACGCAAGCAAGAATTGAACAGAATGGAAATGTAGACTGGGAATCAAAAGTTTCAGAAGAATTTAACATTGATATGCACAAAGCAAAAATAATGGTTATAGGATGCGGAGGAGGAGGCAACAATACTGTAAGCAGACTAAAAGAAATGGGCATAAAAGGAGCTGAAATAGTTGCTCTTAACACAGATGCAAAGCATCTTTCAATAACAAAAGCTGACAGAAAACTTTTGATAGGCAAGGAAACTACGCGAGGCCTTGGCGCAGGAGGTTATCCTGAAATTGGAAGAAAATGCGCAGAAGAACAGAGAAACGAAATAAAACAACTGCTTGAAGGCGTAGACCTTTTGTTTGTAACAGCAGGCATGGGAGGAGGAACAGGAACAGGTTCTGCGCCTGTGGTTGCAGAAATAGCAAAATCAATGGGAGCTATAGTAGTAGGAGCAGTTACAATGCCATTCAAAATGGAAGGCACAAGAATGCAGAAAGCCGAAGACGGCATAGCAAAACTAAGACAGGTTACAGACACTGTTGTAGTAATAGAGAACCAAAAACTTCTTGAATATGCAGGAGGGCTTCCTATATCGCAGGCATTTGCATTGGCTGACGAGCTTATATCAACAATGATAAAGGGAATTACAGAAACAATAACAGTGCCATCTCTTGTAAACCTTGACTTTGCTGACGTAAAAACAATAATGAGATGCGGCGGACTTTCAGCTATATGCGTGGGCGAATCTGACAGCCAGAACAAAATAAAGGATGCAGTTACAAAGGCATTGAACCATCCGCTTCTTGAAGTTGACTTCGCAGGAGCAATGGGAGCGCTGATACATGTAATATGCGGAAATGACTGCACATTGTCAGAGATAAACGAAGCAGGAGAAATGATAGCCAAGAGATTGAATCCAGAAGCCCAGATAATATGGGGAGCCAGAGTTGTGCCTGAATTTACAGGAAAAGTAGAAGTAATAGCAATAATAACAGGCGTGAAAAGCCCATATCTGCTTGGGCCTGTAACAAGAGAAGAGAATTTAAAAGCAACAGAAAACGAACTTGGAATTCCTGTAATAAGATAGAATTTTTTAGGGAGCAGCCCTTACACAGGGTTGCTCTAATTCATATTCGCGCCAACCCATTTTTTTCTTTTTTTTTTATTTTTTTATAATCTTCATTCAACTGCATTTGGCAATAGCAACTTCTTTCTGTAAAATGTTTGGCGGCTTTTGGAATTAAATATAAACTAACCGAAGATTTCTTGCTTTGCTGTCCCGATATCTTTTTTTATTCCTTCATGGCTTTTGAAATCATTAATTTCCTCAGCATCTATCCATTTATATTCTGTATGTCCCCTGCTTAACGTTACATTACCTTCTTTATACCTGCAAAGAAAAGTTACACCAAATATTTGGGTTTTTCCAGAATTTTTATAAAATGTCCATACCCTTAACGGCTTTATAATATCAACATCTAATCCACATTCCTCTTTTATTTCCCTTTTTAAGGCATCAACAGGTTTCTCTCCAAATTTTATGCCACCGCCAGGAATGTCCCATTCATTTTTGGAAACATCTTCATTATCGCTTCGTTTAAGTATTAGAAATTTGCCATCTCTTTCTATCACGGCTTTTAATGCAGGGTAAAGTTCCATAATAAATAATTAAGTGCATGCAATATATAGTTTTGGATATTATTTTTTTCCAATACTCCACATTAAATTAAAATAATTCATAAAAGATTTGGAAATTTCTTTGCTCTGTATATGTATTGCTATCGGATTCTCAGAAAATATTAAAATATTGACATTGTCATCATAAATTGCCAGAGATATTGGAGAACTGAACTTGTCGGAAACATATCTTGCTTCAGACAAAGGAACTTGCATATTTTTCTTTCTAAAACTTTCGCTGTAAATTATTTTTGAATATATCTTCATTTTCTCTTTCTGCCTCAAAAACTGCGGCATATAATATTTGAGAAAAGCGAAAATCTTGCCTTCATTTGCCAAGACATAGAATGTTTTTCCGAGTTTCAGAATATTGTTTGACACTGTTTTCATTCCCTCAGTTCCTGTAAAAACCTGAATGTTCACTTCTTTTTTGTTTTCTTTATATTTTTTCAATAGCTCAGGCAGCAGATTTTGCAGGTTTCTCTCCTTTTCTTTTATTATATCAACAAGCCTTTCAGGGTTTACAGCAACAAACCTTTTCTTGTTGTCTTTTACAACATAACTTACAAGTCCTTTATCAAGAAGTTTCTGCAATATTTCATAAATGCTTTTTCTTGAAACATGCGCTTTGCTCATAACTTCGGTTATTGAACTTTCACCTGAAATAAGCAAAGTAAGATAAACATCAACCTCTTTAGGCGTAAGCCCAATATCTTGCAGTATTTTCTTATCCATGTCAAATTCAACCCTTCCACTTATTTCCAAAAACATCTTTATGGCAGACGTGCTCAAGAGAAAATCTCTCAGGCGCTTTTGGACGCTCAGCGCCATATCCAACAGTAATAACAGCGCAGGGGCGCAGATATTCGGGAGAATTCACAATTATTGAAATTTCGTGTTCTGAAAACGAGCCAACCCAGCATGAATTCAAACCCAGAGATTCAGCAGCCAGAAGCATATTTTGTATTGCGGCGGCAGTGCTTTGTATGCCATATAACTTTTCGCCGCGGTCTCCATAACTCGCAGAAGCTATTCTCATATTTATGCATACAACAATAAAAACAGGGGCAGACCTCATCCACATCTGGCCGCATATTTCGGCTATTTTTTCCTGCAGGTCATGCCTTGTTACAACAATAAATTCCCATGGCTGCCGGTTTCCGGCAGAAGGCGCATATGTTCCTGCCCTGATAATTTTTTCTATCAACTCATCAGAAACCGGCCTTTCAATGTATTTTCGCACAGAACGCCTTCCTTCTATTATACCCAAAAATTGTTCTGATTCTGGACAAGGGCTTCTCAACGACCTTAATTTTGAAACTAATTTATCAATAAACATAAATTTATTCTGGTTTTTTATGTATTAAAATCTATTGATTAAAAAACTTCATAATGTCTCTTGTTATAAATTTGTTTCTCGCGGAATTCAGCGTGCCTGAAACTCCAATAACATTTACAATAACGCGCGAATCTCCTATTCTCTGCAGCATTGTTACTCCAGAGCGCACATGTTCAACAAACATGTGAGTGCATTTTATTATGCCTATGCGCTTCTCTTCATCATACGTATCCTTCATTATCCAGACCTTCGCTTTTGACATATTGGCATATCCAAGAATTTCAGAGATTGAATCCCACATGGCATTATAAAGGTCTGTAAATTTAATTTCACTCTCGGAAATTACATGATACACTAAATACCTGTTTCTTTCTCTCAAACTTGAAGGAATAAATTTTGGCTTATCCATTTAATCAGCCACTTCAACTCCGTTGAAAACCACTTTCCCTGACAGCTTATCATAGTTTCTTTTTAAAGTATTTTCAGGAACTATTGAAATTGAATTGATTGCTGCGGAAAGTTCCATTCCTAATATGTTAGATATTGAAGCAAGAGCGCGCGGGTTTCTCATTTCCCATTTGCTTTCAGCTCCTGAACAGATTACCATGTTTGCACCCAACCTTTTGCAAAGCCTTATGTTTTCTGCTATTCTTGTCATAACAAATATTCTTGATTTTTTGTGCGATTGAAGCATTTCCTTGAAGTTAACCTCTATAAGCACGGAATTTTTGCTTGCCTGTTTTATGCAGTAGGCATCCAAGCCATTATCCTTTCTTTCAAATTCGGGATGAGCCAGAATATCTACTTTTGGATTTTCGCACGCTGCCCTGTTTATCTTATAATCTCCGCCATAAACAACAACAATAGCAACTTTTTCTCTTACAAGATTTACTATTCTGCGAAGCTCGGCAGGATTTTTTGCAACTATCTCAACTCCTGTCGCAACCTCAAAATCTTCATTTTCCTTCTTTAACTTGTTCAAAACTGATAAATTCTTCTTTAATTTTTCCATTCCGTTATAATGGTCGCATATTGCTATTCCGCTATATCCAAGTTTTTTTGCAAAATCTATTAACTCTTCAGGGGAAGACTCTCCTATAGACAAACTGCTGTTGACATGCAAATCATAATAATTGCTCATAATAAAAATTGGTGCCGAAGAGTTAAAAAGATGCGTTTTTTGGGTTCTGATACTATAAAGTTATAAAAAATTTACCTTAACCCTTTTTAGGTGATTATGCGAACAAAAAGTAAGGGTAATGGGTGTTGTCCGAAATTGGGCGGCGGCTTAGAAAGATTTATTAAAAGATTTTAATTACATATTACATTATGAAGAAACTTCAATCTGTTTTAGATAAGTTAGAAAAATGTTGTAATCCAGTCTCAATATTTTTATATGGATCAAGAGCAAGAACAGATTTCTTAAAAAGAAGTGATTTTGAAATAGGTGTGTTAATTCCAAAGAGAAGATATGTAGGTAGAAGTGAAATTAAAAAACTAATTAATGAAAAGGGATTTAATATCTATCCTTTTGAATATGAAGATTTTTTAAAATACAAAATAGATACTCCTTTTCAAAAAACAATTTATCTGAGAGATTTAATTCTTAGTGGAAGAACCCTAAGAGGTAAAAAAGTAATTGAAAATATGAAACCCCCAGAAATAAGAGATCTTGATGTTATTCAAAGAATTAGATTTGATTTAGGATTTGCTCTTGCTTCTATAATTTCATACAGAAACGATGACAAGATAACTGCTTCTTTAGAATTTTCAAAATCATGTCTATTTGGTACTAGATGTTTGGAGATACTAAAACTAAAAAAGTTCCCGTTAACATATAATGAGATTTACAACCTTTCTAAAAATTTAAAACTGGGAGAATATCAAGCTCTAGTTAAAAATGCTTATAATTTGAGATTAGGAAAAATCAAACTTAAAGAAGAATATTTATTTAAAAATATATCTTTTCTTAATGAATTCATTGAACCTAAACTAGTAATATATTTTGAAAGATACGGAAATAAAATTTTAATAAAATAATCGCCGCCGCCCAACTCTCACTCGCTTCGCTCGTTCGGGTCTAACGACCTCGCACAACAGCCGTTAAAAGACTTCGCAACCTTGCAGGCTGCTCCGTCCAAATTTTTGGCTTCGCCAAAAACTTCGTTTAACGGCATATGTTATGTGAAATAAAAATGGGTCGCGGGAGTGCCTTCGGCACAGATTGTCTC
>CAZJGC010000002.1:0-107803 GCA_964545795.1 uncultured archaeon
TTATAGAATTTAGAGGTTCTAAACTTGAAGAATATGGAATATTCACATAATCATCTGTTCCGTCAAAACTCAAAGCATTGCCAAACTTTCCTGCTGTCCAGATTGGTCCTGAACCTGATGGCAGAAGAGTTCCGTCATTCCCGTTCCCTGATTTGTCATAAATTTTATTGCCTGAACCTTCGTCAAAACTCCAATATCCAACCAGACCGTCTTTATTAGGCTCCAACTCTATAAGGGCTTGGACAAAGGCAGCCCCGTTTGTTAATTTCAGGTTGTGCCTGTCCATGGAAAACTGCCACAAACCTGATATGTTCACTGTTCCTGTCTGGTCTTCTCCTATCTCTTCAACAGAGTGTTCCACCTTCACGTCATCTATGAATACTGACAATGAATTGTTAGTTATCACGCCTTTTCCGCAGTTTCTTAAATAAATTTCATTTCCTGATATTGCATCTATTTTCAAACAACTGGACAATTGTTTTGTAAGTTCTGATGTTGTTTCCTCTGTTGTTGATGTCACTGTTCCTGTCAGGGCAGAAGACCATACATAAACAACAGAGATTAGAGAAATGGAAATTAACAATAAAAGAACAACAACTATTATTGCGGAGATTGCTTTCATAAATATAGATGGTCTGGGAGATTAAAAAAGGTTTATGGATAATTAAATTCAGTTTTGCTGAAAAAGTTAGAACTTTCTATTGTAAATGTAAAATGTATGTTTGAACATGAAACTATATTGTGTATTATTGATACTTTTATTCCGTTTTTTGCAAGTTCCTCTTCTATTATTTTTTCAGAATATTTTAATTCAGTATCCATTCTGTTGCATGGCGCGGTTTCAGCTGTCTTATACAATACATCTTTTATATTTGCTATATAATCAAATTCTATATTTTCTTCAATCTTTGTCAAGTCAACACCATATTCCGAGAAGTATTGTGTTATAGAGAGCAGGATAGAAACTAAAATAATTGATGAAATTATGAAAAATTGTCCTTTACATTTTGATAATCTGCGCATGCGGAACACCGTCTATTGTTATTATTTTATTCTTTTCAATATATTTTTCTCTCAAGGCAAGTGCAACTATTTTTTTGCCTGATATGTTTATTATGTCTGCTTTCTCAAAGAGTTTTAAAATTTCTGTTTTGTTTGCTTTTTTCTCATAATAGAAGCTTGTTTTTATCTCAAGTTTTAATTTTCCTTCCCTGAAAACCTTTCCAATAATTTCAGAGTCGCAAACAGCAAGAACTGTTTCCTTTTCAACTTTGTGAATTTTATACAGGAACATTTAAATCAATAAAATAATAGAGGCAGAACTTAATAAAGAATTTGTTATTGTTTTATTGGCTTTACCGTTGCACGCGCACCGCATGCTTCGCATGTCAAAGTTGTTATATTTCCGTCTTTTGTAAGTTTTGTATCAGGTTTTTTGCACTCTTTGCAAATAACATATTCTTTTATATAATTTTCAAGTTTTATTTGAAGAGTCCTTTGTTGTATTTTAGACTGGAAGTATCCGCGTTGTCCGTCAGTGTGGACAGGAGATGCTGTTTCTTTTGCAAGATATTTCAAAATATGTTTCTGGTCGCGCCTTAGGCTGTCGGCTATTTGAGAAAGGTTTTTTAATATTGTTTGGCTGCCCTGTATTATTGAATCTACTTTTGGAATTTCAAACCTTTCTCCTGTCCCAGACTTTTTAACTTTGCTCATTGCTTTGTCAAGAAGTTTTTCGTAATCTTCCATTTGTATCACAATTTTTTGATTTTTCCAGGTCTTGGCTCAAAACATATTCCGTTTTCCAGCAAATCGCGTATTGCCGAGTCAACTACATCTTCCTTAAGATTTGATTTCTCCAGCAATAACTGATAATCTACGCCATCTCTGCTGTCATAATTTTCCAGTATTTTCAATATTACATCCTTTGCATCTCTTTCTTTTTCAATCCTTTCTTCAATGCTCTGCTCTATTAAACTTTGGGCTTCAATTATTCCTTCCAGTTCGTCAAGAGAAAGACCGGACAATTTTTTTAGTTCATTCAGGTCTGATGTCTGTTTCTGAAGTTCTTTTATTCTTTTTATTTTCTCTTTTTGCTCTATTGTTATTTTCTCAAGTTCAAGCATTCTTAGCGTTTCCCAATTGGGGTCGTCTATTTTTTTGACAATCTCAGGCGCTATATATACTTCGTCATTATATTTCCTTACCTTTCCGACTACATCAACCAGGTCTCCTGCATTTATATTGTCAAACATATCAATATCAATAAATATTTTACATCTTATTGTATCAGTTGAATCGTCAAGAGTTATTGCTCCATATTTTCCGTCTTCGCTTATGAACTTGTCCACAACCAATGCCATTACGCGTATTCTTGAAAGTTTCCTTCCAAGCACTGACAGAATGTAGTTGCTTTCAAATCCCGGTTTTTGAAAAAACTTTCCTGTTGTCAATTCTGATATAGACGCTTTTTTTGCTGTCAATCTTTTTATTTCCATATCCAGAACCCATAAAACCTGCTTTTTGCAAATTACAATATTCTTTATTGATTATAAATTTATTTATATTTATAATAGAGAACCAGAACAATTTGATTCTTTTGGTGCGGGGAAAGAGAGTTTCACTAAGAGTTGATAAGGGGTTGCATGTTTTGAACAGCCCCGCTTTTCATGCTCTTCAAAAGGGTTGATAAGGGGTTGCATGTTTTGAACAGCCCCTTATTTTGAACTCTTGAACGGACTAACCGACAGGATAACTTTATCATCTTTTTATCAAATCTCAAGATAATTCTTGAGTCCTGCGCCTTTGACCTGGCTTTGTCCGTTTTCCTGCAGCATGCTGCAAGAAACGTTTGGCTATCCCCGCATAATAATAAAAATATGGTAAGAATAAATTTAAAGTTATGTTAAGAAAAAATAAAAGGCGGAAAACCGCCTATATGTTTTTACAAGTCATGGGGTCTGACTGTTGCTCTTCCATTCTGTTTTGCTCTTGCTGCCGCTGCTTTTACTGTTTCAGTGACTTTTTTGTCCAAAGCATCAAAAAAATCACCTGAAAATCTCATGTTTTTTACAGTTTCTTTTACTTTGCTCCTTACAACAAGTGCCATTAAATCACCTCTTAATTGAATTAATATCAGATATTTAAATAGATTTCTATATTAAGTTTTTTATTTCCCAAAAAAACAGTTTTCCATCTTTTGTATGGCATCACTTATAATATTTAATTCTGAAGAAGATGGAACAATGCAATCTATTCCATTAAAATTATATAAATTTCTAGTTATTGTTAGAGGAGTTCCAATTACGCCAACCTTTTTTATATTTAAATTAAATAATACTTTCTTTACTTCATTTTTTAAATTAATAATAGGAACACCAATTTCTTTTTTTATTTCATTAAAGAAATTATAAAGAGTATTACATACAATCACTATGAAATTGACCCTGAAATCACTTAATTCTTTTAGTCCCTGAATATATGGTTTCAGATCACTATAAGATATTCTTTCATAGATTATTTCTGGAGCAGGAATACTATTAATTATAATTTGAGGAAAATCTGTATTGTTTTTGATTAATTTTTCTTTCTGTAATTTTCTAATTAATCTATTATAAAATTCTGCTGTGGATTCTTTTATAAAAGTTAAATGATTATCTAATTATATGAGTAAAGTAATTCATATTGTCACTAGAAATAAAGGTAAAATTATGGCTGCTAAAAATGCTTTTTCTAAATATAATATTCAAGTAAAATTTATAGATAAAAATTATCCAGAAATTCAAGCAGATAGTAGTGTAGATGTAGCAAAATTTATTGCTATTAAAGCTTCTAAGGAGTTTAATGTACCTGTAGTCAGAGAGGACCATAGTCTTTTTATAAATGCATTAGGTTTTCCTGGTCCCTATACGAGTTTCATAGAAAAAAGGCTTTCTGCAGAGAAACTATTAAAGATTTTAGATGCATTAGAAGATAGGAGTGGTTACTTCGAAGTCGCTGCTGTTTATGCAGAACCAAATGGATTTACAAAAACCTTTGTTTTTAGGGTACCTATTATTTTTTCTAAAGAGATAAGAGGCACACTCTCAGGAGGATGGAACAGAATAATTATGCTCCAAGGTGAGAAAAGAACTCTGGCAGAATATCCTGAAGAAGAAAGAATCAATATTTGGAATAAAAATTATATTAAAATAGCAAAATATATTTTTAAAAAGTGAATAAAAAATGAATAATATTTCTCACTTATCTATTCCATGTCATTGAAAATTATTTATTTAAATCTAGATAAAGCAATCACTAATATATATGTATGGATATGGAACATTTGAAATAAATATTAGAGCAGACTCCTCTCCTTCTGAATGTTTTAAAACATTCGATACTAATATAAAAGAGTTGAATTTAAAAGAAAAAAGGTAATATTGGAGGTTGATTTCGAAAAATTATGTGATATAAACAAAATTGATATAAGAATACCATTATAATAACTTTGTATAATAATAGCCTTGAGGAAATTAATCGCCATTATAGTATTAAAGGAGAATTTTATGTAGATAATATATCATATTGTTGATATAAATTGGTGCCCCCACCGAGATTTGAAATCCCGCAAAAAACTCGGGTCTTATGGTTTTTGCCTTCTGCCCGCAACCATACGTTCTATATGCTCTGTTGTTCCAAGCTATACTATGGGGGCATAAAAATAATATAATTTGAAAATTTAAAAATTAGTGATTTGAGTATGAATAAAAATATCTAACTTTTTCATCTTAACAATAAGTTAACAGAACCCTAAACACAAAGATTTAAATACGTTAATCAGAAATTGATTGTATGGAACTCAAGTGTTCAATATGCGGTACAGTATTGATTGGACAGGAGAATTTTGTAAAACATAAGTGTCCGGCTTGTTTAGAGACAGAAATAATAAGATGTGCAAGATGCAAAACGCTTTCAAGATTATACAAATGCGAAAAATGCGGATTTGAAGGACCGTGATGAATATGGGAAAAGTTGCTGTAACATACAAAGTAATGCCTTCTTCTGCTGATGTGAATATAGAAGATTTAAAGCAGGAAATAATTGAGAAAATAAAACCGAGTGATATTGCTATTGAGCCATTGGCTTTTGGGTTAAAGGCAATAAAAGTAATGCTTGTGTCAGATGATGCTGGACAGGATGCAGAAGAAAGGCTGAAAGAGATAGAAGGCGTTGGAGAAGTTGAAGCAGAATCTACAACTCTTTTATGATTTAATAATGTTCACCCAATAAAAATAAAAAAGAGGTAGTAGGAATGGTAGAATTTGAAACATTAGAGACAGAAGATGTAAAATTCGGAAATAACAAGTTTTTGGAAGTTGCAAGAAAAAAAGCAAAAACACCCGAAGGAGAGACAGAGTTTATCTCAATCTCTAAGGGTTTTGTATTGCCTACAGGCAATAAAAGATTCAAGAATGCGCTTGGTTTTGAGGCAAATAAAAACATAATTGACGGACTTATAAATGCGCTTCAGAAAATAAAGGAAAACGTTCAGGACACAACATCTTCAGAAACAAGTGCAGCAGAACAGGCAGGCGAAGACACGGCTTCTGAAGCAGCAAAAGAAGAGAACAAGTCTGAAGAGTAAAATACAATAAGGATTTTTTTATTTTTTTAATTTTATTTTTCCATTGCATATTTTGCAGCCAAAAGGCAGTATGCAGTTGCTGCATACCTTTGCATTGCAAACATTGCAGTTTCTTAACAGGGAAACCCTTTTGCAAAAACGGCATATGCCTGTTTCTTCCATAAAATAATTATTCTGCTGTTATTAATAAGTTTGAATAAATAAAGATTTATATTATTTGAGTGATAAATAATTTAGCATTTGTTATTATCTGTTGCGTGATATTATGGATGTTATTCAAAAAACGCGGAGTTTATGCCCTGCTTGCTTGAAACATCTTGATGCTGAAATATATGAAGAGGAAGGCAAAGTATGGATAAGAAAAGAATGCCCGGAGCATGGAGAGGTTAAAGAAATTTACTGGTCTGACAGTGAAATGTTCAGAAAGGCAATGAAATTTGCTCATGACGGAAAAGGCATAGACAATCCAAATACTGAAACCATGGGAGATTGCCCGCAGAATTGCGGTCTGTGCAAAAACCATAAGTCGCATACTGCTCTTGGGAACATTGTTATTACAAACAGATGCGACCTTGCATGTTTTTATTGTTTCTTTTATGCAAAAGCAATGGGATATGTTTATGAACCCACGCTTGAGCAAATAAGAGACATGTTAAGGTTAATGAGGCAGGAAAAACCTGTTAGATGCACTGCTGTTCAATTCACTGGCGGAGAGCCTTTGTTAAGAGATGATATATTGGATATAATAAAAACAGCAAAAGAAGAAGGGTACAGGCATGTTCAACTAAATACAAATGGAATAAAACTTTCTCAAAACCCTGAACTCGTAAGAAAAATAAGGCAAGCGGGAGTAAACACCATTTATCTTAGTTTTGATGGAACAACTCCAGAAACAAATCCTAAAAATCATTGGGAAGTGCCGTTTGTTCTTGAGAATGCAAGAAAAGTTGATTTAGGCATTGTTCTTGTGCCTACTGTAATAAGAGGAACAAATGACTTTGAAGTTGGAAATATTTTGAAGTTTGGAATAAAAAATATAGATGTTGTTCGCGGAGTAAATTATCAGCCCGTATCTCTTGTTGGAAGAATGACAAATGCAGAAAGAAAAAGAATGCGCATAACAATACCTGATGTAATCAAAAAACTTGAAGAGACAGGCATAGTTTCAAGAGATGATTTTTTCCCTGTGCCAACAGTTTCTGCTGTTACGCATTTCATTGAGGCATTTACAGGAACTTCAAAGTATGAGTTAAGCACGCACAGCGCATGCGGAATGGCAACTTATTTGTTTAAGGAAGGAGATAAAATAATTCCTTTGCCAAGATTTCTTGATGTTGAAGGTTTTGTAGAATATTTGAATGAAGTGTCAGATGAAATCAAAAACGGAGCAAACAAATATGTTATTGCAGGAAAAGGTCTTTATAATCTTGGCAGGTTTATTGACAAATCAAAACAGCCAAAGTCATTTGGCCTTGTGAATCTTTTGTATAATGTTCTTATCAGGGGAAAGTACAGCGCTCTTAGAGAGATACATAAAAAAAGTTTGTTTATAGGATTAATGCATTTTATGGACTTGTATAATTATGACATACAGCGCGTGGAGAGATGCTGCATACATTATGCGCAGCCTAATGGCACAATAATTCCTTTCTGCTCTTTCAATGTTATACCTGAGTGGTACAGAGACAGGATACAAAAGGAATATGGCGTGAACCTTAAACAATGGGAAAAGGCAAACGGAAGAAATGTTGCAGATGATTTGTACAAAAGGGATGTGAAAAAATTGGAGTCTGATGCAATTTACAGAAAAACTTATGAAGGATTTATTTAAAACATTACTCAGGTTTCAGGACAGAACAGGTTAGTCAAGTTTTTAGTCATCATATGAAAGCCTAATGTTAAACCTGCAGTTTTATAAGTCCTTTTTTTCCAGAAATTAAAGATGAAGAAGCCAAAAAATTACCAAAAAAAGAAATAAATAATCGCTTTCGTATTTGGAATATCAGTATCACTTAATTAAAAATTTAACTTCCGAACATGTCATATCCCGAATTAATTTTACACTTTCCCAACAACTCTTCCATAAATCACACTTCCGCAACATTCTCAGTCAAGAAACATATGAGGTTTCTGAATAGAATAACAAACTCTACCCACCATTCAGCAACAAGCAGGAACCTTAACGAAATTTTATATAAAAGGATCCACAATTAGGAAAAATGGGCGTTCAACTTAAAAACCTTCTTGTTAAGCAAGAAGTTAGTATGGAAGAGTTAAAGGGAAGAAGAATAGCGATAGATGCATTCAATTGGATTTATCAGTTTCTTTCAATAATACGGGATAGATATACGCAGCAGCCTTTGAGAAACAGCGAAGGAAAAATAACAAGCCATATTTCTGGAATTTTTTACAGAACAGCCAAGTTAATAGAAAACGGAATAAAACCAGTCTGGGTTTTTGATGGAAAATCTCCTGATTTTAAGATAGTTGCAGAGAAAAGAAAGGAAATAAAAGAAAATGCAAAAAAAAGGCTTGAAGAAGCAATGGCAAAGGGAGATATGGAGGAGGCAAGAATAGCCGCTCAGCAAACAGCCACATTGACAACCGAGATGATAGAAGAGTCAAAAATGGTCTTAAAGGCAATGGGGGTTCCTGTTGTGCAGGCTCCAAGCGAAGGCGAAGCCCAGTGCGCATATCTTTGCATGACAGGCAAAGTTTATGCTGTTTCTTCTCAGGATGCTGATTCTCTTTTGTTTGGCGCGCCTCGTTTATTAAGAAATTTATCAATAACAGGCAAAAGAAAGGTGCCTAGGAAAATGACTTATGTAAAAATAAACCCTGAAATTATAGAGCTTAAAAAACTTCTTTCTTCCTTAAACATCAGCAGAGAACAGCTTGTAATTTTGGGAATGCTTGTTGGCACTGATTTTAATCCTGGCATAAGCGGCATTGGACCAAAACGCGCTTTGGAACTTGTTAAAAGAGAAAAAAGTCTGGAAAATGTTCTGTCAAAGATAGAATGGGAAAAACAGTTTGAACATGAAGTGATACCTGCGGAAAAGATTTACAACTTTTTTGTTAATCCTCCTGTAAGTGAAACTGGAATTGAATATCCAAGTCTCAACAAACAAGAACTTGAAGAGTTAATGGTTCATAAATTTGAATTCTCAAAAGAGAGAGTGGAAAAAACAATAAAATTGCTTGAGCAAACTCCAAAAAGCCTTGATATGTGGTTTAGAAAATAATACGACGATTTGTTATTCAAACTTCAACATATTTATATATTTATTCTTAGTATGTATGCTTATGGATTTTGAGGAATTGTTAAAAAATATAAAGGAAGGGAAAATTAAGTTGCATGAACTTGAGAGTATAGAATCTCCTGAGGTTTCTGCCAAAGCAAGAAGAAAGTTTATTGAAACGGAAACAGGAGCAAAACTTGAAAACATGTCAAAATATTCTTTTCCCGCAGATGAGGTAAGGAAGAATATAGAGAATTTTATTGGCGTTGCGCAGGTTCCAATAGGAGTAGCAGGAAAGATTAAGGTAAACAACTTAGGTGAATTCTACATTCCATTGGCAACCACTGAAGCTGCTCTTGTTGCTTCAGTAAACAGAGGATGTTCTGCAATAAGAAAATCAGGAGGATGCAATGTTTATGTGCTTAACAATGGCATGACGCGCGCGCCTGTATTAAGGGCAAGAAATACGGCAGATGCTTTAAATTGCGTTAAATGGATAAATGATAATTTTGAGTTAATAAAAAATGAGGCAGAATCAACAACGAGGTTTGGAAAGCTTTTAGAAATAAAAAAATGGGTTGTAGGAAAAAATGTTTTTCTCAGGTTTGTTTTTGATACAAAAGATGCCATGGGAATGAACATGGCAACTATTGCATGCAGAAGAGCAGTTGACAAAATAGAAGAGAATACAAATGCAAAGTGCGTAAGCGTATCAGGGAACATGTGCACAGACAAGAAACCGTCTGCAATAAATCTGATAGAAGGCAGAGGAAAGAGTTTGGTTGCAGAAGTTGTGCTAAAAAGGGAAGTTGTTGAAAATGTTTTGAAGACAACGCCTGAAAACATTGTGGAAGTATGCTACAGAAAGAATATGCTTGGTTCTGCTCTTGCAGGTTCTCTTGGATTTAATGCTCAGGTAGGAAACATCATAGCCGCAGTTTTTATAGCAACCGGTCAGGACCCTGCGCATGTAACTGAAGCTGCTATGAGCATCACAACAGCTGAGATGGAAGGGAAAGATTTATATTTCTCAGTTTACATACCAAGCCTTGATGTCGGCACAGTTGGGGGCGGCACAAAGCTTGCTACGCAACGCGAGGCGTTGCAGATAATGAATATTGACAATTCGCTTGCTCCCGGAGAAAATTCAGAAAAATTTGCTAAAATAGTTGCTGCTGCTGTTCTTGCAGGAGAGATTTCGCTTTTATCTGCGGAAGTTGCAGGACAGCTTGCTTCAACCCATCAAAAACTTGCGAGGTAAAATTATGGCAGGCATAGCTGGTTATGGCGCATATGTGCCAGTTTACAGAATAAAAATTAAGGATATAGCAGAGGCATGGGGGAAAGATGCTTCTATTATAGAGAATGGTCTTCTTATAAAGGAAAAGTCTGTTGGAAGTATTGATGAAGATGCTGCAACAATTGCTGTAGAGGCTGCCATTAATGCATTAAAAAGGGCATGCATAAAAGCTAACGAGATAGAAGCTATTTATGTTGGGAGCGAAAGTCATCCATATGCTGTCAAGCCAACATCTACTATAGTTGGGGATGCGATAGGTGTTGGCAACAAATACACAGGCGCTGATACAGAGTTTGCATGCAAGGCAGGAACAGCCGCAATGCAGATGTGTTTCGGGCTTGTAAGTTCCGGTATAATAAAATATGGTCTTGCCATAGGCAGCGACACTGCTCAGGCTGCTCCAGGAGATGCTCTTGAATTTTCGGCAGCATCAGGCGGCGCTGCATTTATTATAGGAAAAGATAATGTGCTTGCAGAACTTGTGGACACGGTTTCGTATTCTTCCGACACTCCAGACTTCTGGAGAAGGCAGCATGCAGTTTACCCCAGACATGGCGGCAGGTTTACAGGGGAGCCTGCATATTTCAGGCATGTCATAGGAGCCACAAATCTTATTCTTGAAAAAACAGGGTTTAAAATATCAGATTTTGATTATTTTGTTTTTCATATGCCTAATGGCAAATTCCCGCTTTCAGTTGCAAAAAAATTTGGAATACCTTCCGAAAAAATTCAGGACGGGTTTGTTGTAAGCAAGATAGGAAACACATATTCCGGCTCGTCAATGCTTGGTCTGGCTTCTGTTTTGGATGTTGCAGACGCTGGAAAACGCATACTTGTTACATCTTATGGTTCAGGCGCAGGTTCAGATTCATTTATATTTGAAACAACTGAACTTTTGCAGGAAAGAAGGAAACTTGCACCTTTTGTTTCAGAATACATAGAAAGAAAAAAGTACATTTCTTACAGCGAATATCTTAAAATGAGGAAAAAAATGTTGTTGTGATTATATGAGAGTTGCTGTTATAGGTTTGGGTATAACAAAATTCGGAGAACATTGGAACAAAGGTTTGCGCGAACTTGCTGTTGATTCAGGAATAATGGCTATAGAAGATGCTGGAATAGAAGGAAAAGATTTGGATGCATTGTATATTGGAAACATGTCAGCAGGCAGGTTCGTAGGTCAGGAACATATAGGAGCTCTTATTGCAGACCAGATAGGCGTGGATATACCTTCAACTCATGTTGAGGCGGCATGCGCTTCTGGAGGTCTTGCACTGCGTCAGGCTGTTCTTTCTGTGATGTCGGGGCAGCATGATATTGTGCTTGCAGGCGGAGTGGAAAAAATGGTAGATGCAAGCGCAGAGAAAAGCACTGCAACTCTTATGGGGGCTGCAGATGAGGAATGGGAAGCGTTTCATGGCTTTACTTTCCCGGGAATATATGCTCTTATTGCAAGAAAGCATATGCATGATTTTGGCACAACCAGAGAACAGTTGGCGGCAGTTTCAGTAAAAAATCATAAAAATGCAATCTTAAATCCAATAGCGCAGTTTCCTTTTGAGGTTTCAACAGAAAAAGTTGTTAATTCTCCTATGGTTGCAGACCCGTTAAGGCTTCTTGATTGCTCGCCAATAACTGATGGCGCTGCTTCTGTAATAGTATGCAGAGAAGATATTGCAAAAAAATATACTGACAATCCTGTGTATATTGTTGCATCAGCACACGCTTCAGATACTCTTGCTCTGCATGACAGACGCTCTATCACAACTCTTGATGCAACAGTTAAAGCTGCGAAAATTGCCTATAAAATGGCTGGCATAACTGCAAAGGATATAGATGTTGCTGAAGTTCATGATTGCTTTACAATAGCCGAGCTTCTTGCAATAGAAGATTTGGGTTTTGTTGAAAAAGGCATGTCAGGAAAATTTGTTGAGGAAGGGAATACAGAGATAGGCGGAACTATACCAATAAATACTTCAGGGGGTTTAAAAGCGTGCGGGCATCCTGTAGGCGCTACAGGAATAAAGCAGGTAATAGAGATTGCAAACCAACTTCGCGGAACTGCAGGAAAAAGAAGCGTTGAATGCGAGTATGGACTTACGCATAATGTGGGTGGTTCAGGGGCAACTTGCATTATTCATATTTTAACAAGGTGATTTAATGACGCATAAGTCAAATATACCTCAGGCATGGAGAAGATTTGAAAACAGATACAGAATTGTTGGCGTTCATTGCAGCAATTGCAATACCGATTATTATCCTGTGCGATATATATGCCCTAAGTGCAGAAGAAAAGGAGATCTTGAAGAAAGGGAATTTTCTCAAAAAGGCACTATAATAACTTACTCTATAATACACACATCCACAAAAGATATGCAATTGCAGTTGCCTTATGTTATAGCGCTAATAAAATTGGATGATGGACCTGTAATATCAGCGCAGGTTGTTGAATGCGAAAATCCTGAAATTGGTCAAAGAGTTCAGGGCGCATTCAGGAAAATCTGCGAAGACGGGGATACAGGAATAATACAATATGGAATAAAATTTAAACCTTTATGAAGGTGAATTATATTATTGAAATAATAATACATGGCAGAGGAGGGCAGGGAGTTGTTACAGCAGCAGAAGTGCTTGCAATGGCTGCTGCTTTTGAAGGCAAAAATTCTCAGGCTTTTCCTGTTTTTGGAAGCGAAAGAAGAGGAGCTCCTGTTAAGAGTTTTTGCAGAATAAATGATGGTCCAATAAGAGGTTATCAGCAAATATATAATCCTGACATAGTTATGGTAATTGATGAAAAAATGTCGGATAACCAAGAATTGTATTCTAATATAAAACCAGGAGGGGTTGTTATCCTGAATACAAGTAAGAAATTCCAGAGTGATAATATTATTTCAGTTGATGCTTCTGAAGTTGCTGACATAATAGGCAAACCTATTTACAATATAGCTATGTTGGGCGCCTTGATAAAAGCTACAGGAGTGTGTTCCTTTTCGTCATTAACAGAAGCAGTCAAAAACAGGTTCAACGATAAAATAGCAGAGAAGAATATTCTTGCTGCCGAAAAATGTTATAACGTGGTAAAATGTTAGTTCCCATTTCAAAACCAGGTGAAAAAAACAATAAAACAGGAGATTGGGCTCAGTTAAGACCTGTGTTAGTTAAAGAATGCATAAAATGCGGCATATGCGAAAAATTCTGCCCTGATTCATGCATAAAGTTTGGAGTAGCTGATTATGATTATTGCAAAGGTTGCGGAATATGTTCGCGGCAATGCCCAGTAAAAGCAATTGAAATGAAGTGATGTTATGATTAAGACAGTTGAAGGTTCTATTGCTGTGGCTCATGCTGTCAGAAATTGCGAAATTGATCTGGCTGCATGTTTTCCTATAACTCCGTCCACTCATATTGCAGAGGAACTTGAAAGGCTTTATGCTAATGGAGAAATTAAGAATTACATTACTACTGAGTCTGAATTTACTTCCATATCTGCGCTTATTGGCGCTTCTGCTGCTGGCGCGCGCGCATTCTCTGCAACTTCTTCTCAGGGGCTTGCGCTTATGCATGAAGCTTTGTTTAATGCAAGCGGCATGAGATTGCCTATGGTTCTTGCAGTAGGAAACCGTTCTCTTAGCGCTCCTCTGAATATATGGAATGACCATCAGGACAGCATATCTGAGAGGGACAATGGCTGGATACAACTTTATTGCGAAAACAATCAGGAAGCTGTTGACAATGTTATACAGGCGTTCAGAATCAGTGAAACTGCCAGAATTCCTGTAATGGTTTGCATGGACGGTTTCTTTCTTACTCATACAACTGAGCAGATTGACATTCCTGAACTTGAAAAAGTAAGAAAGTTTGCTCCTAAAGGAACATGGGATAAACTTGACCCTAACAATCCGTTAACCTTTGGTGCATATGCTTCTCCGGAGCATTATCAGATGTTCAGGGAAGATTTGCATGAAGATTTGATGAAGTCAAAAACTGTGATAGAAGAGACAGGAAAAGAATTTGGAAAAAATTTTGGAAGAGAATATGGTCTTGTTGAAGATTACAAAACCAAAGATTCAGAAACAATAATAATTTGCATGGGTTCAAGCGCGGCAAATGCGAAAAATGCTGTTGACGAGTCTGAATCAGTTGGGTTGCTAAGAGTAAGGTGCTACAGACCTTTTCCTTATGAGCAAATAAGAAGAATATGCGAGGATGCAAAAAAGATTATTGTTTTTGAGAAAGCCATGAGCGCGGGTTCGTTCCCTCCTTTATTTTCTGAAGTATGTTCAATGTTTCAGGGCAAAAATATAATAAGCGTGATTGGAGGTCTTGGCGGGAGGGATGTCACGGCGGAGCATTTCAAAAAAATGCTGGATTTTGAAAAGTCGGGTTTTATAAGGTGAAATAAATATGGAAGGTTTGATTCATGGGCACAGGGCATGCGCAGGTTGCGGATGCGCAATATGCATGAATATGATTTTAAGGACAATAGGAAAAGATGTTATAATTGTGAATGCTACTGGTTGCATGGAAATTATTTCAACTCTTTATCCTGAAACTTCGTGGGACGTGCCATATATACACAGCCTTTTTGAAAATGCGCCTGCAGTTGCTTCAGGAATTGCAAGGTATTTGCAGTCAGAGGGAAAGGAAACCAAAGTTATATGCATAGGCGGAGACGGAGGCACTTATGATATAGGATTTGCTGCGTTGTCAGGAATGCTTGAAAGGAATGAAAATGTGCTTTATATTTGCTATGATAATGAGGCTTATATGAATACAGGCGTTCAAAGGAGTAGCGCCACTCCTCTGCATGCGGAAACTACAACATCGCAGTATGGCAACAAAGTTCATGGAAAACTGGAATGGAAAAAGCCGATATTGGATATAGTTGCAGCCCATAAAGTTCCTTATGTAGCCAGCGCAAGCATAGCATTTCCTGAGGACCTGACAAACAAAATAAAAAAGGCATTGAATATAAAAGGCTCAAGATTTATAGACGTTCATTGTTCATGCCCGCTTGGTTGGGGGCATGACAGCAGTCTGACAATAGAGAAGTGCAGACAGGCTGTTGAATGCGGAATGTGGGTTTTGTTTGAGGTGGAAAACGGAAAAATCACGCTTAATAAAAAAGATAAAACCCTGCCTGTAAAAGATTATATTGCAGGGCAAAAAAGATTTTCCAAACTTTCTGAACAGGATATAAAAGAATTGCAGAGTATGGTTGACAAACAATGGGAAGAAATTATCAGAAGAAGTCAATAAAAAAGAAAACAAAAAAATAAAAAATCAATGGCTTCTGAAATACTCCTCAAAACTTCTGCCTGCATTCTCATCCAGCTTCTTCAATTCCTCTACTACCATCTCACCTATTCGCCTCGTGGACATGCCGTCTTCTACCCTGCCTGCGACAGCGTCAGCCACCTGATTTGCCACATCTTCAGATGCTCCTGCTTTTTTGCAGGATTCGCATATTTTGTTCTTGTCAAACTCCTGCGTGGAGCCGTCTTTTTTTGTTACATTCATTTAATCACCTAATTTAATTTTATAACCGGCATTTTAAAAAACTATGTTTTAAAGCCGTATTTACCTTTCAATGGTACAAATGTAAAGAAGCCGGGAAATTTTTTTATTTCAAGTCCTTTTTTCAGTTTTGTTATCAAAGTCATTTTCTGGGTTTCCATATCTCCTATAGGTATCAGCAGCTTGCCGAAAGTTTTAAGTTGTTCAATAAGTTCTTTGGGAACTTCCTGCGTCGCTGCTGTTATTATAATCTTGTCAAACGGCATGTATTTCCTTAGCCCAAGAGAACCGTCTGCATTAAATATTTTAATGTTCTTTATTTTGAGTTTCTGAATATTGTTTTTTGCAAATTCTGCAAGTTCTGGTATAATTTCTGTTGTATACACAAAACCTTTTTTTGCTATTCTGCTTAAAATTGCTGCCTGCCAGCCGCTGCCGGTTCCAATTTCAAGTATTTTATCATTTTCTTTAATATCAAGAATTTCAGTCATTAATACTACTGTAGAAGGTTGGGAAATTGTCTGCCCCCAACCTATGGGCAAAGGATTATTAATATATGCGAATTTTTTCAATTCTTCAGGCAAAAATTCATGTCTTGGCGCTTCCCTTAAGGCTTCTTCAACTCGTTCTGATTTCAGGATTCCTGATTTCTTCATATTTTCTATTAATTGCTCCAGTTCATACATAACAATATATATTAGTTAAACAGTTTAATAAACTATGCAGTTAAATTTGTTAATAAGAAAAATCAAAAATATTGAAATACAGGGCGCAAAAGAAATAGCAATAGAGAGTTTGAAATTTCTTAAAACATTTGCATTAAAAAATGGTTTTGGAAAAAAATTTGATGTTGTTTGCAAAGAACTTGAGAGCGCAAGACCTACTGCTGTGGTTCTTCATAATTGTATTGAAATAATAAAGAAGGAAAGGAGTATTGAGGCAATAGACAAACTGCTTGAACAACTGCAAACTGACAATATATCAAAGCATGGATTAAAGGTAATCAGAAAGAAATCTGTTATAATGACTCATTGTCATTCTTCTGAGGCAATATCTCTTATAAAAAAGACAATGCCAAAAAAAGTCTTTGCAACTGAAACAGACCCGAAAGAGCAGGGAGTAAAAACGGCAAAAGAGTTGGCAAAAGAAAAAGTTTCCGTTGTTTTAATAATAGATTCTGCTTCAGGGTTTTTCATGCCTGAAGTTGATTATGTAATTGTAGGAGCCGATGCAATCAGAAAAGAAGGTGTTGTAAATAAAATTGGCACATACCCTTTAGGTGCGCTTGCAAAGGAACATAAAAAGCCGTTTTATGTTGTTGCCGATAGTTTAAAAATTGATACACGCAGGAATTTTGTAATAGAAGAACGGCCTGCTGAAGAGGTGCATAAAAAAATAAAGGGGGTAAAAATCAGAAACCCGGCTTTTGATATAACTCCATGGAAGTTTGTTACAGGCGTTATTATGGAAAGTGGTGTTTTTAAGCCGGTAAAAATAAAGGAGATGATAAAATGAGATATATTGATTTTGTTGATTTGTCTTATAAGCCTAAGAACGATTTAATATGCGATTTTTATCTGGAGGCAAAGGACATAAAAAAATCTGCGGGTGCTGTTGCTGCTGAGTCAAGTATTGGCACATGGACAGATGTTTCTACAATAAAGAACTATGTTGAAAGAATGGCTGCAAAAGTTTTTTATATTAAAAAAACAGGAAAGGGCGCGGAAATAAAAATTGCATATCCAATAGATTTGTTTGAACAGGGAAGTATGCCGAATATTCTTTCTTCTGTAGCAGGAAATGTTTTTGGAATGAAAGAATTAAGGAATTTAAGGCTGAATGATATTGTTTTTCCTAAGAAGTTGCTAAAAAGTTTCAAAGGACCAAAATACGGCATAACGGGAATAAGGAAAATTTTCAAAACAAAAAGGCCGTTGGTTGGCACAATAATAAAGCCAAAATTAGGGTTAGTGACAAAAGACCATGCTAATGTGGCTTATGAGTCATGGAAAGGAGGCTGTGATATAGTAAAGGATGACGAGAATTTAGGCAGCCAGAAGTTTAATTCATTCAGAAAAAGGTTTTTGGAAACAATAAAAATGCGGGATAAAGCAGAAAAAGAAACAGGGGAGAAAAAGATTTACATGATAAATATAACTGCGGAAACAGAGGAAATGATTAGACGCGCTGATTTTGTTGCTAATAACGGCGGGGAATATATTATGGTTGATATAATTAGCGCAGGATGGTCTGCATTGCAGACTTTAAGAAACAAAAATTTTAATCTTGTAATGCATGCTCACAGGGCAGGGCATGCGGCATTTACGAAAAATCCAAAACACGGGATATCCATGAAAGTCGTATCTAAGATTGTAAGAATAGTTGGCTGCGACCAGCTTCATGTTGGAACCGGGGTAGGAAAAATGTATGAAACAAAAGAAGAAGTTCTTGAGAATGTTTCTGCATTAAAGGAAGAAAACGGATTAAGAACTGTAATGCCTGTTGCTTCAGGAGGTTTGCATCCGGGACATGTGCCTGCTTTGCTGAATATTTTTGGAAGTGATGTGGTAATACAGGCTGGCGGAGGAATACATGGAAATCCGTTAGGAACGCAGGCAGGCGCAACTGCTATGAGGCAGGCTGTTGATGCATGCCTTGAAGGGATTTCTTTGAAAGAATATGCTAAAAACCGCAAGGAGTTGACGGCGGCTTTGAAAAAGTGGAAATGAAATTTGGGTTTGCAAGAAAAATCTTTTAAAGCCGCAAATTAATTAATTGATAGGTGGTATCTTTGAAAAACATAAAAATCTCAAAATGGGATGTTTTTGCAGTTCTTGGGTTGGCGGCATTTATAATTATTATGTCAGTTCTTGTTTATGCTCCAAAAGGCGAATGCGAGGTTGCAAGGCCCGGATACAAGTGCGCATCTGCAAAAAGTGTTATGATAGAAAACTGCAATTACTGGGGAAAATATGCATGCAACACATCTGCAGATGTCAGCCTGCCTCAGGTGGAATGGTATATTGGAAATTTGTGCAAAATAGCAAATGAAAATCATGGGTATGGCTATGAGTGCGCAAATCTAAAACTTGCATGCAATCAGGTAACAGGAAAACAGGTTTGTCCGGTGGGAATATGAAATTGTCAGCAAAGCCATTAAGTCTTGAAGTTGGAGACAAGAATGTAGTTGTTATTAACAGGAAAGACGCAGATTTTCTTGATTTGCATGCTCTTGAAAGGGTTAAATTAAAGTTTAAAGGAAATGAAATGGTTGCGATAGTAAATATAACAGACAAGTTTGTTAATGAAGGGGAAATAGCCACAAGCAATGAAATAAATTCTTTTTTTGGATTAAAAAAAGGAGATAAAATTTCTGTGTCAATAGAGAAAGAGCCTGATTCTGTTATTTTCATAAAACAAAAAATTGCAGGGCATAAGCTCAACTATGAACAGATTGAGTCCATTGTCAGGGATGTTGTAAGCAAAAAACTTTCAGGCATAGAAATATCATCATTTTTGACAGCCCTTTATATCCGCGGCATGAGCAGAGATGAAGTTGAATATTTATCAAGAGCAATGATAAACAATGGAAAAAAACTGAATTTTGGAAATAGCGTTGTTGATAAACATTCTATAGGAGGCGTGCCCGGAGACAAAACTTCAATAGTTCTGGTTCCTGTGATTGCGTCTGCAGGGCTTATAATACCAAAGACATCTTCGCGGGCGATAACATCTGCAGCAGGAACAGCAGACAGAATGGAAGTGCTTGCAAACGTTGAGTTTGATTCTAAAGAAATAGTCAGAATTGTCAAAAAAACAAACGGTTGCCTTGTATGGGGAGGCGCGCTTGACCTTGCTCCTGCTGATGATGAATTTATAGAGGTTGAGTTTCCTCTTGGCATAGACCCGCTTTTACTGCCTTCTATAATGTCAAAGAAGAAGTCTGTTGGGGCAAAATATGTTGTTATTGACATACCTACAGGCAGCGGCGCAAAGATTAAGACGGTAGATGATGCCAAAATTTTGTCAGAGGAATTCATAGAGCTTGGCAAGAAATTTAACATGTCAGTTGTTTGCGGCATTACTGTTGGCGAGCAACCTATAGGATATAATATAGGGCCTGCTCTTGAAGCAAAAGAGGCTCTTGAAACAATAATGGGAAGAGGTCCAAAAGACCTTGTAGAGAAGGTTTCGCAACTTGGAGGCATAATATTTGAAATGACAGGAAAGGGAAATTATGATGATGTTCTGAGAATTATAAAAACAGGAAAAGCTGAAAGGAAGTTCAGGCAAATAATTGCTGAGCAGGGAGGGAATCCGAAAATAAAACCTTCTGATATAGTTATTGGAGACAAAATCTTTGATGTTCGTTCAAGAAGGTCAGGAAAGGTGCTGCAAATAAAAAATATGGAAATAGCAAAAACCGCAAAAATGGCGGGTTCGCCTAAGGACAAAGGTGCAGGTGTGAGATTGCACAAAAAACTTGGAGATATTGTTAAGAAAGGCGAAAAATTGTTTACAATTTATGCTGAGAATACAATAAAGCTTAACAGGGCAGTGAAGTTTGCAAGAGAGTATGAACCTGTTGTGGTAGGCAGCTTGCTTAAAGGAAAAATACTTATTGACAGGTTTCCTTCTGATGTTTTGAATGCAAAAACTGTTTTTCTGGAGAGATAAGCAAAGTTAATATATAAAACAAGACAAATAAATAAAATTATGAAAACAATGTTCATAATTCTGGACGGGGTTGCTGACAGGCCTGCTAAACTTCTGAATGGAAAAACCCCGCTTGAGTCAGCAGAAACGCCTAACCTTGACACGCTTGCTAAAGAAAGCATGCTTGGTTTAATAGATGTTATGGGCAGGACAGCGCCGGAAACTGATACGGCAGTAATGGCAATGTTTGGTTATAATCCGCTTGTTTATAATAAAGGGCGCGGACCATTGGAGGCTGTCGGTATAGGGTATAATTTTAGGAATGAACTGGCAGTAAGATGCAATTTTGCGACAATAGCAAACGGCAAAATAATTGACACTGAAGCAGAGAGATTGGAAACCAAATATTCCAAAAAACTTGTAAAATATCTTGAAGACAATATAAGTCTTGATGTTGATTTTGAGTTAAAACATGAAATGAATTACAGGTTTCTTTTGATATTAAAGTCAAAACTTTCTGAATATGTTTCAAGCACTCATCCGGGCTATTACAGGCTAATGAAAAATCTTATAGAAGTTCCTAAGCCGTTGCATGGGAAGATGGTTTTTGAAAAGTGCAAACCTTTAAAGAGTTCTGCAAAGAAGACAGCTGATATTATAAATTCTTTTACTAAGCAGTCTGAGTTGCTGTTAAAAGAACATAAGATAAATGTTAAAAGAAGAGAAGCAGGAAAGCACGAGGCAAATATTGTCCTTACAAGAGGTGCAGGCAACTCTTTGCCCAGTATCAGTAAAATAAAGGGAAAATGGCTGTGCTTCGCTGACACAGCAGCTGAGAAGGGCATAGCAAAACTGCTTGGCATGGAATGTCTTGATTTGCCGGAACCTTTTACAGACAGGCTTATGAAAAATGAAAGGCAGGTAAAGAACGCAGTCAGAAGAGATATGAAAGTTCGGGTTGCTCTTCTTAAAAAGAATATTGACAAATATAGTTGCTTTTATCTTCATTTCAAAGGCGCAGACCCGTTTGGGCATAGAGGTCTGCCTGTTCTCAAAAAAGCCTATATTGAAGCAATGGACAGGTATTTTTTTGAAAAGATTGATTTTTCTGAATTCAGGGTTTGCATAACAAGCGACCATACGACTGCCTGCGAAGCAAGATCGCATACAGCAGACCCGGTGCCTGTTATGATTTCAAACATGCCGAAACAGGATAACAAGCGTTTTTCTGAGAAGAACTGCAGAAAAGGCTCTCTTGGAAAATTCAAGGCTACTGATTTGGTTAAAAGGTTTTTAATAAAAAGTTAAATAATAAGTACCTTGTAATCTATGTTATGAAGTCTTCATTTGATTTAAAACACAATATAGCAAAAATAACTCCTGAAAACATGGATGATGTTTATCTGCTTGAAAAAATTATTGTGCCCGGAACTCTTATTACTGCAAAAACTGTAAGAAGCAGGGAAATAAAAAGAGGAGATGAGAAGGTAAAGGGAAAGAAGGAGAGTATGGTTTTGACAATAAAAGTTGAAAAAATAGAATTCAGAGAAGATTATGGTTTGAGGGCAGGAGGAAAAATAGTTTCCGGTCCTGAAGATGTTGAAAGAGGGCATCATACAATTGAGATTCTTCCCAACACTTTTCTTAAAATAGAAAAAAAATGGAAGTCATGGGAGATTGATAAAATAAAGTCTGCTTCAAAAAAACAGGAAAAGGTTCTGGTCTGCATTCTTGATGAAATAGAAGCGGATTTATGGCTTGTGCAGGAAAGAAAGAAACATCTTATTCATTTAACATGTTCCTTGGGCAAAAAGTCCGGAGTTTCCACAAAGCCGCAGTATTATGCTGAACTTGCCAAACAAATAAAGCAGAACGAATCAGATTATGTTGTTATTGCAGGACCTGCTTTTGCAAAAGAAGAATTAGCAGCATATCTGAAAGAGAAAGGCGTAGAAAAGAAAATCACTGTTGATACCGTTTCTCATACAGGAGAGTCAGGGTTGCATGAACTTTTTAATAGGGGAATTCTTGAAAGGGTTGCGAAATTTTCCCGCATTTCAGAAGAAACGCAGATTGTTGAAAAACTGCTTTCGGAAATATCCAAAGATGGAAAAGCTGTTTATGGCAGGGAGGAAACGAAAAAAGCCATTGAAATGGGGGCTGTTGAAATTCTGCTTGTTTCTGACAAAAAAGTTCGGGAAAACGAGGATATTATTGAACTTGCTGAAACCCTGAAGACAAAAACAATGATTATAAGCACAGAGCATCAGTCAGGCGAGAAACTGTATAATTTAGGAGGGATTGGGGGAATATTAAGGTATAAATTTTAGGTTTTTTATGAACATAGCAACCTTAACTTTCAAAAAATATAATGAGAATAATTAATTTTTAGTTTTTCCTTCTTGCCGCAACAACTGCGTCCCATTCTTTTCCTTTAATAACAAATGATTTTTCCAATGCAAAATCTCTTGGAATAATGGATTTTAAAAAGTCCAATTTCTCATAATAGTTGTATCTGTTGCAAAAACAGGAGATAATTGCCCTTTTGCAAACTCTGAATATCTCATCTGTATTTTTCAATAAATGCACAACATCTATGCAGAATGCAACATCAAAGACTTTTGATTTGAACGGAATGGCGTCGCCGGAGGCAAGGACTTTTAAGCCTTTCGCCTTTTTCAGATTTTCCAGGTCAATGTCAATGGAAATAACATTTATTAATTCTGACAAAAACCCCGGCCCCGAACCAATATCAAGCATTATGCCCTGCTGTCCAACTTCTTTCAGAATTTTCTTTATTTTCTCCTTCTGGCATGCTTCCATAAATGATTCATAAATTATATTTGTGAACATAATAAGTAGACATAAGCGAAAATATTTATTAATCAAATATCAAGAGAAAAATATGAAGCAATATGAAAAATTAAGAAAAAAATACGGTCTTCCCTCTTGGAAGTGGGTAGAAAGAAACTTCTACTTTGTTCCTGACAATACCCCGTTAGTAATGCAGATTGAGAAAAGAATGACTGAAAAACTTCAGGAATTGTTGGAGTTGATTGAACCTCTAATAATAGTGAATGAAAATTACATAAACTTCCTGGAAAGGAAAATGCTTACAAAAAGTAAAAAGAAAAATCTCTTTGAAATCTATAAAAAAATTAAGTTCCTTATATTTGAACATAACAAACTATCTCTTTCTTATACTGAGAAAGACCAGGCAGAATGGATAAAAACCGTAGAAACTATATGGGAAGATATCAGGCCTGAACTGGAGGATGTTTTCAATATTTTGTCAAAAGGCTGGAAACAATACAAGAAAAAGGAAATAAGGACGGATTATTACGGGTAAATATTGATATTGCAATCTTTAAGAGCCAAACCATATCTTAATAAATGTTTGCGCCAAATATAAATGAGTGGTTTTTATGCAGATAGAATTTAAAGATTTTGAAAAAATGAAGATTGTAACAGGAAAAGTGCTTGAAGTTGAGAAAATAAGAAAAAGCAACAAACTTTACAAACTTCGCGTTGATATTGGAGAAAAAATAGTTCAGATTGTTTCAGGTCTTGCTAATTATTATTCCGAATCTGAATTAATTGGAAAAACTGTGATTGTTCTGGCAAATCTTGCGCCTCTTGAGTTAATGGGTGAAATTTCAGAAGGAATGCTCTTATGCGCTGTTGACCAGAAGAACGACAGGTGTTCTCTGCTTACTGTTGATAAGGATGCAGAAGAAGGAACTCCTGTTATGTGAACTTACTTCTTTTCTTTTAGTATTTTCTTTAGTTCGGTTTTTGTTACGAAGTTATTTCTCAACGGGTTGTAAAGATTTATTAGATTTTCAATTTCTACAAGTTCTGTCTTCTTTGCGGTTCTTGTCATTTCTCTTGAGAGTTTTGATATATTGTTTTCTATTTTAAGAATTCTTGGTTCAAGTTCAGCCAGTTGTTTTGTTAACTTTGCCACCTGCTCGCGCAGATTGTTTGAACTTCTTAATATTGTTTCTTCTATTGAACTTATCCTTGCATCTACAGCCATATCTCTTTCTTCCAGAGCTCTAATTCTCCTTCCATGTTCATTTATTCTCCTCACAACTTCATTCAAAATGGTCTGAATGTCTTTTTGCGTAACCATTAATATCACTATACCTATAATATTAATAAAACTTATAATAATTATTGTTTGAGGTAGTATTTTATGGTTTTTGAAACTGAGATAAAGGACGGAATATTGAAAATAAATTGTCTTGGTTCAATATACGGTGCAAGCATAGAAGATTCCGACGTGCTTATGGCAAGAGTTATAGATAATTTGATTTCTGAGCCTTCTATAAGGGGTATTATTCTTGCAGAATCAAGAGAATATGAATACAACACCCAACAAACAAAGATGCTTGTAGAAATAGCAAAAGCCATAACAACAATTTTAAGGGAAAGAAGACTTATATCCATAAAAAAGTTCCCTAAGGGTTGCGACAGGCTAATATCTGTGTGGTATGGGTGGCTGCAGAATCTTATTACAATACAGTTGCGTTCAGACCCCGTAGGAGCTTATGTGAACCTTATCAGGGAGATAAGACATACAACCATAAAGAAGGATAGGTGCAGGGAGGAGTATCTTAAAAATATATTGCTTCCGATAAAAGAGATTCTTGAGCAATGCTCTCTTATACAGTTGGTAAAACCCCATATAAGCGGTTATAATGTAGGCAACAGGGCAGTTTATAGAGAAATCTTTCATCCTACAATTAGACCCAATTTTATGTATACAAAATACATGGCAACCCCGCCTCCAGGAGAGGCAATAGAAAGATATGAAATAGGAAATGTTGAAATAAGTATATATAAGGTTCCCGGGCATGTAAGATATTTTTATCATGTTGTGCCTCCTGAGTTCAATCTTGCTGAAGATGAATATATATTGCTGGATGGCGCGCGCAGGATTTTGGAAGAAAGGCGCCCAAGAGAGTTTGAGACAAAAGACCAGGAGAAGATGAGAGAAATATTTAACAATATTGGGATTGAACTGCTGAGAGATTTGGCTGAACAAAGCGGAAAAAACTTCACTCCTCTTCAGATAAAAAAACTTGCATCAATACTTACAAGGTATACGGCAGGTCTTGGTATATTAGAGATAATTCTTTCTGATGAAAAAATACAGGATGTTTTTGTTAATAGTCCGCTTGGTGAAATTCCTGTATATGTTTATCATAATGATTACGGCGAGTGCGAAACCAACCTTATACCAACAAGGGTAGATGGTGAAAGATGGGCAACAAGATTCAGGCTTTTGTCTGGAAGACCATTGGATGAGGCAAATCCTGTTCTGGATACAGAAACAAATGCTCCCGGAGGCAGGGCAAGAGTGTGCGCTATTTATCCCAATCTATCTCCTGAAGGCATGGGAATTTCATTGAGAAGGCACAGGGACAGACCATGGACTCTTCCGTTGTTTATAAATGTCGGCTTCTTGGACCCTTTGTTTGCAGGTCTTATAAGTTTTGTAACTGATTATGGAAGAACCTTCCTTATAGCAGGCACGCGTTCTTCAGGAAAAACATCATTGCTTGGGGCATGCATGCTTGAAATACTTCCAAAACAAAGAATTGTAACTGTTGAGGATACCTTGGAACTTCCTGTCAAAAAACTGCAAAGTCTTGGTTACAACATTGAAAGATTGAAATCGCGTTCTGTTATAACAAGGGTTGAAACTGAGATGAGCGCAGATGATGCTATAAGAACTGCTTTGCGTATGGGCGACTCTTCATTGATAATAGGCGAAGTAAGGTCATTGGAGGCTAAAGCTCTTTATGAAGCAATGAGAATAGGAGCTCTTGCAAATGTTGTAGCAGGCACAATACATGGAGAGTCTGCTTATGGCGTATTTGACAGAGTTGTTAATGATTTAGGTGTTCCTGCAACAAGTTTTAAGGCGACAGACCTTGTGATAATATGCAATAAGATAAGAAGCGCTGACGGTCTTAAAACTTTCAGAAAGGTCACAGAAGTCACAGAAGTCAGAAAACACTGGAAGAATGACCCTGTTGAAGAGGGAGGTTTTGTAAACCTTATGGAATATTCTTCAAAATTAGGCATGCTCAAGCCAACTCCAACTTTTTTGAATGGCGAGAGTTTTATGTTGAATGAAATATCAAAACGCGTAAGAGAGTGGTCAGGCAATTGGGCTGCCGTTTGGGAAAACATAAACTTGCGTGCGAGAATATACAAATCAATAGTTGATATTGCAAAATCAACAAACAAGCCTGAACTTATGGAAGCAGAGAACACTGTAAAAAGCAATGAAAAGTTTCATTTGTTGTCTGAGAGGTCCAGAATAGAGACAGGTTTTATTGATGCCGAACTTGTTTATAAAGAGTGGCTTGAGTGGTTCAAAAAACTTGCAAAAAGTCAGAGATGAAGCATTATGTTTTCCAATAAGAAAAAGAAGATTGAAAAAAGAATTGAAGAAATAAGAAAAAGACAGATAAAGAAGGTTCTAAAGGAGATTGAACCTACTGTGGAACTCCCTAAAGAAGAAAAGTTTGAGCCATATTCTATTGATTATAAAAAGTTCTTGGAAGATATAAAACGAAAACCTGAAACATTTTATGAAAAAGCATGTTTATTTTCCGAGAAGTTGATAAAGGTGAAACCTGATGATTCAACATCAGCAAAACTTAAGCAAGACATAACTGCTGCTTATATTACCGCAACACCGGAAGGGGTTATGTCCTTTTCACTTCTGTCATTTTTTGCCATGATGCTCATATCAGTTACAGGCATTTTAGGAGGCTTTATTAATGCAGGGTTTGGATTGTTTTTGATATTGCTTGGAGGAGGTATTTCATATTTTATATACACTTACCCATCCACGCATGCAAGGTCCCTGCAGGCGAAAATGAGTTCTGAGATTGTGCTTGCTATTTTATATATGGTAATTTACATGCGCAATAATCCAAACATAGAAGGGGCTGTAAAATTTGCTTCAAAGAATCTTTCAGGACCTTTGAGCTGGGATTTGAAAAAAATTATGTGGGATGTTGAACTTGGAACATATAGTTCTATAGATGAAGCCTTTTCGTTTTATCTGACAAAATGGAAGGACAAAAATGAGGAATTTTCAGAAGCTCTGCATATATTAAAGGCAAGCACTTCAGAATCTGAATCAAGAAGAACAGCAATGCTTGACGAAGCAATAAATGTGATACTTGAGGGAACAAAAGAAAGAATGAAACATTATGCTCAGGGTTTAAGATTGCCAGTTATGCTTATACATGCTATGGGAGTTTTGCTTCCTGTAATAGGGCTTATAATGTTTCCTATAATTGTTCTTTTCATGCAGGATGTGATAAAGCCCGTTTTTATTTTCATAGGATATGATATAGCGCTCCCTGTATTTTTATATCTGTATATGAACTATATTTTGCAGACAAAGCCTCCAACGTTTTCGCAGCCAGACACAACCAAAAGCAAAGGCATACCGCCCATAGGAAAATTCTCATTGTTTGGGAAAAACATACCTATACTTCCTATATCGCTTATTATTGGGCTTATAATAATAAGCATAGGATTTGCAGGCATAGGCACAGCAGATGTTGCAACTTCAGTAAACTACTCTATTATTGTAGTTATAGGAATATGCGTTTCTGTAATAGTGTATTGTTATCTTGACAGTTATCAGAAAATCAAAATAAGAAATGATATTGAGAAAATAGAGAATGAATTTTCTGAGGCGCTGTTCCAGCTTGGAAACAGCATTGCAGGAGGAACGCCCATAGAAGTTTCTGTTGACAGGGCTGTTGAAAATCTTAAAAATATGAAAATTTCCGATTTGTTTCTTATCTCAAGCATGAATATGAAAAAGCTTGGCATGACTTTTGAGCAGTCGCTGTTTGACAAGGAATACGGGGCTATTCAGCAGTATCCATCAAAACTCATACATTCAATAATGCAAACCATTATAGAATCTTCCAGAAAAAGCGTAAAAATAGCGTCGTTGTCCATGCTTACAATATCGCATTATTTGAAAGGGATGCATAATGTCAAGGAAGAAATAAATGAAATTCTTGGTGAAACTGTAACAAGCATGAAATTCTTGGCATTGTTTCTTGCTCCTATGATAGCCGGTGTTACTGTTAGCATGGCTGTTGTAATAATACAGATACTTACATCCATTTCTACCCAGCTTTCAACTCTTGCTTCTGCACCAGACCTTGCAGGAGGGTTGCAGGGATTAGTGTTATTTGGATGGAATCAAGGAGGAACAGGACCTCCGATAGAGCCTGCCGCCTTCCAGCTTATAGTCGGCATTTACATGCTTCAGACAGCATTGCTCTTGTCGTATTTTATAAACAGGATACAGTATGGCGAAGATGCAATAGGATTAAGAAACGTTATATGGCAGACATTGATATTTGCGGCAATAATATATGCATTGAGCTGGTTTGTAACTTATAATATGTTTGGCGGACCAATAAAGAGTTTATTGAATCCAATAACGTAAAAATGAATTAGTTAAATCTGCTTTAAGACATAATTTTCTCCTGCAGTGAAGTTTGTTTTAAAGTATAGATTTTCAAAATCGGTTGTTCCTTTCTTTACAATTTTTATGGTGTTGTCAGTTAATTTTATTACTGCTTCAAAATCAGATATTGTAAATTTGTAGTTTCCTGTATAGGAGCAAGACCATGATTCAGATGTTGAATATCTTTTGCTGTGCGAATATGCGTCACAGTCGCGGTAACATTTGAATAGAGTGCAGACAAGTTCCCATGAGCAGCAACTTCCTGTTCTGCAGCTTCCGCTTCTGCTGCATGAATATTTGTATTCATAATAATTTTTCTTTCCCCAATTATATGTGTTGTGATATTTTTTGTGAGAATAACTGTAACCGCTTATTCCGCATCCGCATGAGCCTGAATATGACAAGTCCTCGTAATTATATGCGCATGTTCCTGATATTTTATTGCCTGTTCTTAGATAATGGCTGCCTGCACAACCATTGTAAAAATTCTTTGGAGTCTTGTAATCATATAATTGCCATGTTTTTGAGAAAGATGGATTAATTTCTATGCTGATATCAATGCCATTCAGATATTCATTAGTGAAAACAGATTTCAATGATGATATAATGTTGTTGATTTTTGAATCCAATCTTATCCAGTCAGTGTCTTTAACTGCTTTCTGCGCTGTGCAGCTCACTGTTTTTCTTCCTTCTGAGCAGTCGCTGCTTCCAGAGTATGATTGGGTTTCGGTGTATGTTCCTTGAAAGTCATTTATGCCTGCCAAGCCTTCACTGCTTCCAATTCCGCATAGAAGAGAATATCTGAACATATTGTCTATGCGCACATGAATTCTGCCTCCGGAGACAAAACCTGCATACTTTCCCGGGTTTTTGCTGTTGGTTATTCCTTCACATTCTGTCTTTAAACTGTTAACTTCATTCACGTTAAAATTAATGTTTTTTATTTTGCAGCCATCCACGCCTGATGATGAGAGCAAAGAGTTTGAAATATGCTTTTCGGCATTTCCATCATTGTCGCAGTCAAAATCTCCAGAGTTTACGTAAATTTTGTTAGAATCCCGGACATATGTTCCGTTGGCATAGAACCTTCTTGAGAGTTTTGCAATTTTTAGATATCTTATTGGTTTTTTTATTTCCACTGTTCCTTTAAGATATGACTTTATAATAGATTTTTTTCTTTCAAATGAAAAGGATTGCGGCTTCATTGTTGTAGTTATTATATAATCAGAAACAATTGTGTTTATATTGGAAGGAGGAGTAACTTTTATTCTTCCCCCGTTGCCTATAAATTCAGGATAGCTTGTTATTTTTCCTTTAAGTGTTTCTTTAAATTTGTTTTTAATTTCTTCTATGCTTGGCAGATTTGCATGCCAGTTGCATTCAAAACCTCCGCACTTTTCTCCCAATTCCTTTGCGGTAATTTCAGTTACTATCTTAAGAAATTCATTCATATTTTTTTCTGATAGATAATAGTAGTTTATTGTGGATAAACCGCCTGCAATTCTGTCAGACAATTTCATTTCTGTGCTGCTGTAAAAATTATGAAGGAAGATAAGGATAAAACCTATTATTATTGCGCCTATCAAAACGCCTACTGTAATAATCGGAGCAACACCTTTCATGAAATCACGCTACGTACAATACAAGCCAATACTTTCCGGGAAGCACTGGTATTGAATCTCTCATGCCATAAGGCACTTTGTTAAAGTCTTTGTCTTCGCTGTTTTTTGCAAGGGTTTTTATGTCAGGCCCATAAAGGAACAGCCAGTATTTTTTTCCTTTATAAACATAGTCAATATATTTTTTTGCAACTGCTTTCAAGTCATAATCGCACAGGTCATCGGCGCAACCTGATTTTGGAACTTTGGGTTTCAATGTGTCTTCATACAAGGCATATACAAGCGCTCTTTTGAATGTTATGCCATTGCTGTCTTTCATCTCCATCAGAGATAAAAGCGCATCCTGAACAGACACAGGTTCATATATTATATCAACTATTAGTTTTTTGGTTATTTTGACATTCAAAATATGACCTGCTCCTATGACAGCGGCAAAAAAAGCAGCTACAACAATAATGACAATGAGTGTGATTACCGAAATAACTATGGCTTTTTTCATGTTCATGCGCACCCTGCTTCTATTATTGCTTTCTTTCCTATTATGTTCTTTGCAGTTATTTTTATGTTGTTTACAGTAATGGTTTTGCCTTTTTCAATTTCATGGTATTTGTCTATGCCTTCCATAACAGTTTCGCCGTTTTCCCTTACTTCAATCAGCACTGAAATATCGCTTGAAGCATTGTAAAATACTTCATAGTTTTTTGAGTTGCATGTTCCTGAAAAAACGGTGTCTCCGTATGACAGCCTTTTGCCCAGCACAAGGCAGCAGTCTATGTCTGGTTTGCAGCCGTTGCTTCCGCACTTTGGATTGCAGACGTCATCCTGCTTGCATATTTCAGTGCATGAGTAGGCTGGTCTGCAGTAGTCTCCGTTCCATTTGCACCCCATTTTTTCGCATTCCTCTTTTTTAATGCAATTGTAACAATCCGCTCCTTTGTAACCATAGCCGCAGTTGCCGGAAGGAGCATATTTTATTACCAGTTTTGCAGGTTCTGTTGAGCCGTCTTCCATTCTAACCAGAGCAGGAAATTCATATTCCGGAGAATCAGCTTTTACTGCAGGAGGTATTCTGCCTGTCCTCATGTTCTTTACTCCAAAGTCCCATGATTTATCCTGCGTGGATATTGTGATTACAGAAGCAAGCAATGAGTCAATGCAGGAGATTCTGTCAAGCTCATTTACAGTGTTTCCATATTTTGCATAACATTCCTGCTGTTTCAGTTTTGTTTCATTAAAAACTCCTTTCATGTCTGCAAGGCATGGTGCCGAGAGCAGATTTTCTCCAAGGTCTATTGCGAGCCTTTCTTTGCTGTTTTCTCTTATATCTGCTTTGAATTGCGTAAGAGAAAGTATTCCGAATGCTATAAAGCCAACAAGAATAGCCAATACAGTTATTTTTATAAACATCTCGCTTATTTCCATTTGTCCTTTCAATAATTTCACCTATTTATTCAAACCTATTTTTGTCTTTATGGCTGATTCTACCGTTACATTGTTTATATGGGTTTCAGAGAACATGCAATAGTCATTGACGCAGTCTCCTGTTATATCCTTTAAATAAACATATGGCAGCGGCGATTTCTGTTCAAACATCAGGTTTGCCCTTTTTGTCAGCTTTCCCACTATTATGTTTATTACAGGATTTTCTTCAAATACTTTCATGTTATGCGTTACTTTGGGAAAAAATTCAAGAGCATAAAAGTCAGGAGCAAAATTGCTCATTGAAAGCATGCCTGACATATATTCCTGCATAATTCTTGCATCTGCATAAGCAAAATATTCCATTAACATAAGTCCTGTTTGAGTTACAAGATAAAAAAATAAAACAAGTATAATTATATCTCCTGCAAAAATAACAAGGTCGTATATTTCAGACATAATTTCACCTGCTGCCTAAAGCAGTTTAAGCCACATAACAAGACCAAGCACTATTATAATAAATACAATTATTCCAACTAACCACAGCAGTTCATCATCTAACATGCAAATCAACTAACAAAATCCGCTTCTCCTGCATATTTTCCTACAATTGTCTGCGTTAGAGCAGCCGATTTTTTCCATAATGCTGTTTGTAAGTTTCGAGTCTTTGCATCCGTCAATATTCCATTTGCTGCAGGCTGCTGTTCTGTCGGCAAGGCTGCCTGTGTCTTTAACATTGTTGTTTATTGGATTTATTATGCCAATCAACAATGCAACAAACACTATTAGTGCTATTAAAATTAAAACCAAAAACCTTGCTGAAAGTTCCATATTGAAAATTATTTTCTTTTTCTTATAAGTTTAATGCAGAATAAGATTTATGAAGTTGTTTATGTAGTATGAAAGCATTGAAGTCATTTTTCCTGTTCCGGGAGTGATTATAATCACAATAACTGATATAAGAAAGAAAATGATAAGAACAAGGATAATAATATCTTTAAGCGAACTCACAGGCAGGCTTATTCTCATATACAGACACCTATGCTCTTATCGCACTTATTTCTGCATTGTTCATCAATAAAGCATAAACATTGCCCGTTTTTGCAAATGCCGTTTCCAGCGCAATCAGAATTTTCTGAACATCCTGCCCTGAACTTAAAGGATTCCTCTGACATTTTTTCTATTGAGCTTGGCTCTTCTTCAGAACCAATAAAAATAGGCGAATAAATTCCAGCCAGAACAACTATTGCAACAATTATTGTTATGGCTAACATAAGCATAGACCATGTGACTTTCATTTGCAACTCACTCCTATAAGTGCTTTTCTATTATTGTAATCTATGTCTTTTACTGATATTTTTATGCTGTCAAATGTTTCTGTTTTCCCTTTGTCAACTATTTTGTTTTTGTATTTTTCTGCATTGTCTTCAAATACTGTCACTATGATGTTTTCTTGAACAACACCCGAGAGGAATACTTTATAGTATTTTTTATCTGAACATGTCCCTGAAAATATTGGCACGTCATTGCTGACATGATATTCGCTTACAGAATAGCTGGTTTTGCATGATGTCCATTCATCTTCCTTTGCGTCCCTGCAGTCAAGATTAAATGTTCCTGCACCTCCTGCGTAAGATAAACTTATATCAAATGTTTTTGCTTTCCAGCAGAAATTGTCAAATTTAAATTCACATGTTTCCATGTTGTCAATATTGCCGCAATTTACACTGGAAGTTTCTTTATCAAGGTCGCAATCTCTGTCCGGATTAGTAACTGCCACAGTTATTTTCGCATTTTCTATTTTTTTATTTGCATAATTATTGAGTTTGAACTCAAGGCTTGTGTCTTTATCAACAATGCCTTTGTATTTTATTTTTGCGCCTGAAATGTAAATTCCTTCTCCATATTCAATTACCCATTTGTAATTTTTGCATTTAAGTTGTAAGTGGTTTTTATCTGTAATCGTCACACCTTCATTCTCTTCATTGCATACAAGCCATTTTGCTTCATTGGACCAGCCCTTTCCAGATTGTTCATAGCCGCAGGCAATATCATACTTTAACTTGTATACATGAGTGCCTCCTATTGTTGTGTCCAGCAATGGACAGCAGTCTTTTTTATCGTTTACTTTTGGGCAGTATTCTTTGAAATCAGAGCATTTGTCTGTCACAGAATCTGTGAAAACCTGCGTTAATATTTTGTCAGAGGATTTTTTATCGCAGCTAAAACCGTATCTGCGTTTGCACAGAACCCATGGCGCAATCTTGCATTCAGTAGCGCATATAGAATATTCTGACCTTCCCATGTCCTTGCATTTTACTTCTTCGCATCCCCTGTCAAAAGTTATAAAGTCCTTGATTTTGCTGTTAGAAACACCGCTTAATATAATGCTTCCCGGAATAACATAATGTATATAATCTTTGTCAAGCGGCTTATTTCTTATTAATCCTTCTTTCGTGGCTTCTGACGTGAATAATACGCACCTATCAGATCTGAATTTTTTTATTGAAAAGAACTGGTTTATTCTTTCTCCGGAATCTTCAACGTAGTCAGACAAGTGCTCGTTTCCATAAGTTCCTTCGTCTGTTGGGTGAAATTCAAATATGCTAACTGGTGTTGTGTCTGTATCAATTTTTACATGCAGTGCTTTATGCCCCGCGCTTATGCTAATTTCCTTTGAACTTACTCCTTTAAGGATATCAAATATGTTTCCCAAACCTTTTTTGGATTCATTTCCGTGAGAAACGAAAATAAACCCAAGCACTGCAAGCGCTAAAAAGGCTATTATAATAATAACCAGCGTGTTTGTTGGAAGAGGGTCCATTTAATTTCACCTTTTAACCCGTGGTTTTGAATTCATGAATTTTTACTTTAATCACAGGTTTGCCTTTTAAAGGCAAAATACTGTCATCAGGATTATACATAATTTCAACAGTATAATCTTTTCCCATTTCCATTTTGCCTTTCCATTTTATCCTGTCGTCTTTTTCCGGGGTGCCTTTGCATCTGTCATAACATTTTTTCCCTTTGCTTATATCATCATCACTGCTTCCGCAGTCTGAATTTCCCCATTCTCCTTCTTTTGTTTCAGAACCGCAAAGCCTGTTTTGGGCAAGCAGTCCCCATATTGTGGTTGTCCATTCGTCCACTACCTTTGTCTTGTCTGTTCCTATGCTCTTTGCATTGCAGTAATCGTCTTTTATTATGCTTAAATCTGCCTGCGTCTTTGAGGCGTCTGTGCAGTCAAGTTGTTTTGCAATTTTTATTGGGTGGTCAACAAAAAAGTTTGAAAACAACGCGGTTTCCGATTTGCATCTCTTATAACATATTTTCCATGCATACTCAATTGCTTCCCCAATAAGCGCTGATGCTTCATAAGAATCAAAACCATCTTCTGCGTAACTGTTGTAACTGTTTTCAAGATTGTTTAAATAATTATCCTGCTCGTATTTTGTTGTGTATTTTGTCCAGTCATTTGTTATTGATTCTGTTGAATTTTTGAAAATATTTGTGATTCCAAGGTATATAACCAGCATTAAAATGGCTAAGACAATTATTATAATCGTGCTCATTGTCATTGATTTCATTCTAACACCAAAACTTAGCAAGCCATCCTGCTTTTTCGCATACCATTTTCTTTGCAAATGCATCTATTGTATTTAGTTGGTCAGGAGCGCTTAAAAAGGAAACTATAAAAAATATTATTGCTGCAAGAATAGCCACAAGTATAAGGGCAACTATTGGGTTAATTACTATATCTCCTTTCATGAATTCACCATTTCAAAAATATTTTCTTTATTATTGTGAACATATCAGGAACATTCAAAAATATTGAAGCAACTGCTGTTATTATTGTTAATAAAATTACGAAAAAGATAGCAGCAATAATAATGCTTTTTATGTTTGAAAATACTAATCTCATCCTATCAGCACCTTAAACAATCCATGTGATTGGGTATAAAAATATAAAACGCTTATAAGTATGAGTATTCCTGCCAAAGCCAGTGCAAAATACATAATGGTTTTTATTAATTCTTCGTCCATATTCTTAGTTTGCAAAGTTCTTATTTATAATTGCCGTTATCTTTATATATAATGCTTTTTATTAATTTTTTAATTAATTTTGGGTGAGATTTCAATGAAAAGGCAAAAAGGAATTGAGCTTCCGATAAATACGCTTGTTGTTGTTGCCATAGCTGTTATAATTCTTCTTGCTGTTGCTGCATTCTTTATGGGTGTATGGACTCCAAGCGCAGGAGGAATGCAGGCTCTGGCAGCCAAAAACCGCGCATGCGGTCAGTTAATGAACATTGGTTGTAACGATGCTACTGAATCCGATATGAGGAGCATAAATTTTGATTTTGATTATGATAACTCTGGCACTACGGCTGATGATAATCTTTACGGCTATTGTAAATATAGTTATCCTTCCCTGAGCGGCGGAGAACTTCTAAAGAGTTGCAAAAAGATGTGCGGTTGTCCCGGATATTCTGGTATAGGCACAAGCAGCGGAATTAATACAGGAGGAGGTTCTGCCGGAGGTTCCGGTTCTGGAGGCTCTGGGACAGGTTCAGGCGGCAGTTCCGGTTCAGGCAGCGGTTCCGGAACAGGAGGCGGAGTATCCGGAATAAATCTTCCGAATCCTATGCAAGGCGGCAGGTGATAAAATAATGAAAATACTTTTGCCTTTTGTTGCGGTTTTGGGTTTAATATTTGTTTTTAGTGTTTTTGCTGTTGCATTAGATTGCCCACAGACATCATGTTATAATTATATTTCTGGCGGAAAGTTCTTTTCTTTTAAACTTTCAAATTTCAAGGCTAAACAATTTTTTTCATGTGATAAAGATTTATGGGGTTCTTCAGAGGTAAAAGGACTTATTAGAGTATGTTGTTATCAAAAGTATGAATTCTGTAAGTATGGTTGCAAAGATGGTCAATGCCTGCCAAACCCTGAAGTAAAGAATGAAGAATTAGATAGTTATTTGAGTATGCCAGAATTCTCAACTATAAAAGTTTCCGGGAAAAAAGTAGAATTAAAGTTAAAAGCCGGTGCTAATCTTGTTGGAGGATTTAAGTTTGATATTAATACATTTAAGAACAATGACTGTGAATTGTTGTATTTTAATGGTTTTTCTGATACAAAAAACCCTTTTGTATATTATACTCAAGGAGAGTTTAGAAAGACAAATAGTGTTGGCAGAACTTTAAGTACTCTTGGATACTGGATACCTCTTAAAAAAGATTGCACAATAACAGTTGATTTGGAGGTTTGGGGTCAAATAAATCTTAAAAGGACTAACGAGAACAAGAATGGTGAAGCGCAGTTAATATCAGTTCCGTTTGATGTTACAAAGGCGGAATTAGAGAAAGCTGGCTGTAAATTTACTAGATTTAATAAATATTCAACAACTGACAAACCTTTTGTGTATTGGGACACAACTACTGAAAATGGAGAATTTAAATCCACAGATACGCTCAAAGCTGATGGCAGGGGTTATTGGATTCCTCTTTTAAAAGGCTGCACTCTGAAAGCAGGGATTGTGTACGCTAACGAAGGAGATGTTAATCAGCCATCAAAATAATTAATAATGACTTTGTATTTTATTACAGGGAACAAAAGCAAGTTTGAGGAAGCCAGCGCAATTCTCCCTGGTATCAGGCAGTTTAATGTTGAATTGCCTGAAATCCAGAGTATTAATGCAAGAGAAATTGTTAAAACAAAACTTCTTGAAGCAATGAACCATAAAAAAGCTGAATTTATTGTTGAAGACACTTCTCTTTATCTTGATTGCCTTAATGGTTTGCCAGGCCCTTTAATAAAATGGTTTATGAAAACTATTGGAAATGAGGGGCTATTTAATATAGTTGAAAAGTTTGGAAATCCAAATGCAGAAGCAAAAACTGTTATTGGATATGCAAAAAACCCTAAGGAGGTTTATTATTTTGAGGGCTCAATCAAGGGGAGAATAGTGTCGCCGAAAGGCAGGTCTGGTTTTGGCTGGGACCCTGTCTTTCAGCCAGAGGGCTGTTCAAAAACATTTGCTGAAATTACTCAGGAAGAAAAGAACAAAATAAGCATGAGAAGAATTGCGCTTAACAAATTAAAAGAATTTTTAGAATCGTTTTAATTTGGCATTCAAAACGAATTAATAAATATATGTTAACGCAAATAATAATATGATAGTTGATAAAAAACTCCTGTTATTGTCTGTTCCTTTAATGGTTGTTGTGTTTGCAAGCGGTTGCATTCATGAGCAGGCGCAAAAAAATGGAGATAATGTTAAAACACCTGTTTCTCAAGAAGGAAGCGTTTTCATTAAAGATTTTTCCTTTATTCCCAAAACTCTTAATGTAAAAGTTGGAACTACCGTGATTTGGACTAATAAAGATTCTGTTTCGCATACCATTACATCAGGAGAAGATTTTGATTCAGGAAATCTGAAAAAAGGAGAGACATTTTCATATACTTTCAACAAGCCCGGAACTTTCAATTATATTTGCACAATACACCCCTACATGAAAGGCAAAATAATAGTCAGTGAGTAAATATGTTGGAAAGCATAACTTATTATCAAATTTTTGGAAAACCTTTAATATTTTATTTGGGTATTATTGTTTTGTCTTCTTTTCTGTTTACTGCGTTAATTGCAATTCTAAACAAAAGAGGTATAAACAAGATATCAATTAAGTGGCATTCAAGAATGGCAATTTTGTCAATAATTTTGGCATTGATTCATGGCGTTCTTGGCATATTAGCTTATTTCTAAAGTTTAAAAAATAATGAAAAATAAAAAAATATTTCTAAACTTTAAGTTGCAGTATTTTTGCGGCTTCTTCAACGCTTACTTCAATATATTTGTCATCCTGCTGGCATGTTGGACAATGCACTGGCGGAGCAACTCCATAATGTATGTCATCGCATACAGTGCATCTCCAGAATTTTTTCTCCATTTTTCAACCTCGCATATTTTTTTTATAAAACAGCGCCCCTATGAAAGCCTATGAAAAATTGGGAACACAGCACTTATGGCCAATTTCCTTTTTTGCGTTTTTGCTTATTCTTTTTATTGCAAGAATATAGGCTCCCAACCTTGGGCTTACTTTATATTCTTTTGCTGTTTCCATGACTTTGTTTGTGTTTATTTTCATTCTCTTCTTAAGTTCTTTTTCAACCTTTTTTTCGTCCCAATAGTTATTTTCCATGTTTTGTTTCCATTCAAAATAAGATACTGTAACGCCTCCTGCATTGGCAAGTATGTCGGGAATCACAAAAATATTCTTCTTTTCTATAACTTTATCGGCGCTTGGAGTAATAGGTCCGTTTGCAAGTTCTAAAATAATTTTTGGATTTATTCTGTTTACATTCTCCATATTTATAACATTCTCAAGCGCGGCAGGAACCAATATATCGCAATCCATTTCTAATATAGCCCTGTTTGTTGTGTTTGTGCTTTTTTTGCATTCGCTTACGCAGCCGTTTCTTTTTTTGTGTTCAATTAGCAGAGGTATGTCTAAGCCATCTTTATTATATACTGCGCCTTTTGAATCAGAAGCAGCTATTACTTTTGCACCTTCTTCATATGCAAATTTTGCAAAATTCATTCCTGCGTTGCCAAATCCCTGTATAACAATTTTTTTATCTTTCAACGAATCAATGTTTTTGACATATTTCTTTTCTATGATTTCTTTTAATACAAACAGCCCTCCTTTTGCTGTAGCAGTATCTCTTCCATAAGAGCCGCCTTTTTCTACAGGTTTTCCTGTTACAACCGCCGGTTCCTTTTTTCCTATGCATTTGCTGTATTCGTCCATAATCCATGACATAACTTCTGCATTAGTGTAAACGTCAGGAGCAAGTATATCAATTTTAGGACCTATTAACGGAAATATTCTTTGAACAAAAGCTCTGGTCATTTCTTCAAGTTCTCGTTTGGACATGTCTTTTGGATTGCATATAATACCGCCTTTTCCGCCGCCAAAAGGAATGTCTGCAACAGCGCATTTGATTGTCATCCATGTAGCCAATGCTCTTATTTCGTCCTGGTCAACCTTCCAATGATATCTTATTCCCCCTTTAAATGGGCCTCTCATATGGTTGTGCTGAATTCTGTAGCCTGTAAATATTTTTACTGAGCCGTCATCCATCTTTACAGGAAATGTAACTTTCAGTTCTTTGTGCGTTGAGAGCAAAGCTTCTCTAACCCATGGCTCTAAATTTATCTTTTCAGATGCTTTGATTATATTTTCTTTTGCATTTTCAAAAGGATTTGTTTGCGTCATATCTTTCACTTTATTTTTGGTTTTTGCATAATTTAAAGATTTATAATTCGCATGTTGAGCAGTCTTTTGTTTCGCATGCTTTGTTTTTTATCTTCCATTTCAATGCCCATTTTTTAATGTCCTTTATTATGGTTATAATGCTTCTGCCGCTTTCTGTAAGACTGTATTCGCATCTTATTGGAACAGTTTCAGAATAAGTTCTTTTTTCTATCAGCCCAAGGTTTTTTAGTTCTGCAAGTCTTTGAGAAAGAATTTTAGGCGTTATATCAGGTATGCTTTTTTTAATTTCTGTATACCTTTTTGTTCCCTTCCCTTTGTACAGTTCAAGAAGTATTAGGAGGCTCCATTTTTTGCTGATAATATCAACAGTTTTATATACAGTGCAATTTTTGTTCATGCTATATATTTAGAAACTAATGCATATTTATTTGTATCTTTTCTATATTAGGTATAAAAATAATTGCGGCGGTTTAAATGCATAGGAAAGTTATTGCAATAAACAAAGATTTGTGCAATGGCTGCGGTCTGTGCGTTACAGGCTGTGCAGAAAAAGTTCTTAGAGTTATAAATGGCAAGGCAGAGGTTGTCAATGAAAACTATTGCGATGGTATCGGGCATTGCATTAATAAATGCCCTCGCGGCGCTATAAAACTTGAAGATGCTTTATGAGTTAATAAAAAGTTTTTGACGGGGTGGGTTTGCTATGTTTTGTTATCAATGCGAGCAGACAATCAGCGGAGGTTGCAATAAAGCAGGGGTGTGCGGAAAGGATGAAGATATTGCAAGCATGCAGGATACTTTGGTTTTTGCCCTGAAAGGCATTGCTGCCTATTCTTATCATGCGCGCGAACTTGGTTATGTTGATGCTGAACTTGACGGCTTTATGCATAGAGCATTATTTTCTACATTGACTAATACCAATTTCAACCGAAATGAGTTTATGAAACTTTTGCTTGAGGCAGGTTCTTATGCATTGCGCACAATGGAACTTCTTGACAAAGCGCATACTGAAACTTTTGGTGTTCCTGAACCAGTGACAGTTACTCAGGATAAGATTGAGGGCAGGTCAATTCTTGTTACAGGCCATGATTTGTATGCTCTGAAAATGCTGCTTGAGCAGACAAAAGATAAAGGCATTAATGTGTACACGCATTCAGAGATGCTGCCCGCGCATGGATATCCAAATCTTAGAAAGTATAAACATCTTGCAGGCAATGTTGGCAAGTCATGGTGCGACCAGAGAAAACTCTTTGAGGAATTCCCGGGAGCAATATTAGGGACTACAAACTGCGTTATGCCTGCTGGCAATTATAAGGATAGAATGTTTACTTATGGGGTTGCAGGGCTTGAAGGTGTGCAGAAAATAGAAAATAATGATTTTGCGCCTTTGATAGAGAAAGCATTATCGCTTCCTCCAGCGCGCATTGATTCCGATAAGACTCTTACTACCGGGTATCATCATAATACTGTGCTTGCGCTTGCTCCTAAGATTCTTGATGCGGTTAAGTCTGGAAAGATAAAGAGATTCTTTGTTATAGCAGGTTGCGATGCCCCAGGAAGCACTGAATATTACAGGTCGCTTGCATTATCTTTGCCTGAAGATTGCATATTGCTTACTACTTCCTGCGGCAAGTTCAGGTTTAATGACCATGATTTCGGAGAAATTGACGGCATTCCGCGATATCTTGATTTTGGGCAATGCAATAATTCTATATCGCTTGTTAAAGTAGCCAGCGGGCTTGCCGATGCTCTTGGTTGCAGCGTAAATGATTTGCCGCTTACAATTGTGTTATCATGGTTTGAGCAGAAGGCTGTTGCAATTCTTCTTGGATTGTTTAGCCTTGGAGTAAGGAACATATACCTGGGGCCAAAAGCTCCTGAATTTTTATCAGAAAATATTGCCAAGGCGCTTGCGGATAATTTTGGTTTGAAACTGACAGGTGATGTTGAAACTGATTTAAAGGGCATGCTTGGTAAAAACTACGCATAAAAACAGACTTATAAGTTTAACGGTATAATATATAATATGGACAATAAGTTAGAAGAATATGTTAAGTCTGGTTTTAAGTTTTTTAATGAGTATATTGTTTACAAGGAAGATAATGGAGAATATGATATTAAGTACATAGATCCAAGAAACAATGAGTTGCGTGAAGTTGTCATGTCACCAGGTTCTGATGGCTCGTATATGCCAAAACTTCCTAATTGCGAAATATGCGGAAATCCTTATGTATTTGTTGAGAAGCGCGAGATGACAGAAATATTAAAGGATAAAAGTTTGGCAGACTTTGCTGTTTTAAAAGTAAGGTGCGAATGCAAAGAAAACAGCGAAGATAATAAGGAGAGAGAAGGCAAATATGTTTATGCTGCGAAAATAATACCTTTGGAGATATATCAACTCATAGAATCAGACATTAACAAAAAAGAATTGTTGATTGAGAATTTCTAATTAATAAATTCTACCAGCCTTGCATTTTTTCTTATATAATCAGGCAAAAGCCGGAAGAATCTTTTATGGGCATAACGTTCATCTCCAAGAACAAAGACAGCTTTATCGTTTTTTGAGCGCAATGCTCTGCCAAGCGTCTGGGAAACCCTGCGGAAAGCAGGCACAATATATGCATAATGCTGCCCCTTTTCGTTTCCATAAATTTTTTTATAATAGTCTATAAAGGCTTTTGTCTTAACTGAAATTTTATCAAATGGTATGCCTACCAGAAATATTCCCTCAAGTTCGCTGCCCGGAAAGTCGGCGCCTTCTGCAAACCTGCCTGTTGCTGTTGCCACCAATACTCCATTGGCAGAACGTTTAAACCCTTCAAGAATTTTCTTGGCAGTTTCGCCGCCTGAGTTTTGCGTTTCAAGAAACAACTTCTTATTATGCTCTTCTATTGCTTCTTTCAAACCGTTTTGCATAAGCTCATTTTGTATTCTGTAACTTGCAGAGAAAACTGCCAGGTTTTTGTCCTGCGATAGGAATGATTTTATGGCTGAAACATACTTGGCAGCCATTCTTGAGTCAAAAAATTTCCATGCTGTTGTCAGACCCCTTGTTATAAGGGTTTGCGCATTTTCTTCTGTATATGGCGATGGTATAGTTTTTTTTGAGTAATTATCAATGCCCACAACCTCGCAAAAACCTTCTATAGGTTCAAGAGTTCCGGAACAGAAAATGCATGAATCAAACATATTCCATTTATCGCGCATAATCTGCGCGCATCTCATATCAAATTTTTCAAGCGTCAGATTTTTGTTGTTTTTTGTTGCAATCAATATAACGCCATCTTCGTCAGAATCCTGCAACACAGACAAAATAAAGTCAGCAAGATGATATAAGCTTGAACGGGGAGCTTTGCCTTCTTTCATTTGCCTTTCTTTTATTATATCCCCAAAATCTTTCATTGTTTTCAATAAACTTTCAATGTCATTTATTCCTGAAGAAATATATTTAATAAATTCATGCATGTTTACAATATCTTCTTCGCTGTTCATATTATCTTTCTTTCCGGATAAAAACTCAAATGTATTTTTGACAAGTTTTTTAATTTCATGATATTCAGGTTCTTTTTTAAATGCATCCATTTCTTTCACTACCCTCTCCAGAGCATGAAAATAAATTTTTGACGAATTTATGTTTGAGGCAGCCTGTTGAATATTATGAGCCTCATCAACAACCAGAATTGAGTTAGAAAAGTCAATTTTTGATGAAATGCCCTCTCCTATTGTGTCGCTTATAATATAGTTATAGTTCATTGAAACTACTTTTGCATGTTTTAACATTTCCTTCTGGAGCATATACGGGCATATGTTTTTGTTTTCGCAGAATTCAAGAATCTCTGAAAATAACAGCGGTCTGGACAAAAAGTAGGAAAGGTTGCTTTTGTCTATAGCTTTAAAGTTTCTGAGATATTTGCAGTCTTTATAATTGTGCCTGCATAAAAATGATACATCAGAATAGTCAAACCCTGTTTCATATCTGAAATCCTTTAGGAGCAGGCACATGTCCTTTTTGCCTCTGTATGAAAAACCGAAAATGCTGTTTTTTGTTTTGTCATTTATTTCTTTTAATTCTTCAATTGGTCTGTCTGTTTCATTTCCTGTTTTTACAATCCAAATTATTTTTTTGTTATTTTTGATTGCGGTAGGAAGCAGCGTTGATAGAATTGAAGTTGTTTTTCCAAAGCCGGATGCCGCCTGTATGCATATATGCCTATGAGGGCTTTTCTGTATAAATGCCATTAATTCTTTCTGGTTTTTTCTGAACTCATAAGGAAAGTAGGAGAAGTCAGGCATATTAAGAGAATTGTATGCAATTTTTAATAAGTTTTGTTGTGATTGGAATAATATTCTAAAAAACAGATATATTAATATAATTGATTGAATAACAGTTAATTGTTGTGATATTTATGGCAAATCCTGATTTCAAGGTAACACCATGGGATGTTGAAGGCAAAGTTGATTATAATAAATTGATAAAAGAGTTTGGAACAAAATTGATAGGTGCAGAACTCAAAGAGAAAATAAAAAGCCTTGTTGGAGAATTGCATGTTTTTTTAAGAAGAAATTTTTATTTTTCGCACAGGGACCTGGATTTAATACTAAAGGATTATGAAAATGGTAAGGGGTTCTATCTTTATAATGGCATTGCCACGGGAGGGAAAACTCATATAGGGCATCTGATTCCTTTCATTTTTGCAAAATGGATTCAAAAAAAATTCAATATAAACTATTATATTCAAATACCAGATGAGGAGAAATTCCTGTATAAACAAAAACTTGACTGGAATGTCGTCCAAAAAAACGCAAAAGAAAACGAACTTCATCTCGCTGCTTTGGGTTTTGATACGGACAAAACATTCATGTTCAGAAACAGCGAATACGTAAAAAATATATACCCTATATTAATGAAAACCGCCAAAAAGATAAATTTCTCAACAGTCAGGGCGGTTTTTGGCTTTAACGAACAGTCAAATATAGGCATGCTTTTCTATCCTGCACTGCAAATTATACCGACATTTTTTGAAAGGAAAAGATGCCTAATACCATGCGGCATAGATCAGGACAATTACTGGAGGCCCCAGAGGGATATTGCTGAAAAATTGGGATTTTACAAAACCGCTGCAATACACAACAAATTTTTGCCTCCTCTTACAGGAGTAAGCGGAAAGATGAGCGCAAGCAAGCCAGAAACTGCAATTTATCTTTCAGATGATGAAGAAACTGTAAGAAGTAAAATAGTGAAATATGCTTTTTCTGGAGGGCAGGCAACAATAGAAGAGCATAGAAAGAAAGGAGGGAATCCTGATATTGATGTGGCTTTCCAGTGGCTGTATATATTTTTTGAAGAAGATGACAAAAAAATTGAGCAAATAAGAGAAGATTATAAATCCGGGATTTTATTGACTGGCGAACTTAAGCAGATATTAATTGACAAAATAAATGCCTTCCTTAAAGAGCACAATAAAAGAAAAGAGAAGTCTGAGAAGATTCTGGAAAAGTTAAAATATTCTGGCAAACTCGCAAGGCAGATGTGGGAGAAAACTATTTAAATATAACCATTCATATTAAAGGAAGTGAGTGTGATGCCGAACCAATTTATAAGATTTTGACTGTTCAGCATAATCTTGCTAGTTCTGTTTCTGAATGTTTATTTTTGTTAATGAGGTGATAAAATGTATAATTTAGATAAAGGTGTATATAACAAGGACAACGAACTATGTGGATATAGAGATAATAAAGAAAGGGACGAGTATAACAGAGCAGTAGAGAGAAGGCATTACAGCTTTGCAAACATGAGGTAAATAGAGTTGCAGTGAAAAATATTAAAAGTGAAAGAATATTAAGTAATGAATATAGTGATAAAATATGTATAGACTGACAAGAGAGGGAGAAGAATATAGAAAGAATGGTTTGCCTGAAATACAGTTGCTTCATGAGATAAAAAAAGGTCTGCACATAGGCAGAGCAAAGAAAAGGCTTGATGAATTAAAGGATAAAAAATATTTTGCGATAGGTTTTGGGTGGGCAAAAAAGAACGGATGGATTGAAGTCAAAGACGGCGAAGTGCAAATTACAGAGCAGGGGGAACATGCTTTAAAGGAGAAAGATAAAATCACAAGCGCAATAGAAAATATTGAAACTGCTGATATCGAGGCAATAAAGATATTAATCAGCAGGAAACTTATAGAGGAGGTCAAGGAGAAAACTGTTGAGAAAGTCAAGGAAACAACAAATGAGATTGCGCAGTTAACGCCTGAAATAATAAAAACAGGTTTATGGAAATTTAAGCAGTTTAGAAAGTATAATGCAGTTGCGCCTGCACCGCAGATTTATCCTGGAAAAAAGCAGCCTTATGTCAGATTTCTGAATGATATAAGAGAGAGATTGGCATCTTTGGGTTTTGTTGAAGTAAATTCTCCTTTGGTTGAGCTTGAATTCTGGAACTTTGATGCTTTGTTTCAGGCGCAAGACCATCCTGCAAGAGAAGTTCATGATGTTTTTAATGTTAAAGGCATGAACGGTTCCTTTAAGGGCAGAGTTGTTGATTCTGTCAAAAAAATGCATGAAGACAGCTGGGGATACAAGTGGAGTTTTGAAAAGGCAATGAATCTTGTGTTAAGAAGCCAGACAACAACATCATCAGCAAGGTATTTGTCTGAAAATCATGAATCGCCTTTAAAAATGTTTTGCATAGGAAGGATTTTTAGGCCTGATGTTCTTGATAAGACTCATCTTATAGAGTTTGACCAATGCGAAGGCATAATAATGGATAAGAATTTGAATTTCAGGCATTTGCTTGGAATTTTAAAGGAGTTTGGAGAGAACATAATAGGGGTTGAAAAACTGAAGTTTGTTCCAAGTTATTATCCTTTCACTGAACCTTCTGTTGATATGTATGTTTATTTCCCGAAATTAAAGAAATGGGTTGAAGTTCTTGGGGCAGGAATGTTCAGACCTGAAATACTTTCAAGTTTTGGAATAAATGAGCCTGTGCTTGCATGGGGCATAGGAATATCAAGGCTTGCCATGCTGAAATTGGGGATAGATGATATAAGATATTTGTTTGCAGATGATTTGAATTGGTTGAGAAATAAGAGTTTGGTGAGTTAATGCCTGTTATTAATGTTAGTAAAGGTGATTTGCTAAATTTAGTGAAAATAAATGAAACTGAACTTGAGGAAGTATTGGAAATGGCAAAGGCTCCTGTTGATGAAAAAAATGGAGATGAATGGAAAATTGAAATAACTGCTGACAGGCCTGATATGTTTTCAGTTGAAGGAATTGCGCGGGCTATTAAAGGTTATCTTGGTTTGGAAACAGGCTTGGCGAACTATCCTGTAAGGAAATCCGATATTAAATTGATTGCAAAAAGAGTTGACTCAAGACCATTTATAGCATGCGCTGCAATAGAAAATGTTAAACTTTCAGATGAACTTGTAAAAAGTCTTATGCAGATGCAGGAAAAACTGCACACAACAATAGGAAGAAACAGGAAAAAGGTTGCAGTTGGTGTTCATGACCTTGACAAAATAGAGCCGCCTTTTACTTACAAGCAGGTCAGTCCAGAAGAAGTTAGTTTTGTGCCTCTTGATATGAAGGAAGAAATGAATCTAAAGCAAATTCTTGAGAAGCACCCAAAAGGCAGGAGTTATGCCTTCTGTCTTGAGAATTATGAGAAATATCCTGTAATAGTTGATAAGAATAATAATGTGTTAAGTTTTCCTCCAATTATAAACGGTGAACTAACAAGAGTTACAGAAAAAACGAAAAATCTGTTGATAGAGGTAACAGGCACTGATGAAAGAACAGTTGAAAAAACGCTTAATATTCTTGCCTGCAACATAGCAGAAAGGTCTGGAGAAATTGTTTCAGTTATGGTTGATAAAAAAACATATCCTGATTTGTCTCCAGCGCAGAGGAGTTTGACTGTGAAGGAAGTTGACTCTTTGCTGGGTCTTGATATTGACCATAATCAGATTGCAAGAATTCTGGAAAGAATGAGATACGGAGTAATGAAATTGAAAGGCAAACTTGATATTCTTATACCTGCTTATAGGAATGATATACTTCATAATGTTGATTTAATAGAGGATGTTGCAATAGGTTATGGATATAATAATATTGTGCCTATTCTGCCAAGAGTTGCGACAATCGGCGAAATTCATCCGTCTGAGAAACTTGCAGACATAACAAGAGATATTATGACAGGCATGGGTTTTCAGGAAGTTCTTACATATATTCTGACAAGCAAGGAAAATCAATTTGAGAAAAACTGCATAGAGCATGAGAAAATCGTGGAAATAGAAAATCCTGTCAGCAATGAAATGAATGTGTGCAGGAAATGGCTTATTCCAAACCTTCTGAAGTTCCTTTCTTCAAATTTGCATGTTGAGTATCCGCAGAAAATATTTGAAGTCGGGGATTGCATTATTTTTGGAGAAAGCGAAACAGGAACAGTAACCGTAAAGAAGCTTGCAGGAGCTGTTTCTCATGACAGCGCAAATCTTACAGAAATAAAATCTGTTCTTGAATCTGTTTTGCATAATCTGAATTATAATTACTCATTAAAACCATTTGAGCATAAGAGTTTTATAGAAAGCAGATGCGGAGAAGTTATTGTTGATGGAAAACATATTGGATTTTTTGGAGAAATACATCCTCAAGTGCTTGAAAACTGGAAACTTGAAAGGCCTGTAATAGCATTTGAGATATATTTGAAGTGAAAATTATTTCATCCATCCAAGAATTGTTTCAATCCATGATTTTTTCTGTTCTGTGTATTCTACTCCTTCAATGTAGTGCGCAACTCTCTTGAATTCTTTGGATGCTCTGGATTTTGGATAATAATGAACCACAGGCATTTTCATTGCTATTGATTCCTTAACTTTTTTGTCTTCTGGCACAACTCCTATAATTGGAACTTCAAGTATGGATTGTATTTCATCTATAGAGAGTTCGTGTTTATGCCCCTTTATCTTATTAACAACAGCGCCTATTATTCTGTTTCCTTCATTTTCTGCTATTTTTATTGTTTTTAGCGCGTCTGTTACTGCCGGAAGTTCAGGGTTTGTTACAACAATTATTTCGTCTGAAGACCTTATGGATGCATGCGCTTCCCTGCCAAGCCCTGCGGCAGAATCTATTAGAACAATACCATTCTTTCCCGACAGTGTTCTAATAACATTTTGCAGTTTTTTTGGTTTTAGTCCTTTTAGCGCGTCAACTGAAAGCGAGGCAGGTATAACTTTGATGCCTGAGGGATGTATGTATATTGCTTCTGTCAAATATGCATTTCCTTTGAGGACATCATGCAAAGTTATTGGATATAAAGGAATCCCAAGATGCAAAGAAAGATTTGGAGTTGTAAGATTTCCATCAATTATTGTGACATCTCTCCCCATTTCAACAAGAGATGCGCCAAGATTTACAGCAGTTGTTGTCTTTCCAACGCCGCCTTTTCCTGATATTATAGAAATAACTCTTGCCATAATATTTATTAAAAAAGAAAGTATAAAAAGGTTGTTAGTTGCAGCAGGATTTTTGCTGCTGAAGCCTCTTGAATCTGCCGCTATGATTTGCGGAGAAGATTTAATTTTCTCTGTATGTGATTATGAAAAATATTTTGTCGGCTTCATTTCAAGCATGGCTTATGCATTATTAAATTATGTGCAGGTTTAAAGAAAATCTGTTTTGGTGGGCCCAACGGGACTCTCAAAAGGGTTGATAAGGGGTTGCATGTTTTGGACAGCCCCGCTTTTCATGTTCTTCAAAAGGGTTGATAAGGGATTTCAAGATCTACACCTTCCCTTATTTTGAACCCGCGACATCTCGGTTTCTTCCTGTCATTAATCCTTGCAGGATTTCAACATGCTTTTATCAACAGATAAAAGCCGAGCACTCTATTGTCCGAATTTTTCTTTTGCTGAAGATTTTTCTTTTTAAAGAAAACTTCTCCAGACTGAGTTATGGGCCCTTTCCAAAAATAATTACTTATTAAAACTTTTAAAGTTAATTGCGAAACAAAAGAAGTGAAGGTTAACATATCACTTAATAAGTTTTGCGTTAACAACTCCATGCTGTCCTGGCCTTGACGTTACTTTTGCCATGCCATCTTCTGTTTCAATTATTGCGCCTTTTGTTATTACATTCATTCGCACAAAGTGCGGGTTTGCGCTGTTTTCTTTAACGCTCAAAATTTTAGATACTTTGCCGTTTGAGAGAACTGCTTTGTCGCATTTAAGTAGTCTTACTTTTATATTGCAACCTCTTGCATCAACAATCTTTCTTTTTGTTTCAGCAACTTTAACAGGAAAGAAATCTCTGGCTAACTCATGCAAATGTTTCTTTGAATTTCTCTTGTACAGCCCGCCAGTCGGTTTTCTCTTGCTTCTGCTTTGAGTTTTCATAACAGAAATTAATAACTATAAGTATATAAACTTAACACTTGCGCGTGTTCTGTTAATTTATGCTGGTTATAACGATTTTCAGATAAAAATGAAGCCAGTATTTTGGGATTTTTTGCGGGAAAATCCCAGATAATCGCTGTTAGTTTCTCCGAACGAATGTGAGGATTGAGTTTTAGTGCAACGTCCTTTCCGAAGGAAAGGCTGGTAAGAGTAAAAAATGGGTCGCAGCCGAAAATATATACTCAAGTATATAAATTAAGTTTTGGAGATTTTTCGTCGTTTTATTTCTTTGAGAGAGGGTGTCTTTCAATATATTTATAAATATGTCTAAATATTTCTATTATAGAGGGATTTGAAATGCCAAGTAAAAGCGTTACATTAAAAGTTGATTCTGAGTTATATGACAAATATAGAGAGTATTGTAAAAAGAAAGGTTTAATTATTTCAAGACAATTTGAAATTTTTATTGAGAATGAATTAAAAAAGAGGTCACAAAATGAATAATATATTCAATAATCTTGATGATGAAGAGAAAATTGTATTATATTCGCTAGGAGCTTTAAATAACACTCCGCTTAGAAGCAGAATTAAAATACAAAAATTATTATTTTTGATATCAAATGTTTTTAGTGAATATAAAGATCTTCTAGAATTTGAACCACATTTGTTTGGTCCTTATAGTGAAACTTTGGAAAATATCTTAGATGATTTAATAAAATTAGGTTTGGTTGTTAAGAAAGGAGTTAAATATGAATTAACTGAAAAAGGAAAGAAATTGTATGCACACCTTAAACCTAAGAAAGAATTAATAAAAGTTATAGAAGACTTTAAAGAATTTCTAAATGACTTGCCGGATGATGAAATCCTTGCTTTTGTATATGTAACTTATCCTGATTATATTAGTGAATCTGCCAAGTGGGATGAATTAAAAAAAGACAGAGTAGAAATTGCAATATCCTTGTTAAAGAAAGAGAAAGTTAGTTTTGGCAAAGCTGTAGAAATCTCTGGTTTAACTTCTCAAAAATTTGAAAAAATTTTAGAAGAGAGGGGCATCAAATGGAAGAAGTGACTACAAAGATATTGGATAATACTGTGCTCTCTGCAAGCATAAAAGAGATTAAATGTATCGATTTAATTAAGACCTGTTCTTCAAAATATAACCTTGCCACGACAGAAGAAGTCTTTGATGAGTGCCAAGATGGTTTTGATGGCATACAGATAGAAGAACAATTAAAGTTAATTGATGTACATAATTTAATGAATAATGAAAAATACTGTGAATTAAAAGATTTTTTATTAGCCAGGTATCCTTATTTACACAAAGGGGAGATTTCATCTTTTTTATTATCTCTTTTGAAGTTTGAATTAAGTTGTATTCCATACTATTTTGTTACAGATGATAATAAAATGCGTAAGGTTGTATCGAAAATCCATGAAGACACATTGTTTATATCAAAGCTGGGGAAAAATATTAGAAGATTTAGAATGACAGGAACTATAGGATTAATAAAGAGAATGTATATTAGAGGTATAATTTCACAAGAAGATATTGATAAAATAATTGGAGACCTACAAAACAGTACATTTCGTATAACTCCTGATTTGATAAACTATTTGCGAGGTAGTTAATATGAAACTAAAAGTAAAACTAGATAATATTGATGAAGAATTAATGTTTAAGAGAATTATATTTAAGGTAGGAGATAAAAAAGTCGTGACTCCAATTAAAGTTAGTCATAAACAGAATCCTATCAGTCATATAAATGAAATCTACAAAAAGTTTGATTCAATTAAACTGGATAAATGTGCGAACGATGAATCTTTTGAAAGAAAAATAAACTCAGAATTGAAGAATTTAATGACACAAGGAATTAATGTTTGTTTAGTTGATTATGCTGACTTAAAAATACCCACTAGTGCGCAATTGGAAACTTTATCTGATTTACAATACGAGCATAGCGATATAGTTACAACACCTATTATGTCAAAGATAATGAGAGACAAAGAAATATATGTTGGAGAAAAATTAATTAATACATTTCTTAATGTAGCGAACAAGTATATAGAGATTGTTGAAACGCTAAATAATAAATCTATTATGGGTGTGATACCTTCAAAAATACCTCGACTATTCTTAGAACCCATAATTAAAAATTATCATAACAGAGGTGTGAACTCGTTTATCTTAGATTTGGATGGAAGGTCTATAGAAAGTAATCTTAGTTGGATAAGAAAATTGATGAGATTATTAAAAGAATATGATTTAATAGAAGTATCTGTACTTTACACTGTTAATTCTAATAAAGGAAAGTTTATGAAAAATGCGACAGAAATATTGGCTAAGGACTTTATAAGCGCTGGCTTTGGGGCTGATATTTTAGGCCTTAACCATATTCCTCTAAGGATGCCCTCTGAAGCATGGATTAAAATAAAAATGCAAAGAAGAGAGAACACATTGAGATTATTTAATAAAAGAAGTTACGGTTATCTAAAAAAGACAGAAACAGAACTAAAACAATTAGGCCTCTATAATAGGAATGAAATAGAAAATTTCAACATCTCAGAACAATTCAAAGAAACACAAGTTTTACAACAAAAGTTAAAAGAAGAGAACACTATAGAACCTTACATTAAATCAAAATCACAAGTTAAGGAAGATGTTATAAAGAAAATAAAGAAGATCAGATCTAATACATTCAGAAGGTAATAACATGGCAAGAAAGAAAATTATAAAGAAAGATGAAATAAAACAGTACATTCATGAAGATAAACAGAGAGTGAATAATCCCCCTGTTGGCTTAGTGAGTGCAGAAACTGACAAGCTAAATGGCAAAAAAACTTACAAGTTTGACCCACATCTTGATCCAGAACTTCAATGGGCAGGCAAAGCAGAAGGAGTCAGTTTTGAAGTTGATACTGTTTCTCTCCATGTTCATGAAAGAATAGACCCACTAACAATTATCGAAGCAGTTAAAAAGAAGGATTTAAAAGAACAACAAACACTGTTCCATTATTTTGAAAGTCCATCTGAGAATCTTCCAATTAGAGAAGCTATAGAGTTCTATAAACATTCTCATGGTTGGTCTAACAGGCTTATAGCAGGGGATTCTCTTCTTGTTATGAATTCTTTATTAGAAAAAGAAGGAATGGCTGGAAAAGTGCAAATGATTTATATTGATCCGCCCTACGGTATAAAATACAGTTCTAATTTCCAACCATTTGTCAATAAGAGAGATGTAAAAGATGGCAAAGACGAAGACTTAACTCAAGAACCAGAGATGATTAAAGCATTCAGAGATACTTGGGAATTAGGTATTCACTCCTATTTGACATATCTTAGAAATAGATTACTTTTAGCAAGAGAACTATTAACTGAAAGCGGAAGCATTTTTGTGCAGATCTCAGATGAAAATTTGCATCATGTCAGAGAAATAATGGATGAAATTTTTGGACCAGAGAATTTTATGTACATTATTCCTTTTAGGACAGCCATTAGTACTAATATGATATATTCTATTGCAGATTTCCTTATCTGGTATGCAAAAAATAAAAAAGAAGTAAAATTCAACAAACTATTGGATAAAAGATCTCAAGAGAATATAAACAAGACTTTTAATTGGATTGAACTATATAATGATATAGAAAGACCTATTAAACCAAAAGAAATATCAGAAAATAATATTCCTAATGGTAAGAGATTTAAACCTGTCGATATCACTAGTAAGAGTGGTTCTGAAGAGAATTATTTCCCTATAAAGTTAAAAGGCAAAGTATTTTACCCACCTAAAGGAAAATTTTGGTTCTTTAATAAAGAAGGTTTTGAGAAACTAAAAAAAGAAAATCGTTTTGTAATTATAAACAACAAACTATATGGAAAAAAGTATGAAAGTGATTTCCCCTATATGTTACAGACAAATCTGTGGACTGATACTGCTTCAAGTACATTCTCTTCAGATAAGATTTATGTCGTTCAAACAAATACAAAAGTTGTTGAAAGGTGTATCTTAATGACTACTGATCCAGGAGATTTAGTTTTTGATCCGACTTGCGGTTCAGGAACAACTGCTTTTGTTGCGGAAAAATGGGGTAGAAGATGGATAACTTGTGATACTTCAAGGGTTGCAATAGCATTAGCAAAGCAAAGGTTAATGACAGCTGTTTTTGATTATTATGAATTAGCTCATCCCGATGAAGGAATCTCGAGTGGTTTTAATTATAAGAAATTCAAACATAGAAGCTTAAAAGCTCTAGCTAGAAATGAGCCTTATCGTGAGACCGTTCTTTATGATCAACCAATAATTGACAAAAACAAGAAAAGAGTAACTGGTCCTTTCACTGTTGAGGCAGTTCCTTCTCAAAGAGTTTGGTCTTTTGAGGAAGTTGAAAAAGCAAGGCAAGAGGCAGATATGAGTATCGCCAGAGAAGGAGAAACAGTAAAACAAAATGATTGGATTGACAAGATGCTTTCATCAGGAATTAGGGGAAAAGGTGGACAAATTCTTGAATTTGCAAGAATTGAATTATTACCTGGAACAAGATGGATTCATGCAGAAGCAGAAACAAAAGACGGACAAAGAGCAGTAATATCTTTTGGTCCTGAATATGCTCCATTAGAGCAAAGACAAGTAGAGTTAGCAATTGAAGAGGCACAAACATTAGTTCCGAAACCAAAATTAGTAATTTTTGCATCTTTCCAATTCGATCCCGAAGCTGCAAAAGATATTGATGAATTAAAATGGCCTGGCGTCACAGTCTTAAAAGCTCAAATGGATACTGATTTGCTTACAGAAGATTTGAAGAAAAAACCAAAGGATTCGCCCGCATTTTGGTTGATAGGACAGCCTGATGTTGAACTCACTAAAAAGGGAGATAAATATATTGTTACGGTCAATGGCTTTGATTACTACAACACAAAAACTAGTGAAATTGAATCAGGAGATGTTTCAAAAATAGCAATGTGGGAATTAGATACTGATTATGATGGAAGAAGTCTCTATCCAAGGCAGGTATTTTTCCCAATAGCTGGTTCAAAAGAAGGATGGAGTAAACTTGCAAGAAGTCTTAAAGCACAGATTGACGAAGAACTGATTGAAAAATATAGAGGAAATGTTTCTTTACCATTCAAATTAGGAAAAAACAAACAGATTGCTGTAAAAATAATTGATGATAGAGGAATTGAATCTCTAAAAATAATAAAGGTAAGAGAATGAAAACAACAAAACATCTTATAATAAACAGTCCATACGAAAAGCCTAAGAAACATCTTAAATACATAAGAGAGATCAGGCAGTTTCAATTAGTTGAAGGAAGAAGACCAGCCGGTTATGTTGTTGCATCTGAACATTCTGACAGTTTTGATGATCCTGGTTTTTTCATAGAATTACCTTTAGTAAATAAAATAAGAGAAAGGATTGATAAATGGCGCGACGCAGGATATCCTGGAATAACAAGCATAACAAGAGACCTCTTAGATTATTGGACAAACACCCAAAGAGAGATGAGATTGTTCTTTTGTCAATTAGAAGCTATTGAAACATTAATTTGGTTGATTGAAGCTCCAGAAAATGAGAAGCAAGGTATTGAAATTCCTAATGATGGGGGTGAATTCCAAAGATTATGCTCAAAAATGGCAACAGGGACTGGAAAAACTGTTGTTATGGCAATGCTCATTGCTTGGCAGATTTTAAATAAAGTTACTTATCCAAAAGATACGAGATTTTCTAAATATGTTCTAGTTGTAGCTCCTGGATTAACCGTTAAGAACAGGCTACAGGTGCTAAATCCTTCTGATGAAAATAACTATTACATGCAGTTTGATCTTATCCCTCCTGGAATGTTTGATAAGTTAAGACAAGGTTATGTCAAAATAATAAACTGGCACAAATTATCTTGGGAAACTGAAGAACAAATTAAAAGAAAGAAAACTGTAGATAAACGAGGGGTAAAAAGTGATGAAGCTTACACGAGGGAAGTTCTTGGAGAAATGCGAAATGCAAAAAATATTATTGTTATAAATGATGAAGCGCATCACGCATGGAGAGTAAATCCTGAAGCAGTAGGAAAATATATTAGACAAAGAGACTTAAAAGATAGTGCAGAAGAAGCTACTGTTTGGATTGGTGGATTAGATAAAATACATAAAACTAGAAACATTTTAAAATGCTTTGACTTCTCGGCAACTCCCTTTTACCCTTCAGGAAAAAAAGCTTCAGAGGAACTTCTGTTTGGTTGGATTGTTAGTGATTTTGGGCTAAATGACGCAATAGAGTCTGGTTTGGTAAAAACTCCAAGAGTTGTTATAAGGGATGATGGAAGATTAACCACTAAAATGAAGTCAAGATTTTATCATATATATAACGATCCTGAAGTTAAATCAGATTTAGGTCGTAAAGCAGAACCACATGAACCTTTACCTGATTTAGTCATTAATGCTTATTATTATTTAGGTCTTGACTGGCTTGAAACTTTAAAAAAGTGGAAAGGCAAAGTCGAAACTCCTCCTGTTATGATTACAGTTTGTAATCGTACAGAAACCGCAGCCCGCCTCGAATACGCATTTAATAATGGAAAAATAAGAATTGATGAATTAAAGAACCCCGACAAAACATTAAGAATTGATTCTAAAATACTTACAGAAGCTGAGAGCAAAGAAGAATCTGCATCGGATTCAGATGAGCAAGATACAAAAAATAAATTATCAAAAAAAGATAAAGCAGAATATCTTAGATTATTAGTTGATACTGTTGGAAAAGTTGGAGAACCGGGAGAGCAAATCCAAAATGTTATCTCGGTTGGTATGCTTTCAGAAGGATGGGATGCAAAAACCGTTACTCATATTATGGGTCTGAGGGCATTCTCAAGTCAATTGCTTTGTGAACAAGTTGTTGGAAGAGGATTAAGAAGAACATCTTATGAAATAAATCCAGAAACAGGGCTATTTGAACCCGAATATGTTAATATTTTCGGGGTGCCATTTACTTTCTTGCCACACGAAGGTGGTAAAGATACGCCACCAGCACCACCAAAGCCAAAAACTAGGATTTATGTAGATCCTAATAAAAAAGAACATGAAATAAGATGGCCTAATGTAATTAGAATTAATCATGTTTATAAATCAATGTTATCATTAGATATGAAGAAAGTTAGAAGATTGGAATTAAGACCTGAAGACACGCCATTAAGAACAGAACTTGCGCCAATTGTAGAAGGAAAGCCAGATGTTACTAAACTTAGTGACATAAATCTCGCTGACGAGCAAGTTGAAAAAATTCTGAAGGTTTTAAGAAAACAAAGATTGATTTTTGAAATATCAAGAGAAATATTTGATCAAGTAAAACCAACATGGACTGGAAATAAAGAATATTTGTTAATCCAGCTAGTTAAAATTGTGGAGGAGTTTATAGATTCAAATAAATTGGTTATAAAAAGTAAAAGTTATCAAGATGACTTGAAAAAAAGATTACTTATTTTGTTAAATATGAATAAGATTGTACAGCATGTTTTTAATGCTATTCGATTTGAGAATACTGAAGAACTAGTGCCTATTTTTGATAAGGAAATACCAATAAAATCAACAGCAAAAATGATGACTTGGTACACTAGTAAACCTTGTGAAATTACAAAAAAATCACATATTAGTCATGTTGTTTTTGATAGTTCGTGGGAGGCTTCTGAAGCTTTTGAATTTGATAGAAATGAGAATGTCGTTTCTTGGGTAAAAAATGATCATATAGGTTTTGTTATAAATTACGTCTATAGAGGAGTTATTCACAAATATTATCCAGACTTTCTAATTAAACTAAAAAATGGAAAGATGTTAATACTGGAAGTTAAAGGAAAAGATGATCAAAAGAATAAAACAAAAAGAGAATATTTAGATGAGTGGGTCAAAGCAGTTAATGCAGATGGAAGATTTGGGAAATGGGCCTGGGACGTTTCATTTAGAACTTCTGATATTAAAGATATAATAAATAAACATTCAAAGGAAGACTGAGACGCCCTCTCGTTTTCTAATTTTCATAGACGAAAAATCTCCTTATTAATATCCTCGCCAAAGGCGAGACAATCTGTGCCGAAGGCACTCCCGCGACCCATTTTTATTTCACTTAACACCCATTACCCTTACTTTTTATTTGCATAATCCCAAAAAAGATAAACCGAGATTTTTATAAAGTCGCTTTTGATTCTCTTTTATTTTTTATTGCGCCAACAAAGTTAAGAAAGCCATATGCGATAAGTTTAAATATTATACTTTTTTATTAGTTTCTATGAGTTCAAGACCAGTTGATATTTTGGAGAAGTCAAGAGGAAAGAAAGTAATAATTAAACTTAAGAATGGTTCCGACATAATAGGCTCTCTTCAGGCTTTTGATTTGCATCTGAACATATGGCTTGAAGATGCAGAAGAAGTGAAGAATGATTCAAAAACAAGGTTCGGTTCTGTGCTTGTTAGGGGAGATACTATTGTATTAATATCTCCTGAATAAATTTTCAAATTATTTAAATGTTAAACAACTATTAAAAATTGATAGTTATGACAAAGGGAACGCCAAGCAAGGGAAGGCACAATAAGACAACGCATCTAAGGTGCAGAAGATGCGGAAGAAACAGTTATCATAAGAAAGATGGAAGATGCAGCGCTTGCGGATATCCTGATGCAAAGTTAAGAAGTTATGCTTGGCAAAATAAAAAGGTCAACAGAACAAGAAAAAACAATAAGTAATTTCTTTTTGCGCCCAATATTTATATTTTCAAAACAAACTATTATTATGTTCTCTTTTCAAATTCTGAAATACTATTCGCAGCCATTTGTGCAAAAAGCGATTCTGGAAACTGCAAAGGGAAGGGAAACTGTATGCGCAATGGAAGACAGAAGGTATATGAGAAGACCTGATACTATATTGTATGCAAGAGATATAGAAGAAAAGGTAAAGTCTGGTGCAACAAGTTTTCACTGTTCTGTAGAAAGATGGAGCCAGCCAATGCAATTGTCGCCTGACATGAAGCATGAGGAAATTGAACAGTTGCGAACAGGATGGGATTTTATACTTGATATTGATGCAAAAGGAAAGATAGAACATGCAAGAATAGCCGCTTCAATTATTCTTGACTTCTTAAGAGATATGAATGTAAAGGCAGGCATAAAGTTTTCAGGAAGCCGCGGATTTCATATAGGAATATCCTGCAATGCATTTCCCAAAAAAATTGATTATAAGGAAACAAGAACATTGTATCCTGAACTCCCAAGGGCAATAACATGTTTTTTAAGGGATAAGATAAGCGATTATCTTCTTGATGAACTTATAAAGGAGGAGGGAGGAGTGGCGTCTCTTGTAAAATCTGTTGGCGGCTCAGTTTCAAGCCTTTCTCCATATATGTTTGTTGACCTTGAAAAGGAATGGGGAAACAGGCACTTGTTCAGGGCGCCGTATTCTCTTAATGAGAAGAAATGGTTTGCTTCAGTTCCAATAAAAAGCATACATAATTTCAATATTGAGGACATGAAACCTGAAAAGGTAAAAGAATATATTCCTTTTCTTGACAATAAGGATGAGGAGGCAAGCGAACTTCTTGTGGCTGCATCCGACTGGATTAGTAAAAGGAAAAAGCATGAAAAACCCAAAGAAAAGAGGAAGATAATAATAAAGAACAGGATTCCGGAAGAGTATTTTCCGCCGTGCATAAAAAATATACTTTCAGGTTTATCAGACTATAGAAAAAGGTCAGTATTCACATTAGCGACATTCCTGAGAAACATGAATTGGTCTAATGAAGAAATAGAAAGTCTTATGCATGAGTGGAATGAAAGAAACAAACCTCCGTTGCGCGGAATATCAAATCAAATAAAATGGCATTTAAACCAAACAAGGAAGTTGCTTCCCGCAAATTGCAAGAGCGAATTGTTTTACGCGGAAATATGCAGACCTGACAATAATTGCAAAGGCTTAAAAAATCCTATAAATTACCCATTCAGGATTATTAAGAAAAAAACACATATAAAAATTAAAAAGAAAAATAGCAATAAGAGTGTTGCGAAATGAGCGAAATAATATCTTATGAGACAATAAGAAATGTTCAGAGGAGAGAGAAAGAGGAGAAGGTATTGCAAAAGCTTCCTGAAAATTTCTTTCTTCTTGTAAGGGAGTGGCTTAGAACCAAAAAGGATTCTGCAAAAGACAGTGCTGGAATAATAGAGCTTGAAAATGCCAAAAATCTTTTGAATGACATAATTAACAGAAGAGAGACCAAAATAATAATGTCAGCGCTCAATACAGCAAGAGGAAACCTTCCGCCAGAAGGTTTGACAGACGAGGAGGCAAAGTTTTTTGACGAGATTTTAATGCTTTTGAAAAATTTTAAGTCAAAGATGCAGGAGGAGATACTTGGTTATGACGGAATAATAGAAGACAAAATCAAATCAGCAAGAGAAGCCGTTTCTGCAACATTAAAAAAAGTTGAATTTATAGCAGACGTGCCTGAGTTTGTTGATGAAAATATGAATAGATATGGCCCGTTTTCAGCTGGAAGCACAGCAGAAATTCCTGCTTCTGTGGCAGAAACATTAATTAAAAGAGGAGTTGTTAAAGTATGAATGCAGATATGCAGAATAGTCAAATAGAGGCAATGAAAAAAATGATTTTAAGGAGGATACTTGATAAAAATGCATTGGAGAGGCTTGGTCGCGTAAAAATAGCAAATCCTGTTCTTGCTTCGCAGGTTGAGCTATACTTATTGCAGCTTTACAATGCAGGGCAGATAAGAGGAATAATAAGTGATGCAAAGCTTAAAGAAATTCTTAATGTTCTTGTTGCAAAAAAAGAATGGAGAATAAGAAGGCAATCTTAAAATTAGTTTGGCATTTTAATTCCAAGAAGCCTTGATTCGCCGTTATCCATGCTTACTCCATATACGCAGTCAGCGCTTCTTATTGTTAGGTCGTTGTGGGTTATTACAATAAACTGCGAGTTTTCCGAATATTTCTTAATAAGTTCAACTATCTTTTTTGTGTTTGTTTTGTCAAGGGCGGCTTCTATTTCGTCAAGAATATAAAACGGCGCAGGCTTGAACCTTTGCAGCGCGAACAGGAAGGCAAGTGCAACTAATGTTTTTTCTCCTCCTGACATAGAGTCAATATTTAAAAGCTTCTTTCCTGCCGGAGATGCCTCTATTAAAAGTCCTGATTCAATGTTATCTTCTTCCAGGCGCAGTTCAGCAGCTCCGCCAGTCAAGTCATTATAAACCTGCTTAAACTGTTCAGAAACCTTATAGAGCGTTTCCATAAAAGTTTGTTTTCTTTTGTCTTCTATTTCCGTTATTAATTCAACTATTTTGTCTCTTTCAGCAATGAGTTTTTCAACTTTTTGTTTAAGTTCGTCAAAAACAACTTTCAGTTCTTTATACTCTTCAACGGCTTTCATGTTTATTGGACCAAGGGCATGTATTTGAGATGAAACTTCTTTTATTTTCGCTTCAAGCGCTTCAACATCAATATCATAGGTTTCAACTTTCTTGCATTCGCTAAATTCAAGCTTTATGTTTTCAAGCTCTGCTTCAAGGCGCGCTTTTTGTATCCTTAATCTGTTTATATCATTCTGCAATACAGCCTTTTTCTCAAACAATTTTTTCCTTTTCTGTTTTATGGCTTCAAATTCCGAATTGAGTTTGTTTCTTTTGTTTTCAGTCTCTTTTAGTTTTTCACTGCCTTCTGTTTCCTCAGACTGCAGTTCCTTAAGATTTTTTTCTATTTCAATAATTTCGTTGCTAAGCGCGTCTATTGTTTCGCGCAGTTGCTTCTTTCTTTCATTGTATTTTTTAATTTCATTGATTTCAAATGTTTTTTGCTTTTTCGCATAAAAACCTCCTACCATAACTCCGCTTCTTTCTATCATGTCCCCGTCTAAACTAACATATCGCCCTCTCTCCAAATTCTTTGCTGTATTGATATTGTCTGTTATTATCGTGTCGCCAAGAACAAAGGAAAACGCATTTTCGTATTTTTTGTCAAATTCCACAAGGTTTACAGCCACGTCTATGACTCCCGGTTTTTTCGGAACAGAACAGGATTTTGGTCTTATTTTGTTTAGGGGAAGAAATGTTGCTCTCCCGGATTTTTTCATTTTTAACAGTCTTATGCATTCTATTGCTGTGTTGTCGTCTTTAACAATTATGCTGCTTTTATGGTTCCCGCATGCAACTTCTATTGCAGTCTGGTATTCAACAGGGACATTCATTAAAGAAGTAACAGTTCCATATACTCCTGTTATTCCTGCATTAAGTATTTCGTTTACTGCCTGAGAAGAAACAGACCTGTTCATAATGTTTTTTAGTTTGTCAATAATTCCGTCAAGACGCTGTTCTTCATCTTTTGCAAATTCAATTTTTGTTCTTTTTGTTGCAATCTCGCTTTTCAGTTTTTCAACTTCTCTTATGAGAGCGACATCCTTTGTTCTGTCAAACAGTTCCTTTTCCATTTCCTTTATTTGTTTCTCCTTTTCTTCAAGTTCTTTTTCTGCCAAGTTAAATTCCGAGTCAATTTCTTTAAGTATCTGTTCCTTTTCATTTATTTTTTCTTCAAGATGCTTCATTGCATCATTTGCTTCTGCAAGTTTCTTTGATGCAAGAGACGCTCTCAGCTTGTCAAGTTCTGCGGACAAACTTGAATATTGTTCTGCTGCTTTGCTTTCCTTTTCAAGCCTTTCCAGAAGTTTTGACCTTTCGGTTATTACAATGCTTGTTTCTTTAAGCCTTTCTTCTACTGTCAGCAATTCTCTTTGCGCCTTTGCTTTCTTTTCGTCATATTCCGATATTCCTGATATTTCATTTATTATTTCCTTTCTTTCAAGCGGGGACATTTCTATAAGTTCTGTAACATCGCCCTGCATGATTATGTTGTATCCGTCAGGCTGAACATTTATATGCCTTAACACTTCAATAATTTTTTCCCTTGTTACTGTCCTGCCGTTTAATTTATAGATTGATATGCCCTTTCTGTTTATTGTTCTTGATATAACGACAGTGTCTTCTTGAATTGGAATTTCTCTTTTCTTATTGTCAAAATATATTGAAACTTTTGCGAATTCGGATGGTTTTTTTGATTTGGCGCCGTTGAATATAAGTTCAGTTAGCCTTCCTGCTCTCATGCTTTTTGCAGAGCTTCTTCCAAGAACAAAGGCTATTGAATCAAGAATGTTTGACTTTCCCGAACCATTTGGTCCGCATACAACAGAAAAGTTGTCCGGAAAGGCGACTACTGTCTTTTTTGAGAAGCTCTTAAACCCCTGCATTTCTATTTTCTCTATTTTTGACATTTTATCACACAATAAACTAATGTAAGTTTAAGTTTTTAATGATTTGTTTTTTTTTTTTGCATTGAAAATATTAAGTGCAGGAAATGCCAAGTAAAGATATTTATAGATAATATAACTTAATAGTATTAGATATGATAAAGGTTTCTGCTCCCGGAAAAGTGCATTTTATTGGCGAACATTCCGTTGTCTATGGCGAGCCTGCCATAATATCTACGATTGGCAACAGGTGTTATGTTGAGGCTGAAGTTAGCGATGCGGTTGTAATAGATGATGCAACTTTTGGCGAAAAGGCAGAGTTTTCTGTTGAAGAGGTAAAAGATTTTTCAAGAAAATTGACAGAATTATGGAAGCAGTGTTATAAGAAAATGGATTTTAGCGAATTAAAAACAATGCTTAAAGAGCACCCATTGAATTATCCCAAAGAGATAATTGGAAAAAGTTTGGATATGCTGAATATTGATTCTGGAGTTTCAATAAAGATTAATTCCGAAATTCCAATTGGTTCAGGGAACGGTTCTTCTGCTGCGCTGTCAGTAGCTATAGCAAGGGCTGTTGCCGCTTTGTATGTTCCGGGCGAAACTATTGATAAAATTAATAAAATTGCATTTGAAACAGAGAAGTTTCATAATGGAAATCCGAGCGGAGGAGACAACTCTACTTGCTGTTATGGTGGAATGGTATGGTTTAAAAAACCTGATATAATAGAACCCTTAAGGCATGAAATTCCATACAAACTTGAAAATTTCGTGCTTGTCAATAGCGGAACCCCTGAAAAAACAACGGCAGAACTTGTAGCGCATGTCAGAAACCTAAATCCGGAATATAGAAATCCATTAATAAAAGGCTTGGGCATCATGACTATGGAAATGAGAGAAGCTTTAAAAAGAAAAGATTTTGGTTTAATGAAGAAGCTGATGAATAGGGCTCAGGAAAATCTTTCAAAACTTGGCGTCTCTACGCAGAATATAGATAACATTCACGAATGCGTAAAAGATGCAGGAGGTGCTGCAAAACTTTCAGGTGCTGGCGGAGGAGGAACTGTAATATGTTATCATGATGATAAATCAAAACTTTTGGAAATAGTTCGTGAATTGGGCTATAAATCATGGGAAACAGAACTTGGGGTTGAAGGAGTTAGAATAGAAACATAATAAAAATTAAGTGGTGGTGTTATGCATAATCTGAAAAAACAGACAGTTATTCCGGCAGGGTTTGAAAATGTTTACGAAGAAATGAAATTAAATAATGATGTTATTCTTAAGAAGTTAATGAGTTACAGAAAAATTCAGGAGTTTCCTGAAATTCCTGAGAATATTGGAAGCTTGAACGGCGAAGGCGCTGCTTTGGGATATCCTATACAAGGAATTCTAAAATATCATGGAATGAGCGATTGGCAGAACAGGATTGCCTACCTTCCTTCAATCTCTTTAAATAACGATGCGGCGCACACAAAAACTTATGTTAGGTTTTCTCCGGATTTTGCTAAAGATAAAATTATTATAAATGGAAGAATCGCAGAAGGCAGAGAGGCTGATAGAGTTTTGCAAACTCTTGATTTTATAAGAGAAATTACAAATACAAATACAAAAGCCCTTGTGGTGTCAAAAAACTTTGTCTCTATCCCGGAAGCCAAAGGTCTTGGGACTTCGGCATCTGGTTCTGTTGCATTGGCTCTTGCTGCAATACAGGCTTCATTAGGCGAGGAATATGTGCGTAACAAAAGATTTTCAAGCATAGTTTCAAGATATCTTGCTGGTTCTGGTTGCAGGTCTGCTGCAGGCGGAATTTCTTTATGGTTATCTTATCCCGGAATACCGTCCATAGATTCTTATGCAGTTCGCCTTGATGATAACAGCCTTGATGATATAAGTTTGATAACAATTCCCATAAAGTCAAGAATATCTTTGAAGACGGAAGAGGCGCATAGAGACGCTCCAAATTCTGATTTCTTTAAAACATGGATGCTTCAGAGAAAGGATAAGGTAATTGATGTTATAGACGCAATAAGAGATTCAGATTTTGAAAGGGTTGCGCAACATGCAGAACTTGATACAATAGAGTTGCATGCTGTAACAATGAGCGGGCAGAAAGGAAGAGAAAGAAAAATAATTGCTTGGGAACCTGAAACCATACAAATAATGAGAAGGACAAATGAAATGAGAGAGGCTGGAATACCTGTGTATTACTCTATAGATACAGGACCAACTCCTGTTCTTATAACATTTAGCAAATATGCTGAAGAGGTATGCGAAACAATAGAAGATATAGCAGGCAATTATATTAAATCAAAGATTGCAGGCGAGTCGCATACTTTAAATGCTGATGATGTTAAAGACGAGTTGTTTACGCAGGATGTTAAAAAATTAGTAGAGTAGGTGAAGTTGATGTCATTCCTGATTATTAAGATTGGAGGTTCTGTAATAACGCACAAGCAAAGCGAGACCCCGAAAGTTAATTTTGAAAATTTAACAAGAGTGGCAAAGGAAATTTCTGAGGCATATAAACCTGAAGATATGAAACTTGTTTTGATACATGGCGCAGGTTCGTTTGGCCACCAGATTGTAAAAAGGACGGGAATTAACAACGGCATAAAAACAAAGCAGCAACTGGTTGATTTTGCAGAAACCCAGAGGCTTCAGAACAAACTGAATTGCATTGTGACAGAAGAACTTATAAAAAACAATTTGCCTGCAATTCCGTGCCAGGCGTCCGCAAGCGCTGTTATGGACAATGGAAATTTTTTGGAAATGGATTTGAATGCGGTAAGAGGCTTCTTGGAAATAGGTCTTATCCCTGTTTTGTATGGTGTTCCTGCTTATGACAGGACGCAGAAATGTTCTATTCTTTCAGGAGACGACATAGCTCCTTATCTTGCAGAAAAACTTAATGCTGAAAAAATTATTCATGCTACTGATGTTAACGGCATCTTTACGTCAGACCCAAATGTTGACAAAGATGCAGAACTTATTCCAGAAATAACAGAAGATAATTTTGATGACATTAAGGACATGCTTTCAGGCTCAAAGGCAGTTGATGTTACGGGTGGAATGTTAAAGAAGGTTAGCGAAATAATGAGAATTGTAAAATATGGAATAGATGTCCAAATAATAAGTGCTTTAATTCCGGGAAATATAATAAAAGCCATGAATGGAGAAAAAATAGGAACTATTATAAAAAATATTTAACAAAAAAAATTATTTTTTCACGTCAAGTTCAATGCCGCCAATTCTTTCTGCAATTATATTGTATAGGAATGAGAACACAACTCCCAAGACAAACCCATATAGTGCAGCAACTATTGGCGTAATTATTATAGCGGCAAGAGCAACTGTCCCTGTATAAATTCCAGCACTTCCCATGCTTCCCATCATCAACATGCTTCCAACTGTCATTAAACTTCCCATGCCGCTTGCAATTTTGCCATTTTTTATCTCCTCCTTTTTTTCTTTGCGGTTGAATTTCGTTTGCCAATTTTTTTCTTTTTTAATGTTCTGCCAGCATGCGTTTTATCAAGGTAAAATGCTGTATATGCAATTCCTATTATTGGGGTTATTGCAATAAAGTTAATAAAGGAACCAATAAAAGGAATTAGAGAGAATATCAATAAGATTATAATGGAAATAAGGATAAGTGCCAGAAATTCCAGATAGTTGCTTTTGACAACATTAAAACTCTTTTTTACTGATTCCAGTGCGCTGTAGTTGCCAATCACAACTGCTTGGTCTGTGAGGCTGAATAGTATTGAAAAGAACATTATGGGTATCAAAAGCAGCATAAAATACAAAATGGCCAATAGTTCTGATGTGCCAGACAAAAGCAGAGATATTACGAATGCCAGTAAATATAAAGGTATAACAATAAGCATAACAATTATTTTTGCTCCAACTATTGTAAGAAACTTTTGTTTGGCTACTGTAAACATTGTTTTTATTTTTGCTTTGCCTTTGAGAGCATCAGCATATATTCTTACAATGCCTGCACCAAGAGCAATTGTAACAAGGAACATAATAAGCAATAATGCAATTTCAACCAGCAACATAAGAGGATTTGGCGCAGGTGCAGTATCCCTTAATTCTATTTGCGCAGCGCCTGACACGCTTTTTATTATCACATGAGAATTCTCAGGCGTCATAGGCGTTGTATATATTGACAGACTAAATGTAATTATAGAAATAAAAAATAATATTATAAACATAAATGTTATCATTGCTCCGGAAATCTGCCAGAAATTATTTTTATATGCAGCCCATGCTTTGTTAAAATATTCTGTTACCATAATTGAACATGTATTTTTTGATATATAAATGTTATTAAAGTTCAAATTCATGGAAAAAATATTTAAAATATAGTATTCATTTTTAAGTTATGATAGTTGTGTTTCTTGGTCAGCAGGGTGCTGGAAAGGGTGAATATGCGCAGAGACTTAAAGGTTTTTCTCATATAAGCATGGGCGAGTTAATAAGAGAGGAAATAAGAAACAAAACAGAAATAGGCAAAAGAATAGATGAAACAGTAAGGTCAGGAAAACTTGTAGATGATGAAACTGTTGTTGGACTTTTGAAGAAAAGATTAAACAATGCTGAAAACTTTATTCTTGATGGTTTTCCGCGAACTCTTGCCCAGGCAGAAATGCTTGATAAAATGCTCTCTGAACTTGGCGCAAAGTTAGATATGGTAATTAATCTTAAACTTTCAAAAGAAGAAAGCGTGGAGAGGATAAGCAACAGGAGAATGTGCAGCAAATGCGGATGGGTTTGCAATCTTAAAAACATACCTCCGAAAGTTGAGGGAAAATGCGATAAATGCGGGGGAGAACTTTATCAGAGAGATGATGACAGAGAAGAAGTTGTAATGGAAAGGCTTAAAATTTATGAAGAACAGACAAAGCCATTGATTGATTATTACAGAGAGAAAGGAATATTGAGAGAGGTTAATGCTGAGAGAGATGTTAATTCTGTTTTGAATGATATTAAAGAAATTTTGGGCGTTGACTAAATTTTAGCAAATTATTTTTTGTTTAACTTCTTATAATCCTTTTAATAGTTTAAAAACAAAGTATTCTTGTGGTTATTATGTTAAGGCAACCAATAGTTTGCGTTCTTGGCCATGTGGATCATGGCAAAACAACACTGCTTGATAAAATAAGAAGGACAACAGTGGCTGCAAAGGAGGCAGGAGGGATAACGCAGAGCATAGGCACAACAGAAATACCTTTAAATACAATAAAGAAAGTCTGCGGTTCATTGCTCAGCAAATTTAAAACAAAAATCACAATACCCGGGTTATTGTTTGTAGACACCCCTGGTCATGAGGCTTTTACTTCTTTGAGAAAAAGGGGTGGAAGTTGCGCTGACATAGCTGTTTTGATTGTTGACATAAATGAAGGTTTTCAGCCGCAGACCAGGGAAAGCATAGAATTTTTGAAACAGTTTAAAACCCCATTTATAGTTGCTGCAAATAAAATAGACAGAATAAGCGGTTGGATTGTAAATGAGGATTCTGCATTTACCGAGAGTTTTCAGAAACAACCCGGTTTTGTCAAGGAGGAACTGGAAAATAAAATATACAAACTTGTGGGGCAGTTAAGCGAGCACGGATTTGAGAGCGAGCGTTTTGACAGGATTGCAGATTTTACAAAATATGTGTCAATAGTTCCGTGTTCAGGTCTGACAGGCGAAGGCATACCTGAGTTGCTTATGCTTTTAACAGGGCTTGCGCAGGAATTCTTAAAAGAAAGAATTGAAGTCAAAGGAAAAACGGGAGTGGGTTCTATTTTGGAAGTGAAGGAAGTTAAAGGGCTTGGTCAGACTATAGACGTAATTCTTTATGACGGTGAAATGAGAAAGGGGGATTGGCTTGTTATAGGAGCAAAAGAACCTATAGTTACGAGAATAAAGGCGCTTCTTAAACCTCCAACGCTGCGAGAGATGAGAGTTGAGAAGCAGTTTGAACATTTTGATGTTGTAACTGCGGCATGCGGTGTTAAAGTATCTGCTCCGGGATTAGAAAATGTTGTTGCAGGTTCTTCTGTTTTATCAGTTCATTCAGAAGCGGATGTGGAAAAAGCTAAGAATGAGTTAAAGAGGGATGTTGAATTAGTTGAGTTTGAGAAAAGCAATAATGGGGTTTTAATAAAGGCAGACACTCTTGGTAGTCTTGAAGCATTGATACATATTTTGAAGCAAAAGAATATAGAGATAAGAAAGGCTGAGGTTGGAGATGTTCACAGAAGCGATATTTTGGGCATTACAGAAACAGCAAAAAGAGTTATTCTTGCTTTTAATGTGAAGACAGACCCTGATGCAATGGAGGAAGCAAAGAGCAGGAAAGTAAACATTTTTTCAAGTGATGTGATTTATAAGCTTATTGAGGACTATGAGGAATGGGAGGAAAAGGAAAGGGAAAGAATTAAGCAGGAGAAATTGTCTTCTATTACTATGCCTGGAAGTATTGTTTTATTGAAGGGTTTTATTTTCCGCACTTCAAATCCTGCTGTTGTAGGGGTTGAAGTTTTGTCAGGCGTTGTTAAGCCAGGGGTTAAACTCATAAAAAATGGAAAGGAAGTGGGCATTGTAAAAGAGATTCAGACAGAAGGGCAGGTTTCGGAAAAGGCTGTTGCAGGTGAGCGCGTTGCGCTAAGCATAGAAGGCGGCGTTGTTGGAAGGAATATAAAAGAGGGAGACACCCTTTATGTAAAAATAACGGAAAATGATTTAAAAGTTCTTGAAGAACTTGGAATGGAAGAATCAAAACTTGCAAGAGAAATTTTAGAAAACCAAAACAATTAGATTTAAAGTCTGAATTTCATTTTTCCTTGCAAAAAAAGCAGAGTCAAAGTTGCGGAAAGAATAATTATTACAATCACAGTAATCAAAATAATAAAATTCTTTTTGTCCTTGGGATGCTCTTCAGGAATTTTATTAAGAATTTTAATTGTTGTTTGGATTGATGTTTTGTTGTCTTTTGTTTTATTTGCGTCCAATCCTGTTAAATGTATTTTTTCGCCAGTTACGGCAAATAAAGAAAGTCCAGAAAATACTGATTTAAACCACAACTTTTCAAAATCTTCCCCTGTTTTTGTTGTATTCAGTTTCTTCCATCCGTTGCTGTATCTTTCCAGAATTATTGTGCTTGTGTTTATGTTATTCTTCTTAATCCATGATTTATTCACAAAAAATCTTATTGTTGTTTTGTTTATGTTTGTCAGATTTTGTTTTTCTATTTTTATGTAATTATAAACCTCCCTTTCCGGAGCAGGATATTTTATTGTTTTTGGGTAAAGTATTTTTATTTCGGCTCTGGTTATATCATTCTCAGATTCTATTTCAATGTCTTCTATGGTATTGTTAACAGGTATCAGAATTTCCTTGCCTGCGGCAAAGTTTGATAGTGTCGCTGTTGTTATTTCGTTTGTTTTGTTAATTGATAATTTTTCTGCTGGAACAATTTTTGATGTGCTTAATGAAGTGGATGAACCTGAGGAAGACGATGAAACAACAGAGCATTTTTGTGTTTCAACTGATGACTGGCAGGCATAGTTTGCGTGGTTGCACGAATATACTGTTCTTGTTTGCAATCCCCCAGAGCACGCGGACCAGCTGCTGGGCTGCGGGCAAACAGGACACAGGCCAATGTAATAAGTTTGGGAAGAGCGGGTATAATTTTCATCGCCTTCAAAGTATGCAGTTATATTATATAGTCCAGATGCAAGGTTTGCTGTATTTGTTGTGTTATATAGCGGCGCTGTGCCATTTGCTATTATCTGCGTTCCGGAGAAATTTGATTCAATTGTTATGTTTTTTCCTGTTATATTTATATCGGCGGTTATATTTATAATGTCGCCTATTGTATATGTGGCGTTTGACTGTGTTCCATTAAGAAACAGAATAATTAGCGACGGGGCTTTTGATATGTTGTATTCAAAAAATTCTGTTGAGTTTATGTTATTCATGCTGTCATTTGCTATCCATCTGTAAGTGTAATTGCCTATGGGGAGCGAATTCATTATGTTGTAATATTCTCTTGATGAGTTGTATTTTGCATTTCCGTAAAATGTTGTTATTGTAATGTTTTTGGTTTTGTTCCATTCAAAAACAACAACAGATATATTTGTTTCATCATGCCATGTTATATTGAACATATATGAGTTTTCATATCCTGTTGGCGAAGCAGGATAAACTGAAACATTATAGTAATCAGGCGGGCTGTTGTCTATAATTATAAAGGATGAAACAGCAAGCGATGTGAAATTTTGCGTGCTATTGTAGAATGCTGTTATATTAAACACATCGCCGGGATTGCCTGTATAGTTTGATATGTTGTATATTGGGGATTTTTTGGTGCTGGATATTGAATTGTCTATATAGAGAGTTATATTGCCTTCTCCATTGCTTATAATAGTTGTGTTTACAACATCTTCGCTTGCTATTGTAATATTTCCTTTTGTCCCGTTAAAGTAAATTTCCAAGACAGGCAGCGATTTGTTTATTGAGTATGTCCATATATCTGAGGAATTCCATTTATTTGTGGAATCATTTGCGAACCATCTGTAAGTGTAGTTCTCTTCTGCTGTCAAATCGGTAACATTTGCTGAATAGATATTTCCGTATTTCAGGATTTCTCCTGACAGATAACTTTTATTGGTTCCATTAAACTCAAACACAACTTCATCAACCATAGAGTCATCAATCCATGTTATATTAAAAACATATATGCCGTTCTTGCTGTAATTTGCATTTGTTGATTTATTGTTGCTCCACTTAGGGGCATAAATATCTGTTAATATGTCAAAATCCGATGCAAGGTAAAATTTCTGCTGATTCAATATAGAAGTTCCATTGACATAAATTTTCCATATGCCGCTTGTTACGTTGCGCAGGAATAATTGTTCAACATTGTCGTTTGGGTTTGCAGGATATGTAAAATTGTTTGTTTCATTTCCAACTATCAGGTCAATGTCATTGCTTGTTGTTGTGTTTTCAGGCCAATACAGAGTTACAGTTGCGTTGTTTTTTGTTACATTTATATAATACATTTTTTGTTCGCCTTGCGCGAGCGTTGCGTTTTTTGTATAGTTTAATATTTGCAGTGCTTTGTATGCGTCTATTCTCCCAGAACCATAGTAATTATTTCTCTGGGAAAAACCTGTTCTCTGCATGCCTGTTGTATTTACTGCTGTCATAAGAATCGCTTTTACTCTGCCTGGTTCAGGAAAATATCCTAACGTTTTGTTGTACTGCTCTATAACAAGAGCGGCAACGCCTGACACAAAGGGAGCCGCCATTGATGTGCCTGCAAGAATTTCATAATCGCCGTTATTGTAAGTTGAAGTTATTAAAGAGCCGGGTGCAACAATATCAGGCTTTATTCTATTATCATTTGTGTTGCCTCTTGAAGAAAAACAGGTAATGTTGTCTGTTTTGCTGGAGCTTTGGGGGTCAAAACAGGAACTATAATTGACGCCCGAATAGTCGTTGTCATATGCTGCGCCAACAGCAACTGCGGTTTTTGCGCAGGCAGGCGATGCTATAGTGTTGTTTTCAGGCCCGCTATTGCCTGCGGCAACAACAACTAAAACCCCTTGTTCTGTTGCGTTGTCCACTGCAAGCACAAGGGCATCATCGCAATTAACAGTAGCGCCGCCAAGGCTCATTGATATTATTTGCGCATGATTTTGCAAAGACCAGTCAATTCCTGCTATTATGTCTGATTCAGGGCAACCGTCTGCATCTGTTGCACCGCATACTTTTACTGCAAAAATTGATGCATTTGCAGCAACACCTCTTCCGTTTCCTCCTTCTCCTGCAGCAATTCCTGCTACATGCGTTCCATGTCCATTGTCATCAGTTGCGTTGTTGTCATTGTTGTAAAAATCATGCTGCAATATTATCCTGTTAGGCGTCTGAAATTCTGTATGGTTGTAAATGCCTGTATCAAGTATTGATATGTTTATTCCTGTTCCGTTTATTGAGAAAATATTTGTTGCAGTATCTGCTCTTATCAGCGGTATTGATTCTATTCTTAATATGCGAAACATCTTGTCATAATTTATTTTTTCAATATCCGGGTTTTCTGCGAGCGTCTTTATTTTAGAGACAGGTATGCTCATTGAAACTGCAGGTATTACTGAGAATTTGTGCTTTATTTTATTATGAATATTTGTTTTGGAATTGTTCTTTATCCATACAATTACATCTACGTTTTTCTCTTTTCTAAAAACGCTAAGCAAATAGTTTTTTGCGTTTTCCTTTTTTATTATTTCCTTTAGTTTTCCGTCTAATTTTTCATGCCACTTTGGCTCTGCATGTATAGGCGTTAAGGTAAAATAAAGGAGCAATATAATTAAGAGAAATGCAATGAAATATTTCATAAAACAAATATTGTAATTTGGCGCTTAAATGTTCTTTTGCAAAAGTTTAAATATGTTACAATTGATTATTATCTTGTCTTGGTAATGAGTTGTGTTAGCAACAAAACTGAGGAGATGGTTAAAAATGAAGATAGTGATTTCTGACCCTAAAACAAGGAAGGCATGGCAGATAGAAAAAAATGTGCCTGAACTTATTGGTAAAAAGATAGGAGATGTTATAGATGGTTCTGTTTTTGAATTGTCAGGATTTAAATTTCAGATAACCGGCGGCTCCGATAAAGAAGGGTTTCCAATGCGTCCAGACCTGAATACAACAGCAAGAAAAAAAGTTCTGCTTGCTTCAGGCGTGGGTTACAGGCCAAAAAAGAAGGGAGTAAAGAGAAGAAAATATGTGCGCGGAAATACAATTTCTGATGCAATAGCGCAAGTAAATGTAAAGGTTGTTGAAGGAGAGAATATAGAAAACATTCTTGCAAAGAAGCCTGATAAGGAAGAGGAGTCTGCAGACAGCGATAAGAAACAGTGAAAAACATTTCTTAGAAACCTATATAAGCTTTAATTGCTGTATTTCTGTCATGGCAGAAAAAAACAAGAAAAACAAAGTTAATGAGAAACTTATTCCGGAAGTAAATATAGGTTTGGTTGGCCATGTTGACCATGGAAAAACTTCTTTAACAGAGGCTATGAGCGGAAAATGGACAGATGTTCATACAGAAGAATTAAAACGCGGCATTACATTGCGGCTTGGTTATGCTGATGTTACAATATACAAATGCAAGAAATGCGGTGCTCTTTTGACAAAGGACAAGTGTCTTAAATGTTTGAATGATTGCAAACCTCTCAGAACAATAAGCCTTGTTGATGCGCCCGGTCATGAGACATTGATGGCAACCGTCCTTGCAGGAACAAGCATGATGGACGGCGCGCTTTTGCTGATAGCAGCCAATGAAGGAATTCAGGCGCAGACAAAAGAACATCTTATGGCTCTGGATATAGCTGGAGTGAAGAACATAATTATTGTTCAAAATAAGATAGATTTGGTAACAAAAGAGGAGGCAATGAAAAGATATAAAGAAATAAAAGAATTTGTTAAAGGCACTGTTGCTGAAAATGCTCCGGTAATTCCTGTTTCTGCAAGGCAGAATATAAATATAGATGCGCTTTTGGAGGCTATAGAAGAGAATATACCAACTCCGGAGCGCGACAAGAGCAAAGACCCTATTTTTCTTGTTGCAAGAAGTTTTGACGTGAATAACCCCGGAATAAAACCTGAAAAGCTTGTTGGCGGAGTTCTTGGCGGAACTATTTCTCAGGGTATTTTGAATGTTGGTGATGAAATAGAGATAAAGCCTGGATTAAGAACAAATAATAAATGGCAGCCGCTAAAAACAAAAATAGTTGGTCTTCAGAAAGCAGGTAAAAATCTTGATAGCGTTGGTCCTGGCGGTCTTGTTGGGCTTATGACTGAACTTGACCCAAGTTTGACAAAATCAGATTCGCTTGCAGGAAGTGTTGCGGGTTATTCTGGAAAATTGCCTCCTGTTAAAAGCGAAATTTCTTTTAAATTAAAAGGAATAAACCGCAAGGATATTGATATCTCAATATCAAAGGGAGATATTCTTATGATAGTATCTGGGGTTTCAAAAACTGTTGGTGTTGTTGTTTCTATTGATAAGAATATAAACATGAAACTTAAACTTCCTGTGTGTGTGGAAAAGGGATATAAAGTTGCTGTTTCAAAACAAATAAAGAACAAATGGGTTCTTGTCGGACTTGGAGTTGTTGCTTAATATATTAGAAACCTTTTTTAATCCCCCAAACCATCTTTATTTATGAAAGCAATCTCTGCAATAATAGTTGTTGTTCTCTTATTGCTAATTTCCATTTCTCTAATTTCTGTTGTTTATGTATGGTCTTCTGCCCTTACAGGAACAGTGACATCAACAACAGAGGAAACAACATCAGAACTTACAAAGCAGTTGTCAGGCTGTTTGAAAATAGATGCAATATCAGGAAATAAAATCTATTTAAGAAACTGCGGAAAAGGCGTTATCACAAACAACTCATTGTCAGTATTCATAGATGACGTGAAGGTTGGACATTCCCTTGAAGAGATAGGAGAAGACCAGACAGGAACAGTAAACATATCAGGTTTGTGGAAGTTTTCCATGGACAGGCACAACCTAAAAATAACAAACGGAGCAGCCTTTGTCCAAGCCCTGATAGAACTGGAGCCTAATAAGGACGGTTTGGTTGGTTATTGGAGTTTTGACGAAGGTTCAGGCAATAAAGTTTATGACAAGTCAGGAAATGGAAATGACGGAAATCTTCTGCCATCAGGTTCAGGACCTGCCTGGACAGCAGGAAAGTTTGGCTCTGCTTTGAGTTTTGACGGAACAGATGATTATGTATTAACTCCCCGGCTTCAAGAATCTTCACCCAATGCTCAAACAACTGCAGTATGGATTAAACCAGAACATCCTGGTGGATGTGTAATTTCAGAGTTAGGGCAAAATACAATAAATGTAGGTTATCATTATTGCCAAATAGAAGTTGAGTCTAATGGGGAAGTAAGAGGAAAGATTTGGAATATAGGCTGGATTTCAATAGGCACTATAAACTGGAATATTTGGAATCATATTGTTATTTCCTTTAATGGCAGTGTGGTTAATGGATATATTAATGGAGAAAGTTCTTCAATGTCTCAAGGAACTAGGTCTCCTCCATCTTCTTGGCACTTGGCTTTTGCAGCTACTGATTCAACAAATTTAGGAAATGGTGTATATTTCAACGGCATAATAGACGAAGCCCATGTATGGAACAAAGCCTTGTCTCCAGACCAGACAGTAGTAATGAAAATGGTTTGAAATGCATTAAAACTATAAATCTATTTGTTTTAAAAAGCAAGGAAATTCAGATATGTTGTCAATATGATAATCGCAAATGTTGTTTAGTTTTTCTGAGTTTGAGTTCACTCCGATTACTTTTGCTCCGGTTTTTTTAAGATATTCAGCCATTGAAATGTCATTTTTTCCTTGGACAATGCCTATAGTTTTTAGAGGTTTATAACAACCTATTATGCCTGCAATAATTTCAGGTTTTGTTTTAAATCCTGATAGACTGTTATAAACACCGTCTGTTATTGTTATCTCAGATGTTGAAATAATGTCGTCTATTCCTAATTTATTCATTATAGTTTTTTTGTTCTCAACAGGATGCATCAGCGGGTCATCTGTAACAGAAATTACCTTGTAATCATTTGATTTTAGAATTTCTATTGTTTCTGTAGAGCCGTTGTATGGCTCAGCTTTTTTTATCTGTTCTGCCAGCCAGTCGCATTTCCTGCCAATGAGATATTTATTGAAATAATATTCTATTGATTTCTGCGAAATGTTTCCATTTAATTTTTCATAGACATCTGCTATATCCAAAGCTTCTGCTACAGGTTTTACTTCATCTATAAAAAGATGCGTAAGGTCGCATATTGCAATTTTCATAAATACACCATTTGTTATAATGAAGGCAAAAGAATATAAGTATACGTCAGTATTTAAATATTTCTACGTCAGAGAACGAGTAAAATTATGTTAAAAAGTTAATTTTTTTATAAATCCCTTTCTTTTGAGCCAGTTTGCTTCTGTTGTTGTGTATCTCCATATTACGTCGGCTTTTTCTTTTGGTTCAATGTCCCATGGCTTAATCAGAATTAAATCATTAATTCTTATCCAAACTCTTTTTCTGAGTTTTCCGGGTATTCTGCATAATCTTGTTAGTCCGTCATCGCAGTCTACTCTCAACTTTCCGGAACCAAGGTTTTCAATTACAATGCCAAACAGTTCCCCTTCTTTTGGTTTTCTTATTCTTATTACTTCCTGTTCCTCCATTTATTCACCACTTAAGTATATAGGATGTGTATTATAAATAATTGTTTTTATTTCTTTCTAAGAAGTATAAATATTCTGTAAACATTCCTGCCATCTATTCTTGTTGCAATCTGAGAACTGCTCTTTTGTTCGCATGGGATTCTCTTTCTGATTTTCTTTGTTATTGAATTAATTATGGATTTGTTTCCAACTTTTATATCAATTCCATGTTTCAGATTTTTTAAAACATAAAATGATTTTTTGTTTATTTCATTGACAATGTCTTCTATGTTTTTTAAATCATCGTCAGTAAATCCGCGCAGTTGTATAACGCCTTCATAATAGCCGCTGCTTTTCTTGATGCATGCCGTGCATATTATTTTGTTTTTATGCAGTCTTGTTTCATAACATTTTCCTGAAATAACAACTGTTAATTTATTGTTCTTTTCTGTTATCTTTGCTTTTTTTCTCTTTATAAATTTTGATAATAATTTTTCCGGGTTATAGTCTATCCACCTGTTTTCAAATTTCATAAGCCTGCATTTGCTGCATAAAACAACCTCTATTTTTTTAGGCAGTTTTATTTCTTCTTTGAAGCAATTGCTGCACAAACCGTGTTTCAGCCTTGCATTTTTTCCGCATTTAAAACAAAATTTATTTGTCATAGTACATACCACAATATCAAAGTAGCTTTTACTGTTTCAGGAGTATCGCAACACATGCTAAAAAATTTTGTAACTTCTACATTTTCTTTTATATTTATGGGGCTAAGCGCATAGAAATTGTCTGCTATTGATGATATGGCAGCCTTTAGCAGTGTGGCATATTCATCTCCTTCAGGAAAGTCTGAAATCCAAATGGCGGAGTTGTTTACAGTAAGTGCTGCCGGGTCATTGCCTACAATATTGTTGCCGCTTACTTTCTCTTCGCCTGCTTCTATAAAGTTGTTGAAAGGAAAAGTTGTGTTTGTTGTCTGAATTATGACGCCTGACTTGTCGCTCCATATTTTTTTGACTTTGAACTCATAATCCAGTCCGTTTATTGGTTGCGTCAGAGTAAATCTTCCGTTTTCCGGCAAAGAGCCAACGCCTTCTATTTCAACTGTTGTTCCTGTTGTATTTACTTCTTTGCTCCATCCCCAAATTTTCCATGTTCCTTGATACTTGCCATCAATTAATTTTGTTGGCGTGTCAATGTTGAAGCCAAAACCCATAAAATATTTTTCTATCTTGTTTTCCCATGGTTTATATGTTCTGAAATAAAGGACATTTGCAACAGGATTTGTTGAGGTTGTTAGGTTAAATAACTCAAAGAAGACAGGGTCATTGTATGAGGCATTGATTGAGATAATGCCCTTTCCTGTGCTAAGATAGTTTTTTATATTGGCTTCGTTTGATGCAAATGCCGTATAATTTATAAAAAGCAGCAAATCATAGTCAGTGATATTGGCATATGTGAAGTCAACTTTATCTACATTGAATTTTATCCAGTAATCATTAAAATAAACAGGCGTGAGAATCTGTTTTGCGTAAGAAACCTGAGAATCTGTGCATATGCATGCTACCCTTATTAAGGGTTTTGGAGAGCCGTCTATTCGCAATGCATACTTCATATTCGCAGGCATCATATAATCAATGCCGCCCAGCACAACTTTGCTGTTGTTGAAAATTTCCTTAAAATTTCCTGAATAGTATATTGCAGACAAAATAGAATTTCCTGCATCAATCAAGTCAGACCTTTCCCAGTTTAGTTTTGTGTTTATATTAAAAAATATGGATATTGCAATTGCTATGAATATTGCTGCTATAACAACTTCAACAACCTGAATAAATCCTTTTTTGCGCATTTACCACAACTCAAGCATTATTTTTCCATATTCATCTTTTATGAAAACAGGTCTTTCAATAAGTATTGTCTTTTTTAAACTTTCATAACCGCATAAAAGCACGGTTGTGTCATTTTTCATTATTGTGAGTTTGTAGTCATAAACATTAAAAATATCTTTAATTAAATCGCAGTTACTGCTAAGTGCCGTGATTTTTTCTGTTGATAAATTGTAGGGGCTGTATGCAAGGCCTATGGATTGCGCAGAAGCTGGCGAAAGTTCCCAGTTTTCAGGATTGCCTTTGCTTTTTATGAGCGTTTCCAATATGTTCATGCCTTCTGATTTAAGCGAGTCCAGCATAATGTCAGTTAGTGCAGTTGATACAGTTACGTTTATATAGAAAGCAGTAAAGAAAACCAGCATAACAAAAAAGAAAACTGCAAATATAAATTCAAATTTAATTTGAGCTTTCAAAAAAAACACCTTTTTTATATAAATCCCAATCTTAGAGATATCATGAATATTCCAAAACCTATCGTAGTCATTATTAGGCTGTGTTTTATTCCGGCTTTCGGCGAATTTTCGCCAATTTGTCCGGAAACAAGACCCGTGAATATCCCCTGAATTATTATCATGGAAAGGAAAATAGCTCTGTAATAGCTGTTTGTGCTTGTTCCAAGCCCAAATACTGTTGAAACGCCTGAAAACACGGAGCATGAAATGCATAGCATATTTGAACTTCCTTGACAGCTTATACACGGACTTTTAAAACTTCCTATTGTGCCTCCGAGCATATTGGCGCCTAAATTCATGTTCATCATGGGAGTTAGCGTTTTTGATATAACAATTGTTATTCCTACGAATGCAAAAAACAGTATATACATCATAACCACGTGTTGGGACATCATGCTTTTCCTTTCTTTTTCAGCTTCCTTTATTGTAGTTACATTCATTGCTGTTGATTCCATGGTTTCTGCTATGTCTCCGCCGCTGTTGTATGCTTCTATTATAATTCTTACCGAGCGTTTGATTATGTCAGAGTCCTTCATTCTTTCCGAAAATTTTTCTAATACAGACTGCAGCGGTATTCCCCATGAGAGCTGGTTGCTCATTTTCCTTATTTCAGGAGTAAGTCTGCCGTAGTTTGTTTTGGCAGCGTTTCTGAATGCATCTGCCAGAGATGTTCCTGATTTCTGCGCTTCTGACATATCCCTGAGAAAGTTTGGAAATTCGTTTTCTATATCCTTTATTCTTTCATATTTCAAATATGTTAAAATAAGGGATGGCAACAAGCCCATGAGCAATGAGATTATCAAAAAATTTGCAAGGATTGCCATGTCTGAGTGGAAGAATATTATTCCTATCAGGAGAAAAACTACTGCCATGATTTTTGATATTTGTTTTATATCCATTTTTTCTCCTGTAATTTCATTTAATTTCAAATAATCACCCTTATATTGACGGAGATATTGCTCTTAATATTAATATAAATCCTATTGACATGGCAGGCAAAATAAAAAATATTACTACAAATTGGGCAAAGGATATTAATGTGTTCATTTCCGTGCTGAACATAGACATTATTGAACTTAGCACAACAAAAAATATTGAACCAAGTATTACAAGAGTTAAATAAACTTCTATGAGCATTGACAGCCTTTGCGAATATTCTTTTAGTTTTCTCTTATGCTCCTGTATAAAACCTTTTGTTTTTTCTCTTAAATATGATGTTATGTCGCTTCCGGTAGTCAATACAGTTGTAAGTCCCCATAAGAGTTCCTTCAGCTGATAGGAAGGTGTTCTTTCTGCGGTTTTTCTTATTGCGGCTGTCAGTTCCATTCCAAACATTTCTGTGTCTCTGTATATCTGCCTCATTTCTTTTGTGGTTTCTCCATATTCTTCAAATTGAGAAAGCACTTTAAACATAGTTGAAGGCGGTGCTTGGCTTCCTGATATTGTTGCCATATAGATTGTTGCGAATGGCAATGATGCATCTATGTTTTTCTTTCTTTTTTCAGACAATAAGGTAGGGTATGAATAGAAAGCAAAAAATACTATAAGAGTTATAAATATTGATACTGTGAATGATAGAAAGAATGCCAGCAGCGTTGTTGTAAAAAAACTCAATATAAATGCAATAAGAGGGAATTCTATAACAAATGAAAATAAAGTAATAAAAACAGTGATATAGACATATTCTACTAAACTCAGTGGCAGGTTGGATTTCTTTAAGTCGCCCGAAATGTTCTCAAAATATGGAACAATATCGTCTAATGATTTTCCAAACACGCTGAATGAAAGATTTTTTATAAGTTCCCACACACAAAAACACCGTTATCTGTTTATAAATTCTATGAGTTTTTTATAGTTTGTATAGTATAGTTTCATGACGGCTGCAAACTTCTTATAATGCGTTATATTCTTTTTTGTCATCCAGTCAAGTATCTTTATTCTGTCTCCTATATCTCTTTGTATAGATAATTCCGTTAGTCCGGCAGTTTTCATAATTTCCTTAAGTTTTACGCTTGGATTAACTGTTTCAAACGTGTCTTGAGAGGGATTCCATCTGAATACTTCGTTTGTTATGGGTATGTTTTTTCCCCTGTCAAAACCAACAATTTCAAATACATTGGACACTCTTCTGACATATTTATTGCCTCTCTTGACTCTTACTATGAAAATTATCACATCCAGATTTTCTATAAGGTTTGGAGGAAGTTCTATTGGCGGGGTTGTAAGTCTGTCTATAAGGGCTTCTATGCTGTCTGCGTGAATTGTTGTAAATCCTGCATGCCCTGTGGCAAGTTGCTGAAACATAACATAAGCTTCTTTTCCACGAACTTCACCGACTATTATGAAGTCAGGTCTTTGCCTTAAACTTTCTTTGAGCAGGTCAAACATGTCCACTTCTCCAAGTTTTCTTCCCATGACTTCTACCATTGCCTGTCTGGCAACCTGAGGCACCCAGTGGGGATGAGGCAATCTGAGTTCTGAAGTATCTTCTATTGTGACGATTTTCATTTCAGGTTTTATGAACAGAGAGAGCGCATTTAGAAGGGATGTTTTTCCGGAAGCGGTTCCTCCCGATATTAACATTGAATTATTGAACTCTGTAAGCATCCATAGGTATGCAAGAACCTTGCTGTCAATTGTTCCGTATTTTATTATATGTATTGGAGTCAATGGTTCTTCAGTAAACTTTCTTATTGTGAAATTGCTGCCGCGTTTTGCTATGTCCGTGCCTAACGTAATCTGTATTCTTGAACCGTCTGGGAGAGAAGCATCAACAAGCGGTTTTGCAACTGAGATTGTTTTTCCGCAGCGTTGCGCAATTTTGTTTGCAAAAAGGTCAAGTTCTTCTTTTGTGTCAAAAACAATGTTTGTTCTTATTGTGCCTATTTGAGGATTTCTATGGTATATGTATATTGGTATGCCAACTCCGTCGCAACTTATATCCTCTATATTCGGGTCCATCATTAGAGGTTCTATTTTGCCAAGCCCTATAAAATCTCTTTCTATATAATACATTATGTCTTTTTGTTTATCTTCAGGCAAGACAACTGCCATTGATTTTACTGTTTCTTCAAACCTTCTTTTTAAATATTCTTTGGCTTCTCCTCTCTTAAGATTTGTGAAATCAACGTCAACTTTTTCTATAATCGCATTCTTTATTAATGTGAGAAACTTCTTTTCTTGCTCGCTAAGTTTTGGTTCAATGACTATATATACAAGAGCAGATTCGGCTGCAGACCATTTTATGTTTACATATGCAAATACTTTTTCATTTTTCTTTGGGTGTCTTGGTATAAGCGGATAAACTACATTCAGTTTTGATATTTTAAGTTCTTCTTTTTTCATTTTTCCTGATGTATCTACCTTTATTTCTATTCCGTCAATTTTGTTTTTTTCTTCTTTTTTAAATATTGCAGTAATTTCTTTCCTATGTTTTTTCATTTTCTTTTCATGCATTCTTTTGTAATTTTTCACAGCCTTTTTGAATATATTGGATAATTTAATAATTCGTTTTTTCTTTAACTTTACTCTGTGTTTTAATTTGAGTTTGGTTAACTTCATGACTATCAACTTAAAAATATTTTATTATTTGTATAGTTTATTTTCAATACTCCTGCATTGCTGTATATTCTCTTTCCTTCAATTTCTATGTTGCGCAGGGGCAGCGACTTTTGTATATTAATTGATGTAAATGAAATATTAAGGTTATTGCCTGACGGTTCCACAAAATATTCATTGCCTAATATTGCATATGGTATGTTCAGAGTAAATAATAAACTGCTGTTAGTAAAGTTTCCGTATATATATGTCTTAGTTATTTCATTGCTTATGAACTCTGCTGTTTTTTGCAGGTCCTTTTCCATTGTTTCCTGTTTCAAATGACCTGATATTGCGGAAAATGCAAAATAAATTGAAATCACTAACAGCACGCCTATTGCAAAGAAGAAAATGTTTTCTATTGTAAGATATTGCCCTTTCATACTATAAATTATTTTTTATATGCAATATATATTTAATTTAACAGCTTATTATTCTTGATGCTTCAGAACCAATTACCGAAAGTTTTAATATATGCTGACATGTTGTTAGATTGCTGAATGGTATAACTTCAAATGTTGCAACATCGCCGACATCAATAAATCCGGATGCCGTGGTATCATTTGCTTTTACTTCATCTACAAATGCAACAAGTTTGTTGAGATTTATTTTGTTTGTTCCGCTGTTTCTTACAGTTACAACTATTTCGGTGGTTGAAGTGTTTCTTGCGCTCAGAATGCTCAATCGCGTGTTAAGATATGATGTTGTGGTGCCAACATCTTCTGTGACATCTTTTGTAACGCCTGACATCATTGACGAGAACCATAGGTATAAAACACTTGCCAGGCTGACAGATATTAACAAGAGTAATATTACTACAATTATTGAAGAAATACCTTTCAATAATATCACTTCTCAAAATTCTTTATTTTGAGATTAGGGTAGTTTGACAAAATTCGCGAAACTGGCGTGCCTGTTTTTAGTTTTTTGCTCATTTCATTTAGCGTTTCCATAATATGCTGGTTTATTTCTGCTGTTTTCTGGTTTTGCTCAACCAGTTTTTGTATCTGTTCAGCCAATGGCTTCATTACTTCAGGCGGGAAAGATATTTCCTCTTCTGCAGATGCTTTTACAAGATTCACGAAACTTTTCATTTCATTAATTGTGTCATCCATTTTCATAATAAGTTTTGTCATTTCTCTTTTCATTTCCATATCAGACCTTAGAACATCATCAACAATTTTCTGGTTTGTTCTTATCAACTGAACAATTTCTGTTATAAGAGTTTGAAGTTGTGGTATTGTGCTTGAATGTTCAATTTGTTTGATTTTGTTTTCAAGCCGCCTTATAGGAGTTAATGGCACAACTTCATAATCGTCTTTGTTGCTGTATAGTTCAACTTCTTCCATGATATTATCACCTGTTAAGAAATAATTCAAGTTTCTTATATATAAAAGTTATGCGATTAGTATTTTTGCAAAAATAAGAAAAAAATATAGGTATGGAATTACTCCATACCCGGCATGCCTCCCATGCCTGACGGCATTCCTCCTGATGAAGAACCTCCATTGCTTCCTATCTTGCTTGCTGAAATCACGTCATCTATTCTTAATATCATTTCTGCTGCTTCTGCTGCCGATTTAATTGCCTGCGTCTTTATTTTCAGAGGTTCTATAATTCCGGCTTCCCACATGTCTATAATTTTGCCTGAGAATACATCAATTCCTGTGGTTGTCCTGCCTGCGTCATGTTCTGCTCTAAGGCTGGCAAGCATGTCAATTGGGTCAAGCCCTGCATTTTCAATTAATGTTCTTGGTATTACTTCCAGGGCTTCTGCAAATGCTATTATTGCAAGTTGCTCTTTGCCTGAGTATGACTGTGCATACTCTTTCAGTTTCTTTGTTACAAATGCTTCTGGAGAGCCCCCGCCAGCCACAACTTTTCCTACTTCAAGAGAGGAAGCCACTCCTCCTATTGCATCTTCCATTGCTCTCTTTACTTCCTCTACAACATGTTCTGTTCCTCCTCTTATGAGTATTGAAACAGCTTTCGGGTCTTTGCAGCCTCTTACAAAAATCATCTCTTCTCCTGCAACTTTCTTTTCTTCTACTATGGCTGCATAGCCTAAATCATCTTCAGATATGTCCTTTAAGTTTGACACAATGCGGGCTTTTGTTGCCCTTGCCAGTTTCTCCATGTCTGATTTTTTCACTCTGCGCGCAGCCAATATTCCGTTTTTTGCAAGATAGTGCTGCGCCACGTCATCTATTCCTTTCTGGCATAACAGAACATTTGCGCCTGATTTCACAACCATGTCAACCATTTTGTTTAGCATTTCTTCTTCCTGTTCAACAAATGCCTGCAATTGTTCAGGCGATGTTATTCTTATTGCTGCATCAGTTTCAGTTTCTTTTATTTCAAGTGCTGTTTCAAGCAAGAGAACTTTTGCATCCTTTACTGTTTTGGGCATTCCTGCATGTACAACTTCTTTATCTATTAATATACCTTCTATCAATTCTGTGTCCTCTATGCTTCCACCCTGTTTCTTTTCTATCTGTATGTTGTCTGTATCAATAGTTGTTCTTCCGTCTTTTTCTTCAGTAACCATTTTTACTGCTTTGACTGCTATATCAGCTAAATGGTCGCTTGCTCTTTCCGCAGCTTTTCCTGTCATTGCAGTTACGGCTATTTTTTTAAGTATTTCATCATCGTCTTTTGTTATTGTTTTTGCGTTTTCTTCAAGAATCTCTAATGTTTTTTCTTTTGCGATTTTATAACCCCTTGTAATAACAGTTGAGTGCACATTCTGGTCAAGCAGGGTTTCAGCCTTCTTTAAAAATTCTCCTGCAAGAACAGCGGCTGTAGTTGTTCCGTCTCCGACTTCCTGTTCCTGTGTTTTTGCAACTTCAACAATCATTTTTGCTGCCGGATGTTCTATTTCCATTTCTTCAAGAATCGTAACACCGTCATTTGTTATTACAACATCACCCATTGAGTCAACAAGCATTTTGTCCATGCCTTTTGGACCAAGAGTTGTTCTTACAGTATCAGCAACTGCTTTTGCCGCGGCTATGTTTGCATGCTGCGCATCTTTCCCTAAAGTGCGAAGAGTGCCTTCAGGCAATACAACAATTGGTTGTCCGGCTAATTGAGCTTGACCAGTCATTTTACCACCTCTTTTTTCTATAATATTTTTGAATAACAAAAATATATGTGTATGTAAGTATATTTAAACTTTACGCGAAAACAATGCAATGAAATGTTTTTGGCAACGAGAAACTGGGAGCAAAAATTTGTTTTAAATGGTTTTTACCGCTTTTATAAGTTCTTTTCCTGATTCAAACTCTTCAAGTTCCTTTTTTTCTATTACCGGAATTTCAAGGTCCATCTTCTTTTCTGTTACAACAAATGCAGGAGTGTCTATAAATGATGTAAATGATTTTAGCATAGTAAGCCGTCTCTTAAGGCTCCTTTCATTGTTTTCTACATCAGACACAAGAATAATTTTCTCTTTTATTATAACATCAATTGGACATTGTTTAATAAAGTCGGTTTCAAACCCAAGCCTTCTGAGATTTGAATCTACTTCATATTCAAAATCATCTCCAGGACTGCCGCGTATAGTAAAATCATTTCTCAAAAACTCTGCATCGCATGACAAATCGCAGCCAAGAATCTCTTCCAGTTTTCTTGCTGTCTCTATATCCATTCTTCCTTTTCTTGCTTCATGCTCGTAAATTGTTTTCTTATTTATGTTCAGCATGTCTGCCAGCTTTTTTTGCGTAAGATGTTTGGCTTCTCTTGACCGTTTAAGTTTTACAGGGTCTATGGTTATATACAAACCTCCTTTATTTCTGAATAAAGACGGGAAAATATTATATGTGATTATCTCTTCCAGAGTTTCTGGCGACAGAACAGGAGTTTCAAATCTTTCATAAATTATTCCCTTTTCAAGTTTTTCTCTTCTTGTATGCAGACCAACAAGCAAAGGGTATGCATCCAGATTGTTTGAAAGCAACTTAATGTTTTTTGCCTGAGTTTTCTGAAATGCATCTACATTATGCAATACCTTTACCAGAAATATTTTCTCTCTTTTTGCTGCAATATCAAAACAGCCTCTGTAAAGGTAGGTTGAATATCCATTGCTTTCAAATATATTTAATATCCATTCTTTCAGCATAAAACCCCCTTTAAATATTTAAAGTCCAAGAATAAATAAATTATTGTTTATGGGCGAGTAGCTCAGCCAGGAAAAACTTGGTAATTGGAGCGCCAGTCTTATAAAGTAGCAGTTATTGCCACTTTTTGTGACAGTGTTCCGTAAAAACTGGTGGCCGCCGGTAAGACCCTTGCATAGGGTTCTCGGCATTCAAATCCGGCCTCGCCCACCAAAACAGTTTCTTGCAACAAAAAATATTTAAGTTCCCTAATTAATTTGAATTAGAAAAAAATGCAGTTGATTTTTTATGTCTGATTTTATTGAGGTAAATGCTGATTTGCATCTCCATGGCTTATACTCTGCTGCGGTTTCAGGCAACATGATACCAAAAACAATAGGAGAGCAGGCGCCTCTAAAAGGTTTAAACATGCTTGGTACAGCAGATATTCTTAATGAGAGATGGATTAAACTTGTAAAAGAGCAGTTAAAACCTGTGGACGATTCTGTATTTGAGCATGAGAACGGAACCAGGTTTGTTTTGCAGACAGAAGTGGAGGATAACAGAAGAGTTCATCATATAATAATTTTTCCTTCTTTGTCCAAGGTCAGTGAAGTTAGAGAAAAATTTAAAAACAAGTGCAAAGACCTTGAAAGCGATGGAAGGCCGAGAATATGGCTTAATGCAGAAGAACTTGCTGAAATATGCATAGAAGCAGGATGCCTTATAGGGCCTTCTCATGCCTTTACGCCATGGACAGCGATCTACAAAGAGTATGATTCAATAAAAGAATGCTATGGTTCGCAACATAAGAAAATATATTTTCTTGAACTTGGTTTGTCTGCAGATACAGATATGGCAGACAATATAAGCGAACTTCATAGGTTGACATTTCTTACAAACAGCGATGCTCATAGCCCGTGGCCAAATAAGATGGGAAGAGAATTTACAAAGTTCCAGTTAAAAGAACCGACATTTGATGAGCTTGTTAAAGGCATAAAAAGGACAGGAGGAAGAAAGCCGATATTAAACGTTGGCTTCAATCCAAAAGAGGGCAAATATCATAAAACAAGATGCATAGGTTGTCTTTTGTTTTTTCATGTTAAAGATGCGGAGAAATTTAACTGGAGATGTCCTAATTGCAGGAAACCTATAAAGAAAGGAGTTGATGTAAGAATTGAACAGCTTAGTGATGTAAATAATGAAGCAGAAAAACATCCTGAACACAGACCGCCTTATATTCATATAATACCCCTGTCTGAAATAATATCCATAGCCATTGATGCAAAGCAGGTTTATTCTAATAAAGTTCAAATGGTTTGGGAATCATACATAAAGGAGTTTGGGAACGAGATAGATGTTCTGATAAAAACGCCAATAAATGAACTAAAGAAAATAAATCAGAAAGTTGGCGAACTTATAGATTTATTCAGGAACAATAAATTTAGATACATACCCGGAGGCGGAGGAGTTTACGGCATACCAGTTCCTCCCGGAAAAAAATTTGAAGTGAAATATTTTGAGCACAAACAGACAACATTAAGCGATTTCAATTAATTTGTTGTGCCGCTCACAACATTTGACAACCCGGACCAGTTTGGAACTTCGTCTACGGACTTTACTGCAAAATAGTATGTTGTTTTTGGGGATAGTCCTGTTACAGTGAATTTCTCAGTTGTTCCGGCTGTTGAAGGTTTTGGTTCATCGCTTGCCTGCAGTGCGGAATCCCAATTATTGTTGTTGATTTCAGATGTCGAATATCTTACATCATACTGGGAAGCTTTGCCTGTGTTTCCATCATCTCCGGGAGCAGTCCATGTAAGAGTTATTGAATTGGATGTTGAACTTTGAACGGCAAGGTCTGTTATAGCGGAAGGCGCTGTTGTGTCCGAAGTTTCTGAACCGCAAGCCTGGTTTCTCTTGCCTGAAACTGTTATAATAATTGATTTGTCAATATAATAGCCATAACTTGATGTTATTGTTATTGGGAATGACTTTTTTGTTGTTGTGAATCCTGGAGGCAATACAATATCGCATGATGTTGTCAGGGTTTGACCTTTCCTCAATTCAATTTCATTAAGTTCTGACTGGCATTCGCTTACATCAATTCCTGACGGCGCTTCTATTTTTGCTGAGAATATATTTAACCTGCTTTCATCAATTGACGGCACAGTATCTGATTCGCTCCAGTCTATATTCTTAGTAAATACTGTTCCTCCTCCAACATTTGAGAATGTTAGTTTCAATGTGAATGATTCATCTTCCATTCTTACAGGTTGAACTGTGTGTATGTCCATGTCAATAGGACCTAAAGTCTTTTCTATTAACAGTTCTGATGGGATTTGTTCGCCTCTCTGCTTTGCGGCAACTATTTCATTTTCAGAATACACCCATATAGTTGTTTGAAGCTTTGTTTTGTAATCATAAAAGACTCTTCCAGTGAACTCATCTGCCCTCTTTATGAGTGAAGGAAGGCAAGGAGATAACAGTTTCCATTTCTTTGATATTGTGCCTCCCGGCAAATTATTTTCTGTATCATACGCTTTCAGGTTTTCTTTAGTTTGGCATATTTTCTGGGTTTCAGGATATGCCCGTTCCCACATGCCTTCCTCTGATTCACCATAGAAATTGCTTCCAATAAGGCAAACTTTGGCATGTTCAATTAGCGCATTTCCCTGGTTTTCTGCAACAATATTTATTGTTGTTGACCTTCCTTTGCCTTCAATGTTGTTGTTTGTGGCTTCAAAATTTGTTATTACTATTCCGTTTCCGGAAGGAGTATTCTGGGTGTTTGTAATGCAACCGCTTACAAAAATTACAAAAGACAATAAAAGTATGGTTGTTGCTTTTTTCATTTTCACACCATTATTCTAATTTGGGTTTAATTTTGATATTTAATGAATTATCAAACCTGTATTTATAGTTTGCTGTAATCATAAGGGTTTTTGAGTCTATTGGCTGTTTTGCATTTGTTTTAATTCTGCATGTGGATTTCTTTGCTTTTTTGTTGTTGAAAATCAAATCTCTGTTCAAAATCATGATTTTATTTCCTTCGTAATCATCACAGGATAAAATTATATTATCAGGAACTTTTATTTGCACAGAACCGCTTTCCAGTTTATCTATGTTTCCCACACCTGTATTGACATAATTTATATACATATATTCTGTTGTATCATTCAAAAAAGGCTGTTCAGACGAAAATGACAAAGATATTTTTAGCGGGTTTTTTGTTGAACCTGAATAAGTGTTTGTTGTTTTCCCTGTTCTTTGGTTCTGCAGATATTCTGTCTCTGTTAAAACTGCTATGCTTTGAACCAAAGAAAAATTTGCTGAATATTCTGTTTTTATTCCAATGTTGCATGATGTTTTAAAGTCAACTTCTCCTGCTTTGAACCTCCATTTCCAGTATTTTGACCTGTTTGCGCGTATGTCCATCTTCTCTGTTTTGTATCTTTCGCCTGTAAACAGGCACGGATTATATATTTCAACAGTTGCATCGTAAATATTATTTTTTGCGTCAAGCGAAAAATAAATATCAACAGATTTGCCTGATTTTACTTCAAGAGGGACAGCTTCTGCCATAAAGACAACATCTTTAGTTTCTTCAGTTATAGTTGGATTTTCAAGGCTTGCTTGATTTGCAGAAAAGGACACGCAACCGCTTACAAGCAGGACAATAGTCAATAAAAATATTTGCAATTTCATTTAAACAACCTTTAATGGCTTTATTGGTATGTTTATTTGATTGTTAATCTGGTATGTGTAGTCAATGTTTGATGAAATATAGAATGTTTTTTCGTCAATTATTTTTTTAATATTGTCGGTTGTAAGTTCGCATCTTATTGGTTCAGATTTTCCTTTAATAAATTCTATTTCTTTTTCATTTTTCAAAGTTAGTTCGCATTTGCCGTTTTTTGAGGAGCCGTCAAACCAGCCGTCGCACATGTTTGAAGAACATTGGGATAACAACTCTTCTGGTATTAAAACCTTCATGTTTATTTTATTTCTGCCTTTTTCATCCTGTTCAATCTTCCCCTGGCCTTTGTTTTCAATTCTTATATATAGCGGTATTTTTCTGCCTTCAGTTGCTCTGACAGGCTGGTCTGCAAGAAATTCAAAATCAACTTTTATAGGCCCTCTGCTTTTTGTCTGCGTTGACATTACGCTTGGAACCTTGCCTGATTTTTGCAGGTCTCTGTATTTTTCATCTGATATTACTGTCAGGTCTGTTGTTGTTGTGCCTGAGAAATCATAAGAGAGTTTGAACCTTATCGGACATACAGTCTTTATTCCTGCAATTTCTTCCTGAGACGGAGCCCTAAAGTCGCATTCAATAAATTGCATATCTCCTGCCATTATTGTGTCAAATTTTACGCTATAAGATTCTTTTTTTTCTGAAACCCAGTTGTTAGGAGTGCATATTTTTGGTTTGCACATACCCCAGTCATACAATTTTAAAATAGCATTTTCTGCATCTTTAAGCTCGTCAAAGTTTTGTATTCTGAAAGAAATAGAAAAAACATCCCCTGCAAATATAGGGGGATTTGGTATTACAGTTGTTTCTTCAAACTTCAGCACGTCGCTTGACGCTTCTATTGTTCTTTTGCCTCCTGTGCCTATGCATCCGCTTGCAGACACTATTATAAGCAACAGCAACGCAATAGAAATGTTTTTTTGAGTATTTATCTTCATTTTTTGCACCAACTTAACTGGCTAATACAGGCTTAATATCAACATCTATTTTATAGTCCTTTTCATATCTATACTCAAGTTCTGCTTTAAAATAGTAGGTTCTTATGTTATCAACGGCTGGCGCTTTAAAGGAACATCTTATTTGCGGACTTCTTCTTTTAATCATTGATATGTCAATATTGTTTTTGTAGTCATTATCAAATTTGGAGCATGAAACTCTCTCAAAGCCTTCAGGAACATAGAGTTTTAGTTTGCCCGCAGGTATTTTTCCATATATGCCTGTTCCTTTGTCTTCTACTCTTATAAATACAGGCAGGATGTCGCCTGATTTTATAGGCTGTTTTGCACCAAAACTTATGTCAATTTTTAGCGGTCCTATTCCCTTGTTCTGGGTTGATACTATTGATTCTTCTTCTCCAGACCTTTGCTGTTCTCTTAGTTTTTCCGGAGAAATTACAGTAACATCTGCCTGCGTTTTTGCTGTAAAATGATAGGAAATTTTATATCTTATTGGGCAGTTAGCAGGCATATTTCCTATCTGTTCGTTTGAAGGTGCAGTAAATGACCATTCTTTTAGTTCTGTCTGCAAAGGCATGTAAGTATCTCCTGCCGCATTATCATTGTTGTTGAAATTCTTGTTACTTGATTCGGAAACGCTACTTGTTGTTTTGCATGAACAGCATTGCCCTTCATACCCTTCATAGTTCTTTTCCGTGCTTTCTCCATAGCCCAGGAACCAGTAGCAGTTTGCATTGACAGAACTCTTTACAACATATTTGTGTTTGTTGCATTGATTTATGCACGAGTTTCTTGTAGCTTCATCTTTATAATTATTGCACTTATTCATGCAGTCCGTGTTTAATCTGTTGCAATAACTTTCGCATCCGTTTTTTAGTGTGCATGTGGAGTCAATGCAGTTCTCCTTTCTTGTTGTTATTTTTTTAACAATTTTATATGTTATTCCATCATAAGTTTTAGAGCATATTTCTGTTGGGCTTTTCAGGCAGTTATATGCGTCAAACTTATTACCGTCCTGAGTATATGCGTCAGAAGCGTATATGAACTTAACTTCATGTCCGTTTACAAACAATTTTAAAACGTAGATATTATATTTGTTTCCTTCACTGTCAGTTTTTTCAACTGCGCCAGAGTTGATTAATTTATATTCTATGTCCTTTCCGCAGACATTTTTCTTTGTATCTTCCTTATCTTCAAGGAACAATGCCTGCTTGCTGTTATCGCTGCATATGACTTCAAAGTTGAATATGTTTACGTCTCCAACTTTTTGCACAATTTTTGAAGTGCCTGAAGAGATACGCGTTGTTCTTGTTACCTCTCCCTGTTCGCATAGCCCTGAATCATACAAGTCAACAACAACATTGTCTACTGAATGCGTTTCGTCATTGTTTTTGACTTCAAATGATATTTCAAAAGTGTCATCTGCTGATATTGGCGGATTTGGAATTATGTTAATGTTCTGCACAGTTATAAGGTCTGCAGATTCTTCATTTACGTTTGACTGCTGCGGTCCAAACATTCCTTGAAATGCGTCATCTGTGATGCAACCGCTTACAAATACAACTACAAAGAGCAATAGAATCAAAGATGCATTGTTTGTTTTGTTCATGATATTCAACTGTATTTTTTTATATAAAAATATTAATTCTGTATGAGCGGAGCCCATACTATAGGAACTTCTATTGTTTTCTCTCCTTTGTATGTGTAAAATGAGTAACCTGTAAATAGTATTGATTTTGTGTCTATGTCCTTTTCTATATTATAACTGAATGTAAAGGCAAAAGTTGCATATTGCTCAGGATCAAGGTCTTTGGTTGTTTTGCATCTAAATGCCTTATATGTACTGTCTGATATTTTTACATTTTCTGGTTTTAATTTTCCATTTTCGTCTTTTGAGCATTTTAGATTAACTTCCGCAAGCAGGCTTACATCATTAATATCATCAGGCATAAACATAACAACTTCTGCGCTTTTGTTAATTATTCCGTTTCCTGTATTGTAGATTGAGAATTTTCCAATGCTTGACTCGCCTGAACGAAGAGGCTGTTTTTGCGTAAATATTGTTGCTTTTATAGGACCGCCAGAATATGTAGATGTTATCTGTTTTGGTTTAATTTTTTTGTCCCGAAGTTTCTGTTCAAACAGTTCTGCATCCATGATTTCCACAGGCAGTGATACATTTACAGCATAACTGTATGTATATTCTGCTTTGAGCGTTGCAAAGTTTCCTGAATATATGTATGATTTTATGCAACTTGTAGAAGGATTGCAGAAATATTTATCTTTGCAGAATTCTTCAACTGAAGAGTAATCATCTTTATTGTAACTGTCCTTTTCATTTTCAAGACAATCCTTATAAAATTTCAGGCAACCTTCTGTGCAGTTAATGGATTCATATCCCTTCAGTATTATCCCTTTTGAGTTTCTGCAGTTGCATTTATTTAAGTCGCTTTCATAAACATTATACTTGAATGCAGCCATTTTTACATCTCCGGGATATGTTTTGGAATTCCATTTGCATTCATTGCCTTCTGGTTTTGCTCCTGTGCATGACACGAATGTTGATTTAACGCCTTTGACAGGTTCTTTCTTTCCTCTTTCATTTGTAGCGTAAATTCCTCCTAGTTTCAGCGTAACATTGTTAGCAATAAATTCTCCCTGATTCTCAAGTTCAATTGTTCCTGCAAGGCTGTATGTCTGGCTTGGGTCAATCTCGGGCATAAGCAGTTCAAATTTCGTAATTTCTATGCTTTTTATGCTGCCTTGCGACCTTGAATTTTTTATTTGTTCTTCTCTTTGTTTTTTTTCATAATAACATGTTGGACACGTCATCATAAGCCATGCATCATTCAATCCTGTTTGCATCTGTTCAAATGTATTACCAATAGGTGAGGTAATTGTTGAGATTGTATGCTGGATTGTTGGCCACCACATTCCAAAAACAGCCGTGCCTACTGTTGTAGGAAATGCAGACGAATATGCAATAAGTGCTACTGATAATATAATAACTCCTATATAAGACCTGGATTCCGAAGGCGTTGCTACGCCTGTTAGAAGTGAGATAATCCATATTATAAACATTGTTATGCCCATTGGAGACGAAACGTCAAGACCCCAATTCCAATATATTATTACTCCGGCAACAGTCATTATAAATATGAATAAAATTTTGCCTGCGGTTTTATTCTTTTCTTTGTTAACAGGCGAATATAATCCTTCTGGGATATAGACAAAAAACGCAAAAGATAACAATGCAAGAACGCCTGATTTAAATACAATGATAAAGAGAATGCCGATAATTGCCCCAAGAAATGGTCTTAGCATTGAGGTGTATCTTGTTTCCAAACTTTCATTCCACGGGGTTGACGGAAGCAAAAAATATCCTATAAAAACGCTTATAAGCACAAGAAGCATATTGCCTATGCCGAGATAGATTGATATGGGAAATGAAATTATAAGGAGCAATTTAAGCATAGATTTTATAATAAACATCCATTTGTTTTTTGCAATATATATCTTTATATGTTCCTCATCCATTGGAATTCCTGGAAAATTTCTGGAGAACTGGCGTTCTGCATCCATGCGCAGTTCAAATTCATCTGGAAATAAATTATAAATGAAAAACATGATGAATGGAAATATGAAGTAGTTGATGCCTGTGAGAGTGATAGTAATAACACCCAATAATATCCAAATCCAATTAAAAAAGTTTTTTAATTTATTTACCATATAATTTTCTTGCCTGAATCTTTCAGGAGAAAAAACATTTTCATTTGGGACCTGATTTTTTTCGAAATAAAAGTTTGTGCCTTTTCCTTGATAATTGTCATAGTTTGTAGTAGCAGTCATATCATTATAAATCAGAGTTTGATCCCTCTTTCTTTTTCTTTTAGAAAAAAAACCTTTTATTCTTCCAAGCATGTTACGAATACCCATTTTTTCACCAATAATTTTTATGAAATATATTTGTAATTCCTATATATCTAAATTTAACTGTTATCTTGTTAAATCTCTTACAGTAATATTTTCTATTACAAATGCGCCGTCTCCGCTTGACACAAGTTCTATTTTATTGTCTCCGACAGCAAGCGCGCTTTTGCTTATATTAACACTATAATATTGGTCTTCTTTCAAAATGTCCTGAACAAGCATTCTGTATGTGCCTTTCTGGTTTGTAACTTTAACAAGCAGGCTTATCACATCTCCTGTTATTTGTTTTATGTAAAAAGTAAGATTTGCGCCTTCTATATTATTATACCTGCTTTCGCTGATTTTATAATTAACAGTTTTTGTTACTGATTCCGGAGTGAAGAACAGCAGTATTTCCGCTTCCTTTATTTTATAATTGCTGTTCCTGTCGGCAAGAAATTCTATTTTGTTTCTTTCTTTCAGCAATGAAGTCGGGAAGTCTTTTATTAAAATCCTTTTTGGCCTGTCTCTGTAAATTTCCTCTCCATTTACTTTTGCAATAAAATTGCCGTCGCCTTCTGTTTTGTCAAAAGTAACAACAAGCCTTGCGCCTGTAACGCCTTTTACCTTTTTAAAGAAGTATGTCCTTGGCTTGGAACTGAAGTAATTTAATACTATCTCAAAATCAAGAACATATGTTGTGGGTGCCCATATTTTCCAGCCGCTATTCTGCCCAACAATTCTTATTGTGTTTGTTTTTCTGAGTTTTGATTTGTTTATTTCAAGTTCATGCACTCCTGGCAGAGAATAGTTATTAAAAATAACTTCATTGTTCAAAACAAAAATAATGTTTCCATAAAGGTTTGTATCGCGCACTTTGTATTTTATTTTCGCTGATTCCACATCCTCTAAGTTGTCAATGTCAAACTGGGTTATAAGCTCCTTTTTGCTGAGCAATCCTGACTTGACAACTTCATTTTCAAAATTTACAGGCATAATTTCCGAACTTTTATAGCTTACAGAGAAATTTCTGTCAAGAGTCTGGTGAAAAAGCTGTTCTGAAGGTACGCCAACCAAACCTGATTCCGTTGCGCTTGTTTCTTCTTCATTGAATAAAGACGGTGTTATTTTATAGCGGGGCTGAGTATCAATAAAGCCAAATATGCCAATAAGCAGTGCAAGTATTATAATTCCAACAGCTAAAACAGGAATAAAGTCTGACATAAAAAATGTTGGTTTCTCAAGAATAAAAGCGTTATGTATGCACCTTTATGGATGATGAAAGAAGCCTGCGAGTAATATTTGCGGCAGATTTGCTGTTATAGAGGAGTTTGCAATTCAAAAAATATAAGAAAATCTGCTATGCATTATGCAAGCCAGTTGTAATTAAGGAGATTTCCATAAGCCATGAATATTGCAATATTCTCTTGCTTCTATGTTTTCTGCCTTTATTTCAAACTCCGCTTCCGGTTTATCGCCAGGTTTAAGGAACTTCCTGTAATTTCTCCCGTTTGCAATTATTTCTATCCATTCAATGTAATGTTCCTCCTCCATTGGGTGAGGCACGCTTCCGATTTTAACTAAAATTCCATTTTCAGTTTGTTCAATCACAGGCACATGTTTTTCTTTTCCTATGTCTTCTTTCTTTTCAATCAAAAGTTCCATTGTCTGCCCGCAACAGACAAGTTGCCCTTCTCCCTTATGCAATATTTCAACGATATTTCCGCAAATATTGCATTTGTATATCTGTTTCTGCTCGGTCATTTTAATCACACATTATTTAACACACATTATTTAATATTCTTCGCATTTAATCTCATAAAAACTTTTTTCATGGTCGCAGGACGGGCATTTTTCAGGGGGTTCTGTTCCAAAATGGACATATCCGCATTCTCTGCAAACCCAATATACTTCCTTATCTTTTTTGAATACACTGCCTTCTTCAACTTCCTTTAACAGTTTTTTATATCTTTCTTCATGATGCTTTTCTGCTTTTGCAATGGCTCTTAACCGTTTGGCAATTTCAGGATAACCCTCTTCCTCAGCAACATCTGCAAATTCCGGATACATTTTTGTATTCTCGTAATTTTCTCCGGCAATTGCAGCTTTCAGATTCTCTGCAGTTGTCCCAAGCACTGTTGGAACAGATGCCTCAACCTTTATTTCATCCATTTCATTGCCTTTTAATTTATTGATTAACTTAAACAGCCAAGCGGCATGTTCCCTTTCATTTTCTGCTGTAACAAGGAAAATTTCGGAAATCTGCTCAAAACCTTCTTTTTTTGCGATTTTTGAGTAGAACGTGTATCTGTTTCTTGCCTGGCTTTCGCCTATGAATGCCTTTGCCAGATTTTCAATTGTCTTTTTCATTAATATCCGCCTCTGTAACTTAAGTTGTATTTACTTTTATTTAATATTTTATATCTGGAATAATATATGTTAAAGTAGGCGTGAAACTCAAATTCCTGTTGGATTTTAATTGCTATTTTTTGCATGTTTTAGTGAGTTTTATGGCGCAAAATTTATAGATACGTTTATAAACAGATACATAAGTTTAAATACTATAACTACTATTAAGTAATAGTATGTTGGAAGAATCTAATGAGAGCAAGATGCTGAAACTTAGAAGAAAATTAAAGAATTTGAAATACAAACTGAATAAGTTTGATGCTTCTGTCAGGAAATATGATATTGTAATAGTTGGCGAGGAACACATAAACAGTGAGTGCATGAAAAAAGAATATGAACTAATACAAAAACTTGAACCTTCTGTTATATTTTTTGAAGGAGGAGATATACCGCCTATAGACGTAATTACGCCAGAAACAATTGAGAAAGAATCTGGCGTTTCTGTTGAAAATAAAGATCCAATATACTTTTGGGATGAAGATTCATTTAATAATGTTATTAATGAGCTTGAGGAAAAAATTGATGCATTTTACAAAGAAATTGACATGAAGAAAACAGGCAACAGTCAGAATGAGATTCAAAGAAGGAAAAGTGAAATAGAAAAATACGTGTCTTTGTCAGATAAGTTAGCAAATATAAGTATGTCGTTTCTTTTAACTCCAGACTATAGAACATCATTAATGCTTGGAGATTTAAGCGCAAAATTAGATATAAATGTCAGAAATATGGACGATAACGAAACAAAAGAAGAGTTTCTGAAACAACTTAAAACAAGTGATTTTGAAAATGGTATTTATCCTGATGAAAAAGAGAGGCTCCATAAGGAAAGAGAAAAATATATGGCGCATGAAATTAGTTCTTACTTAAATTCGCATAAAAGTTCTGACAAACCTATAATGGCAATAGTGGGAGAGTATCACGCAGGCAGTTTGAAAGAATTATTGAATGACAAATACAGCGTAAAAGTTATTGATGCAACCGAACCGGAAGACCCAACAAAAAGAATTATTAATGGATTCCTGTACACAAACTATCTAATCAATAGATTATCGGAAAAATAACAATCGTTATACACAATCACTCGGGCACCTTCAGAAAAATAGAATTTAATTTGGGGCGGGGCGCTTTGTTTCATTTAATTTTTCCTCAAATACAGTTATGACCTCGTCAAGTAAATTAAAAATTTCTCTTATTTTTATTTCTGCATCTTCAATAGTTTTTACTTCAAATAGATAGAACTTATCCGAATGGAGATATTTATTTCCTATATTCAAACCAAAGAGTAGAAATTTTATTATGTAATGCTGACTTTTATATTTATAATAATCAAAGTATTGTTTTCTAAAACTCTTTATATATTTACCTACTAAAGCTATTGTTGGCTCTTCATTATAAATTTCTCTTGATATCAATCCTAACTCTAGGAATAATTTTATTAAAAAACCTTCAGCAACAATACAGAAACTTCTTATAAGTGTCTTATAATTGTTAATATTGGGGCGTTTCTCCTTAATAGTAGAATAGATTAGAAGTCCATCTTCCAGCTCTCTAACATCTACGCCATCAAGAAAATCATAAACCTTCTTAGAAACATAAGATACTATACTTAATCCAACAAATTTTCGTAAAAATTCATCGTAAGGTATTTTGTTGACCATTAGTTGTTTCCTATTTATTTTATTTTTTTCTTTAAATTTTCTTAATTCTTCTTCCACAATCTCAATTGCTTTATCACTTAATGTAGTTGATTTCCCAGAAATAGAAAATACACCACTTTTTTCTTGTACTATATTTACATTTCCTTTTAATTTTAGTAAATAAACATGTTCATCAATAGATTTATATTCTTTGATTTTTGCTTTGAAGAAGTCTTTTAATGTCTTTTTGATAGATCTTTGTAATTCTTTATTGTATATCTTGATGGAATAAGGTAATATTCGCTCTCCAGTATTTAAATCTGAAAAATGAAATACACTCTCTAATTTAGAAAGTATATCTTCTTTTAACTCCCCTAACCCATCAAAATTAATATGTGTCTCATTATTTTTATCATAGAAAACCACCATCTTTTTCTTTTCTCTATTTATTTCTAAATGATATTGATATGGTCTTTCGTATTCATTGATTACTTCAATACCTTCTGGCAAATTTTCCTTTATTAATTCAACTACTTTCTGTACTCCTATGAAGTCCGTATAAAACGGCATTCTACCACCATTTCATACTTTCCTTAAATTTAGTTAATTTCTCACTCTTTTCAGCTTTCCTAAACACAAACAAATGCTCATGAGCCAATAACAAAAAATTGTGTTTTATAGACATATTTTTCCATAGTGGTGCTGTTTTAGTGTTATGCTGTGCTTTGATAATATTTTCTTTTAGGATAAAACCCACTTCTAAAAAAGATTGCATTGTTCTAAAAGAGATAGGAACTTCATGTTTATGTCTTCTTGTGTCACCTATTAGAATAGCACAAAACTTTCCTGGTTTAAGAACTCTAAAAAATTCTTGAGCCACTTTTTTCATCTCTTCACAAAACTCATCAACAGAATGTACTTTAGATAAATCTCCGTTCTCTTTATGGTTAGAATTCTTTGTATAAGAAATAATACTAGCATATGGTGGATGAGTAGCAATTAAATCAATACTCTCATCTTCAATTAGATTAAGATTTCTAGCATCCCCAAGAAATGTTTTCTGTTCAGGAAAATTGTTATTTAGTGTATTGAAATTTAACCGGTCTCTTGTCAATATCAAAGCTTCTTTGTTTATATCTACACCTATACCTTTTCTTCCTGTTAATTTACACTCTATTAAAGTTGTTCCAGATCCAACAAAAGCATCTAACACAGTATCGCCTTCTTTTGAATATCTAAGAATTAAATTTCTTGCTACTTGAGGCGCCCAATTTCCTCTATATTTTGCGTTTAAATAATGAGTTGCCCATTTACCTCTATCTGGAAAACTCCATATAGTTGTTGTTTCTAACTCAAAATTTTCAGGTTGAAGAACTTTAATTTTGTTATGGTTACCAATCTCTAATTCTGTATCTTCAATGATAATCTTTTTATGTTTAGAAATAAATGTTTTGTATTCTTTCTCTGTGATTTCCTTCATTCCAATATATTTTTTAGTTACCATTTGTCCACCTACTTTTTATTATTGTTGTTAACCCACTCTCTCATTAAGCTATTCACTTTTGTTGACATCTTGATGTCGTTCTTTTCACACAATTTTTTAAATTCCTCAAATACATCTTCATCGACAGTCACAGTAATAGGTATTTTTCCCATTTTTACCCCCTCATTAATATAAATAAATATTAATTAATAGAAATATTAACAAATATTTAAATGTTTCGTTTTATCTCTTCTTTTAATTCTTCTAAATGTTTATCAAATAAATTATAGTTTAGAACACGATTGCCAAAATAATTATACAAATTCAATAATCTATTTTTACCATCAGAAGTAAGCCAATAATTTCCATCAGTTATCCAGATAAAAATTAAATGACTATGTTTTTTCTTGATATCCTCATCTAAATCAATGTACTCTCCTTGGTTGATTCCTATCTTTGTTCCAGCAGTAGAATAAAAATTTGTTTCTATAACAATCTTTGGTTTTAAATCATAAAGTAAAATAAAATCAAATTTCTTAGGTTTGCTATCTTTCCTTTTAAGCACACCTTCTATGTATCTTTCAGTAACAAAAACGAATTTTCCTTTTAATTCTTTTAGACCGTCAACCTTATTTAGTTCATTGCTCAAAGTTTTAATCTTGAATTTATCAAATAAAGAATCTCCATTTACAAAACCGTGTTTTTCTAAAATTCTAGAAATCTTAATCTTTCCGAAATTACCATGAATTGATTTAGTATCTATTGGGATCCTTTTATTCTCTAAGAATTCTTTAATCTTAATTCCCTTTAAGATTTCGTTTAAATGTAAGTTTTTAATTAAATATTCTGCTGTTCTTTCTGATACATCTTTAAAATTAGGATTAGAGATTCTATCATGAACAATCTTGGCCTTTTTAACTGCTAACTCTACATAATTAATAATTGTTGCCTTTAACAGAAGAATAAGATAATTTTTAGATTCTTTATCTTTATGGTTTTCAATAAAATTAATAACTTCATCTACGCTGTTAAATTTAATATTATTAAAATCTGTCTTCTTAGAATGTTTTATAAAAAGCTCAGCAAATAAGCGATCATACTCCAAATTTCTTTTTAAATATTCAATTCCTTTATCTTTATCTGTACTATTAAGAATCTTAGTATTAAATAAAAAATGGATTAACTGAGTATTGGTAAATCTGGCTAACTGAAAAATTTCCTCAAAAATTTCAAAAGATTTTGGATGTTCTCTTAAAAAATCTGCTAATTCCTTTATATCCCATTTATCCTTTTCTGATAACTCTTTAATTTCTTTTAAATACATCTCTGTCTTAAAATGAGGCTTCTTAAATTCTTCTTGCAAAAATTCAAAAAATGAGATGTTTGAGGCAAATTCCAGATATTTATGATTATAGTCTTCTCCCATACTTAATTAGATCAACTAAATTCTTTATAAATATATTGAAAATTAGCGCCCCGCCCTTTATGAGATATAAACTTATTTTTTGGTGCCCTCGTGGCTCTGCGCTCCTCACTTCGTTGCGGTGCTCGGGTTCGTTTCACTTACCGCGTATAACAGGCATTAAACGACTTCGGCAACAAGTTGCCTTCGTCCAAACTTTGCCTTTCGGCAAAGCTTCGTTTAATGCCATATGTTTATTTCCAATATTTTAACCAAATTCTGCTTATTTCATCTTCAATATCTTTGTGGAATTTTTCCACAGGATAAAAACCGGGTTCTGCACCTTTAATTAAATATTTTATTAACATAAACATTTCTGAGAAAATAATGTCCAAAATAAATTCTGGAACTGATTCCGTTCCTAAAAAATTAACAGGAAAACCATGCGCAATTATATAAAGTGTTTTTCCATTGCGGAATTTATATTTAGTATAGTATTCTTTTTTTTCTGCAACAAAATCTTTTATTGATTCGGTTTCAAACTCCTTTTTTCTTGTTGATGCATTTGCAAGTATTACGCCGTTTTTTAGATTTAGCAGATGTTCTTTTTTCAGCACAATATCTCCTGTAATGCCTATAATTACGTCAAAATCAAATAAACTGTTTAAATCTTCAATAATTTTAAAACCATCAATTCGCGCTTTTAAAAGATGAGCTGAAGATTTGTCATAAACAGTTACTATTGTTTCGTTCCTTAGCAATTTGGCAATATTTCTTCCAATTGTGCCATAACCCAAAATTAAGATTTTTTTGCTGTTTAAACTCTGATTAAAGTCGCTATTTATCATGATATTTTCCAGATTCCTAACTACAGCTTTTGCCACAAAGTAGTTTTCTGCATAGTCTTTTAATTCAGAACTGGCTACTGAGAAAATAGGAAATTTTAATTTAATTTCATTTTCTTTGAACCAGATTCCGTTTTTGGTATCTTCAATAACTCCCAGCAAATTCTTGCATGAGTAATTCAAGTTTTGAAAGTATTTACTGAAATATCCTCCTAAATCCAAGCATATGAATTTATCTTCTTTATCTACGAATTTTTTAAATGTTTCTTCTACGGCTTTCAAACTTTCTAATTCGTCAAAAGATGGAATTATAACTTTTGCATATTTTTCAATCTCTTTGAGCGCTTCAACATCAGCGCTGTAAGGTTTTCCAATTATTATTATTTCTTTAAAGCCGGATTTTTTTAAAATCCTTATAAATTCGGCTGTATTTTTCTTAATGTGTTGGATTACCAATAACTTAATATGCGACAAATCAATGCTATTTCTTGAAACAATTTCTTTCATAACAGGCAGTTTTAGATAATTTTTGTCAGATTCTTCATTCAAGAATTTTTTTGAAAAGTATTTTACTTCTTCAGGCACGTTTTCCAATTTTTCTATTTCTTCTGCTGTAAAAAACCGTAAGTTTTTTGATTCTTTGTTTGCATTAAGGTTTCCGGCGCCAACGCGGCATAGATAGATAAAGTCTATATGATAGTGCGTTCCTTTAATATCTTCCAATTGAATATGCGTTGGTTGAGATAATACTTTTACATTAAATTTTTTATCCAATCTTACTTGTCTGACTATTTCTGCGGTAAGCCCTGTTTCCTCTTTAATTTCTCTTATTAGCGCTTCTTCCGGGGTTTCGTTTTCTTCAATATGTCCGCCAGGAGGGAGCCATAAATCTAATTTTTTGTGGTGCATTAATAATATAGAATTATCTTTTATGATATAACCTTCCACAACGAATTCCTTCTTTTTATTGTTTGTTTCCATGAACAAATTTAGAAATTCAAAGTTTATAACATTTAGCAAATAAACAGGCAGTTGATTTCATGGGACATTTTTTCAACTTCTGTTTTGATAGTACCAAATAAACATTTTCCAGATTTAATGCTTTTTTTTTGAACATATCGGCTTTAAAGAAGTTTTGTTGATAGGCGAAATTTTGGACGAAGGCAACTTGTTGCCGAAGTCGTTTAATGCCTGTTCAACTCCCCGAACGAAACGAAGTGGAGTGAGAATGCAATGTGGTCGAGCGAAGGGAGAAGTTCGGGGCTCGCCGTTATTCTTCTAAAAGATTTTTTACCTTTTTAGTCCATTCAGACTTCGGTTCATGCTTAGAAATTTTTTTGATAATTTCAAAAATAGTTTCTCCATGTCCTAAAACAAAATCATACATTTTTGGATTTTTCTTGAAAAATTTAATTGCATCATGTACATGATATTTTATAATCAATAAGTGGTCATGTAGTTCTATTCCTGGAGCATCTCCTAAAATTATGGGATTGTAAGTTGGTTTTTCTTCATGAATGATGATATCATATTTTTCACAAATAAGATTGCTTGCTCCTGCTAATATCCATAAATCATTATTCAGATTTTCAATAGAATATAAGTTTGTTTTGTCTTCTTTTTTTGTTTTTTCAGGGACAAATGTTAATTTCCATCTTTTATCTACTTTTTCGATGATAGGATAAAAAGTTCGAGAAAGATTTAAGGAAGTCATTTCTTTACTTCCTCCGCAATTTAAATTTGGAACATTTTTTATTTTTCCTTCTTCGGACATAGAAACTGAAACCATATTCAAATTTAAATAAGGATTAACATAACCTAACACTTGTCCCTTTTTATTTAGGATTGAATGAGTATTGTTAATTATGTTTGTAATGTCCTCTGCGATTTTGTTAATTTCTTTTTTAGTTCCTTTAAAATACATTACAAACGACACATAAATCCATTTCAATCCTTCGGGGAAACTATTTTCTTCTTGTTTGGATTTAGTAAAAAATCTTTTGAATACCATATTAATAATGATAAAATTAACTGATTTATAGTTTTATCCATTTTTGTAGGCGAGCCCCCGAATTTCTGCTAACGTATCGGGATTAAGCGAAGTTGCAGCTTTGCTGCAATTTGGGTGAGCGAAGCGAACCGCATATTCGCTGTTAAGTGAGTGCAATAGCACCGAGCAACCCGAAGGGTTGCGAGAGTTCGGTGAGGGCACAGAAACTTATATATGACTTGTTTTAAGCTCATTTAAAAATTTATTGAGTTCTCTACTTATTAGTTTTCTTCTTTCTTGTAAAAACTCTTCATACTTTTCAAGTTTCCATAAATTTTCATCTTCAGGAATAAGATGAGCTCTTAGCAGTTCCTTTGGATATTCTGATAAATACGTAGGATCAGAATTATTTAATTTTTTGTTTGATTTATTTGTAAGGAAAGTTTTGTTTGCAATATCCTCTTTTTTATCTTTAAATTTTGATCTCCGTAAAATAGATTCAGCAAAATTGTTGACTTTTTCATATTTTTCACCCAAGTGCAGAGGTTAATGCAGCTCTTTCCAGGCAAAAATGATCCCAAAAACAGGAAGTCCAACAAATAAGCCTATACCAAAGACAAGCTCTTTGAAAGTTATCAATTCAGTTAAAGGAGGTCCGCCAGAAGCTGAGATAAGCATTCGAAGGGTAAAAGTTGTCAATGGCATCACCAGAGTACCTATAATTCCGATGATGGCAGCCCAACGCCTCAGTTTCCAGGCGAGCAGAATTCCTGCAGGGATAAAGAGAATTATCTGGATGAGCATAGGAAGCTGACCCGTAGAGAAATAATAGCCACCAGTTGAGCTCACTTCGAATGATGGTAAGAACCCTCCTGCACCTTCAAAGATGGTTTGATCGATTGCTGTTGAGAAAACATAGAGATAGACCACTCCCAAAACAATATAGAACAAACCCACAGTCCTTCCAATAACCCGACGCCAGATCATACGGCTCCCTCCTTAAATTTATATATAATCTTTTTCATAGGTAACATAGCCGTTATGGCAACAATCCAGAAAATATAGTTCTTCTTCATTTTTACACTACTTTTCATGATATTATTTATTTTCTTTTTAAGTTTTTCTATTACGGGCGTCCCGAAGCCGATTGCGTATAACATCGCGATTTAACGAAGTCCTGCGTAAGCAGGATTTGGGTGGAGCTTTCTGCAAGAAAGCGAAACCGTTAAATCGCTGTTATGCTCTCTGACCGAAG
>CAZJGC010000003.1:0-77227 GCA_964545795.1 uncultured archaeon
GAGAAATGGAAATTAACAATAAGAGAACAACAACTATTATTGCGGAGATTGCTTTCATAAGAGGTTAATTGTTTGGTTTGTTTAAAAACTTATGTTTATTCGCATTCAATAACAAGCCGCAATTTGCCATTAACCTTTTTAGAAGAAACTACCTTGCATAAATTGCTCAAAGAAACATTCGTGTCTGTTTGTTTCTCTGATGTCTTTGCAATTTCGCCCCATTTAAACAAAGTAACTTTCTCTGTTTTTGCATCAACAACAGCAACCGCCCTTAACACCATTGATTCATATTGCCCTGAATAAACAGGCACAACATAATAATATCCGCCCTTGATTTTCTTGAAAATTGGCTGTAACGCATACCAGTTTTTATAAATACTTATCTCACCGCGCACATCATCTAAAGCTCTTTCAGGACCTATCAAATCAAGTCCCCTGACATCATAAATTGTTATATTTCCAAAATTTCTTGCAGATGCTTCAACATCAATAAAATGTGTTATTGCTTTTCTTTCATATCCCTCAGGCTCTAATTGCAGTAAAGCATATCTTCTGTCATTTGGTTTGTCATAAAGAAAATACAAATCTTGCACTGTCTCAAACACATTTTCATGCTGAAAATGATAATTTAGAAACCCTTTCCAATATTTATATTTTGCCCATTTACGCACACGCATTTCAGTATAATCCTCGTCTATCAATATCTGTTTTTCCAACCAATCTGGAGCGTTTCCGTTTCTTATTTCTTCTGTAGAATAAAATTTAACAAATCCTTTATCATCAACCAAAGCAACACCAACTTGTTCCGTATAAAATTTTACAAGAAAAAACGTTGGAATATCTAATTTAACAGGAGCTATCCATACAGGATTTCCTAATTCATCATGCGTGAATATTGTATCACCATAAGAAAAGAAGGGATATGTCAACCATAATTTTATTTTGACATCTCTTATACCTCCGTTAATAATCTGATATATTATTGAGATTGGATCGCTCCGCTCTTCAGAAAACGGGATTGACTCAATAATCTTCTTTCTGTCCGCAGGGTCTTCTGAATTAACAAGAATATAAGCAGGAGATGGATTTGCCGAATTAATAAGAGTTGATGGTTCATAAACAATTACCCAATAAAGAGTATTGTTTATAGGATATATTCCATCCCAATCATATGACAAATGCCAGCCAGTTTCAGTAACCATTGTTTTCGGTATTTGCAAAGCATATTCCTGAGAAACAATCCTCGCGCCCTTTATATCATCTAACGTCAGAGTATTGTTTGTTGTCGTTTTATCAATCCTAACAATACTTACATTATTCATTTTATACCACTCAACTTCAAGCGGCGGCGCAAATACCGCTGATGCAATAGATGCAACAATAAGAATTCCTACGCCTGCAACCAATATTATCGGTTTGTTTTTTACTACAATGGCTTCATTTCTTATTTGAAATATTCTCAAAAAACCTGTTGCAAAAATTCTTATAAAAACAGCTGCTACTATTGAACCTGTAGGGCTTGCTGAAATTAGAAATATTCCTAAAAACCATGAGAATAAAAGATTCCTTACTACCTTTTTCCTGTTTTTGAGTCCAAATATTGCCAGAGCCCCGACAATAATTGCCCATAAACTATAAAACCCTGCAAAACCTAAACTCAGGAACATATCAGTCCAAAACATAATAAGTATTTGATTTAACTGCTTAAATAGAAATTTATTTCTTTCTCACAACATAAACCAAATCGTTTTTTCTTGCTTTGCCTTTTGTTTTAATTCCTATAAGACTTCCTTTTGACGCATGTTTAACAGGCGCACCCTCCCTGTATATAGAATCAATGTTTTGCCTCAAGTATGTTGTTTTGCCTTCTATTGTTATTTCATCGCCGACAGAAACAGGAGATACAATCTTTATTATTGCAACAGACTTTTTTGCATAAAAATGCTTTACCATGCCAACATACTTTCTTGCAAATTTTGCCTGAGAATTAGAAGAGTTGTATTCAAATTCATTTCTGCCCGGGACAGAAAAATAAAATCCTGTTGAAAAGCCCCGATTGTATACCTTCTTAAGCTCTTTTATCCATGTTAGCGTTTTCCTGTTAAAACTTCCGTCAAAAAAAGAGTCTATTGCTTCCCTGTAACACCTGCCAACAATTTCAACATATCTTGCATCCCTTAACCTTCCTTCCACCTTCAGCGAATCAACGCCAGATTTAATAATCTTTGGAATATGCTCTATCATGCACAAATCCTTAACATTCATAAGATACTTCCCTTTGCATAAAACCTGTTTCTTGTCTTCGTTTATTAAAACCCATTTCTGCCTGCATGGCTGGAAACACTCTCCGCAGTTAGCATTTTTTCCATAAAGATATGCTGAAAGAAAACATCTGCCTGAAATAGAAACACACATTGCACCATGAACAAAAACTTCAATCTCCATGCCTGTTTCCTTCTTTATTTTTCTGATATCAGAAAGACTGCATTCTCGCGAAAGTATAACTCTTCTGGCTCCAAGTTTTTTATAAATTAATGCGGCTTTGCTGTTTGTTACATTTGCCTGCGTTGAAATATGAATAGGCAACCCCCTGTCTTTAGCAGCATCTATCACAGCCATATCCCAGCATATAATTGCATCAACATCCGCAGTTTTTGCAACATCCATAAGTTTTTCAATCTTTTTAATATCCTTTGGATATATCACACTATTAACTGCAAGATATGCTCTTATGTTTCTATTATGGCATTCGCCAACAACTTTCTTAATTTCAGAACTCCGAAAATTTCCTCCGCGAACACGCATGTTAAATGATTTTGAACCAAAATAAACAGCATCAGCATAAGGAAGAGATGCATTAAGATGCGTCCATGACTTTACAGGAAGCAAAAGTTCAGGTTTTCTCATAAACCAACCTTATATTAAAAAAGATTTAACTGTTTTTAAATTTATTTTTATTAAGTGATGCTAATGTCTACCCTGTTATGGATAATCTTAAGCACGTTTTTTGTTAGCATAATATCTTTTATTGGCATAATCACGCTAAAAATAAAAGAAGATTTGCTATTGTTTTTTGTATCTTTGTCCGCAGGAGTCTTAATTGGAGCGGTTTTTCTGCACCTTATACCAGAAGCATTAGGAAGTTTTGCAAATAACAATATTTTTGTTTATGTTCTAACAGGCTTTGTCCTGTTCTTTTTAGTTGAAAAACTGCTTCACTGGAGGCATTGCCATAACGGAAACTGCCATATACACACATTTGCCTACATGAATCTTATTGGAGATGCTGTGCATAATTTTATTGACGGTCTTATAATAGCCGCAGGATTTGCAAGCAACTTCTCTCTTGGGATTGTAGCCACATTTGCTGTCGCCTTGCATGAAATACCGCAGGAAATAGGCGATTTTGGAGTTCTTATTTATGGAGGTTTTAAAAAATCAGAAGCCCTTCTCTTTAATTTCATAACTGCGTTGACAGCGGTTTTTGGAGGCATTGCAGGCTATTATTTGTCTTCATACACCAAAGATTTTGCAATGTTCCTACTGCCTTTTGCTGCAGGCGGTTTTATTTATATAGCCGCAACTGACCTAATTCCTGAAATAAGAAAAGAAACAGACATAAAAAAATCTTTATTAAGCATACTTGTTTTCATGTTTGGCATATTAATTATGCACCTTGCAAAAATATTTATTTAATTAATCAACCTCCATTCTCTTTATATTTTTCTTTTCCAGAACAAGCATGCTCGCGACTTTCTTGCCTGTATGCACATAATCCATAATAACATGCATTCGGTCAATAAACAAAAACCTTCCCCGCAAAATCCCTCCGTCTTTTGTATAAATTGTTGCCATTTTGCCTTTATGCATAAAATGTTCAATCTCATGCCTGCCTGATTTATCTGTATTTTGTTGCTTATTGCCTTCAAATCTCCTGTGAGAAACAAAACCAGCAAGAACAGCCGAGATAATAATAACATAAGAAAAGACAGTTATATGAAAAAATGTTATAGGTTGCAGTATTTTCATAAGAGATATCACAATTCCAGAACCAACTGCTCCTATCGCAAAAGATATTTTTAATGTATTTTTCATGCCTATGGAGTAGTTATTAATTTATTTATTTTTTTCAGCAGACCACTGCCATATTGCGCTGCTTTTTTCGGTTTTTCCACAATCTCTTCAGGAATAACCATTCTTGCAACTTCCCTGAGAATATATTTTCTTATTCCATTGTTTATTTTCAGATTTAAAGGCAAAGAAAAGGCAAATTCAATTATTTCTTTATTAAGAAACGGCATAATTAACTTTTTTCTAAAATATTTTGCTATCTTAACTTCAAAACTGTTTTTAACAAGCCTGTCATAATCTTTTTTCATCTCTTCTTCCTTATTTTCAATTCTCAAGTACTTTGCATAGCCGCCAAAAAGTTCATCTGCGCCAGCCCCCAAAACAATTGCTTCTTCCTCGCAACTCCCTGCCACAAAATATACCGGCAACAAATAAGAAAGCACAAAATTGTCATTAACCCCGACTATGTTTGAAAGAGTATCTATGTGTTCTTTTATAGAACCCTCAACTTCTATCTCCCTAAGATTGAGCCTTAGTAATTTAGCAGAATGTTCTGCAGAAGCAAAATCATGGCACCCCGGAACTCCTGCTGTATAAAGATTTACACTTGCTTTCTTTGATGCAAAAAATGCAACAACAGAGCTGTCAATGCCTCCTGAAAAAGCCACAGCAACTTTATCAGGAAATTCCTGTTGTTTCAACAATTCAAGCAACCTTAGTTTATAGTCCATTATAACACCTTTATATTTTTATTCATATTTCACAACATATTCACATGAACCCCTTTGTTTCCTATGGAACTTCACGTATAAGTATTATTGATTATACGTTAATCACGTTACCCCTTCATTTCCTATGGAAAATTGCACGTGAATATTTTGTGAACATTTTTATAACAACATCGCCTATAAAATAACCTAACACAGAACCTCCAACAACATCATACCATGTATGAAACCCTGTATAAACCCTGCCAAATGCCGTAATTAACCCTGCTATTAAACCAACAGCAAAAACAACCTTGTTCACGCGCATTATTCTTGTTTCACAGAATGCAAGTGAAGCATGTGAACTTGGAAATGAAGGAGATTTTCCTAAACCATAAGGCCTTGGAATATTGAAAACCATTTTCAAAGCTTCCGAAACACCAAGAGCAACAAAAAATGCCAAAACAGATATCTTAGACTTCTGCTTGTCGCCTGTGAAATAAAAATATAACGGTATTATAAAAACCAACAGGAAGGGCAGGAAGGCGGATGCATAATAAACAGGTTCGCACAAAATCTGACCTGAGCATAAAAATTCATTCATAAAAACCACATTTTATAACACTGTTTTATATTTTAACAACTGTTCCAACATATCCGTCCTTCTCAAAATTCAGTTGCCCTCCGCATTCGGGGCACTTGCCAACAAGAGGAATTCTTCTGAAAGACCATTTGCATTTAATGCACGAAACAGCATCAAAACCCTCCAATATAGTCTCCTGAGCAGGTTTTGATGAAAAAACTTCAAAAAGACTCTTCTGTCTTGAACCTTCAAGAAGTTCAGCCTTATCCACGCCGCATGCTTTAAAAATTCTCTCTATAGGAGGCAATATCTGGTTCTCTATATAATATTTTGAATCAATTTCAAGCCCCTTCTCTTTAACATATTCAGGGTCCTCTGCCCTTTTTGACAAGAGTTGGTTTCCCTTAATTATAACATAAGAAATTCTCTCTCCAACTGTTATGTTTCTTGTCGCATCTCTTGCATTTATCTTCTTTGCAAGCTCAACATGCGGTTGCACGCCGTCATAACTGTTCAGCGATTTGGTTATTCCTTTAACAATAGAAAGCTTTTCTAATGGTATTTTGCCTTCAGAAAGGCTTTTTATAACCTCTCTGACGTATTTAGACGCTTTTATTATATCTCCTTCCTTAAGAATTATATTTAATACGTTCATCATTGTTTCCCCTGTAAGTGAACACCAATCCCTTCTAACAGTTTCTATTCCCTTCATTTCTATTTTATTTTCACCTTCTTCAAATTTCCAGCCCGCATATCGCTTCTTTGTAATAATAAGGAATGTTTTGTATGTTTTTTCAAATTTAAGGTTTAAAACTCCGGGCAATCTCTCTGAAACAAACTCAGAAATTTCTCTTCCTAACTTCTCTGCCTCCTCAATATCAGATGTATTTGTTTCCACAAAAATAGAATCAGTATCGCCATAAACAACTCTTACAGGAAAATTCTCTTCAACCATTTTTTGCGTTTTCAGAATATTCTCCCTGCCATACGCCGTAACCGAGTTGGCAACATCCATAACATAAAGCCTTGCCCTTAAATAGCCTGTATAACCATATAAACTGTTAGCCATATCCTTTAAAGCCAACTGTTTTGCATTTAGCAATCTTTTTTCATCTCCTTCTGAAGATTTCATCCTTTTCTTAACAGCCGCGCGCGCTTCCATTAACTCCTTAAGAACAGCTGGCAAAACCCCTTCCCTTACTTCAGGTTTCACAAATTTTACTCCCTGTGGGGTTGTGAAATGTTCAACATCATATTTATTATTAATAAGCAGAGTAGATGGGCATATATTGAATGTGCGTATTATGGACGGATATAGGCTTGTGAAATCAAGAACAACCACGCATTTATCTTTATACAACCCTGTAATGGGTTCAAGAACAATTGCGCCTTTAAGTCCTGCCTCCTCTCTTTCCTCTTTATATTTCATCAACTCGGCTGCTTCAGGTTTGCACGGCATTAGCATATTTCTCTTTCTAAATTCATGCAAAAGCCTGCACTCATGCCTCTGCGACTGTCCTCCTAAACTGTCCTGCAAAAGCAGACCTGATATTTTAGAAAGCTCAAAAAACTTGTCAATAAGGTTTTTTTCAATAACAAGAGCCAAAGCAAGCTCGGAGTCAACGCGGCAATACTCAACAAATTTGTTTAAATCCGCTGTATCCCCATTCCATAATTTTTTCATTTCCTTTGGTCCTCCTACTTCAATTTTTTTCTTTCCAAGCATAGCCTCCGCTATTGTCCCCAAATCATATCTTTTAAATTTAACCCATGGATCTCTTTTTATTATCTCATAAGGGTCAACAATAATGCGTCCTGATACAGAACACATATAACTGTTTTGCAGTTTTCTGCAGACAGAAGGCTTGCTTGACCTGCCAAAAGAACTGGAAACCCCAAGAACTTCCATTCTCTTTACAATATAAGGCAAATCAAAGTTGTTAATGTTATAACCTACTATAATATCAGGGTCAAAAGACTCTATTATATCGCTAAACTTTTCCAGCATCTGTTTTTCATCAGAACATATTATTGCATTGCCGTTCATACACTGCTTGCTAATAAGAACAGTTGTTTTTTTGCCGTTAAAATCAGGATAAAAAGCCATGCTTATCATGATTATCGGGTCTTTTTCAAAATCAGGCATTCTGTCATCGCTCTCAGATATGCATTCAATATCAAAACTAACATAACGCAGGGGCGCGTTCCCTTCTTTTTCTATTGTTCTTACTTTGTCTGCATCTATAGCCCTGCATTTTACGGTTTTCGTAAATGCTGGAGAACCTTCAATTTCAACCCATGACATTCCCCATAAATCATAATCAACCATAAACCTGTACTTAAAAAGAATGTCAGCCTCATAAACAGTTCCATAAGGTTTTAATCTCTCCTTTATTTCAGGTATTTTTCCCGGGTCTTTGCCCGTAATTTTCAAAACCTGTTTGGACTCATTATAACCAATTGGTATTATTTTTTTCTCAACATTTATAGAAACATTATAATCTTTTAACACTTCGCGTATTTTATCAGTGTCCTGAGAATCTATATAACAGTACGGAAGGAAATTCTTAAAGAAAGCGCATACTGTTTCTCCTTGTTCTGTTTTTCCAAAAAGCCTTACCAAAGGCTTTCCATTAAGCATAACATAATCACAATCAAGAATCTGCATTGCAACTCTCATGCTACATCCTTTGTTTTTGAAACTTAAATTATTTTTTTATTTATTTCAACCCTGCCTGTATGCAACTCTATCTTTGCTGTTTGTTTCTCATTAATGCCAATAATTTTCACTCCATTATAATCTTTAATACCAACACCAGAGAAGCACAAAAAATAATCAGGAACTTCATCAAGTATGTTTTCTTCATAAATTCTTCCGGGATAGAAGCATCTTTTGCTAAGCACGGTTACAGGGTCTTTTGTATTAAAAACAAGAATCAATATATTATTAATTTTAACATAAACAGGATTTGAAGAGGCGAACAAAGAGTCTTTCTCTATTCTTGTCTCATTATCAAAAAATATTTTATAATCTCCGCAGTTTCCATTGAAACAAACAGTGCATTTCTTTCCTGAAATTTTCGGAGTGTTTTTTATATTTGGATATTCTACAAACTCGGCATGCAGCACTTTATCTTTTACAATGCCGGAAACAAGAACAATTTCATCATTTATCAGTTTAATGCCATCTTTCAATCTTACCTTTATTTCGCCTGTTGGGTCTTCAATTTCAGCTTCATTGTTCTTAACATTTTTAACAATGCCTATAACAGATGCATCACCAAAAACATTTGATATAGAAACAGTGTTTTTCTTTTTCACAAAATATTCGCTCATTTTCTGATAATATCTATTGTAAACTGCAACCAATTCATGAACAGTATATTTCTTTTGCTCATGTTTCTTTTCAACCACTTCAAAAACATTTTCAAAAAAATCCTCTCCTATAACCAATGGTTTTTCTTTTTTTATTCGCTCAATAACTGCTTTAATCTCATGCTCGTTTAACCTGTTTATATGTTCGGCTGCTTTTGGTTCAACAAGAACTCCCATATCCATTATTTCTTTTATCACATTCATACAAAACTCCTTAGTACAAAACCTCGCAAAGAACTTTCTTCATTTTCTCTTTGACAGTGTCGTCAACCATAAGATTTATTATTTTTGTGCGCCCATATCTTCCTCTTGAAACATTTTTTGTGCTTATTATTCCAAACATATCAAGTTCAGATATAAGGTCTGAAACTCTTCTTTGAGTCAAAGGTTTTAACCCATACTTCACGCAGTTTTTCTGATACTCTGAAAGAACATCTCCTGTAAGAACTTCTTTATTGTTTTCCAGCAAATCCAATATGGTCTGCATAACAATTTGGCTTTGTTTTGGCTGCGTCTTTACAATTTCAACAAATTTGTCAACATTTATTTTCTCTTCTGCTGAATCAACATGTTTTATTGTTACTTTCCTGCTTCCAGAACGCTCGGCAATCTCTCCTGCAACGCGGAGCAGATCCAAAGCCCGCCTTGCATCCCCATGCTCCTGTGCAGCAAGCGCAGCGCACTTCTCTATAACACCTTCTTCTATAACTCCTTCCGAAAAAGCAATTTCAGCCCTCTGCCTCAATATATCCTTTATCTGCGAAGCATTGTATGGAGGAAAAATAAGTTCTTCCTCAGAAAGAGATGATTTAATTCTTGTATCAAGAGTATTTACAAAACTAAGGTTGTTTGTTATTCCTATCAAACATATTTTTGCATTTTTCAATTCCTGATTTATTCTTGTCAGATTATAAATAATTTCATCTCCTGTCTTCTGCACAAGAGCATCTATTTCATCAATTATTAAAATCAAAATCTGTTTTTCAGAATCTATAACATCAAGAAATATTTTATATATCCTGTCAGTAGGAAGTCCTGTAAAAGGAACTTCTTTTCCAAGTTCTTTTAGTATTGTTGCCAATACCCTGTATTCTGTGTCTGCCACTTTTTTAAGTTTGCAGTTTATATAAACAGATTTTACTTTAAATTTCCTACTAGTTTCAATAAGTTTTTTTGTAACATAACATGAAATCAATGATTTCCCTGTTCCTGTTCTACCATAAATAAAAACATTGCTTGGTTTTGAACCAACAAGGGCAGGTGCCAAAATTTTGCCAAGTTCCTCTATCTGTTTTTCCCTATGCAATATTTTACCAGGAACAAAACAAACAGAAAGAGCATCCCTGTCATTAAATAAACATTGAGATTGTATAAAATCATTAAATATTTTTTCCAAACTCATTTTATTACAATGGAAATAAAGGTATTTATATTTTTATAACCTTTTTTTCCTATGGAAATTCACTAAAATACAGTGACACACCCTTTCTTTTCCTTTAGAAACATTTTTAGAAATTAAATAAGTAATAAAAATTATTATATTAACTTTTCAGTAATAATTTTCATATAAATATAACATTGTTATATACTATATTTAATTTAAAAATAAATTATAAATAACAAATTTCTATAAGAAATGATAGGGGGTCTAAAATAATAATTATAAATTTATGAGAATTTATTGTGCAAAATTTCTATAATTTTTTCTTCAGGTGTCAATGTTATAGCTACAGGTATTCTTTCAACAAAAGCTATTCTTTTCGCGATTTCATCAACGGATTTTATATTTACAAATATTACAATTCCTGGTTTAAGATTGGATACTTTTATGGCTATCATTGGGCTTCTTCCGCGTTTAAGATTAGTGAATATAAGAGCCCTTTCTGTTGTCAATCCATACAATTTTACAAGGTCTGTTGGAGGCAAATTTATTATTGCTTTAAGGCTGTCTATTATTGTATATCCATAAATATTATTATTTGACAATTCTTCATGAACAACAACATCAGCTCCAATAATTTTGCAGAAATTTTTTATTGAAACAGGTTTGTTAAATTCTTTTAAACTTATAACAGCATCAGATAAAATTGTTTCTGTTGGAAGAGAAGAGAAATATTTTATAATATTTCCGCCATTTCTTTCATCAATATTTATAAGGGCTTCAACTATGCGTTTTATAATTTTTATTCCCGGACTTTTTCTTCTGCCTGATTCATAATCACTTATAACAGACGGCATTATATGCATTTCATCTGCAAGAGTTTTTTGCGATAATTTAAAAATATTTCTCCATTTTTGTATTGTTTTTCCATGGTCATTGCTTAATACAATTTCTCCTGCTATTCTTTTTAGTAAATTTTCTTTTGCTAATGAATTTTTATCCATATAAGTATATTGACGATAGTCATTTAAATAATTAACGAATGTTATATTAAAACTTTATATAATTAGCAAACAAAATAACTATATGAGCATAGCAACTGATAAAATATTGGTAAAGGATGCAATGAGAAAAAAGGTTTTTACAACAACTGTTGATGAGAGTGTTTTAGATGTTGCCATAAAATTAAAAAATAACGGTGTAGGAAGTCTTGTTGTTATGGATGGTGAAAAACCTATAGGAATAATAACAAGAGAAGATATTTCAGATAAGGTTGCTGCTCAGGATAAAAAGGCGTCGGAAGTTAAAGTAAAAGATGTTATGAATCAGCCATTAATATCATGTTCTTCTAATGATGATATAAATAGCGTTTCAAAAATTATGGTAAAGTATGGTTATAGAAGAATACCTGTTATAGATAATGGAAAACTTGTTGGTATCATATCAGCAAAGGAAATATTGAAAATTTCCCCTGTTCTTGTAGATGTTTTTAAAGAGTATCTTGAAAGAAAATATTCTCCTGATAAAGAAGAAAGCATGGAAGGCGGGACATGTGAGATGTGCGACAATTATTCTGAAAGTTTGACAAATGTTAATGATAAATGGATATGCGAAGCATGCAAGGAAGAGAGCGAGTGATAATGCTTGTAAATGCCAAAGTGAAGACAGGCGCAAAAAAATTTTCTGTGAAATTTGAAAATAATATATTATTTATATCATTAACAGAGCAGCCTGAAAATAATAAAGCAAATATAGAACTTATAAAACAACTGACAAAAGTTTTTGGACCATGTAGAATTGTGAAAGGGTTGCGCTCAAAAAACAAGGTTATTGAGTTTGAAGCAGATAAAATTAAATTTTCAGATTAGTTTCTGTTTGCTCTGCATATGTTTAAATATTTTAAAATTCTATAACTATTATTGAAACCGGAAAAGCTGGTAAAAATTAAATTAATCAATTAATATCATTTATAATCATTAGTAAATCAATAACAAACAGGAAATTAGACATAACAGCTCTTTCTCGGTTTAAAAAACGAAAAGGTGATTGTTTATGGCTAAATTGGCTCAAACAACTTCAAAATATACTATTTACGCGAAATTTGAAGCTGACGGCACTGTTGAAAAACCTGATGTAATAGGCGCTGTTTTCGGGCAGACAGAAGGCTTGCTCGGACAGGAACTTGATTTAAGGGAACTTCAGAGAACAGGGAGAATAGGAAGAATAGATGTTGAATTGACTTCAAAGAACGGCAAAGTGTCAGGAAAAATAATTATTCCTTCTTCGCTTGATGGAAGTGAGACAGCGCTGATAGGCGCATGCATGGAAACAATAGAACGTGTTGGGCCATGCAATGCAACTGTTGTGGTTGAAAAAATAGAAGATGTGAGGGCGGTAAAGAGAAGATATGTTATAGACAGGGCGAAAGAACTTCTTGAAAGCCTTTATGATATTGGAATGGAAGCAGAGGAAATATCGGAGCAAATAAAAGAGGCTGTGAGGTCAAGCGAAATAACAACATATCAGGGCTTGCCTGCAGGACCTAAAATAACAAGTTCTGATAATATTATAGTTGTTGAAGGACGCGCAGATGTTGTTAATTTGTTAAGATGCGGCATTAAAAATGTCATAGCAATAGAAGGCACAAGCATACCTGAAGCCATAATAAATCTTTCAAAGGAAAAAACAATGACAGTTTTTTTGGACGGAGACAGGGGCGGAGATTTAATTTTAAAGGAAATGCTTGCTGTGTGCGAGGTTGATTTCATAGCTCGCGCAACAAGGGGCAAGGAAGTTGAAGACCTGACAAAGAAAGAAATATATAAATGTTTGAGAGCTCAGATGCCTGTTGACCAATACAAAGAGGAATTTAATTTGGAGAAAGGAAAGAGAGGAAATTCAAAACAGGCAAATACAAGGCAGGCAGATGCAAAACAGATAAACAAAAATGCGAAGATTGGAAAGGAGAAAATGGCAAACATAAAGAAATTGCTGGAGGAATTGACGGGAACAAGAGCTGCCTGTTTCTTGGATGAAGACATGAACATTACAAAGAGAATGCCTGTTAAGGATATGTTCAATGCCATGAAAGAGGTGCACCCGTTTGCATTGGTTTTTGACGGAGAGATAGACCAGAAACTTGTTACATTTTCATCTCAAAGAAATGTCAGATATATTGTCGGCATGAAGACAAGGGGAAGAATCGCAGTTCCAGATAATATGCAGGTGTTCACTATTGACACCCTGCAATAATTTTTTATTTATATTTTTTAATTTTATAACATGAATGAAGTGGAAAATAGAATAAGAAATCTAAATATATTGAAGGGCAAGGTTGATATAGTACTTCTTGCTAACATGGATAACCCGTGCAAGGATGCAAATTTTATTTATTTTGCAGCAACCGATTCTGATTATTCTTTTTTTCTATATGATTTTTCAAGAGCCGAGATAGTTACAAACAGGCTGGAATTTCCAAAAATAAAGAAAGAGTCAAAAATAAGAGATGTTAAGGTTCCTGAAAAAATGCTTGAATATTTGAGTCATAAACTAAGCAATAAAAGAGTTGGTGTTGATTCAAACCTTTCATTCTTTCTTGCAAGGAAACTGAAAATAAAACCTGTTGACATAACAAAGGAACTTGAAGGCATAAGGTCTGTTAAGTCAGAATTAGAAGTAAAAAACATAAAAAAAGCATGCAAAATAACAAGCAATATAATGGAAGCTTTGAATGATTTTATAAAACCTGGATTGTCTGAGAACAAAATAAGAATGCATATAAGAAAAATGATAATTGAAGCAGGCGCATCAGAAGCAATGTTTGATGTAATTGTAAGTTCTGGGCATAACACATCAGTTCCGCATTCGCTTAATGCAGACAGAAAAATAAAGAGCAATGATATTGTTATGGTTGATTTTGGATGCAGATATAAAAACTATCATTCGGACATGACAAGAATGTTTTTTCTTGGAAGCAATAAACACAGAATTCGTTATGAAATGCTGGAGTCATTGTTAGATGAAGTAAAAGATTTTATTCATGTCGGAATGAGGGCAGGAGATGTTGATGAGTTTATAAGAAGCAGGCTTGGAGAGAGATTTATACATGCAGCAGGGCATGGTTTGGGTCTGCTGCCGCATGAAACGCCTGTTATTTCCGAGAAATCAGATGATATATTAAAAGAGAACATGGTGTTTGCAATTGAACCCGGCATTTATTTTAAGAACTATGGTTTGCGTATAGAGGACACAGTTTTATTAACAAGAAAAGGTATAAAAACTTTGACGAAATAATTTGATGGGTGTTGCTATGAAGAAAATATTAAAGGCTCTTGTTGAGGCGCAATCTGTAACAGGAAGAGAAAACAATGTAAGAAACATTATGAAAAAAGAGTTTGAGAAATCATGCGATTCGGTTGAAGTAAATAAAATGGGAAATATTATAGCAAAAAAAGGCAAAGGCAAAATAAAACTGATGTTTGTTTCTCATATGGATGAAGTTGGCCTGATGGTGAAATATGTAACAGAAAACGGGTTTCTTAGATTTGATCCTCTTGGCGGAATAGACCAGCGTTCTCTTCTTGCCCAAAAAGTTCGCGTGTATGCTGACAATGGCAAAGTGTTTGTTGGAGTTATAGGAAGCAAGCCAATTCATATTCAGGAAAGAGAAGAGCAGGAGAAGGTTATAAAAATGAAGAGGCTTTTTATTGATGTTGGCGCAGGAAGCAGAAAAGAAGTTGAGAAAATGGGAATTAAGCCCGGTGCATTTGTTGGTTTGTACAGGGAGTTTTCAGAACTTGCAGACAATAAAGTTACTGGAAACGGATTGGATAACAGGGCAGGTTGCGCAGTGTTAATAGAATTAATGAAAAGAGTGAAGCCGAAAAACTGCACAATATATGCTGTTGGTTCTGTGCAGGAAGAAAAGGGATTGATAGGAGCAAGAGGCACAATATTTCAGATAAATCCTGATGTAGTAATTGGCGTTGATACAACTATAGCAGGAGATACTCCTGAGATTGAGGAGGCGGACGCGCCTGTTAAAATAGGAGAAGGGCCTGTTATAGTTTTAATGGACGGATATTCTGTTATACATCCTTCAGTAAAGAAATGGATTATGGAAACTGCAGAAAGAAATAAAATAAAGTATCAATTTGAATTGTCTCCAAATGCTGGAATGGATTCTTCTGTGGCGGCAATAATAAGGGAAGGCATTCCGGCAGCAGGAATAGCAGTGCCTACAAGGTATCTGCATACAGGAGTTGAAGTTTTAAGCATGAAAGATTTGGAAAGCGTTGCAGGTTTGCTGGAGCATATAGTTAAAACAGTTGACAAATATTTTTAGTTGATTAAAATGAATCTGGAGCAGACACTCAAAAACATTTTTAATATTAAGAAAAATGAAAAGGTTGTAATTTTAACAGATAAACTTGAAATTAAGAATGCAAAGTTGTTTTTCAATGCTGCAAAAAAACTTTCTGAGAATACGCGGATTTTGGTAAAACCTGTTGGAGACCACAGCGGTCAGGAGCCAAGTCCAGAGATAGCAAGAGAGATGAAAAATTCAGATGTTCTTATAATTGTTACTACGCATTCGCTAACGCATACAAAAGCGGTTGCATCTGCAAGAAAAAAGGGAGTTAGAATATCTTCAATGCCGGGTTTTCAGAAAAAAATGATAAGGGCTTTGAATGCCAACCCTTTGGAAATGAAAAAAACAGGAATTAAAATCAGGAATGCTCTTGAAAAAGCGAAGATGTTGAATGTAGTTTCAGATTCGGGCACCGATATATCATTTAAAGTCAGGAAGAAAATTGAAATAGATTATGGGTTGTTCAGAAAAAAAGGAGATATTGGAAATCTGCCTGCTGGAGAAGTTTATTTTGCCCCTATTGAAGGAAGTTCAAACGGAAAGATTGTTATTGATTCAATGAAAAACTGCAAATGTTTTGCAAAGAAAGGAACTGTTGTTACAGTGAAAGATGGAAAGGTTGTTGACATTTCTGATAAAAAATCAACTCTTGCAAAATACCTGAGTAAAATAAAAAACGCGGACAATATTGCAGAGTTTGGCATAGGAATAAACAGAAAGGCAAAAGTAATAGGGTTTATATTGCAGGATGAAAAAGCTTCCGGCACATGCCATATAGCATTCGGAAACAGCAAAGCCATAGGAGGTAAAGTTTATTCTGAAATACATGTTGATGCGATAATATTCAAACCGACAATATATGCCGATGAAAAAATAATAATGAAAAAAGGGAGACTTGTTGTATAGTTTTTATTCCAGCAACTTCTCAATTTTTGCTTTCAATGCTTCTTTTCCACCGAAACCTATCATAGTGTCAACATGCTTTCCGTCTTTAAAGAACAGCACTGTTGGTATTGACATTATTCCAAATTTTGCTGTTGTTTGCGGATTTTTGTCAACATCAAGTTTGCCAAACGAAACATTTTTTATTTCTTCTGACAACTCGTCTATTATAGGAGAAAGCATTTTGCAAGGACCGCACCAGTCTGCGTAACAGTCAAGAACCACATTGCCTTTTTTTATAAATTCCTCAAGATTAGAGTCATTCACAGTTTCAACAGCCATTTATTCACCCCTCTTTTTTATTATTATCAATTGTTTTATATTTATTTATGCATTCATTCAAATCATCTATGGCAAACAACAACGGATTTTTCTGTCCCTTTATTTTTTCCCATGTATCTTTTTTCAGGCAGATTTTTAGCGGAATTTTCAGTTTTTTGCATGCCTTTTCCAGAGCAAAAAATGTTTCACTTGGCTTTAAAAAGCAAAAATATTTTTTGTATTTTTGGCTTCTCAAATAGTTTTCAACCCTTTTTGCAGTAATTTTAATATAAAGTTTTTTTATTTCTTCTGTCTCTTCCCATTCAGGCCAGTCATAATTTGCAAACGGATATTTTCCTGAGAATTCATAAGGTATTACTCCAGGAGAACTTATTACAACAATATGAAAATTTTTAGGAACCAATTTCAGAATTTCTTTGTGCAATCTTGATCTTGAATATGGTTTTGTGTATGTGCATGGAACAAATAAAACATAATTTTTTTCTTTCGGTCTTTCATAAAATCTGCAGAAATAATCCTGCCATACTTCAAAGTGCGGGTGCAGCAATTCATTTTTTGTCGCTCCTCTTATCTGTTCCTGCTTGTTTTTTGGAATTCTTGGAACAAATGCAAAATTGTCAAAATCAGTTTCCACATTCTTGAAAGGTTTCACTGTTTTCTCAAACTGTTTTTTATCAAGAGGTTTCCACTTTCCTTTTATCCAGAGTTCATATATAGGGGCAAGAGAGTGCGGAAATGTGTTTATAAGAACAATTTCATCTGAATATTTTCTTGCAAAATCAACAGATTTTTTCAGGTTGTTTTTAAATGGTAAACCAACCATCAAATAAGTTCTTAACTTGCAGTTATTTCTCTTCAATACCTTTGCCGCCCTGATATAATCTTCTGTTGTAAAACCTTTGTTGTATTTTTTTAATACCTCGTTGTCCGCAGACTCCAGACCTATTGCTACAGTCAGTTTTGTTTGCGAAAAATCTTTCAGGTTTTCATCTGTTATAAATTCCGGTCTTGATTCAATTGTGAGTTCAATGCCTTTGCATTTTCCTGCAAGATATTTTCTTATTGTTCTCGGAAATTGATTGTCATCAAGAAACGAACCGGATGCAAACACCTTTAGTTTTTTAAATTTGTTTTTTCTGAAGAAATTGTCTATTTCTTTTTTAAGTTCATGAATTGATTTCTTTCTTGCTTCCATTCTTCCCCATCCGCAGGCAAAACATTTTCCCCAAGAGCATTTTCCGCTGTTTAAAATCAAGATTTTTTCCATGTTGTTAATTGTATTTTATTGTTTTATAAGAGTTGCGGGCAATATTTTTAGTATGCAGATAGGCAGAATATTAAATAAACTGAAAAGAGAGGTTCTTTCTTGCAACATTCCTGCAGTTGATTTGGTGTGCATGAAAACAGCAGACCCTTACAAAACGCTTGTAACAGCAATTCTTTCTGCGCGCACAAAAGATGAAACAACATTGTCTGCTGCCAGAAGACTGTTTTTAAAAGCCAAGAATTTATGCATGTTGGAAAAACTAAAAGTTAGAGATATTGAAAAGTTAATTTATCCTGTTGGTTTCTATAAAAACAAAGCAAGGGCTTTGAAGCAAATGCCTAAAATCATTAATAAGAATTTTAATGGAAAAATTCCTGATACATTTGAAAATCTGATAGAACTTCCCGGAGTTGGGAGAAAAACAGCCAATCTTGTTTTGGCAGTATCTTTTAATAAACATGCTATTTGTGTTGATACTCATGTTCACAGGATAATGAACAGAATAGGATATGTAAAAACAGAAACTCCGCATGAAACAGAGATTGAGTTAAGAAAAAAATTGCCTAAAAAATACTGGAGAAGTATAAATTCAATTCTTGTCGCTTTTGGCCAGAACATATGCAGACCTGTTTCTCCGTTTTGCAGCAAATGCGTTATAAGAAAATATTGCAATAAAGTTGGGGTTAAGAGGCGCAGGTGAGCAAATGAACGCACTTGTTAAAAGAGTAGAAAGGCTGAAAAATAAAAATGTAAGAAAATTAATAGATGAGAGAATAAATGAATTTAGAAAAATTGGCAGGAAAACATATAAAGAAATATTTGTTGAACTTTGTTTCTGCATTTTAACGGCGAATTTTAATGCTGAAAAAACAATATTGATTCAGGAAAAAATAGGGGACGGTTTTTTAACGCTTTCTCAACGCCAACTTGCAAAAAAATTAAAAAATCTCGGTTACCGTTATCCCAATATCAGGGCAAGGTATATCGTTGAAGCAAGAAAACATGATTTAATGAAAATTCTAAAAACCAAAAACCCGAGAAAAACGCTTGTTGAAAATGTGAAAGGCATTGGTTGCAAAGAGGCAAGTCATTTTTTAAGAAACATTGGGTATGAAAATTTTGCTATATTGGATTTTCATATACTTGATATTCTTGCAAGGCATGGTTTAATAAAACCTGTAAAAGTTTTGTCAAAGAAAAAATATATTAAGATAGAAGAAAAACTTAAGAAAATTGCATGTAAACTAAATCTGACTTTGGCTGAACTTGATTTGTATTTATGGTATCTTGAGACAGGCAGAGTGTTGAAATAAAGTTAATTTTATAAATGGCTAAAAGAAGTATAATATATAATTTTTATGGGGTGTAAGCATGAAAAAAATACTTATTGCGTCTATTTTGGTTTTATTTATTCTTCCTGTTCTAGTTCATGCTCAAGTTGAACCAAAAATTAAAACCCTTGTTTTTGTTGGAAAAGGAATTGCAGTTTCTCCTAATGATCCATTAGACTTTAGAATGGTTAAGGCAGGCGTTGGCAGCGTAAAGGTTTCATTGGCGGGAGAAACAACTGAATTAAAAGTCGGAGTACTTATTCTTGACGGAGAGAAATATAAATTAAAAAACATTGTAGATGATTCAGATGGCGGAGTTTCCGGTGATGTTTACAGAAACAATTCGCGGGTTGGCTCGTTTTCTGTTTCATCAGTTTTAAAAGATGATATAACTGTATGGGCTGGCAAATTAGAAGTAAATGGAGAGACATTCAATCTCTATATATTAGAGGCATCAAGAAAAGCAAGACCTGATGAAATAAGAGAGAAAATATCTGATTATTGCAAAGCCAATAAAAATGACCCTAATTGCAGGCAGAGAATGGCTGAATATTGCAAAAACAATTTAGATGATTCCAGATGCAAAGAGATTTTTAGAAGATATTGCAAAAACAATTTAGATGATTCCAGATGCAGAGAGTATATTAGGAGTTACTGTGATAAAAATCCTGAAATAGAAGATTGCAGGGTTTTTGTTGTAAAGAGGACGGCTAAATTCTGCAAGGAGCATCCAAATTCAGAACATTGTATAGAGATAGAAAAAAGATTGGTTGAATGGTGCTTGAAAAACCCTCAAACACAGAGATGCAAGAAGTTCTGTTCAGAACATCCAAAGAAATGTTTGAAGGTTGTTAAAAGTCTTGCAGACTTTTGTATGGAAAATCCGGAAAATAAACATTGTGTGAGATATTGCAAAGAACATCCTGTAGCATGCAAGAAGTTAGCAAAGAATTTGGTTGAATTGTGTGCAAAGAATCCTGATAGCACAAAATGTATTGACTATTGCAAGGAGCATCCTGTAGCATGCAAAAAAGTGACGGCTGAGTTAGCAAACTTTTGTATTGGAAGGGAAAACAATCCAAGATGCGTGAGTTTTTGCAAAGAACATGAAAACGCTTGTAAGAAAGTTTCCATAGAGTTGGAAGGTTATTGCGCTAAACACGCAGACACATTGGCATGCAAGCGATTTTGTGAAAAATTCCCGGAAAAATGCAAAGTTGCAAAGCCAGTTGAAGTTGAGATAGAAGGAAAGGATACAAGCGTATTGGCAGGCGAAACAAAACAGGTTGAGCAAAACACAGGTGAAACAGACGTAATAACCACGGCAACAGGTAACAGCACAACGGTTGAGTCTGCAGGCGAAGCAGAAAAGACAACAGCAGAACATACAATAGAAACAAACGGTGGGGAGTAAATGATGAAGAAAATTTTTATTATTTTTTTAATTATGTCAGTAATTGCTGTAAGCGGTTGCATTCAAAATAATACGGCAAGCCAATCTCCTAATCAACAGGTGTCATCATCTGTAGAAGACCAGGCAGTCAGTAAGATAGAAAATGAGATGAATCAGGCAATAGAAAATATTACAATGAATGATATTGAAAATGCTCTGACAAGGCAATAGGCAAATTCTTTTTTATTTAAATAAATAAAGATAATAAATCTTTATGTTATTTGAAGTTGTTGACAGGGATGCTGCAGGCAGGATTGGGAAATTAAAGATAGGAAAATATAAAATTAAAACCCCTAATATAGCGGTTGTAATAAATCCCAATAAGATGGTTGTGCCTATAAAAGAATTGAAAAAAATGGGAGTTGAAATAATAATTACAAATTCTTATATAATAAACAATAATCCTGAAATCAGAGAGAAAGTGTTGGAAACAGGTTTGCACAAATTTTTTGGTTGGGACGGCCCAATTTACACAGATTCTGGAACATATCAGATGTATTCGCGGAACATAAAAGACATTTCGCAAACGCAGATTCTGGAATTTCAAAGAACAATTGGTTCTGATATTATAACTCCTGTTGATGTTTTCACAACGCCGTTTGATTCAAAACCTGAAGCAAGAAAGAAATTAGAGGAGACAATAAAAAGAGTAAAAACAGCGAGAAAGACAGTGAAAACTGACCTTGTTGGGCCCATACAGGGAGGAAGTTTTATTGATTTAAGAAAAAAGGCTTGCAGAGAAATAGAAAAGGCGGGTGTTGATGTTTTTGCAGTAGGCGGCATTGTGCCATATATGGAATCTTATAAATTCACTGAATTATGCGAAACAATAATAACATGCAAGCAGTCGCTTCCTTCAAACAAGCCTGTTCACGCTTTTGGAGCAGGGCATCCTATGGTTTTTTCGTTGCTTGTTGCATGCGGGTGCGACTTGTTTGATTCAGCTATGTATTCTTTGGCAGCAGGCAGAAATTCATATTTGACTGCAAGCGGCACAATGCATCTGGAAGATTTAGCGGAATTTCCATGTTCATGTCCTGCATGCATTAAAACAACACCATCTGAAGTAAAGAGAATGCAAAAGGAGGATAGACAGCAATTTCTTGCAAAACATAACCTATTTTCAACAATGCAAGAGTTAAAAACAGTTAGAAACGCGATTTCAAATAATAATTTATGGGAACTTGTGCAGAGGCGTTCTTCTTCAAATCCAAGACTTTTTGAGGCATTTTTAACAATTTTAAAGAAGTATAAAGATTATTTTTTAGAGAAAGACGTTTTCGGTAAGAAATCAGCTTTTGTATATAATAGTGAGGCATCAAAGTATAGGCCAGAGGTTTTTAAAGCAAAAGAAAGAATAAAAAATGTTAAATCAAAGAAATATTTCAAAAAAGAACCTTTTGGTAAAATACCTTACGAATTATACTTTGTCTATCCTTTTTATCAAAGCATTATACCTTTTTATAACGAGAAAAAACATGTGAAAATAGATGTTAAAGATATGATTAGAGCGGTTCTAGATTATCAATTTGGAAAAGGAACAAATGATAGAATAAAAGAATTTGAGGTAGAAAAATCAAGAAAAACAGGCATTATAAGGAGAATTTATCATAAAAACAAACTTATAGGCACTTTGAGGTCTTGGGATAATTTTCTTTTGCCAAGTATTTATGGCGCTGAATTATTAAAGATAAAAAAAGTTGTTGTAAAAGATAGGGATGCTGCCGAGTTTGTAAGCAAGGGCAGTGATTTGTTGGCAAAATTTGTTTATAAGGCAGATAAAATAATGCCTGGGGAGGAAGTTGCCGTGAAATATAAAAAGAAGATAATAGCTGTTGGCAGGGCATTGCTGAACTATAAGGAAATGAAGGAATTTAATTATGGTGTTGCTGTAAAAGTGAGAAACCATATAAAATAACACTGTTATATTTATTGTGAGACATAAAAATAATAGAAAAAACAAAAACATTAAAATTTCTAAGTATTTTGGCGATTAGAGCCAAAATTTAATTTTTATAAAACTCTATTCCTAATATAGTAATATGCGCAGGAAAAAGAGAAAACATGACAGAAAAGTAGCTAAAGGCATAGATTATGAGAAATTGGCTAAGATATGGTATGTTATTGGGGATTGGATACATGTTGCGGAAATATCCAGGAGAACGAAGATAAATGAATCAACAGTAAGATGGTATCTTGACAAATATTTGAACAATGCCATAGAACAGGAGAGAATTTCGCCAACAATAAAACTGCGTCTTGTCAGGTTAAAACCGAATATGGACCTAAAATCTTATATAAAGGCATTGGAATTGATAAGGAAAGTCAAGACCGGTTAATAGAATCAGCTATTATTTCAAGCCTGTTTTTATAGATATTTACTTTTCCTTTTACTTTAATATAATCTCCTTTTTTAATGTTAAAATGATTTTTAAAGGCAACAACAAGTATTTCTGATGCATTGTCTGCTATATTAATAAACATATTTCCTGATTTTTCATAGACAGAATTAACATAACCATACGTGATGATTTTGTCTCCTGACATGGATTTTTTTATGTCTGATATTTTTACTGCTTTCACTTCCATTGTTTGTGTTATAAAAACTATTAATAATATTCCAATAACAGAGGCGAATATAGAGAGTTTAAGCAGTGTTTCATCTCTCATGTTCACACCATGTTCACGTTAATTTCACGCTGTAAATTTTCTCATATACAGAACCATCTTTGGTAAGCGTTGATTTAAATAGTGAAATTTCTGACACAATTAATATTCCAAAATCCGTATTTTTGAATTTCTCCAGAATTTCTTTTATGTTGTGGTTTGCTGATTTAACTCTTGCTAGTGTTATGTGGGGTGCATGATTTTTCTCCTTTTCAAAACCTAATTCTTTAAGTTTGTTGTCAATTGCAACTGCTATATCATAAAATGTTTTGCTTTCAGCGCCTGCCCATACAACGCGTATGTAATTGTTGTTTGGAAAACAACCAATTCCTTTTATATTCATTTGAAATTTTTTGAATTTAGAGCATGTGTTTTTGATTATGTTTTTTATTTGTGTAATTTTGTTTTCATTGACATTGCCAAGGAATTTCAGTGTAATATGGAGGTTCTCCTGCGGCACAATCTTTATATCTCCTTCTAATTTGCGTTGTATATCTCTTAGTTTCAGTTTCAATGATTTATCCAAATCAATAGCAATAAAGCATCTCATTTTAAGAATATGTGTTTAACATATATTTAATATTATATAATTGCTTAAATATTATTATTGTTATTGTTATAAATAAACATATTAAAATTTATTTTCAGACATTTTAAAAAACTTGCGAGTAGTGATTTTATGAAAGCTGTAGTTAACGGTATTAATAAAAAAATAATAGAGGATTTTTCTATATCTGATAAAAGAAGCATAAATTTCTGGATATCAAGGTTGGAGAAATATTCAAAAAGCAAAGTTGTTTCTGCCTGTTTAAAGGTTGGTGTTGACAGGGAAATTGCTGAAGAAATAGCAGACAATGTTGACAGGTACTGCGATGAAAGTATGAAAATGTCTGAAGTAAGGCCTTTAATATTTGCGTTTCTGAGCAAAAAAGATGCTGCTGCGGCAAGGAGATTCAGGGCAGGAGAAATATATGTAAGGACATCATCAGAAAACTATGAAAAATTTGACAGAAGAAAAATTGTGAAATCTTTGTTAAGAGAAACAGCTATAAGCGAAAAAGACGCTGAATATATATCAGTTGAGACAGAAAAATTTATACGTGCGGCAAATCTGGATTACATATCTTCGTCTCTTCTAAGGGAGATAGTTAATATAAAACTTCTTGAGTATGGTTTTGAGGACATACATTCTGATTATACAAGAATAGGAAAGCCTGTTTATGATATAACACAATTAATAAACATAGGAGACAATGAAAATGCAAATTTGCAGTATAATCCAGAAACAATACATAAGCTTATAGCCGATAATGTTTTGCGCGAATATGCGCTTACAAAAGCAGTGCCAAGGCATGCTGCAGATGCCCATCTGCGCGGCATAATACATATTCATGACATGGATTACTTTGTTCTTCGTCCCTTCTGTTTTTCGCATGATTTGCGTTTCTTTCTAAAAAATGGCTATAAGGCAGATGGTCAAGGAATACATACAGCAGCAGCAGGTCCTGCAAAACATGCTTCTGTTGCTATACTTCATGCAGCCAAAATATTGGCAAGCGCTCAGACAAACTGCGGAGGAGGTCAGGGATTCAACTGGTTTAATGTGCTGCTTGCTCCATATTTGAAAGGAATGAATTACAAACAAATGAAACAAATGGCTCAAATGTTTCTTTTTGAGATGTCGCAAATGTATGTGGCAAGAGGCGGACAGACAGTTTTCTCTTCAATAAACATAGAGCCGGGAGTTCCTAAGGTTCTTGAAGATGTGCCTGCTGTTCTTCCCGGAGGCGTTACAGGGAAAGACACTTATGCAGATTATTATGATGAAATAAACCAGTTTTTCAGGGCTTTTATAGATGTTTACACTGAAGGAGACGCTTATGGAAAGTTGTTTAATTTTCCAAAATGCGAGGTTAAAGTTTCAAAGAAGGACTTTTCCAAACATAGAGAAGAAATGGAGATGGTGTCAAAACTTGCTGCAAAGTTCGGAACTCCGTATTATTTCATACAACAGGATTATATGCCGGAATACAGTTGTTATCAGTGTTGCGCATATCTTATGCCCTTGAGCGAGCAGAATACTGATAATGATCTGTATAATGGAACAACGCGCGGCGGAGCTTTGCAGGTAGTTACAATAAACCTGCCAAGAATAGGTTATGATGCAAAAGGGGATGATGATAAGTTATATGAATTGTTAAGAGAAAGAATGAATATAGCAAAGGATGTTTTGCTTGCAAAGAGGGAAATAATAAAAAAGAGAATGAAACAGGGATTGTTGCCGTTCTTGTCTCAAAGCATAGATGATAAAGGAACCCCATATCTTGTTGTAGACAAACAGAGTTTGGAGATAGGCATGGTTGGTTTGAATGAAATGCTTCAGGCGCATACAGGTCATGAACTGCATGAGGGTGTTTTGGAATTTGGTCTTAAATTTATTAAGAAAATGACTGATATAGCAAGGGAATTCTCTGAAGAAACAGGCCTTAAATTTGTTGTTTCAAGAACTCCTGCAGAGTCAGCGGCTTATAGATTGGCTTCTCTTGACATGAAAGAGTATAATGGAAAGGCTATTGTTCAAGGTGACAAAGAAAAGAAGTCTGTATATTATACAAATGGCAACCATGTTCGCCCGTCTGCTGACGTGCCTCTTATAGAGAGAGTTAAAATAGAAGCATCTTTCTCGCCTTTGCTTATGGGAGGGACAATGTCCCATATATGGCTTGGCGAAGCAAACCCCAGCGCAGAGGCTCTTACAAAGTTTACTGAGAATATAACAAAGAAGACGCTTATGGGATACTTTGCATATACAAAGGATATGACTGTATGCAAAAACTGCATGTTTGTGGCTCCCAACATGCTTAAAACTTGTCCTAAGTGCAATAGCAGCAATGTAGACTGGTATTCAAGAATAACAGGGTATTATCAGAAAGTATCAGGCTGGAATGCAGGAAAATTGCAGGAACTCTATGACAGGCGCAGATATACTGTTTCATAAGGGCATGTGAACATGTGAACAACACGTGAACATAACGTGAAATTTGACGTGAAGTAAAACTTTAAAAGTTTGTATTTTCATAATTTAGAAAGGTGATAGAATGGGTAAGATAACAATATTTACTTCAAAGACATGCACAAAATGCCCCCAAGCCAAAGCAATTGTTGAGGATGTTGCTAAAGAGATCGGGTGCGAAGTTGAATATGTTGATATTGAAAAAGAGCTTTTTAGGGCTCTTGAAAATCAGATAGCCACTGTACCTTCTGTTATGGTTAATGGAATTATTGTATCAAGAGGGGAAATACCTAAAAAAGAGGATATATTATCAGTTCTTAATGGAAGTGAATGTTCACGTGAACAAAAAGAATAATTGTGAACAAAATGTGAACAACACGTGAACTTAATATAAACTTCACGTGAACTTGTGAATATTCACGTGAAGGTGTCGTGAAATGGAACATAAAAAATTAAAGATTGGCGGAATACTAGATATTTCTACAATAGATTATCCAGGCAAACTCACATCTGTTATTTTTCTTCATGGTTGTAATTTCAGATGTCCATTTTGTTTTAACCCTGAACTTGTGCTAGGAAAACCTTCACGTGAACTTCACGTGAAAGAAATAATTGAGAAAATAAGTAATTTCAGGGATTTTATAGATGCGGTAGTTATTACTGGCGGAGAGCCTACGTTGCAACCTCTTGAATTTTTATGTAAAGAACTTAGAAAAATTGGATTATTTGTAAAGATAGATACGAATGGTTCAAATCCTGATGTTATAGAAAATTTAATAAGAAAGGGGTTGATAGATTTTGTCGCTCTTGATATAAAAGCGCCTTTTAGCAAATATTCACGCGTGATTGGCAATGTGCGTGAACAAGACGTGAACAATATTAAAAAAACATTTGAGATGCTTTTGAATTTTGATATAGATTATGAATGTAGAACTCCTGTTGTTCCAAACGTGAATATGCAGCACATGCAGGAACTTGCAGAAGATGTGAAGCCATCAAAAGTTTTTGTTCTTGAACAATTTAAATGTGAAAAAGGCACTTTGTCAGGAATAAAAGGCAGCATATCTCGTGAAGAACTTGTGAAAATAGCAAAAATGTTCTCAAACAAAACAGTAAAGATAAGAACAGCAGAATCAGGCGAGGAAGTGGTAGCGTGAATATTCACGTGAACTTCATGTTTTGTTCATATAGAAATATTTAAATATTATCATGTTCACGTGAACATTATGATAGAAGACAAATTTGATGACTATGAAGAAAGCGTGAAACAATGGTTTCTAAAATTAAACTGGAATGAGAACCCATTTACATTTAAAATATCTCCTGATATGTTTACTGGTTATGAAGTTCAGATAAAAGCTATTTTAAAGCATATATCAGAACAGCATAAAATAGCCATTCTTACAGGACCTACTGGCGCAGGAAAGACAACTATGCTAAAATGGACAGAAGCAAAACTGAAAGATGATAAAATAAAAATGATGTATTTGTCAAAACCCCCTTCTGACCCAAGCGAATTTGTGCGGATATTCACTAACTTTTTTGGAAGAAGCATTATTGAGAGAATTTTTATGAAAGAGGTAACAATTTTTAATTTAAGCGATTATATAAACAGAAAACTTGGCAGCAGACATCTTGTTCTTTTGGTTGATGAAGCGCATGAAACAAACAAAAATGTTCTTGAATGGTTGCGAATTCTTGTTGACCAAATAGAGAATGTTTCAATGGTTCTTGCAGGGTTGCCTTTGCTTGAGGATAAAATAAAAAACAAACTTGAGACACTTGACCAGAGAATTACCACAAGAATAAAACTCACATCTCTTAATATGGCAGAAACAAGAGAACTTATTAGGAGAAGAATAGAATCTGTTGGCGGCGAAGATATAAAACCGTTTACTGAAGAGTCTGTTTCGCAGATTTTCAGAAAGACAGGAGGGTTTCCAAGAGAGGTAATAAAGTTATGCGACAAACTTGTGAATGATGCAATAGAGAAGAATGTTTATGAAATAACTGCTGATAACATTTCTGAATATAAGGAAATAAGCGAAGAACCTGTTTCCAAGTCGGTTCAACCAAAATTCTCTTTGAAGGAACTTCCATACAAACAGAGGAAAGTATTGGAAATATTGTCTGATAGCGATTGGCTTACTCCGTCAGAGGTTGCAGAAAGACTTGGCGGTTCTTATAAGTCTGAGTATCATGCAATCCGTTCCATGAACAATATTCTTAAGAGGCTTATGAAGTGCGGATTTGTAGAAAGAGAAACAAAAGGCAAAACATTTATCTATAAACTTACACCAAAAATTAAAACACTTTTGGTGGAGGCGTGATAAATTTTGTTGGTTATTTCTATTGTTGGAATGCCGGGTTCAGGAAAAACTACAGTGGCAAAAATAATCAAACAAGAGTTTAATGCATATATGTACAGCAGCGGAGATGTTATAAGGGATGAAATAAAAAGGCGTGGATTAAGATATACAAAAGAAAATGACAAGAAAGTTTCGGAATGGTTTCATAACGGCAGAGAGAATCTTATTGTCAAAAGGGTTGTGAGTAAAATAAAGAAATCTAAAAAAGATATTGTTGTTGTAGAAGGTTTGATAACAGAATCAGAGGAAAAATATCTTGAAAAATTGTTTGATGTCGTGCTTATATCTGTTAAAGCCCCAGCGAGAATTAGGCATAAAAGAATAATGGAAAGAAAAAGGTTTGGTTCTCAGACAAGCCGCGAATATATACTGAAAAGAGACAGGCGTGAAAAGAGTATGGGTATTGAAAAACTGATAAAACATGCAAAATATACAATTAACAACAACTCTTCTGAAAAAGAACTTAGAAAGAAGGTAGTTGAAGTTGTGAATAAAATATTAGAACAGAGAGCAAAGAAAGTTTAAATATTTAAATACTTATTAGAATAAATAAATTAAGAGGTGGTTTAATGGAGCAGAGAGTTCGTGGAAGAGATTTAATAGGAAAAGTTGTTGTATCCGAGGAAACAGGCAGAAAGTTTGGAAATGTTGGTGATGTTAATTTTATAACAGAAAGCGGAGAACTCATGAATATAATAATTACAAATCAGACAAAGCACGCTGCTGATTTGCAATTAACAGAAGATGAGAAAGGAAGATTAATGATACCTTTTTCTGCAGTTCGTTCTGTTGGAGATTTTGTAATAATTGCTGAAAAAGACATTGTTTAAGTTCTTGATGTGAATTTTAATATTATTTATTATTATATTCCACCGCAAGGCAAATCTACGTTTGTGTTTGCCAAGAATATGGTTGAACTTGCAATTATAATTTTGCTTTCTGCGCCTACTGCAGCAGTTTTTATTTTGTCAAAAAATAAATTCTGAAATTTCTAAGGGTCTCTTATTCCTTCCGGTTCAACTGCAAACACAGCTTCGCCTTCAGGCAGATAAGGCGAGTCTATAAGCCTTGCTATTCTTGTGCTTCCTTTGCTTTTTCTGAGGTAAACCCTGAATGTTGCCTGATGCCCTACAATATGCCCCCCTATAGGAACTGTCGGGTCTCCGAAGAGCATGTCAGGTTTTGACATTACCTGGTTTGTAACATAAACTGCTATGTTGTAAACATCAGCAAGCCTTTGCAGTGTATGCAAATGCCTGTTTAGTTTTTGCTGTCTTGTTGCAAGTTCGCCTCTGCCTGAAAAATCAGACCTGAAATGAGACATCAAACTATCCACAACAATAATTTTTATGTTTTTTTCTTTTATTAAGTCGGAAGCTTTTTCTGCAAGCACAACTTGATGGTCGGAGTTGTAAGCCCTTGCAACATAAATATTTTCCAGAACAGTGTCAGGGTCAAGATTTAAGCCTTCTGCTATTTGCCTTATTCTCTCAGGTCTGAATGTGTTTTCAGTGTCTATTATTAATGCAGAACCTTCAAGCCCTCCCTGTTCTTTAGGGAGTTGCGCAGTTACAAGCAATTGAAAACCAACCTGCGACTTTCCTGAGCCGAATGCTCCATAGAATTCTGTTATTGCCTGAGTTTCTATTCCTCCTCCAAGAAGTTCATCAAGATTTTTGCTGCCTGTTGTAATTTTTGTAATCTGTTTTCTTTTTTCAAAAACCTTTGCAGCGCTCTCATATCCCATATCAAGGGCGCTTCTTGATGCTTCAATAATCTTTTTTGCAGTAGCTTCTCCTATGTCTGCTGCATCTGCAAGTTCTGATGGTGATGCTGCTGCTATTGCCATAAAGTCAATATAACCTGCTTCTTTAAGTTTCTCAGCTGTTTTTTCGCCGACTCCCGGCAGGTCAGATATTGTTTCCATGCTTCTTCTTTTTTCAATTTCTTCATCAACGCTCATTACTTACACCCCTTTTAGTTGTTCAATAATCTTTTTTGATTCATATACAGGATCTGCTTTTTTGAAGTCATTTATTATAATTTCGTTTCTTTCAAACATCTGATTTCTTCTTACGTTGCCTGTGAATATAAATTCTGTTCCTAATATGTCTGTTAATGAAGGCTTGGATGAAGTCAATTCTTCTGCTTTAAAGCCTATAAATTTTTCTGCAATGTCTCTAAAGAATACAGCCCGCATATTTCCATATCCGTCGTCTATGACAGAAGAAGCAACCACTGTTTTTTTAGGTTCAACTTCTCCATGTTCAGTGCATTTCTTTTCTTTTATTGATTTGTTGCATTGTGGGCATACATCATAAAAAACAGGTTCAAACATCTGAAGCACTGCCGCGCGTATTGTGCATGAACTTCCGTGCTTTAATTCTGATATATTTGTTTCAATAATTTTTTCTTCAAATTTCACAGGCTCTTCATCAACCTGTTTTATTTTTCCATCTTTGCCAAGCCTTATTTCCACTCCACTCATTTTGTCTTCTCTTGTATATGCTCCGCTTATTTCAATAACACTATTTTCTTTTATGTCTTTTGCAAGTTCAATCTGCTCGTCCCATAAAGACATTCTTATTTCTCCTGTTTTGTCAGCAAGAAAGAGGTTTAATACTTTTCCTTCTTTTCCATCTCTTTCAAAAGTTCTTAATGGCGAAATTTTTGAGACAGTAGCAGTTAGCGTAAGCGCTCTTATTCCAGGTATTATGTTTTTTATTTCTATTTTATGATCTGTTTTTTCTATTAGATTCAAACCCAGTTCTTTTGCAACAATATATGCTGCGCCTTCTTTTGATACAAGATTTGAAAGTTCTGTTTGTTTGTCAAGAATTTTTTTTGCAATTTCATCTTCGTTGTATCCAGCTTCAACAATTTTTTTCAAAACAGATTCATAGGACATTAAAACACCGATGCAGTTTATCTGCAAACACTTCCTCTTTAGTCTAATAATCAATGTTCAGTTATTTATAGTTTTGTATATTACAATATTTTTTTCTTTGCTTCTTTGACGTCTGACAGCAACACAGTTTTTCTGTTGTTCTTTTTTGCTATTGCTGCAGATTCTGCTGCAATGTCTGCTATTACTTCTTCAAGGAATTGCGTAAATTCTATTGCAGCCGAATTGCTTACTCTAAGCCCATGCTTCATCAGAAATTTTTTTATCGGCGCCAATGGTAAGTCCATGCATGAATATTAAATGGCTGATTTAAATGTTTTTGCATGCTCAAACAACAATAGTGCAACAGCAATGTGAGAGTTAGCGCTTGAATGCTAACTTTCTTATATTCTCACAAAATGTATTTTTTAACTTTTGATAAAAACATTTAGACTAACGTAAAATTCAATACTTGCAAAATTATCTGTTCAATTAAACTCTAACAATGCATTAATCCTAACATTTCTTACAATATGTTGTTTCAGTGGATGTAAAGGCAAACTCTCACATTTCAATTTACTTTTTATGTTTCCGGATAATTTTTATGAAGGAATCACTCACAATAAGTATGTCTAACACTTAATAACATAGGTTAATCATTTGGGTGAAGTCTCACTTTTCTCTTGCAGCAGAATTATAACAATGTAATATAACATTGTTATTATATGTTGATAATGATTAACTCTCACTTTGTTAATTCTATGGAAAAATAATCTGAAATATGTCAAATAACAATATCAATTATCTTTAATCTCACTTTATGCAGTGCAGATTTTAGTTTAAGGCCTTTCTTTGGTTATGTTAACCCTCTCTTAATGGAAAAATAACGAAATTATTTGCAGAAATCTTCAAAACTCTTGAAAAATGCGCGAATCCTGTTTTCTTTGCAAAATGCATTAACTCTCACTTTTAATTTTGCGTGGGTTGTTTTATAAAATATATATTATTATTTATATTTTAAGAAATATTTGTAATATAATATTTATAATAAAATATATCTTGCAGGATATTTAATAAAAAACATATGACATAAAAAATATATTTTAAAACATAAATAAGAAAACACTAATTTTAAATAGGGGTAAAGATAATTATGAATAGGTGTTAGTGTGAAGAAAGATAATGAAAAGAAAAATATAATTGAAAAAATATTCTTGCATAGCAAACCTGTGCAGATGTTGATAAGTCTTAAGAACGAAAGGTCAAAATATACAACGCAGGTTTCAAAAGAAGTTGACTGCACGTATTCTCACACAGTAAAAATTTTGAATATGTTTAAGAAATTAGGTCTTGTTTCTTTCAGCAAAAAAGGCAGAATAAAGAATGTAAAACTTACAGAGGAAGGGGAAGAGATAGCGCATGAGTTTGAAGGCATTTCAAAGAAGCTTGCCAGAATTGCTTCGCAACTAAAGGATGATGTTCTTCCCAAGAAGGAAAGCAAAGAAAAATCTAAAGGGTCAAATAAAAAGTAACTACTGCTTTCTTGATATTCTTTTATCAAATCACCAAGGTTATTTGCTCAGAGTGGGTTTTATAAACACCACTTTTATATATGAGTTTTGCCTAAATAAATTTGTTGGGCTGTTTTAAAAGTAACTATATTTTAGGTGAAAAATATGGAAACATTAATGAAATACCTCTATGGCAACCATCCAAAAAGCAAAAAAATAAAGGAACTTGGCAGAAAAACCCTGGGTATTCTTGTTAAAAACGGGCAAATAGAGCATCTGGAACTGGCTAAGCAGATTGGCGTTAAATTTGAGAAATGGAAAGGTTATGAGAAGCCTGTCAAAACTTTTTATTCTGTTGTTAATCCGTTAAAAGAGATGCAATTAATAGAATCTATTAAGAGAAAAGAGGGAAAAAAGTTCAAAACAATATATGTTTATACGCCTGACAAATTTGCTGCGAACATGAAAAATTTTGTGAAAATGACAATTGAATTTCTAGAGACAATGAAAGCCAAATAAATTAAGGTTGTTTTTAACTAAATATAGATTCTATTAGATAAATTTTATAATATATTTCCTTTTATATATTATGTATTATATTTATTAATAAATATAATTTATAATATATCTAATATAATAGGTATATTAAATAATATATTTTATAAAATATAATAAAAATGGAAAAAGTCACACAAAAAAAGTGAGAGTTCATGGGATTTGTATAGGAAAAGATAGAAAAATTGGCGAAATACTCGCAAAAATGGCAAAATCTGACAAAATTGCTAAAATTAGAAGAATATTTTTTTCTCTTTTCTTTTTGCTGATTTAAGAGAAGTGTGGCATTTCTTGCATTTAAGTATTCTTTCTTTTCCAATTTTTATGTAACCTATGTTTTTGTTGGTTAATTTTGCGTTGCAGATATCGCATCTAAGATTAACCATAACACCACTAAACTTAATTGTATTTTCTATATTTAAGTATAACTATTTTATATGTTTTTCTTAATTAAATAAATGTATGCATGATTTTAATGGTATGGAAAAGATAAAAAATATTCTTGAAATTAAAAATCTAAATTTGCCAATGCCTGAAACAGTTTTTGTTTTTGATTTAAGGAAACAGGAAAAGGAAATAGAAGAGTTTATTAATGGCAAAGAATTTGTAATGATAAGGTCTGATAAGAAGGGAAACAGAAATAACTGTCCGCATAATTTAAAATGTCATGCAAACAATGCAAAAAGTTTTATTGAAAAACTAAACAAAGAAGGGTTTGTGGCAATACTTCAGGAACATGTTCCCTTCAATGCATTTTTTTCTGGGAATGTTCTTTTGTTGAAAAATAAAATAATAATTGAAGTTATGGAGGGTAGTCCCCTGACACTTATGAACAGGTATGGCAAGGTAGATGAACATTTGCAGATAGAACGGTTCACAAGAAAGGAAATTAAGCATTACGGAAAAAGGGTTTTAACAAGAAATATATTTGAAAAAATCCTTAATCTTGTTGAGTATTTGCCTATTGAGAACAAAATTCTTGAGTTTGCTGTTGGACCGGACTGGTTTTATTTCTGGGAGATAAGAGATGACAAAACAGGAAAGATGTTGAAATGATTTCTATTGCGATATATAACTTTTAACATTCTTTAACAACTGATAAGCAGAATCAAGCGCATAATAGCCAGCTACAAATGCTCCGATATACAAACTAATTTTGGTTGCTGATTCTGCGGATATAATATCTTGAGAATAAAGTCCAAGGTCTGCAAGCAACGACCCTGTTGCAATGTCCCATACAAATTTTCCTTATTCAAGGAAAACCCCTTTTATTCTTTATTTAATGATGCATATGGCATCGGAATAGGTGATGGCAGTTGCAGTTCTTCTGTTAACAATAATGACTTTATGAAGCACTTTCTCAGAATTGCATTAAGCACATTAATATTCACTTCGTCCGGAAGCCTGTTTTCTTTCTTCCATAACTCCAATAACTTTTCATAATCATTATCAATAACATAGACATTGCCTGATATTGATATTTCTGCAATTTTTTTGTTCTCATTTTTGTATTCTGTGCTGAAATCAAAATCTATGTTCAGTCCCTTCCTTCCTAACGCAGAAATATCCTGTTCTTTCACTGAATTTATTTTTGTATTATTGTTTACTTTAAGGTTTTTTATTTCATCTTCGTATTTTTTTGCTACAATATTTTTTATGAACATGCCGACTATTTGCATTATATCACCAACATTAATTTTATATTAAAGTATTAATATATGTTATAAGCATTATAAATATAAAAACAGATTTATATGTGATTGTATGACAAAAGTAATTGTTCTTATTTATGAAGGTTTTGAAGAAATAGAGGCAATGTCTGTAATTGATATTCTAAGAAGAGCCGGTCTTGATGTCACAACAGTTGGTGTTGGCGGAATTCTTATTACAAGCGGTCATGGTGTAAGAATAAACACTGACACAAGGCTTATAGATTTGAGTGCTGAAAATTATAATGTTCTTGTTATTCCGGGAGGACCGGGATACAGAAACATTTTAAATAATAATTCTGTTTTAGAACTTGTTGAAGAATTTGGGAAAAAAGGAAAACTTATTGGCGCTATTTGCGCTGCACCTTTAGTTCTTGCAAAGGCAGGTTTATTAAGAGAGAAGAGAGCAACAGTTTATCCGGGCTTTGAAAAAGAACTTGACATGCCAAGAGGAGACAGAGTTGTGGTTGATGGAAATATAATAACCTCTCAGGGCCCGGGAACTGCAATAGAATTTGCCTTAAAACTTGTTGAGCAGATATGCGGGCAACAGAAAGCAATGTCCATAAGAAGGGAAATTGTTGCTTAATTGGGTGATAGAATGCTTACAGAAGCTGAGCAGAAATTGTTGTCTTTAATAGCCGAAAAACAACTTGTCAGAAAGAGCGATATTTTAAATGGAAATTCTTCAAATATCGCTATATTGCGAAATCTTATTGACAAAGGTTTGGTGCAGTCTATCACGCCTATGGGAGAGAATTGCTTTGCTTTAACAAAAAAGGGTTCGCGGTTATTAAATGATATTCTGTAGCAGAATGTTTTTATATTTTAAATCCAATTTCTTTTACTATAGCCCCGTAGTCTAGTGGCCAAGGATTACTGGCTCTGGATATTTAAGAGTTACCAGTAGACCCAGGTTCGAATAATCTTTATAAATTCCTGGCGGGGCTACCATTTATTGGTTTTATAATCGGTTCAATATATTTTTCATATTTTTTATAGTCAATAACTGGATTTTCAGAATATTGGTTTAAACTCACGCTAAGGTTAGTTTGTTTTATTTCAGAAAACAGGAAAGAATTTTTTACAGTTATAATTTTTTGTTTGTCCAATTCCCAATAGACGGGTCTTATAAGTTTTTTTCTTTTGTTTTCTTCAACAGTGTAACCATAGTCTTTAATGGTTTTACAGGCGTGATATTCTAAATTTCCAAGGAAGTCGTCTAAATACATTGGATTATTTTCAAGAATTTTTATGGCTTTGTTTTCTATTTTTTTGAAAAAACTTTCATACTCAAAACCATTATTCAAACGAACCCTCAATTATTTATTATTGAAGATTTAAATATGTTTATGAGAATTGACAGCACTTGTTTTGGTTCTATAATTGTTAGAGGCAGGAAATATGAGAGTGATGTTATAATATTCTGGGACGGAGAAATTATAGAGAGGGAGAAGTCTCATAACTTTAGCAAAGGGGAACTTCAGGATATTTTGCTTAAGGAACCTGAAATTGTAGTTGTTGGCACGGGGCAGTCGGGGCTTATGAAAGTAGATGAATCTGCTGAAATTCTTGCAGGGCTTGAAGGCGTAAAGATTGTAGCAAAACCAACTCCGCAGGCAATTGAAGAATTCAATAAACTAAGCGGCAAAAAAGTGGCGGGAATTTTTCATGTAACCTGTTAGAAGTATGCAAAACTATTTTTATATCAAGATACTAACTCATGTTTATGTTTGTAATCAAAGCGTCAGGTAGGAGAGAAGAGTTTGACAAGGAAAAGATAAGAAGCACATGCAGAAGAGCAGGGGCTCCGGAATGGTTGGCTGATAAAATAGCGGACAGAATTGAAAAGAAGGTAAGGGACGGCATGAGAACAAAGGAAATATTAAAAATGACATTGCTTATGCTTGATAAGGAAATGCCGCATATTGCAGCAATGTATGACCTTAAAGGAGCTATAATGAGGCTTGGACCCGCAGGTTATGAATTTGAAAAGTTTGTATCGGAACTTCTGAAAAGATATGGATATAAAACAGTCACTAATGTTATTGTAAAAGGGAAGTGTGTATCTCATGAGGTTGATGTAATCAGTGAAAAAGGCAGTGAAAAAACCCTGATAGAGTGCAAATACCACAATTCTCTTGGAACATATACAGGCGTTCATGAAGTTCTTTACACAAAGGCAAGGTTTGATGATGTTATAAATAGTAAGGATAATAAAGATTTTACGAACTGCCAGATTGTATCAAATACAAGATTTTCTTCTGATGCAATAAAGTATGCCAAATGCATGAAAATAAAATTGTTAAGCTGGGATTATCCAAAAGAAAATATAAGAACCATGCTGGAAGACAAGAGGTTGTATCCCATAACAATTATAAAAAATTTAAGCAAATATGTGCAGGATAAACTTATTAGCAATGGCATAGTGTTTTGCATTGAATTGTTTGAAAACGATATATCAGATTTGTCTTCTTACACGGGAATAAGCAAGAAGCGGCTTATTGAACTTAGGGAAGAAGCTGAAAAGATAATTTCAAAAAGTGATTGAATGGATTATAAAACAAAAAGCCTGAACATGCATAAAGATAGAAAGGGAAAAATAGAAATAATTTCCAAGTTTCCTCTTGAAACAAAAGATGATTTGTCAGTTGCATATACTCCAGGTGTTTCAGAACCATGTAAGCTAATATCAGAGAATAATGCTGCTGTTTATGACTATACAATAAAAGGCAATTCTGTGGCTATTGTTACAGATGGTTCTGCTGTTCTTGGCCTTGGGAACATAGGCCCTGAAGCGGCGTTGCCTGTTATGGAAGGAAAAGCAGTGCTTTTCAAGAAGTTTGGAAATATAGATGCATATCCAATATGCATTGCTACGCAGGAAACTGACAAAATAATAGAAGCAGTAAAACTTATATCTCCCGGCTTTGGAGGAATAAATCTTGAGGACATATCTGCTCCAAGATGTTTTGAAATTGAAAGACGATTAAAAAAAAGAACTGAACATACCTGTATTTCATGACGACCAGCATGGAACTGCGGTAGTTGTTCTTGCAGGCATGATAAATGCATTGAAATTGTGCAATAAAGAAATAGAAGATGTAAAAGTTGTTGTTAATGGTGCTGGAGCGGCAGGTATTGCAATATCAAAAATTTTGGTATCAAAAGGCGTAAAAGATATAGTAGTATGCGATACAACAGGAGCCATATATGAAGGCAGAGAAAGTAACATGAACGAAGAAAAAATTAGAATTTCAAAAATTACAAACAGGAATATGGTTCAGGGAAAACTGGAAGATTCTATAAAAGGAGCAGATGTTTTTATTGGTGTTTCTGCTCCAGGGGTTCTTACGCAGGAAATGATTAGGTCAATGTCTGAGAAGCCAATTATTTTTGCAATGGCAAACCCTATACCAGAGATAATGCCTGATGAGGCAAAAAGCGCAGGAGCATTTATTGTTGCAACAGGCAGAAGCGATTTTCCAAACCAAATAAATAATGTTCTTGCTTTTCCGGGCATTTTTCGCGGTGCTCTTGATGCAAGAGCAAAGGATATAAATGAAGAAATGAAAATGGCTGCAGCAGAAGCGCTTGCAGGTTTTATAGAACCCACGCAGGAAAAAATAATACCCAATCCTTTTGACGGCGCTGAAAAGGCTGTTGCTGCCGCAGTTTCAAAAGCCGCGAGAGAAACAGGAGTATCTAATATATAAGTTAATTCAAATAAATAATATTGATTTTTATGGCAGAGAAAGTGTATGATTGTGTTGTTATTGGCGCAGGCCCTGCAGGTTTAAATGCAGGTTTGTATTTGAAAAGATATGGCGTTGATTGTATTATTTTAAGAGACCCTGAACAGGTTTCGCAGGTGTTGATTACAAATAGAGTTGATAATTATCTTGGAATTCAGGATGTTACAGGGCCTGAATTGATGGATATGTTTGAAAAACACCTTAAAAATTATAATGTTGAAATAGTAAATGAGAAAACAGTTGATATAAGCAAAGAAGACGAGTTGATATCAGTAAAAACTAACAAGAACGTTTATACTGCAAAAGCTATTATTATAGCAACAGGAGCAAGGCATAGAAAAGGCGGTATAAAGGGAGAGTCAGAATTTCTTGGAAAAGGAGTTTCATATTGCGCTACCTGCGATGGCTATTTTTTTAAGGGCAAAAAAGTTGCTGTCTTGGGTGGCGGAGATTCTGCATTGACATCTGCAATTTTTCTTAAAGACATAGGCTGCGATGTTACTTTAATTCATAGAAGGAAGGAATTCAGGGGGGCTGACATTTATGTGAAGACAGCCAGCGAGAAAGGGGTTAAGTTTGTGCTTGAACATACAGTAAAGGAAATAAAAGGAAGTACAATGGTTGAAAAGATAATTCTTGATAATGGCGAGGAGATTGAGTGTTCAGGGGTTTTTATTGCTTTTGGCGAGGTTCCTGTTGTTGATATAGCAAGAAAAGCAGGAGTTAGAATAGATGAATCAGATTTTATTGTTGTTGACAAAGAGCAATCTACAAATGTAGAAGGAATATATGCTGCAGGGGATGTCTGCAACAACCCGTTAAAGCAGATAGTAACAGCTGTTGCAGATGGAGCTGTTGCAGCCTTTTCCGTGAAAAAATATATAACCACAAAAAAATAAAGTGATTGCAATGAGAAAGGATACAAAAAATAAAATATTTACCTTGTTTGTGCTTGCAATGTTTTTGGGAAGCACAGTTGCCTTTGCGTTAATGTTTGTGCTGCCTACTAATAATGAACAGGAAGTTAAATTTGTTTATGATGCTCCCTTGCCTGAAGATAAAGAAGCGGTTTTTTTAAACAGCAATATTGTTATAATTGAGGAGTTCTTTTCTCCGACATGCCCGCATTGCAGGGCAATGAAACCTATTCTGGATGAAATAGTATCTGAATTTAATGGAAATGTTGTTCTTGAGAAAGTAGATGTAAATAAGTATCAGATAGAAACAAGGCGTTATAACGTAGATGGTGTGCCTACATTTATTTTAAAAGGCAAAACCATGGACAGGGTTGTTGGGGAGGTTCCAAAAGAAACTCTTGTCAAAAGAATTTGCGCTTTGTTCACAACACCAATAGATAAGTGCAGTGCTTACTGAATTTCTTTCAAAATATCTTTTTTTGCCTTTTCAATAGTTTCTTTTAGTTTGTCTTTGTTTGTTCCAAAACCCTGAGCAATTGACTGCGAACCTCCGCCTTTTCCTTCAAGCATTCTGCAGCATTCGGAAACAATTTTTCCAATATCTATTCCAGTATTTTTTCCAGCAGAGCCAAATATTTCTATTTTTTCATTTGCGGAAAAAAGCAAAATAACAGTGTCTTCAGAAGAAAGTATTCGCGATATTTTCTGCATTTGTTTCATATTTCCCTCAAGTTCAGAGACAAGAATTTTCCTGTTTTTTGCATTTTCAAACTTAAGATTTTCAATAATTTTTTCTGCGCTTTCCTTTGCCAGAAGCTCCTGTTTTTTTCTTTCACTCTTTATTTTCTCTGAAATTTTGCTTTCAATACCCGCGAACATATTTTCCAAATCAGCATACTGTTCGTTTTCAATAAAATTAGCAATGTTTCTCTTAATTTCTTGCATATTAATTTTATATTTTTCAATTTTTGGTTTCAGTTCATTGAGTTTTGATTCAGAAAATCTTTTGTAATATTCCTTTATTTTTTTGCCTGCTGCAATTTCAATTCTTATTATTCCATCCTGTATCTTCTCGGTTTTTAGAATTTTTATTTTCTCTATTTCTCCTGTATTGTCTGCATGCAAACCTCCGCATGCTTCGCTGTCTTCTGCAATAGACACAATGCGCAGAACTTTGCCAGGAACAGCACCTCCCTGATAAAGCCTGAAACCATACTTCTTTTCAGCTTCATTTCTCTCCAATATTTCCTTTTTGACAGTCAGTTTCTTGCTTATAATATCATTGCACATCCTTTCTATTTCTTTCATCTCTTCAGTTGTCAAGTTTTTATAGTGTGTTATATCCAGCCTTGCTTTCTTATCGTCTTTGTATGAACCTGCCTGCCATATATGGTTTCCAAGAATTCTTCTGCAAGACAGATTGAGAATGTGCACTGCTGTGTGATGGTTTCTTATTGCTTCTCTTCTTTCCTTGTTTATTTTTCCGTTTACAGTTTCCCCTTCCTTAAATTTGCCTTCTACGAAATGAATAATTATGTTTCCCGCTTTCTCAACATTATAAACCCGATGCCCGTTTATTGTTCCAAGGTCTGGTTCTGCTCCTCCGCCTCTTGGATAGAAGGCTGTTCTGTCAAGAATAATCTTCTCTCCTTCTGCTTTTAAAACTTTTGCTGAAAATTCATATAACTTCTCATTTTCATAGTAAATTTTTTCTGTTTCAGGAACATTGTATTCTGGCATTTCTTCTTTCTCTTTTTTTGTCTTGATATTTTCATGCCTTTCAGAAACCTTTTTGTAGAAATCTTCAGGTATTTTTATTTTTAGTTTGTCTGCTATTATGTCAGGGCTAATGCCGTGCGAATCATAAAGTTCAATTAGTTTGCTTTCCGAAATATCTGCAGAAAGCGTTGAGATAATTTTTCTTGTTTTTTTCTTGGTTTCATTGTATTTCTTTTCTTCAAATTCCAGTATTCTTGATATTTCATCAAGGTTTTCCATAAGTTCAGGGTATTGTTTTTTAAGGTATAATGCATGTTCTTTGCACAAGTCTGGCAGGGAAATATCCCAGTTATATTTGCTTATAAAGTCAAGAGAGCGTCTTAAAATAACGCGCAGGTTATATCCTCCGCCTACATTTGATGGCAGGCAGCCATCATTTATTGCAACCAGAAGCGAGCGCGCATGGTCTCCTATGGCATAAAGCGCTGATATTGGAATTATTTTTTCTTTCAATTCTTTCACGTCAATGCTAATTTCTTTTGCAATATTCTGCCATACCTTTTCAATGCTGTCAACTTCGTCAAGGTTCAGCATTCCTGAATATGGAAGAAACTTGCTCCATACAAACCTGTCTGGTTTTATTCCTGTAATTGAGAAAAGTTTTTTTGCAACAGAAGGAAAGACAACGTCATAACTTGTATTCGTGCCATGAGAAAGCCATGCATATCTTTCCTGACCCATTCCCATATCAAGCGTTTTAATATTCAGTTCTTTTATTCCGTTTCTTATGTCATATTGCATGTATACCTGATTTCCAAGTTCAAGTCCTCTTGAGAAAAATTCTATACTGGGTCCCATTTTGCCCGAGCCAGCCCATGCATCTTCATGGAACTGAAGTTCAGAGCAAGGGATTTTTATTTCATCTATAAGCCATTCAAGAATATGCGTTAAATACTGTTCCGGCGAATAATCCTTTCCTGATGCAAAAGCATGCTGCCCAATCATTACAAATCCTGTATTGTGTCTGCCTGTTATGCCTACATTGTCAATGTCATTGAATCTTATACAGAATTGGGGAACCGTTAAGGGGTTGAACGGAGGTTCTGATTCTCCTGACAAAACATGAGGTATGAAATCATCTATAGAAGCTTCTACAAAGTAAATATCTTCTCTCCATCTTGCAACAATAGGATATCTTCTTATTGGCGTATAATCATGTTTTTTGAAGAGTTTGGAGAACCTTTGCCATACTTCAAGATATTCTAAAGGCTTTATAGGAGAATTGTTTATAAATTGATATTTGCCTGAACAGTTCGGGTCTCCGCATATTTCTCTATCAGCAAATGACCAGTAAAAACTTCCGCATTTTTTGCATTTGTATCTTTTAAATCCTTTGTCTTTCAAAACCTTAACAGGATAATATTTTTCAGGATTTTTCTGCGCTTTTTCCTTGAAACCGTTTTTTATTCTTTTTTCTTTTAAAGTTGCCATGGTAATCACATAACTTAATTAAATCTATATTGATTTAAGTTTTAACAAGTTTATTTTCTTCTTAGAGAATTGTTTATGTTCAGATTTGCAAGCAGGTTAGAAAACAGGATGGGAATTATAAATGTAAACACTATTGTTGAAGCCAATATAACTGAATATAAGCCAGAATGTATAATGCTGTTTTCAAACAATATTTTTATAATAATTATGCTTGTGCTAAATCTTACTGAAATTCCTATTCCAAGCATTATAGATTTTTTTGTTCCAAGTTCATTTCTGCCAATAAGCCAGCTTCCAAGAATTTTTGCAATGCCTGATACAAGAATGACAAGCACAATAAACAGAGGGTAGGATGCAAGGTATTTTATGTTTATTGAACTTCCTGCCCAAAGAAAGAATATTGGAGCGAAAAACCCGTAGCACATTGTTCTTACTTCGCTTTCTATCAATTGCAGCCTTTTTTCAGGAAGAAATGTTTTAAGAGCAAGCCCTGAAAGCAGTGCTGCAACAGCAGTGCTGTATGCATATTCTCCTATGCCAAGAAACAGGAAGAATATGAAGATTATGAACAGAAACAAGTCTTCAATATCTATTGAACTGAACTTCCTTCCTTCTTCTCTGAATTTTGTCAAGCCAAAAGCCAATGCAAATAATACAAACAAAGAAATTAATATCAATGCAGTATTTATATGAACTTCGGCTGCACTTGAACTTATTAAGAGTATTGCTGTAATCAGAGTTAAAACTTCTATTATGTCGTCCAAAGTTCCAATGCCTATTATTGCCTGCCCTAATTTTGAATTTACTATTTTAAACTCATCTAAAATAGGAATTAAAATAGCTTCGCCAACTGTGGCAAAAGAAAGTGCCACAACAAAGGAGATAAACCATGCATAACCGAAAACAAAATGGACTAATAAGGTTCCAAACAAGGATTCAAATAAAATTATAAAGAAAGTTGCTTTAAAAATGAATTTGCCCTGTTTTTTTAGTTTATTTAAGTCTATTTCAAGTCCTATAATGAATAGCAGAAAATACATGCCTAAATATGCCAAAAAATTAAATTCACTGGAGTTTGTGATATAGGCAAAGGGATTGTATATTGCAAGCAGAAACCCTAAAATAAGGGCGGCAAATATCCATGGAACATTTATTTTTTCTATAATTCTGCCGATTGCAAAGGTAAGCAGAAATGCTATGCTCAGGAACAGAAATAAATTTAGCATATTTTAAATATTGTATTTATGTGTTATTTATATTTATTTTAACGAACCATATATAAAGTGGTGAATATGAGAGGATGTTATGATTGAGAAGATAGAATCTTTGGCAAAGAGACGCGGCATATTTTTTCCAAGCAGCGAAATTTATGGAGGCATTGCAGGCTTTTATGACTATGGAAGTGTAGGGACTTTAATAAAGAGAAAACTTGAAAATTTATGGAGAAAATATTTTCTTGGTCTTGACAGCAATTTTTTTGAAATTGAACCTGCATGCATAATGCCTGAAAAGGTTTTTCTCGCAAGCGGGCATAAGGAAAATTTTGTTGACCCAACAGTAAAATGCAAAAAATGCGGAACTGTTCACAGGGCTGACCATATAATAGAAGAATATCTGAAGGAAAATTTTGAAGGTTTTAGCACGGATGAACTGACAAAGATTATAAAAAAACATAATATTGTTTGCATGAAATGCAGGGGAGAACTTGATAGAGTGTCTGTTCTTAATATGATGTTTCCTGTGCATATAGGAGCAGAATCAGAAATAACTGGTTATTTAAGGCCTGAGACAGCTCAGGGTGCTTATGTAAACTTTTCGCAGCAGTTTGAAGTTCAGAGAAAAAAACTGCCTCTTGGTTTGGCTGTTATTGGCAAATCTTTCAGAAACGAAATATCGCCAAGGCAGTTAACAACAAGAATGCGCGAGTTTTCTCAGGCAGAATTGCAGATTTTCTTTGACATGAACGAGATGGAAAACCATAAAAACTGGGACGAGGTAAGAGATTATAAGATTATTCTATTTTCAAACAGGAAAACAAATGAAATGGCATGCGAAGAAGTTGCGAAGAAACTTCCAAAATTTTACGTTTATTACATGGCAAAAATTCAGCAGTTCTTTTTGGAGGAGCTTAATATAGAAAGAGAAAAGTTCCGTTTCAGGGAATTGTCCGAAGAGGAGAGAGCCTTTTACAATAAAATACATTGGGATATTGAGCTTAATCTTAGTTCAATCGGCTGGAAAGAAGTTGGAGGCATACACTACAGAACTGACCATGATTTGAAGGGTCATGAGAAAGTGTCCGGGCAGAAACAGGAAATTTTTTTCAATGGAAGAAAATTCATTCCTCATGTTCTTGAGTTAAGTTTCGGAGTGGACAGAATAATTTTCGCGTTGCTTGATTTATGCTATTTTGAAGGAAAAAGAACAATTTTGAAACTGCCGAAGAAAGTGGCGCCTTTCTCAGTTGCCGTCTTTCCCCTTGTTAATAAAGGCGGACTGGACAAAAAGGCTGAAGAGGTTTATAAATCTCTGAAGCAAGACTTTGGTGTTTTTTATGATGATTCCGGTTCTATAGGAAGGAGATATGCAAGAGCAGATGAAATAGGAATCCCTTTCTGCATAACAATTGATTTCCAGACATTGGAAGACGGAACTGTCACAATAAGAGACAGGGATACAACAAATCAGGAGAGGGTTAAGATTGAGGAACTTAATGCAAAAATACAGGAAGATATAAGAACGGTTTGATAAAACTTTTATTTTTTGAAAAATAATTTTCTGTTATGATTTTTTCACATTCAAGGTTGAGCTGTTTTGAACAATGTCCGTTAAAGTTCAAATTCAAATATATTGACAGGCTGGAAACAGAGGCAGAAGAATCAATAGAGGCATTTCTTGGAAAGCGCGTGCACGAAACGCTGGAAAAACTTTACAGGGATTTGAAATTCCAAAAACAGAACACTTTGGAGGAACTTTTGGAATTTTTTAATTCTCAGTGGGACAAGAATTGGAATGACAATATAATAATAGTAAGAAGCGACTACTCTCCGGAAAACCACAGAAAAATGGGAATAAAATTTATAACTGACTATTATAACAGATACAAGCCTTTTAATGATTCAATAGTTCTGGACTTGGAAAAACATATTGTTATAGATTTGAATGGAGATGGAAAATATAAATTGCAGGGATATATAGACAGGCTGTCAATGAAAGACGATATAATAGAAATACATGACTATAAGACAAATGCGCATTTGCCAATAAAGGATTATATTGAGCAGGACAGGCAACTGGCTCTTTATAATCTGGCTGTCAAAAACATGTATCCCTTTGCAAAGGAGGTTCATTTAATATGGCATTTTCTTGCTTTTGATAAAGAGATTAGAATAGTTAAGACAGATAAAGAGCTTGAACATCTTAAGAAAGAAACAATAAAACTTATAGATAAAATTAAAAACGAAAAGGAATTTGCTGCGAGAGAATCATCTCTTTGTTCATGGTGCGAGTTTGCGCAGTATTGTCCGAAAAAGAAGCATATGTTAAAAGTTAACAGCCTAAGTTCAAATGAGTTTCTGAATGAAGATGGAGTTAAACTTGTAAATATGTATGCTGAAACAAAAGAAAAGATAGATAAATTGGAAAAACAGCTTGAAGCTCTTAAAGAGGCTATAATAGAGTATGGAAAGAAAAACAATGTAGATAATATAACAGGCTCTGAAGTAATAGCAAGAATAGCAGTTTATAAAAACATAAAATTTCCCGGGAAAAACGATTCTAATAGAGGGGTTCTGGACAAAATAATAAAAGAGAACAATTTATGGGACAGGTTTTCAACTCTTGACGTGTTTTCCCTTTCAAGGGCAATTCAGAACGGAGAGGTTGGCGAGAATTTTATAAAACAAATAAAGGATTTAGTAAGCGCGGAAGAAAGAAGAGTGATTTATTTGAAAAGGAAAGATTGAAGTATCTTGAAGCGCCAAGTAATTATTATGAAGCATTATTCATTTTATCTTATTGGAATTTGCATAGCAGTTTTTATTCTTCAAAACATATTTCCATGGGTTACTAACAACTTTGCGCTTATTCAATCCCGCGCTTTAACCGAGCCATGGATGTTTTTGACAAATATTTTTCTGCATGGCAGCGTTCTTCACTTAATGTATAATATGTTTGCTCTTGGTTTGTTTGGCTTTATTCTTGAAAGAATAGTTGGCAGTAAATTATTTTTAGCAATATTTTTTATAACAGGATTGGTTGCCTCAATAGGAAGTTTTATGTTTTATAATGCTTCTCTTGGAGCAAGCGGGGCAATTTTTGGCATTCTCGGAGTTCTTGCTGTTTTAAGACCAAGAATGATGATATGGGTTTATGTTCCAATGCCAATGATTCTGGCTATTTTTGTCTGGGCTGTTGCAGATTTTATAGGATTGTTCTATCCTTCTGGAGTAGCAAATGTTGCGCATCTTGCAGGCATGGCTTCGGGAATAATTTTCGGGCTGATTATAAGAGAAAAATTTGCTGAGAAGAAGGAAGTAAGGTATGATATTGATGAAACAAAATTCAGGCAGTGGGAAGACAAATGGATGAATTAATAATTATAGCTTAACACGAGTTTGCTATTCTCGTCTCTAATAAACAGAATATCTTCATCATTATTCCATGCAGGTTTTTTCCTGCACATGTAGACTTTTTCTTTTGTATTGTTTCCGCAACCTGTATATACTGTTAGCGTTGAATTTGCAACAAAATTTGAAAATGTATATATAATTCTGTTTCTGTCTTTTATTGTCCATGAATTTATGTTAATTGGTTTGCATTTGTTTTTAAGAGTAAAGTATTCGCCATTAAGGTTTTTGTTATCATCCCCATATGCATCCCAGACAAACTCAGAAACATAAAAGCATTTTGAGTAGTTTCCCTTTTTCCATATTCCAATATTGTTCTGTTTTGCTGTTTGTTCTGCAACCAACAGTTCGTGTTTTATTCCTTTATGCGTGTATATATGCGCATAACCTCTTTTTACAAGTTCAAGATTTACAAAAATATTCTTAAAATAAATATATCTTAGAAGTCTTCCATACCTGTCAGTTTCTTTGCCTTCTATGGTTATGTTCTTTCTTTCTATCATCTGCTTCAGAAAATCTTTTGCTTCCTGATAATATGCTTCTCCTATTTCAGGCGCATTTATTCCAAGTAATCTTATTGTTCCTATATTGGTTTTTATTGTGTCGCCGTCTATAACTTTTTCTACATATGCTGTTTTGTTCTGGTGAGACATATAGGAATCAATGAAATAAAAGAATAAAGTAATAAGGATTGCAATCGCAAATGCTGTTTTTCTCATTTTCCAATCCTCAGCAGTCTTCTGATTTTGTCTCTCTTTCTTTCCTTTTTCCTTAAAAGAAATCTTTCAATATTGTTAAGAGCATTGCCTACAGCAACGCTCAAAATCCATGAAGTAGATTTTGATACAAACATGCCTTCATCAGTCATTAATCTGCATCTTATAGAGTATTTTATTCTTCCTGTTTTTCTATATTTCTTGATATGAATATACATGTATTGGATTTCATGGAATTGTGATACTTTTCTGACAAATTCTGATATCTGCTTGTCAATATCAGGGTCGCTTTTATCAAGACCTGTTATTTGCACATATAATCCTTCTTCTTTTTTATGCAGGGACAAATAAAGTTCTAAAATATCTCTGGTTGTTATTATGCCTATGGGGCTGTTTTCTTCAGTTATAACAACTCCCGGGTTTTTTGCTTCAATCATTTTGTCTATTATTGATTTTATAGATTCTGTCTTTTCTCCAGAAAGCACATTTTTGTTCATTATTGTTGAAACAGGTATGTTTGTTGTTGTTAATTTTTCTGCAGCTATTGAATACCAAGGTATTCTTTCTCTTGGTTTTATTGCTTTAAGCAGGTCAAGAACTGAGACAATCCCCACAAGTTCGCCGTAATCATTAACTACAGGAAGTTTTGATATGTTTTTCTCCCTCATTATAAACCTTGCCTTTCCTATATCGTCAGATTCTTTTATTACTTCGGCTGTGCTCATTATTTCCTCTGCCAATGTTCGCCTTATCTGCTCGTTATTTATGGCTTTTAGCAAATCAAAAACAGAGAATATTCCTATAACCTTGTTCTTTTCAACTACGGGCAAAGCCCTGAAACCTACTTTAAACAAAAATTCGGAAGCGTCTTCAATTTTCATGTTTTTTGAAAAAGTTGGTGTTTTGATTATGAATTTTTTTATTTTTGTTTTTGTAGGGTCGGATGCAACGCCTTTTGAGAACAGTTCTTTATAATTTATTATGCCAACATATCTCCCGTTTTCTATTACCGGAGCTTCACGTATATTATACTTTTCCATAATGCTTATGAATTTTGTTATGCTGTCATTGGAATTTATGGAAATTACATCTTTGCTCATAAAATCTTTCACAAACATAAATACCACGCAATAAATTATTAGTATTATGTTTTTATAAACTTAGGGTGTAATTCTGACTATTTCAAAGTATACGACTTTATCATCTTTATCTACCAAAGCCCAGAGCATATGCGCTCTTATGTTATGCGCAAGCCTGACTGCTCTGGAAAGTTCCTGAAAACCGCAGGAATAATTTTTTGGAACAGCAAAAACAATCCATTTTGTATGTTCTGCCGCGCTTTTTGGACCTCTTTTCAAAGGTTTTACTCCTTTATTATAGACGCGGAAGTCGCAGCCAAACTTGAATCCTGTTCTTGTTGGATATGATTTGTTTCTAAGGTCAGTGTAAACAATAAATCTTTCCCTGAATCTGTTGTCTATAGAGCAGCAATAATCAAAAAATTCATTAAATCCCATTTTTTTATTGTTGTTGTAAATTGTTATTTTCTTTTTTTTATATAGAAATGCTGCTTCCACAAGAGATAATTCAAGCCTGTCTTCTCTAAGCCTTCCATAATAATCATTTTCAAATATGTTTTTTGCTGCATTTCTGTCCCATATAAAAACCTTGTCCTGAGCAATCTGCGCTTTTATCATAATCATCACATTTTATATCTTCAGTTCATTTACAGCATAATAAGTTATGTCTGTGTCGTTGTCTACAACTGCCCATAGCGCAGTTGTTTTAATGTTTTGTGAGAGTTTTGTTGCTCTCTCAAGCATGCTAAAATCCGAAGGATAATCTTCAGATGCAACAAAAACTATCCATTTTACTTTTTCTGCTTTATTTGGTTTTGCACCCCTGTCATAAACCCGAAGGTCCATGCCTTTAAATCCGACTCTGACGGGGAGCCCCCTTTCTCTCATGTCTTTATAAACATAATAAAGATTAGTGAAATTATTGATTTTTGAGCAGCAGTAGTGATAAAAGTCAGAGAATGATAATTTCTTGTTTTTAATAAATACTTCAAGCCTTCCTCTTTCCTGCAAAAGAAGAGCTTCCACAAGAGATAATTCAAGATTTCCTGATTTTATGTTTCCATACCATCCGTTGTCAAAGTATTCTTTGCCTTCTTTATCTTCTACTATTACTTTTATGTCTTCAATTCTTCCTTGCATAGAATTCACCGGAATTTAATTAATTATTTCAGATTTATAAATCAATATTTATTCCCTTCATAGCCATATTTATTTTGCAGTTTCTGCAGAACTCTCTTCTCTTGATGTCTATATCCTTTGCGCTTGGTGACGGCGACATTATGCAGAAAATGTGCTTGCAGTGGTTTAGTCCTATATGATGCCCGATTTCATGCATTGCTTCTTTCACAATCCTGTCTATAAGAATCATATTATTTGGCTTCTGGTCATAAAATTCGGGTTTTAGTCTGGCTATGGATATAACAGAGCATGCATTTTCAGGTTCTTCTATGCTGAAAACAAAGTTTAAACCTTTATAATATATATCTTCTTCTGTTATTCCGATTGTGGGAATTGATTTGTCTATAAACTTTCCTTCGTTTGTGCTTGCAATAATGTCTATTATCTTTGATGCGTCATATTGCCTTCTTAATGCATTGAATGCGGAATCAATGTATTTTATTTGCGGCAGTATCTTGCATCTTACATTTATGCTTGCTTCCAGTTCTTTGCAAAATTTTTGCAAGAGGTTTAGTGATATGTATTTTATTGGCAGAATGCGTATTAACATAATAATAATTGTTTGCTAAGTTAAAAAAGGTTTATTTTACGTAATATCCCACGGCTTCTGATATGTTTCTAAACCCGTCATGTTCTAAAAACTGAGATAATTCATAATTTATTTTATTGCAGACAAAAGGGCCTTCATATGGTATTGCCGTAAATATTTTTTCTAAATTAGAGCCGAGCAAAATCTTTTCATAAGCGTCTTTGCCTGAAAATATCCCGCCAACGCCTATTATGCTTTGGTCTTCTTCCTTTATTTTATAAACCTGCTCAATCAGTTTGTTTGACTTCAATTTAAGAGGCTTTCCGCTTAATCCTCCCCTTAATTTCTTTGTGTTTTTTTCATTTGTTTTCAAGCATTCTCTTGATTCTGTTGTGTTGCATATCACAAATCCGTTAATGTCATAATCTTTGCAGATTTCAATGTCTCTTTCAAGAACATTATTTTTGATGTCAGGCGAGATTTTCAGAAATACAGGCTTCCAGTCGTATGAGCAGCGTTCATCATCTATTTTTGAGAGGAGATTTTCTAAATTATCTGGTTCTTCAAATTTTCTGCTTTCAGATGTATTTGGACAGGATATATTAAGTATTGTGCCGCATCCAAACTGGTGTAATTTTCTGAAAGAAGAAAGAATGTCGTCAAATCCGGAATAGTCAGATGCGCATGCGTTATGAGTTTTTGCTATGCTTACAAAGTAAGGTATTTTTGGTTTTGATTTTTTTATTAATATGGATATTTTAGTTGCGCCATAATTTTCCAACCCAATTCTGTTTATAATGGCTTCATCTTCAGGAAGCCTGAATATTCTGGGTTTATTGTTGCCTTTGCTTTCTTTTGCTGTAACAGAACCAACTACGTGAAAGCCAAATCCGGCATAGTGCGCAATATTCAATAGTTTTCCATTCTTGTCAAACCCTGCCGCCATGCCAAGAGGGTTTTCAAATTTTATTCCAAATAACTCTGTTTCAAGGTTTTTATTCTTGTATATTAGTTTTTTCCCCAATTCGTCAAAAACAGGATTGTTTATTTTTCCAATAAGATAGCCTGCTGAAATTGCTGCATTATGCGCTGTTTCAGGGTATAAATGAAACAGCGCAGGCCTTATAATTTTTTTGTAAATGTTCATGGTATATAGAATGAAATTAAAACTTTTTAAGTGGTGAGGCGGGCGTGATTTGAATTCGCGGAGCCTTTTTCGGCAGATGCTCACACGCGACAACACGGTGTCCAGTTACTTCAGCCGTGCGCTCTCCCGAGCTGAGCTTACGGTAAAAAATACCGCCTCGCGCACACGCCTCACTTAGTTAAAGTCTTGAATGTCAATGCTTATTATTTTTTTGTTTTTTATTGATATTGAGTTTAGTTCTCTTATCAATTTTCTTAATGAATTTGAGTGGTCTTCGCATAAATAAATTTTTGCTATTTCCTTTTCTGACAGTTTTGTCAGGTGTTTTTCCTTAAATAAAATCACTTTTGATATTTCTTCATTGCAGCCGATTGCGTTGCAGGCGGAATCAAACTTTTTGATGTCAAATTTCTTTATAAGCAAGTTTGATATCTCTTCCATTAAATCACGCCGTTGAATGGCGCCTGGGACAGGACTCGAACCTGCGACCACCTGGTTTCTGTATAAATTAACAGCCAGGTGCTCTACCTGCTGAGCTACCCAGGCTCTGTAAGAATAAAATATAATTAGAAAACTTATAAAGGTTTAGTTACCTGTTGATGTGTAATTTTTTAGTCCCAATTTCCAGATGCTGTATGCAATTGCGAATGCTATAAGTGTTACAATAGGTGTCAGGAAAGCCGCCCATACGGCAATGCCCTTTCCAAGGAAAGCCTGGGCAGGGTAATATATTGTAAACGCGAATGGAAATATGAATGAAACAAGGAAAATTATTGGAAAACTGTATATTTCTAATGGGTATGTTGTAAAGTTTCTGAAGTGCAGAATGATGTTTGAAAGAGTCTGCGATCTGGTTGTCCAAAATGCAACAGATGTTGGTATAAGCATGATTGAAAACAATAATAACACAGAACTGAATAAAAACAGCAGAAATAGAAGTATGTTTGCAATACTCCATGCTATCCCTATTTTTAATGAACTTATATATAGCAAAACAGCACCAATAAAAATATCTCCAAAATGTTCGGTGTCAATCTTTGATGTTATTAGCTGAAAAAGCGGATTTATTGGTTTTGTTAAAAATTTGTCAAATTCACCTTCTGATATCAATCTGTCCATGTCCCATAATGGGAACAATGATGAAAACAATCCTGCTGTCAAAGTTGAGAATCCTGATAAGAACAACATTTCATAAAGAGACCATCCGTTTATGCTTGTTATATGCGAAAAAATTATCCATATAAATGAAACAGAAACAATGCCCCAAAGCGCCTGTGTTGTAAAACCAATAAGAAAATCGGTTTTGTATTCCAATAATGAATGTATATGTAATTTTATAAATCTTAAATATAAATTTAGGTAATTCATTCAACCACCATGCGCGCTATATTTTTTTCTTGCTTTCTTAAAAAGAAACTTGCCTATGTAAAAAAATACAACAATCCAGAATATCTGTTGTGTTATGGCATAGATGATATCAATTCCATGTATTTTTCCTATGTAAATTGACAATGGTATGTGAGATATTGATTTAAACGGTAGCAGCAAGGCAATGTTTTTCAACCAGTCTGGAAACAAATACAGCGGCAAAAAACTTCCTGCAAAAAAATCTATTATTATTTCTTTAAATCTTCTTATTCCTCTTGTTTGTTCAGTCCAAAATGCAGTCAGCCAAACAAGAAACGCTAATGAAAATGAGGTTAATATGCTCAATATTGTGCTTATGAAAAACAATAACAGTGTTTGTAGTGGAGGCACAAAGATATTGAAAATCAAAACAGCGAAAATTAGTGTTGGTAATATACTAAAAATGACAGAAAGGAAATTGTCTGCTATATCCCTTGAAAAAATATAATTTTGAATATCCAAAGGTTTTGTTAATATATTAGTTATAGCATTTTTGTTTATATCCCAATACGCTTTTCTGTCTGTATTTGAATAACCAGCAAACATAATAATTACGCTCATAGCCATATATGTTATCATTTCCTTTAGACTAAGACCCCCTATGGTTTGTAAATTATTATATGTGTATATGGATGTCCATAGAAAATAAAAAACCGAAATAAAAATTATGCCAGATATGCTGAAAATTAAGAAATCAAACTTATATACCATCTCCTTTTTTATGGCTGTTTTTAACACTTCAATATATTTTTTCATCTGCCACGCCTGTAAACTTCTTTTATTATATTCTCTATTTTCGGTTCTTCTATTGTAATGTCGTGGATTGAAAACTTTGACATAATCTGGTTTACAATTGAAGATAATTCTGCATGCTTGTCTATTCTTAACCAGAACCTTCTGCCTGCTGTTTTGAGTATTGTCATATTTTTGATTTTAATTTCTGACTTTCTTACATTCTCATGAAAATCCACTATAATTATTTTGCCATTTGAAAACCTTTTTCTTACATCTGCCAGCATGCCATCGTAAATGATTTTTCCCTTGTCTATAATTATTGCCCTTTTGCATAGTTTCTCTATGTCTGACATATCGTGAGTCGTGAGTAGAATTGTTGTTTTTTCTTTCTTGTTGACTTCTTTTATGAAGTTTCTGATGCTGTGTTTTGCTATAATGTCAAGCCCTATTGTAGGCTCGTCAAGGAACACGACTTTTGGATTATGAATCAAAGAAGCTGCCAAGTCGCATCTCATTCTTTGCCCAAGAGAAAGTTTTCTTACAGGAATGTCCAATAGTTGGTTTAAGCCCAATATTTTTGAAAATTTTTTCATGTTTCTCTTAAATTTGGCTTCTGATATGTCGTATATATGTTTTAGTAAATTGAAAGATTCTTTCACAGGCAAATCCCACCAAAGTTGCGTGCGCTGCCCAAAAACAACTCCTATATGTTTTGCATATTCTTCTCTTTGCTCAAATGGCTTGAACCCAGTCACGTTTATGGTTCCGGATGTTGGATAAAGCACGCCTGTAAGCATTTTGATTGTTGTTGATTTTCCCGCGCCGTTAGTGCCTATGAAACCAACAATTTCACCCTTTTTTATTCTAAAACTTATTCCGTTTACGGGCCTGATAATTTTGTATTCCCTTTTTATTATTGTTTTTAGAGAATTCCACAACCCTTCATTTTTCTTATATAGTTTAAATTCTTTTACAAGGTTTTCAACTTCAATAATATCCATTTTATGCACCTATTTTTTATTTAAAAAAGAACATAAAAATAATAATGGTAAGATGCAAATTCTGTTCCAGCGACAACACGCAGTCAGTAGATGTTTCTTTGTTTGTGTGCAATAATTGCGGAAGAGAATTTGCGTCAGATATTAGGGAGCATAACAGATTTTTAAGAATCTAATTTCTCATTGCTTAACACCATAGAAATATTGCAAATTTTGGTATAAAAAGATTTTCATTCAATCCAATCTTTATTCTTGATTTTTTCAGGAAGATATACGTCAGAAATAAATGTGATTCCGCGGCTTGAGAGTGCCTGAATTTCCACTTTTCCGTCTATTTCTTTCATCATTTTAAACTGCCTTTGCCATTCTTTGTTGTTTTTGAACCATTCATATTTTGATAGTTCTGAAAGCCTTTTTTTGTCCTGTTCTGTTGCTTTTATTATATGTTTTTTTAAATTATATTTTTCAATATCATCTCCTGTTATTCCAAGGAATTTTGCCCCTGGTAGCGCAAACCTCTCTGATTGATGTGCCAGGTTTATTGAGCCATGTTTTATTACAGAATAAATATACAGACCCCAACTGTCAAAGTCCGTAAGAACGAAGACAGGAAGTTTATGTTCTATATGCAGGCGCTGCAATAATCTTCTTATTCCTCTTGTTGTCTGGCCTTGCGATGACAAAATTATGCAGTCCAATTTATCCCATACTTTATCTTCGTGAAGTCTTTCCCATATTGCTGCCTTTTCCATGTAAATTATGAATTTTGCATCAACTTTCTTGAATTTTATATTTTCAACATTGCTTGGTATAGACCAGCCGCCGCTTCCAAGTTTTGCCCAGTTTATTTCATCACCTTTATCTTCTATTATAACTTTCCCGGCTACTGAACCGTTTTTGTTTGCGTTTATATGGAGTTGTTCCCTTAACGAGTTTGTAACAAGTTCAAGGTCTTCTACGCATTTGTCAGTTTCCGTCTGTTCATCTACAATATTTATTTTTGTTCCTGGTATTGTGCGTTTAAGTTGATAGTATACATCTCGCAAACTTGCGGTTTTGTCCATTTCAATTAATTCCTTGGATACAGCAGCCACTTCTACGGTTTGTACAAATTTTCTTACATGCGCTACGTTAAAGAAATATCTTTTTGAGGAGTGAGTGCCTAATGTGAGATAGTTTTTGTTTTTGTCAAAAATTACATTTGAAAGAGCTCTGATAGGAATATCAATGTTTGGGTTTTCACCTTCCTCTATTTCCTTAACAAGTTTTTTCCCAAGTTCTTCAAGTTTTCTTTTGGTATCATTGCTTTCTTTCTTTTGCATATTCATCCTCTCTATCATTTTCTTCAATATTTGTTTTTTCTTTCTTTAACATTTTTTCAAGCCCTGTCATTATTTTCTCTTTTTCAATACCTGATAATTTTGCTAATGATTCGGAAACTTCTGGTATGTATTTTTCAAATAAACTCTGCCTCTGTTTCAATTCCATTGCTCTTCTTCTGCCTGAAAGATATCTTGCTAATTTTCTTGCGCATTCCTGGACAGCGAGTTTGATTTCCTTCATGATTACAGGGTAGCTTGCTATTGCTTCTTTGCCTTCTGATGTGTATGGAACCCATACAGAGCATATATGCACAAGTATTACTATAGGTCCAAAAGGAAGAGAACCTTGTTGTTCTATTTTGTAATTTTTCCATGCAATTTTTTGAAGCGCTTTTGTTATTGCGCATGATGATGCCTGATACATTAACGGAACGCGGTTTGCGAATCTCAGTATTTTTGCTTGTTGCTGCGTGTTTAAGTTTCCTCCATACCCTATGCATGCTTCTATCTGGAAAGGATTTCCTCTGTATACTGTAGCAGGTCTTGTAATGCTGGCGACAAAATCAAGATTATACTCTTTTTTAATGCTTTCTTCAAGCAATGATGCTGATATAGGTGATAAACAATCTAGAGGCGGTTTCATTAGTTTTGCTTCCTGTATTGCCCTGTAGAGTTTTTCTATTTCTTCATGACCAAGTTCGGCGGGTTTCGTGTTTTTGTCTATTCCTGCATTGTTGCAAATTTCAACAGCGGATGTTGCACCTATTTTGCAGAATTCTTTTGTAAGAAATCCTGCAATGTTTTTTGCTTTTGTGAATTTAAGCATTCTTTCCAGAACTCCAACTTCAACTCCATGAGCATGAGGCTTGATTGCTTTTGGTGGTTTTGGCATCTCTTTTGTTGTTCTTTCATATTTTACTTTAACGCCGTCAGGACCCGTGTAAATTATTGTTGCAAAAGGATTTACAATTGCTGTTTGTTTTATGTATTCTTCCACAGACTGCTGTCTTTTTATGTATTTTCCTTCAATTTCCATTTGTATTAGTATGCCATGCTCTTTTATCTTGTCGTTGACTGTTTCATCTTTTATTATTTGCGGCTCGTTTTTTATTGTGTCTATTCTCAATTCAAACATGTGAACAGGTTTCTCAGGAGATGTTCGCGAGTATATTTTTGTAGGTTTTCCGCTTGTCAACTGAGCGTAAAGAACAGCAGAACTTATGCCAATGCCCTGTTGCCCCCTGCTTTGTTTTCCTGCTCCAAACTTGCTTCCGTAAAGAAGTTTTCCAAATATTCTCGGTATTTGCTCCTTTACTATGCCCGGGCCATTGTCCTTTACTGATACAGAGAACCTGTCTTCTTTTAACTGCTTAATAACAACTTCTATTTCAGGAAGTATTCTTGCTTCTTCGCATGCATCAAGAGAATTGTCAACAGCTTCGCGAACAACAGTTAGCAGGGCTTTGGCAGGATTGTCAAAACCAAGCAGATGCCTGTTCTTTTCAAAAAATTCTGCAACGCTGATTTCACGATGCGTTGTTGCAAGCTCTTCGGCAGTTTTTCTTTCCAGCACAAATACCACTATTGTTGATGTTTTCAAACTCTTTTTAAAGAGAAATATATATTAAATTTTTGCAACTATAAGAGAATAGTGATTTATGTTTATAAATGTTTTTGAGTGTTTAAAACCTGAAAATCTGCATCAGGTCTTCTAAGCGGGTAAGATCAGGGTTATTTTTTATATTCTTTATATTCATTTGATATCTTGTTTTCTCTGTAGCAGGCTCTGCTGCTATGCTCAATTCCTCCAGCCCCTGCTCTATAGATACTTTAACTCTTTGAAGATTTTCATCAATACCTGTAATAAGAGGGTTGGTTAAGGGAATCTCTTCGCATGACTCTGGTTTGAATTTTGAGTTAAGATTTGTTTTAATGCTTCCAAATCCAGTATCTAATATGTCTGTGTATGCTCCATAGTTAATTTCAACTTTTATGAGTCCGGGCTTTAAATCATATTCAAATGGATTGGATCCAAGAAAAGCAGAGAGTTCCATTTGTTTTTTGCTGTAAATTTCAAAGTCAGGGAATAGTTTGTCGATTACTTTATTATGAGTCTTGTTTTTGCACAATAGAGAATTCAACTTTTTCTTTTCGGTTTCTTTATTGTATTTTCTTAAATATTCTTCTCTTAGTTCAGAACACTCGTTTTTTATGTGCATGAATTCCTGCAGTAAATTTATCTCATTAAGATGTTCATGTATGCCCAATTTATCATCCTGCTTATTCAGGGGATAATGCCATTCAAATGTTTTGGAATATGCTTTTATATTTGCTTCAAATCCTGCGTTCTTTGTATTTTCCAATATAATTTTTAGTGTTGGACATGGAAGATAAGTTGAACCTTCAATAATAAGGTAAAAGTCTGTCTTTCCTGTTTTTCTATTGTATACTTGGAGAGATTGAGATGTGGAAGTTACATATTCTAATTCAAATTTTTCCTTGAATGTCTTGAATGCATCCTGTATGCCGCCATACGAATTCATACAATAATTTGTTTAGGATATTTTAAATAAATGCTGCCAATACTCTTGAAAATAGTTGCAATGCAAAGCTTTATAAATATAAGTGTTAATTATTGTTTGTAGAAATCTAAATTCTAAAGGTTTTTAGTATGGAACTTTTAAAAACAGGAACAACAACTCTTGGATTGATATATAAAGATGGCGTTATTTTGGTAGCAGACAAAAAAGCAACTCTTGGATATCTTGTGGAGAGCAAAAACTCCCAGAAAATATATAAACTTGATGAACACATTGCTCTTACCATAGCAGGGGGTGCTGGGGATGCCCAGTCTCTTGTAAGGTTGTTAAGAGCCCAGTTTAACCTTTACAAACTTGACAGAGGACCTATAACTGTCAAGGCTGCTGCAACTCTTTTGTCAAACATATTGCAGGGAAGCAAATACTTTCCTTACATGGTTCAGTTGCTTATGGCAGGATATGACTCAAAACCAGGATTATATTCAATAGATGCTGTAGGTGCTTATGATTCAAAAGATAACTTCTACTCAACAGGTTCAGGCTCTCCAATGGCATACGGTGTTCTTGAAGCTGAATACAAAAAAGGTATGGTATTGGATGATGCATTGAAACTGGCATTGAAAGCCGCAAAAGCTGCCGTGCAAAGAGATATTGCATCAGGAGGGAACGGGTTTGCAGTTTTTGTAATAACAAAAGATGGTTGCAAAGAGTTGAGCGAACAGGAAATAAAAAAGTTTGTTTAAAGATTTTTTGCTGGTTATTCTAATTAATGAAGTAAAATTCTAAAGGTGAATATTTTGGAAGAGAAAACAAGCGACTTTTTTAACAGAATAAAGTCTATGGTGCCTTCAGACATAGAAATATCAGACATAAGGTTTGAGGGCTGTGAAATTGTTTTGTATACAAAAAACAAAAAGGCGTTTTCAGAGAACGGAGAATTTATAAGGGAAATTGTATCAAAAATTAAGAAAAGAGTAATATTAAGAGCAGATCCTTCGCTGTGCATGAATCCTGAAAATGCAAAGGAAATTATAAAAGAACTGACGCCGAAGGATGCAGGGCTTAAGGAAATAAATTTTGAACCTGCTTTCGGAACTGTTATTCTTGAAGCCGAGAAGCCTGGACTTGTTATAGGAAAGAATGGCGAAACTCTTAAAGAAATAAAAAAACAGACGCTTTGGGACCCTATAGTTAAGAGAGTTCCCGTAATATCAAGCGATGTTGTAAAAACGCTGAGGGAAATCTTATATAAAGAAAGCGTGTTTAGAAAGGATTTTCTTGACAAGATTGGAAGAAAGATACATAGCGGATGGAAAGGAACAGACTGGATAAGGCTTACTGCTTTGGGAGGTTTTCGGGAAGTGGGACGTTCTGCGCTGTTATTGCAGACTCCGGAAAGCAAGGTGCTCCTTGATTGCGGAATAAAACCAGGAAATAATGAATTTCCGTATTTAACTGTTCCTGAATTTGATATACAAACTCTTAATGCGGTAGTAATATCTCATGCCCATCTTGATCATGTAGGAATGATACCTTATTTATATGAATATGGATATGAAGGCCCTCTTTACTGTACTGCTCCTACAAGAGACTTAATGGTTTTGCTTTGCATGGATTTTATTAATATTTCTCAAAGAGAATTAGGGCAATCTATCTATACAACAAAAGGAATTAAAGAGGCTGTCAAACGTTCCATATGCCTTGAATACGGAGAGGTTTCTGATATAACTCCTGATATGAGGCTTACTCTTGCAAATGCAGGCCATGTTCTTGGCAGTTCAATAACGCATATACATATAGGCAATGGAATGCATAATGTAATTTATACAGGAGATTTCAAATATGACAGAACAGCTTTATTTGAGCCTGCATCTACCGCTTTCACTCGGGCGGAAACAATAATAATTGAGAGCACATACGGCGGTGAAAAGGACATACAGCCCACGCGCGCTACATCCGAAGCCAATTTATTGAATACTGTAAAGAAAGTTATGGACAGAAGAGGGAAGGTTATAATACCTGCTTTTGCTGTTGAACGTGCGCAGGATGTTATGGCTATATTGGCTGAGAACGAGTTTGAATATCCTGTTTATCTTGATGGCATGCTATGGGATGCAACGGCAATTTACACTGCCTATCCTGAATATATGAGCAGGGAGATTCAGAACCTAATATTCCATAAGGGTTTCAATCCTTTCACTGCTGAAATTTTCAAGAGGGTTGGTTCTGCCGATGAAAGAAAATCTGTTATAGAAGACAAGGAACCATGCGTGATTATTTCTACATCTGGAATGCTTACAGGAGGACCTGTTATGGAGTATTTGAAGAGGCTTTGCGAAGATGAGAAAAACATGCTCATGTTTGTGGGTTATCAGGGAGAGGGAACTTTTGGAAGAAGAATACAAAGGGGTTGGAAGGAAATGCCAATACATGAAAATGGAAAAAATATAACTCTTCCTATAAGGTGTGAAATTTCAACTGTTGAGGGTCTTTCAGGTCATAGTGATAACAAGCAACTTATAAATTATGTTTCAAGATTGCGCGCAAAACCCGAGAGAATAATATGCAATCATGGCGACAATCTGAAATGCGGAGAGCTTGCAAGAACAATGCACAGAATTTTCAGATGCGAGACAATGGCGCCGAAACTGCTTGAAACAGTTAGATTGAAATAAGTGATTTTCAACCGACAAGCATAAAAGTATGTTCTTCATAAGAACTATTATGTCAGTAATGATTGGGCTGGAAACCCATGTGCAGTTGAGCACTAATACAAAACTTTTCTGCGGCTGTTCTCTTAAGAGAATTAGCGAGGCTAAACCCAATACCAGATGTTGTCCGACATGTTTGGGCATGCCAGGTTCAAAGCCAAGATTAAATAAATCTGCAATAGAGGCAGCAGTAAAAATAGCGCTTGCTTTAGAATGCAAAATTAACAGGAATTTTTTCTTTTCAAGAAAAAGTTATTTTTATCCTGATATGAGCAAAAATTTCCAGATAACGCAGTATGAAGTGCCTATAGCAGAGTCTGGCGTAATGAAAATGGAGAAAAAAGAAATAAGGATAAGAAGAATAAATATAGAAGAAGACCCTGCAAAGCTTGTTCATGTTGGCGGTTCAATAACAACAGCCAAAAATGTTCTTGTTGACTACAATCGCTCAGGCATTCCTTTGTGCGAAATTGTGACAGAACCGGATTTTGCATCGCCTAAAGAAGCAAGAATTTTTCTGCAAAAACTTGCTATGGTTCTGAAATATCTTAAGGTTTTTGAGGCTGATGAATTTTCATTAAAAACAGATGCGAACATATCAATAGAGGGCGGGGAGCGCGTGGAAGTCAAAAATATAACAGGCTTCAGGGAAATAGAAAAAGCGCTGAATTATGAAATAGTCAGACAGAGAAACATTATCAGAACAGGCAGGAAAATAAGCAGAGAGACGCGTGCATGGGATGCAGTTTCAAATGTTACAAAACCTCTGCGAACAAAGGAAGGAGAAGATGATTATGGATATATTTTTGAGCCTGATTTAACTGAAATAGAACTGACGGAAAATCAGATAGTTGGTATAAAAGAAAAGCTGCCTGAACTGGCTCATCAGAAATTTGAGAGATACCAGAAAGAATTTTCTATAAGCAAGGAACTTAGCTACTCAATAGCTTCTGATATAGAAATGGCGCAGTTTTTTGAGGATATTGCAAAGAACATTGAACCAAAGTTTGCTGCATCATGGATTCTTGTGCTTAAGAAAATATTGAATTATAATGACATTATGGTTAGTGAAATGAAAATGGGAAAAAATGATTTTGAAAAACTGCTGAATGTTATAAAATCCGGAAAACTTTCAGACAGGGCAGGAGAACTTGTTTTAAGGGAAATTGTTAATAGTCCGGAAAAATTAGATGAAACAATAGAAAGGTATATAAAGACAAATTCCGAAGAACTTGAAAAAGTTGTTGATAATGTGCTTGAAAAAAACATGAAGGCTGTTAATGATTACAAGTCAGGAAACAAGGCTTCTATAGAGTTTCTTATTGGTCAGTCAATGCGCGAAACAGGAGGCAAGGCAGATGCAAGGGAAATAAGAAAAATAATTGAAAAGAAATTAAATAACATTTAAATACTCTTTTCACAAATGATGTTTATGTTTGATGTTATGCTTGCTCAGCTTTTTGGACAAGGCGACTGGTTGGGCACTATTATATCATTCGCTTTTATTTTCCTTCTGGTAATTTTCGGTCCAAGACTTATGATAACTCAGACAGTCATGAAGCTTGAAAAAGATGTTCTGGAACTTGAAAATATGGCTTCAAAGGCAAGAAAATTTACAGTAAAAAGATTTATTGAGAATCCGTCCAGAGAAGCAAATGAAAAGGTAAAGAGTTTTATGGATTTTTTTGTTGCTGTTCCTGTAAGCACAGACCCATTTGGCATTATAAAGAAAATTGATGCTGTGATGCGGCATGGAAACAAAAAACACAAACTTTTCGTAGAGTCGCTTGCACCAGGCATAAGCAAGACAGAAAAAATGAATTTTAGCGCTGCGCTTGCGCATAGTTCAGGAATTCAACAAATAGCCAAAATAATGAGGCATTATCTTGAAACTATAAAAAAATACAAAATTTTCCAACTTGCAATGATTTTGCAGATGCAGTTTCCGTTAATAAAGAGAATGGCAGTGGCGCTTTATGATTCTGTTGATGCCTTTACAAAAGGGTTGCCTATCGGAGACGGAATTGGCCCAATGGTTGTTGCAAATATGATACCTTCTGAAAGGAATGTTAAAAAAATAGAGTCTGAGGAATTTGTTTATTATAAAACCAAAATAAATGGAAGGGATGTCATACTTTCAAAGGCTGACGGTCCCGGCGCATCCATAGGGCATCCTGGCAAGTTTGTTGAGTATATTGCAAAGAAGGAAAAAATAACAAGAATAATATCAGTAGATGCCGCCATGGGATTGGAGGGAGAAAAGCCGGGAAGCATAGCAGAAGGTGTTGGCTTTGGAATGCGCGGTTCAAACCCTGTTGATTCTTTTGAAATAGAGGAAATTGCAACAAAAAAAGGAATATTGCTTGATTCAATAGCAATTAAACAAATAGGAGAACAAGCATTGCAGCCAATGAGAAAGGAAATTTTGAATTCAATGGCAAAGACAAGTGAAAAATTGAAAGAAATGATTAGTTTATGCGGCAAAAACGAGAAAATACTTGTGATAGGGCTTGGCAATACGTGCGGTATTGGGAATGATGTTAAGTCTGTTGACAAGGCTGTATTGAATCTTAAAAAATATTATATAGAAAAAAAGAGGAAGGAAGGGAATAAGAAAAAGAAAAAATGGTTTTGATTAAAGCAGGTAAAGATTAACTGGATTTGCTGTAAATTGCTGCAAACCAAATTTGTTGTGCAACAAGAATAAAAATATTTTCTTGCAATAAAAAGGTATTTATTAATTATTGAATAGTGTGATTTTATGGCTAATGGCAATACAGGCGATTGGCCTGTTATTCCAGGCAGGTATGAGGTTGGAAATAAAGACAGTTGCGTGGCTGTATGCACGTTAAAAGATGTTGACATAAAAGTTCCAATGGATAAGGTTGCTATAGCAGGCATTTGCCTTACAGAGAATGTTGGTATTGAAAGGGTTATAAAAAATCTTATATCAAATCCAAAAATAAGGTTTCTTATTCTTTGCGGAACTGAGCCAAAAGGACATTTTGTCGGGCAGGCATTCAAGTGCATAAAGGAAAATGGGGTTGAAAATGGCAGGATAATAGGCGCTGTCGGAGCAATGCCGTTCTTAAAAAATATCTCCCCTGAAGAGATAAACAGATTCAAGAAGCAAATAGAGTTGGTTGATTTAATAGAAGTAACAGATGAGGCAAAAATAGAGGAAGCTATAAATAAATGCCTTGAAAAAAGTCCAGAACCTTTTGAGGCAGAGGAAATTAAAACAAGTGAAACAGAAACAATTGTTGCAGATTTTGACAGCAGTCAAATAAAACTTGATGAAAAAGGCTGGTTTTTGATAACGATAGATGCTGAAAAAAAGAAAATAATAGTTGAACATCATGTTGGTTATGGCGCTGAAGCAAAATTGCACTGCAAAATTATAGGAAAAAGTGCAGATGAGATAGCAGGGACTATAATTAAGTTAGGTTTGGTTGGAGATTTATATCATGCTTCTTATCTTGGCAGGGAACTGGAGAAGGCTGAGATTGCCTTAAAGACAGGCAGGGCATATGAGCAGGATGCGCCATTGTTTTAGTTGAATGCCGAAAAGATATAAATAGGCATATTCAGAAGAATTAGATAGAAGTTGAGAAATTGTTTCGCGTGTTGCAGGGTTTGCAAGAAAATATAAATTTTTATGAGGTGTTGTTTTTATGGAGCCGTTGTTTATTGCAGGTGAAAAAAATTATGGTCCTATTGTAGTTGTTGCAGACAATCTTGCAGAGGCATGGGAAAAAGCAGTAATATCAATAATGAAAGGAGGATATGAGAAATATATAGATGCCCCTGACTTTAAGACAAACACAATGGAATGTCAGATGTTTTTGTATGTAAAAAACCCTATGTCTGAGCCAAGACTGCACCCTTCTGCTATTCTCCAAAGGGAAATGGCTGACAGATACGCAAAAAACTTTATAAACGGAATGGAAGATACTGATAAGGAAAATAGTTTTGATTACACTTATTTTGGCAGGTTAAGAAGATATCCTGACTGTGAAACAAGGGCGGATTGGCCAAATGTAGTGAAAACCGAAGAGGAAAAGAACAGGAAAGTGCAGGAATTGTGTGGAGGCAAATGCAATCTGACAATTATTGACCAGGTGCAAATGGCTATTGATACATTTAAGAGAGACCCTACAAGAAGAAGCGTTGTGATGCATACGTGGATTCCAAAACGCGATTTGGATAAATTCTCTCCGAAAAGAGAAAAGTCAAGCAGCCCATGCCTGACGCAGATACATCCTCAGATAAATGAAGGCAAACTGCATTTTGTTGTAGTAATGAAGACAAATGACCTGTTTTCAGCATGGCCTGAAAATGCGTATGCTTTTACTGAACTGCAGAGATACATGGCAGAACAAATAGGCGTAGGAGTTGGTTCTTACACGCATTTCTCAGTTTCAATGCAAATTTATGAGGATATTTTTGAGTATGCAAAAGAACTTGTCAATAATCCTGTTTTAACCAAGAAATAGATTTTCTATTTCTTTTTTCTTTTTTTCTTTTTGTTGTCAGCCATTATAATATATCTTCTTGGATAAGGTATTTCTATTCCGTTTTTGTCAAATTCTTCTTTTATGCTTTTCCTAAGGTCGCATGCCATTGCAAATGCGGTTGGCTGGTCTTTTGCTTTGCATGTAAGCCGCAAATTAATAGATGAATCTCCAAATTCCACAAGTCTGACAACAGGTTCCGTATCTGGTATAAGGTCTTTGTGTTTTTTTGCGCATTTCTTCATAATATTCATTGCCTTGTCAATATCAGATTCATAAGAAATTCCTACATTGACTTTTACAATCATTGAAGCATCATCTATAGAATAGTTGATTATCTTTTCCTTGCTTAACAAAGAGTTAGGTATAATCATTCTTCTGTTATCCCAAAGCCTTATTACCGTATGTCTTAAAGTCATGCTCTCCACTTTTCCATATTCATTGTCTATTTTCAGTATGTCGCCTATTCTGAAAGGTTTTGATATTGCAAGGGAAGCTCCTGAGATTAGATTTGATAATGATTCCTGCGCTGCAAATGCCACTGCAAGGCTTAAAATACCTGCGCTTGCAAGCAATGGCGTTATTTCTATTCCTGCCTCTCCGAGAGCAAATATAAAGCCTATGGCAAGAACGCTTAATTTAAGCAGTCTTGAAAGATTGTCTATTACATGCTCATTTAGCAAATCCTTTTTTATGTCAACATTTTTTAGAGCAGATTTTGTTAAAATAGACGCGGCTCTTGAGAAGAACCAGAAACCTGTTAAAATAAGAATAATTTTTGTTGCAAGTATAAATAAATTGGAGTAATTCTCCAATAGCAGCCCCATTGATATGTTTATGCCAATTGCTATTAATGAAATATAAACAGGAGATTTTAGGGCAATAACAAGATTGTCGTCAACGTCAGTTTCTGTTTTCATTGCAATCTTTTTTACATATTTTTCAAGGACAAAAACCGCTATTTTTGCTGAAATTAATGAAACTATAAAGATAACTGCAGATGCAATAAGCCTTATTGCGATATCTTGGTTGGCTAAATTTGAAAATGCAAGCATGTCCATAAAATCACGAAAACATTATATAAATATGCATTTATATAGTTTGTATGATACTTTCTGACAGAGATATAAAAAAATATATTGTTGAGAAAAAGATAATAATAGAACCGCTTGATGATGAACAGATACAGCCTGCTTCTGTAGACCTTAGGTTGGGAAATGAGTTCAGAGTATTTAAGAGAAACAATGTCGCTTTTATTGATATAAAGAAAAAACAGGAAGATTATACAGAGACTGTTGTGATAGAAGATGACAAACCGTTTATTCTTCATCCAGGAGAGTTTGTGCTCGGGACACTGAAGGAATATATAAAACTGCCAAGTGATTTAACTGCTGTTGTTGACGGAAGAAGTTCCATTGCCAGATTAGGCATAACTGTTCATACAACATCAGGATTCATAAATCCCGGCTGGGGTGGAAAGTTTGTGTTGGAAATAGGCAATGCAGGGAAGATGCCTGTTTTGCTTTATCCAAATACAAGGATATGCAAAATGATTTTTTTCAGGCTTTCATCTCCAAGCGAGGTGCCATATGACAAGAAACCTGATGCTAAATATAACGAGAGAAAGTCAATAGATGCTTCCATGCTTGACAGGGAGTTTGAAAAATAAGTTTAAAAAACATAACCAATAAACTTTATTAATTAAATTATCAAACAATATAGTGATAGTTATGGTTTTATTTTTTCATAAAAAGAAAAATATTCCCGCTCCGCCTAAACAGGAATATGTTCCTGTTGATTTGGTTCAAAGAATTGCGGCTCAGGGATATTCTGAGCCTCAGATTATAGCTCAGTTAAGGCAGAGAGGTTTTTCGCATTCACAGATAGATAAGGCTCTTTCTCAAACATTAAAAAGTGCGGTTGAATATCCGCAGCAGCGTTTTCAGCAATATGTTCAGCAGCAACAGACCCCTCCTCAAGTCAGTGATGTTCATAATGTTTCCGCTGCCCGCGAGCCAATGAGGGTTCCTCCCGAAAAAATTGTGCCAGGACCCCAGTCAAAACCTGCTGTTGAACCTGTAAAGCTTTCATCTGCAGATGCTTTTGACCTTGAGTCTAATAAAGAGCAGCATCAGGATAACGAGTTTACTTTTGAGGAAACTCCTCAGGAGTTTCTTGAAAAGCCTGAAACCCCAGAGCCTTCAGGGCCTGAAATAACTCTTGAGGAAATAATAGAGAGTATAGTGGCTGAAAGATGGCAGGGATTTGAGGAAAAACTGGCGGCTTTTGAGAAAAGAGAAACGCAGTTAGAGTCTGAGATTAATGATTTGAGAAAACAGGTAATGGATATAATTGAAAAATCAAAGGCAACAGAAGAGAATATTATGGCGAAACTTGATGAATTTGGAGGTCATGTTTCAACAATAGAAGGCAGAATAGGAAGCATAGAAAGAGCGTTTAAAGACTTCGTTCCGGAGTTAACCGAGAATGTGCGCACAATGTCTGAGATAGTTGAGAAATTGAAAAGCAAGAAGTGAATAAACCAAACTTATAAATTTCTGCATTCAATTAGTTTTATGATACTTTCAGATGTTGATATAAAAAAGAAGATTGAACAGGGCGAACTTGTTATTGAGCCTTTGCCTGAAATTGGTCCTGGCACAGTTGACCTTAAACTTGGTTCTGATTTCAAGGTTTTCAAGCAAATAGAAAAACCAATGATTGATTTGAAAGACAAGAGCGAATACACAGAGCAAATAAAGGAGAATGATTTTTTTGTTGTTCATCCCGGGGAATTTGTGCTTGGAGTGACAAAGGAAGCATTAAAGCTTCCTGCTGATTTGATAGGTTTCTTAAAAAGCCGCGCATCCCTTACAAGATTGGGAATACTTGTTCATTCAACAATGGGAGTTGTTCATCCGGGATTTTCCGGAAAACTGACTTTGGAAATAGCAAATTATGGCAGGTTCCCTGTGAAGATTTATCCTGAAATGAAAATCTGCCAGATTGTTTTTGCGCAAATGACTTCTGCCTGCGAGAAAACCTATAATGGAAAATATTCTGATTCAAAAAAACCTGAAGCAAGCAAGATTTTTAGGGAGTTCTAATTTATTCTTTAACCATCCACAAAACAGCAATTATTATTAATGTTAGGAAGATAACTGTAAGGCTGCTGTCCGAACTTAGATTGATGTTCCAGCCCAGCAAACTTAATCCGCCGGAATTAATAAATATCAAAATAGCGATTAGTGCAAAAGCTATCGCAAAAACATAGCCGTATTTCTCAAAAAGTTTTACACTTTCAGCTCTTCCAGGAACCTGTTCTCCTCCAACAGTGTGATGCATAGTGAATTTCAGCCCCGCGACTTCAAGAAATATAATCAATATCAACAAGCCAAGAACAACCAATATAAGACTTGATGACATGTTTGATAAAATAGGGATTAATGAGGCAGGTGCTGCCATTATAACAAGAAATGCAATGCCTATTGAAATCAATGCTCTTGCTGATTTTGAACTTGGTAATTTAACCTGATCCAGTACTCCAAATATAACTGCAAAACTCAAAAGCCATAATAAAATCTGAGACAAACCCATGTTCTGCACTACCATTAAAAAACTGTCTGTCATATTACTTACCCTTTACCATCCATAATACTGCAAGTATCATTACAACAAAAAACATTATTGTCAAAGTATTGGATGATGTCAAATAAAGGTTGGTCTGGATACCTAATAAATCCAGTCCACCCGCACCAATAAAGACAAATACAGCAAGTAATAGCAATATTACTGCAAAAATTTCGGGATGTTTCTCAAACGGCTTTTCAGGACTTTTTTCATGTTGATATGTAGGACCTTTATCAGTCTTAGTAAGCTTACCTTCATACTTGCCAACCTTAACTCCAGCCATTTCCAGGAATATAATAAACACAAGCAAACCAAGTATAAGCAATACAAGATTCATTGACATTTTTGAAATAACAGCAATTAGTTCGGCAGGCGTTGCCATTAAAACAAAGAAGGCGGAAACTATTCCGATTATTGCACGCGCAGGTTTTGATTTAGGCATTCCTCCTCCAAACTGCGAGAGCATTCCATAAATAAGTGCAAAACTTATCATCCATAAAATTACGTCTGCGAATCCGAGCCTTTCTAAAAAAAATAAAGTATCCATTTATTCACACCCTAATCTTATTTTAAATTTAATTATTTATAAATCAACTTTTCTCCTCTTTAAGCAATGCCCACATTGCAACAACAATTACAGCAAGGAAAAATATCATGCTGAGCAGTTCGTTGCTTATAATTAGTTTAACATTCAAAAAATCCATGCCTCCGGAACTTATGAATATTGCAACAACTATTAAAAGCAGAATTCCTCCAAAAAACCTCGGATGATGTTTGAATATATGGTTTTCCCCGACTTTAGTTCCTGTCATTTCCAGAAATATTAGTCCTATTAACAGGGCAAAAGCAACTACAACAAGACCTGTTATGGCATTGCTTAAAAACAACACTGCTTTGGTTGATGCAGCGGCAAACAAAACAAGAAATGCGCTGACTATTGAAATCATTGACCTTGCTCCTTTTGATTTTGGAAGCGAGATATGCGAGAGAATTCCATAAACAATGGCAAGAGTCAACAACCATAAGAACAATAAAGGCACGCCGGCATCTCTCCATGCGATAATCATTCCTTCAAGCCAACTAACCATTTAAATCACTAATAAAATAATTAGAAATAATGTATTTAAGTTTTTTATTTCCTTTTCTTTGTTGATTTTTTTGCTGTTTGATTCTTTTCAGAATCTAAAATTCTTTTAAGGACATTTTCAAGATGCATGCTTTGCAAAGTCCTTCTTATCATCCATAATTCTCTTGCAAGCAAAAGTCCTATTATCATTAGCACCCATGGCACTATCAGTGCAACGAAATACTGTGCCCTGTTTATGAATGAAAGGTGCGATATTAATGACAACAACTGATTGTTATTGGCAGATGGCGTTGTTGACAACACTAAAAGAGCCGATACAGAAAGAATTATTACAAACACACTTAGCAATACAAGTATTAAATCTTCTATAAATTTCTCGGCTGTTCCTAAAAAATCAACAACTCTTCTCATAACATTAAATTGGTTTACTTATTTAAAAAGATGCTGGTAAGCGCTATAAAAACATTTAAATACGTTAAACAATAATCAAGATTTACTTGGTGGTAAAATGGCAAAAGAAGATTACAGTGAAAGCGTGCAAAAATTAATGCTGAATCCGAAAAACATCAGAAATATAGGAATAGTCAGCCACATACATCATGGAAAAACTACATTAACTGACAATCTTGTGGCGGGAGCAGGGATGATTTCTTCTGAACTTGTTGGAGAAAGAATGCTTACATGGATTGATGATCAGGAACGTGAGCGTCTGATGACAATATATGGAGCAACTGTGACAATGGCTCATGAATATGAGGGTGAAAAATATCTTATTAATCTGCTTGATACCCCGGGGCATGTTGATTTTGGCGCTGACGTAACTCAGGCTATGCGCGCTGTTGACGGAGCTGTTGTAATGGTTTGCGCTGTTGAAGGAATAATGCCTCAGACAGAAACTGTTCTTAAACAGGCTTTAATGGAAAGAGTAAAGCCGATTCTGTTTATCAATAAAGTTGACAGGGCAATAAAGGAACTGAAATTGACTCCGCAGCAATTGCAGGAAAGGCTTACAAAAATTGTTGTTGAAGTAAACAATTTTATATCAAAACATAAAGAGAAAGAGTTTGATTGGATACCAAGAGTGGAAGACGGTTCTGTTGCTTTTGGTTCTGCCTACAGAAAATGGGCGATATCAGTTCCATATATGCAGAAAAGCGGAGTTACGTTCAAAGAAATTATTGAATTATGTTCTCAGGACAGGGATGATGAACTTGCGAAAAAGGCGCCCATGCATACAGTAATTCTTGACATGGTTATAAAACATTTGCCTGCTCCGCATGAAGCCCAGAAATACAGAATACAAAGAATATGGAAAGGCGATATTGAAAGCGATGTAGGCAAAGACTTGCTTGTAGCCAATCCGGAAGGAAAATTGGCAGGAGTTATAACCAAGGTTGTATATGACCCTCAGGCAGGCATGATATCAACAGCAAGAATATTTTCTGGAAAACTGACCAAGGGTCAGGATATTTATCTTGTAGGAGCAGAGAGAACAGCAAAAATACAACAAGTAACAACATTTATAGCAGATAAAAGAATATCAGTCAATACTGTGCCGGCAGGCAATATTGTCGGTATTGTGGGTTTGAATGATGTTGTTGTTGGTGAAACAATTTGCGACCCTTCCGAAAAGATAGAAAAATTTGAGGCAATAACTCATATATTTGAGCCTGTTGTTACAAAGTCAATAGAACCAAAAAATCCGCAAGACCTTCCAAAGTTAATATCAATTCTGAAAATATTGAGCAAGGAAGACCCTACATTGAAAGTTAAGATAAATCAGGAAACAGGAGAAACCCTTGTTTCTGGATTGGGAGAACTTCACCTTGATGCAAAGGTTGAGAGAAAGATAAAGGAGAAAGGAATAGAAATAAATGTTTCGCCTCCTATTGTTGTTTTCAGGGAAACTGTTTCTAAACCTTCCCCTGTTGTTGAAGGAAAGAGCCCGAATAAGCATAACAAATTTTACATTTCAGTTGAACCTGTGCCAGAGAAAATATACAGGTCAATGCTTGCAGGAGAAGTAAGAGATATAGAAGTCAAGGGAAAGAATCAGGAACTTGCAGCAAAGTTGACCGAGTTGGGAATGGATAAAGAGGAAGCAAGAAAAGTTGTAATGATATATGAGCACAATATTCTTGTGGATGTTACAAAAGGAATTCAATATCTTAATGAGGCAATGGAGCTTATAAAAGCAGGATTCAAGAGCGTTGTTGATGCTGGTCCATTGGCAAAAGAACCATGCGCAGGAATTATAGTAAAACTTGTTGATGCAGAGTTGCATGAAGATGCGGTTCACAGAGGACCTGCTCAGGTTATGCCTGCAATAAGGCACGCTATATATGAGGCAATGCTAAAGGCTGATGCCACCTTCCTTGAGCCAAAACAGATATTGAGAATAGACACGCCTCAGGAGTTTATGGGCAATGTTTCGGTTGAAATAAACAACAGGAGAGGAGAAGTTGTTGATGTTGAACAGGAGGAACTCTCAACCATAATTACTGCAAAGATACCTGTTGTTGAAATGTTTGGTTTTGAGCCATCGCTTAAATCAGCCACAGGCGGAAAGGGTTTCCAGAGCCTTGTTGATGTCACGTTTGACAAACTTCCAAAAGACTTGAAAGAAACAATGATTCAAAGAGTGCGTGAAAGAAAAGGTTTGCCAAAAGATGCACCTATTACTGCGTAGGAACATTCTTATAAATTTTGGTAGTGAATATGAGGGAATTCAGCAAAGAGGAGGCAAAGGAAGTCGGGGAGAAACTCGGAGTTAAGTGGGACAAATTTGATGTAGAACAATTCAGAAGAGGAATGAATGTAGAACTTGAACATGGTTCATGCAACCCGGAAACAAATGTTACCAATGACGACCCTATAATTACAGGAAAAATTGCTCTTGCCCACCTTAATGAAATGCCTGATTATTATGACAGGTTGAGAGAATGGAAAAAGAAGCAGAAAAACTTTAAATAATAATTATTGCAATTATTTCTCTGATGAAACAAAAAGTTATAATAATGGGAGCTGCTGGAAGGGATTTTCACAATTTTAACATTTTCTTCAGAAACAACAAAAATTATGATGTTGTTTGCTTTACTGCAACGCAAATACCTAATATAGATGGAAGAGTATATCCTCCAGAACTTGCAGGCAAATTATATCCGCATGGCATACCAATCTATCCTGAAGAGCAGTTAACTCAACTCATAAAGAAATATTCTGTAAATCTTGTCGTGTTTGCATATTCTGATGTGAGCCATGAATATGTTATGCATAAGGCTTCTGAAGCATTGGCTGCTGGAGCTGATTTCATGCTTCTTGGAAATTCGGCAGTTATCAAATCAAAAAAGCCTGTAATATCAGTTTGCGCTGTTAGAACAGGCGCTGGCAAAAGTCCTCTGGTAAGATGGATAGCAAAAATTCTCAAGAAAAAATTCAGGGTCGGTGCTATAAGGCACCCCATGCCTTATGGAGATTTGAAAAGTCAGGCAGTTCAGAAGTTTAGAACATATGATGATATTGAGAAAAACAAATGCACGATAGAGGAGATTGAAGAATATGAACATCTTATAAACGCAGGCATAACTGTTTATGCCGGAGTTGATTATGAGAGGATATTAAAATTGGCTGAAAAAGAATGTGATATAATTATATGGGATGGAGGAAACAATGACACGCCTTTCATTAAACCTGATGTCAAAATAGTTGTTGCAGACCCTTTGCGGGCAGGTCATGAATTGAAGTATCATCCCGGTGAAACAAATATAAGAATGGCTGATGTTGTTGTCATAAACAAGACAAACACTGCTTCAGAAAAAGATGTAAAAACAGTTGAAAATAATGTTAAGATTTTGAATAAAAATGCAAAGATAGTGAAAGCAGAACTTAAAGTAACTGTTGATGAGAACATACGCGGAAAGAAAGTTATTTGTGTTGAGGACGGACCTACAATTACGCATGGTGGAATGGAATTTGGCGCGGCATACATAGCAGCAAAAAAATACAAGTGCAGGGTTGTTGACCCAAGAAAATCTGCAGTAGGAAGCATAAGAAAGGTTTTTGAAAAATATCCTGACATAAAGGTTTTGCCTGCTATGGGTTATTCTGAAAAGCAGGCAAAAGAACTTCAAAAAACAATAAACAGGTCTGATGCGGATTTGGTATTAACAGGCACGCCAATTGACATATCCAGAGTACTTAATGTTAGCAAGCCTGTTGTTAGGGTAAAGTATGAGTTTAAAGAGAAGGGAAAAAAGCTTGAAAAATTAATTATGGAAAAATTTTAAAAATTATTTATTTCTGTTTTCAGAATATTTCTTATGAAACATACAATAAAACTTGGACCTGCTGGAGTTCCTATGGCATGCCAAGGCAGCAGTATTGATGCAATAAAGGTTATTTCTGATATGGGATTAAGTGCAATGGAAGTTGAGTTTGTTCGCGGGGTTAAAATGTCAGTAGCAACTGCTGAGGTTTTGGGAAAGGAAGCAAAAAAGTTTGGAGTTGGATTGAGCGTGCATGCTCCCTATTATATAAATCTCGCAAGCGAAGAAAGAAGCAAAATAGAAGCAAGCAAAAAAAGGATATGGGATTCTCTTGAAAGAGGAGAAGCAATGGGAGCGACTGTTGTAGTTGTTCATGCAGGTTATTATGGCAAGGACAGGGAGAGGGCTGAAAGAATGATAACTAACGCATGCATAAAAATGTCAGAAAAAATTACTGAAAAAAAATGGAAAATAAAACTGGGGCTTGAAACAACAGGAAGGCAGAGCCAATGGGGAACGTTAAGTGAAATCTTGAATTTGTGCAAAAAAGCGAAAAAATGCATTCCAGTTATTGATTTTTCTCATATATTTGCAAGAAATGGAGGGAATATTGATTATTCAAAAATTCTAGAAATGATGAAAGATTATAATTATATACATTCTCATTTTTCAGGAATAAATTATTCTTATGTTGCTGAGGGAAAAGGTAATGAAAGAAACCATGAGCCAATAGGCAAACCTGATTTTAAATTGTTGGCAAAAGAAATCATAAAAAGGAAAACAAATATAACAATAATCTCTGAAAGCCCTATACTTGAGAAGGATTCATTAAAAATGAAAAAGACATTTGAAAGTCTTGGTTATAAATTTTAGCACCACTGATTTCTCAAACCATTTTCATGACAACTGTCTGGTCTGGCGTCAAGGCTTTGTTCCAGATGCGGACTTCGTCTATTGTGCCGTTGAAATAATATCCTCCAGTAGGAAATGCACCAATACCTACTCCATTAGCAGATACACCACCAATATTGTAATTACAAGGTATTCCCCAACTACTACCATCCCATTCACTGCAAGTTGCTCCACAACATCTATATCCATTACTTAACTGACCATTTACATAAATTTTTGTAAGCCATTGAGTTGTATTATCATATATACCAACTATGTGATACCATATACCCTTAGTTACTGTAACAGAAGCATTATACCAGTCAGCTCCATTAGGAGTAAAGAGAATTTGATTTTCTCCACCAATTGCTAACCCATAACCAGTCCTAATTACCATTAAATGTGTCTCTGGAGATAGAGGGTTTACCCATGCCTCTAATGTTATAGAATTTAGAGGTTCTAAACTTGAAGAATATGGAATATTCACATAATCATC
>CAZJGC010000004.1:0-56779 GCA_964545795.1 uncultured archaeon
TGCTGCCAGCAAAGCAGCAGCGCTCAAGTATGGATGTTTTTCTATCCAGTTAATTGTTTTGGCAAGAAACCTTAGCATGTTATTTACCTCTTAGTTTTTCTTAAATTTTGAGAAATTGAAGTTTTGAATGAATTTGTCTATTTCTGAGTCATTTACATAGGAGAGATTGGCTTCTGCCGAATCAGCAAAACTTTCTGCAAATAATTCAGCAGGGTGCCATTGCCAATAACTAGGTTTACCTAACTTTTTACCGCATGCATCAAGGTCTTCCTTTGTCTTTAATTCACTCCCGCACATTTTTTTTGCTTCTTCTTCAAACTTATCACTTAAGCCTGCAGCATCTGCATAAGAATGTCCTGCTTCATGTGCAAGAGTTTCAACAGTAACCTTAAGTGCAATAATTTTAGTGTCATAATAATCTCTAGCTACATCAACATTCACGCCTGTCCAATAATTTCCTCCCCTTCCGCCCGGTTCATCTTCAGGCAGTGCTTCTATTTCCTTTGTATAGTTTTTTATAAACTGATAATCAGGAGGGCTGTATTTCTTTGTAAATTCAAGAGCCATTACAATTTGCTTCTGGAAATCTTCAGTACCCTTTATACATATACCATCATATCTTAATCCTCTGCAGGGAGAAACATATCTACGCATAAGTCGTTTTTCTGCTAACATTCTTTTTTCTATATCATAATCTTGGTTGATTTCCAAATTCTTGAATTCTGTGTCAGATTTGCCTTTATCATCAAAAACAGTTAATTCAAGCAAATAGTGTTTTGGGTTGTCTATATTGTATATTTTGTTATAACTTCCGGGTTCAAGATGCAAATCTTCTATTTCTTCTCCATTCTTTGCAGTTTGAACTAAATTTCCATTAACCTTTATCTCTATTTTTGAAATCTCTCCGTCAGGGTCATAGCTTCTATCTTTTATTTTTACTATCTGGTAACTTCCATCTTCAGAGTAATTCCCTTTTCTTATAATAAAATCTGCAACAGGAGGTTTGTTGTTTAATTTGCCAAAATATTCTGTTATTGAGTCAGATATTGCGGCTGAGCCAAGCATAATTTCAGATTTTGCCTTTTCAACATTCTTGTCAACATAATCTGCGAACTTGTCATTGTTTTGGTATTGGTTGACTCCTATTGCTCCTGCATATGCTGCCAGCAAGGCACCAGCGCTCAAATATGGATGTTTTTCTATCCAGTTAATTGTTTTGGCAAGAAATCCTTTTCCGCCGGTTTCATGCCCTGTTTCTGCTGTTTCAAAAAAACCAAGAACAGCATTTTCATCTTTTATGAAATTCTTTTTCCTGCCTGTTCTCTCAATCACAACTGAAACATAATTTTCTGTTTCCCTTAGCCATGCATCGTTTTTGTTGTTTAATAAAAATGAGATTGGGTCAAAACCAATCTTATTGTAAACAGAATCAATGTCTACTCCATATTCTTTTGCCTTCTGCTCTATTCTTGTTAGAGAGTCAAGAACCTGATTCTCATCGCTGTTATATCTTGCCTCAAAGTCATCAATGCGCGGATATTCCGCGCCGCTCACATATTTGACCATAGCGCTCACATATTTGCTAAACTTAAATATTTACTACATAAAGGTGGTTCTAATTTAAATTAGAGAAAAATAAAATATTTATATGTTAATTTGTCTCGGTTTTAAGACAAAAGAAAAATACTTAAGATGCAGAGAATTAATTAATAAAAAGCGATTTAAAGATATTTGGGAGAGATGAAACAACATGAATAGAAATATAACTTTATTATTGGCGTTTTTTGCATTAATTGCACTGCAAGTAAGCATGCTTTCAGGCACGAGTTCTGCGAATAATATTGATATCTTAAATGTGTCAATTCAACCGTCCAAAGTTAATCCGGGAGACACAATGATTGTTTCTGCAAACATATCAGATGTTTACGGTGTTTCTTCTGTATACGCGGATATGGGAGGAATAGAGACAATCCCTCTCTACCTTAATTCCGGGACTATTTACAAAGGCATGTGGCAGAACACTTGGCTTGTGCATGATACTGAAAGCAGAAATTATACAACGAACATATCCGTTATTTCCAGGTCGGGTTTGTCTTCCTATGCGCTTGCAGAATGGAGCGACCCACCGTGTTCCATTTCCTGTGATTCAACAGTTGGCAATACCTGTATTATAAGTTCTCCGAAAGAAGTAGAGGGAGGATGCACAATTGATGATACTGTTATCGGAGTTCAGAATCTTGAAATACAAAATGGCGGAAGCATATATAATACAACAAATACTGAAGGTTTTATTATAGATTTGACCGGCAATATTACAATAAAAAACGGAGGAAATATCACAGGAAATGTGAATATTACTGCATCAAATGTTTTTATTGAGAGCGGTGGAAAACTCTCATCCGATTATGTTGGATATGGCTCGGGTCAAGGTCCTGGTGCGGGAGTATCTGATAATTGGAGAGCCACAGGCGGAGGAGGTTATGGGGGTGCCGGGGGAAGGGGGTATAATACAAATGGCGGCTCTTCCTACGGCTCAATGACGCAACCTCTTGATTTTGGAAGTGGTGGAGGAACTGATACAGAGGGTAGTCCTGTATATGGAGGTTCAGGCGGTGGAAGAATAATAATTAACCTTACAGGAACTCTTGCTTTGAACGGAACTTTGTCATCCTCTGGGGAAAACGGTTATGTTGGGACATATGGTTCAGGAGGAGGTTCAGGAGGTTCAGTATACATTATCACTAATAAAGTTGAAGGAACAGGAATAATAAAGGCAAACGGTGGAGCAGGAGGTAATGATGCTGATGGCCTTTTTGACGGCGGTGGAGGTGCAGGAGGCAGAATAGCATTATACGCAAGCAATTTCAGTTTCTCAGGAACAATTGAAGCAAAGGGAAATACAGGAAATGACGGAGCTCAATCCGGATACGGTGGAACAATTTATATAAATGCAACAACATATTTTGAGCCAACTTCAAACTTTTTGGCAAACAGCACAGATTCTGCAAGGTTGGGAACAATAGTTTTCAATTATCCTGCAACAGGAAACTCTGATTCAGTTCTTCTTTATTCAAACAATCCTGTTATCAACCCAATTCCATGGTTTTCTGATTCAATGAACATAGGCTGTTCTGATGGTTCAGAATGCACTGTATACAGAGTAAAAACAAACCTTACAGGAACTCACAACTATGCAAGTTTGAATATAACAAAAAATGCATCTTTGCATGCTTCTGTTTCTTCGCTTGCTTTAACCCAGAATCTTACAGTATCTCTTGGTGGTTTATTAGACTTTTCTTCAGATGCAAACATAACTGCTGACAATATTGCGATTACTGACGGAGGCAATATTTCTTATTCATCCAATCTTGACATTAATGCGCCAAGCATATATGTTTCAGAGGGTTCAAGCATAATTGCCTCTGCGAAGCTTGCAAACCTCACGATAAATGCGTCAGTAATAGATGTTTATGGAACAATTAATGCAAATGCCAACATAACAGCGGAAAATGTAACAATTTATTCTACCGGAAAACTCTCATCCGATTATGTTGGATATTCAGGCGGGACTCCACAAAATAATAATGCCCAAGGACCTGGTGCAGGAAGTTATGGATATTTAGGCGGCGGCGGTGCAGGTTATGGAGGCAATGGCGGAAACGGATATCAAGGAGCAGGAGGTTCTTCCTATGGTTCACTAACCCAACCTTTAGATTTTGGAAGCGGCGGAGGTTCTTCATGGTATTCAGCGGGTGGTTCAGGCGGTGGAAGAATAATAATTAACCTTACAGGAACTCTTACAATAAATGGTAATATATCATCTTCTGGAGAGAATGGCAACATTGTAGCATATGGAGCAGGAGGAGGTTCAGGAGGTTCAGTATATGTTATTGCAGATATTATTGAAGGAACAGGAACAATAAGGGCAAATGGCGGAGCAGGAGGTAATGATGCTGATGGCCTTTTTGACGGCGGTGGAGGTGCAGGAGGCAGAATAGCATTATACGCAAGCAATTTCAGTTTCTCAGGAACAATTGAAGCAAAGGGAAATACAGGAAATGACGGAGCTCAATCCGGATACGGAGGAACAATATACATAAATGCAACAGGAAATTTCAACATAAGTTCAGGAACAATTCTGGCAAACAGCACAGATTCCGCAAGGTTGGGCAGTGCAAATATAACTTATGGTTCAACAGGCTGGGAGTATTGCGATGCTTATAATTCTGTGTTTGAACCTTCACCTGCCTTTTATTTTGTGCCTTATTCTGCGACAACGCCTTATCGCTGCGTTAAGTTGGTTCTAACCAATTTTACATTAAGAAAAGATGACAACAGCACTTCAGATACATTTAAACTTAATGAAAGCATTTACCTTTCTTTCAGAGTAAGGGAATTTAATGGAACTGATTATTGGAATGTAACAGATGGTTCTTGGAATATAAGTGCAAACGAGACATTGAATCCAAATTCAAGCACTTTTCATATTTCCGGCGGTTATTGGAAGAGCATTGGTTCATTTAGCAAAAACATGGGCGGATATTATTTTGTTGCTGAAAATATTACGGGAGAATCTCCTGCAGGCATGAAAACAAGAGTTAATGATATAATATTGCAGTACAGCGTTAAGTCAATAATAACATCTCTTGAGTTAAATTCAAGCGTTGTAAGACCGTCTGATGTTATGAGGGTTTCTGGTCATGCAACCCTTAAGCCAGATGAAACAGATGTAGCAAACAATTTAATTCATATATATCTTGATGGTTCAGAACTGTTGTATAATGCAAGCACTGGTTTTATTTCTGAAGACGGAAATGAAACTTTAGCAACTGATTCAAATGGAAATTATGATTATAACTTTATTGCTCCGAGTAGCATTGGGACGCATGAAATTAAGGTAAATCTGACAGACAGCAATGGCATTTATTCTGAGAATTATACAACATTTGAGGCAGGAGGCAATCCAAAATGGTCTGCAAATGCCACAAAATTCTCAAGCCCGCAAATATATGATGCAGGCAAAACTTATGGATTTCAGATAAATTGGACAGACCCGACAAACAATTTTGCAAACGCAACTTTTCAGTTAGGAAGACCTGACGGAACGCTAACAAATTATACAATTGCAACAACTCCTGCTGTCCAGAATATTTCGGATACTTGGTATATCAACTTCACGCAAGCCCAGATTGGAGGGACAGGCGCTTACAATTATACCTGGTTTGGAATTAATAAGTATTCAAATCAAAACAGCACTGATACTTTAGGTTATGTAATTTCTATCAGTTCAAATCCAATAAATATTTACTTTAGAAACGAAACAGGGGAATATAATAATAAAAACATAACCGTGGTTTATGAATCCTACACAAACACAACTGCTGTGAATGTATATGAAAATTCCGGAGTTCTTAATATTTACAGAAATGATGAAATTGCAAATTCCGAAAACAATACAATGATTGTTCTTCCGGAAGGGTTGCATAAAATTACTGCAAATACAAGCGGGAATGAAAATTATACTTCAAATGCCACAACATATTATATTAGAGTGCTGCAGAAAGACGTTTTAGTAAGATTATTCATAAACGATACTGAATCAGATGTTACAATATACACGCCAAACATAACAAATTTAACAGCAACAGTCAATACAAACACACTTGTATATATTGATGCTAATTTTTCAGGAACAAATAAACAAATATCTTCGGGCATGGGTTCAGCGGAGAACATCACAAATATAAGCAATCTTGAGAAGGGAGTTTACAATATAACTGCTTATGTGAAAGACACGCAAAACTATACAGGCACGCTTTCACAGACTTATTATCTCACAGTAAGAGGCAGGCTTAATATAACAATAGACACTCCGCAACCAGGTTCAGTTTTCAACAGAACATATGCATACTGGCTTAATGCAAGTGTCACAGATGACAGCGGTCATGTAGTTGAGGGCGCTGATGTTAATTGGTATGTTGATGATGTTTTTGTTAACAATTCTCAGAACTCGCGCTGGACAGTTCCTGCCTCGCAGCCAACAGGCATTGCAACCATAAAGGTAAACGCTACAAAAGAATACTTTGACAATGTTGCGGAGGATAGCGTGCAAATAGAAATTTGGAGAACACTTACCCTTTACCTAAACATTTCTCCAGAGGAGATTTACAGAAATGATTCTTTCTCTCCGCATATAACAACATATACCGCAAATGTCACAGATGAGAACGGCCCTGTTTCATCTGCTCAGGTTAGGTTCTGGAGAGGGACAACTTTCATAGGTCTTAATAGCACAAACTCTGATGGGACAACTCAGAAAACAGATAATGTTTTTGATTCCGAAACTCCTGGAACATATACTGTTTACGCAAACATAACCTTTTTTGCAGATGCATATTCGCATAAGATTAATGGAACTGCAAATCTTACAGTAAAAGGTTTGCTGTTTTCCGCTATAACGTCAGTATCTAACAATTCAAAATATTATAAGAATGATACTTTGAATTTGCAATCTACAACTGTTGACGAAAACGGAGCAACGCAGGTTCCGGACGCTGCAATATGGTATTTGAATGGTCTTGAAATATTGAGTGGCGAGTCTGGCGCATATCAAATACCAATAAATCAAACTCTTGGGTATAATCTGCTAAATTATACAGCAACGAAACAGTATTATGAGCCAAGTTCCCAAAACAAAACCTTGCAGATATGGAGTTTTGCGGCAGTTAATCAAACAGACCAGAATATTGTTTATCGCGGAAACTCTGCAAATTATACAGGTTTTGTTTATGATTTTATAAACAATTCAATTATCCCGTCATATAATTGCATTTGGTATAATAATGGAACAAATATAGAAAATTCAACCACAAACAGCACAGGCCATTGCACATACAGTTTTTCAACAAGCTGTTCAAATACGCCTGGTTTATATATAATAAATGTTTCTATTTTAAACAATACGCAGTTGTGGTATGATGCAAAACAGGGATTTGAAAGTTATGCGATTAATCTTAATGTTACAGGGAATCTTTCTGTGCAGATAGATACGCCGTCAAATGGTTTGATTTATAATAAAGGAGACGGAGTGCCGCTTACTTCAACAATAAAAGATGAATGTTCAAATATTCAAACTTCAAACGTATATTGGTATGCAAACGGAAGTCAAATATCAACAGGAGAAGATACAACATGGGATATCCCGTTTTCTCAGGAGCTTGGTTTTACAGTAATTGAGGCAAATGCTACGAAAGAATATTACAAATATGGGCGCAATTCAACTAATATTCTGATTTATGGCTGGTCAAATAATACGCGTATATATGGGGCAGGCAGTTATCCCGCAGGAAGTGTTATAAATGTTTCATGTTTGATAGAAGATGCAAATACATCTGCGCCAATTTTGGATTATCCTGTAAATTTTTATAAGAACAACAGTTTAATTTTGACAAATCTAACAAACTCTGAAGGATATGCTTATTGGTTCTGGGACACAACTTCTGAGAATGCAGGAATTTATAATATAAGTTGCGAAATATCTGATAATTCAACAATATTTTATAATACAAGCATTGGCGGAAAAAGCGAAACAGTAGAGATAACAAGAAATTTGACTATAGACCAGATAATAAGAGAATATGATACTGTATACAGATTCATGTATTCTCCGGGGCAGACTATGATATCTGTTCATGTCAGCGAGGCGGCTCTTGGAGATTCTTCCAGTTCAACAGTAAGGTTTTATAATGCTACGGATGAATTTGATTCCTGCATAACAAACTCCAGCGGTTGGTGCAGCATAACTTATAATCCGGATGATACAATCACGCCTAACAATTATACATTTTGGATAAATGCAAGCAAGGGCGGTTTTTCAGATTCCCAGACAAACACTACCTGGGTTGTTGTAAAAGGAAAGGTGGAGGTAGTAAACATAATTAATCCGAGTCAAAATCAGAAATTCCATAGAACAGAACTTGTGGATATGAATGCTCAGGAAATAGATGAAAATGGTGCGTATGTTTATGAAACATTAAACTGGTATAATTCAAGCCAAGAGCAAATAGCCACAGGATTGAATACGAATTGGACAATACCTGCGCATTACAAGATAGGAGAAGAGACATTAAAGGCAAATGTGTCTTCAAATTACTATGATTCAAGCGACAGCACAGTGACAATAAATATTTATGGCTGGTCAAATGTTTCATATGTTGCTCCAACAGGAATACAGCGTTATGGGGATACTCTTGCACTTAATTGTTCTGTCAGAGATGCAAACACTTCTGAGTATGTAAATAATTATTCTGTGTCATTCTATGAAAATGACAGTTATATCGGAAGCAACTTCACTGAAGGCGGTTATGCTGTTGTTTACTGGAAACCAGGATTGGCTGATTATTCCTTGAAATGCAATATAACAGATAATGCTACGCTTTATTATGATGCTTCAATATCTCAGGCTTCGCAAACCATTTCCGTTCATGATTTGACAAAGCCGTACATAACAAATGCAACCCTCCTTTACAGTTGGATGGAGGTTGGTCAAAACCAGACAATAAGGGCAAATGTAACAGATGATGTATCTATAGATACTGTTTGGGCAGCCATAGACATACCTCCATGGAATGAGAGCGATAATGCAACTTATGCAAATCTTACAATGAGTTTTGTTGAGGGAAATGCAACAAACGGTTTTTACGAACTTAATTATACGCCCGAAAAGGGAGGCATATACAATGTAACAATATTTGCGAATGACACCGCAGGCAATACTAACTATACCTTTGCGGGAAATTTCTCTGTTCCGAGAAATACAACAGGATATGTAGGGCAGGTTCAATATATGTTAATAACAGATGTAAATTCAACAGGCAACAAAACAATAGAACTTAATGTGTCTCTTATAAATACAGGAAATACAAGCATGACTTCTGCTAGCATAACTTTGGTGTTGCCTTCTGGATGGAACGGCGATAAAACAAAGGAGTGCGGAACAATACCAAGGTTTGGCAATTGCACTTTGCATTCAAACATATCTATTCCAGCAGGAACCGTTCAGGGAAATTACAGTATAAACAGCACGGGGAAATGGACAAATCTTGACGGCTCAACTGCTTATAATGGAAATGTTCCAAAAAATCAGACAATTATCAACATCACGGACAATCCAATATTGAATATAACTACAAATAATTTTTCAGGAACCGTGGGTCACGGCAATGAAAGCACATTGGGAATATTTTCAATACAATCTTTAGGAAACAAAGGCATATACAAAATATTTTTTAACAAAACATCAGGAAACCTTTCTGCAGATTGGGTTGAGTTTATCTCAGGTTCATATATAAATTATTTGCCTTCTCTTAACGCAAATCAGACAAAACTGATTAATGTAAGTGTCACAGTTCCTGCAACAGAAATTGGGTATTTTGCTTCCGAGTTTATTGCAAATGCCACAAATTCAAGTTGTTATCCAGAAGAAAACTGTTATAAACGAATAAATGTTTCCGTTACTGTTCCTGAAGACAGGAGCTGGAATATTACTCCCCATTTCCAATCTGTTGTAGTTTATCAAAACACTTCAGGAAACCTGACAAACGTGACTATATTAAATCAGGGAAACCTGAGAATAGATTATGTGATTGATAAAACAGGAAATGCTTCATCTCTAATAACATTATCAGATTCTTTTGTTTCCATAGAAAATCAATCTTCGCATAATCTTCAAATAAATTACAGCATACCAATTAATCAGAACATAGGCAAATATTATGCCAATATTACCATAAGCAATGATTCTGCTTCTCCCGTGCAGATTAATTTCTCTCTTACGCTTTCTGTAAATGACAATATATTGCCGGTTGTTAACAACACAAACTTGAGCGCAACATCCATTGAAACCAATTACAATTACATAAATATTACTGCCGATGCTTTTGATAATTTTGCTGTTGACAGGGTATGGGCAAACCTAACTTTTCCGAATTCCAGCACATATAAATTGTTCATGCATAACATTTCTTTGAATACATACCGCGTTAACTTTACTCCTGCAGATTCAGGATTATATAATGTATCGGTTTTTGCGAATGATACTTCCGGAAACATAAATTCAACATATGCCGGAAATTTCACGGCTATCGGAACTACCTCTGGTTTAAATGAACAGAATCCCTCATCTGTGACGGCTTCAGGAATAACGCAGACAAACAAATATTCGTTTGTATTGAATGCTACTCTTACAAACACAGGTTCAGGAACAATGAGGTTTGTGAATTACACATTGTCTCTTCCGTCAGGGTTTGAAGCAAATGCAACATATGCGCAATGCGCAAATATGTCCTCAGGTCAGACCTGCCTGTTATATTTTGCAATTAATGTAACAGCAGATGCAGACATAGCAGTTCCACATGTTAAGGGTAACTATACATGGCAAAATCCTGATTACAGCATAAGTTATGCAGACAATTCAACATATGTTACAGTAAGTCCAAACCCTGTTTTGAATATTTTAGAAACAAGCATTAATTCTTCGCTGGGGCATGGAAACTCAAGCACAATAGGTTCTTTCACAATAATGTCAGAAGGAAATAAGCGTCTTGAAGTCGTGGATGTAGCGTCTTCCGGTAATATGAGTTCATGGATTTCTTATATTCCTCCTTTCCCTATAAACTTTATTCTGAAAGGTTTAAACAAAACAATAAATGTTAGTGCATCTGTGCCTTTAGGTCAGGAACCTGGAGTTTACGAGGCTCTTTTAATGACAAATGCAACAGGTTCTTCATGCTCGCCTGCTTCAAACTGCTGGGACAATATTACGGTAACTCTTACTGTTCCAGAGGACTGGTCATGGAATGCTACGCCAAGAAGGATACCGTCTTCAGGTTATGTGCTTGTGCCTACAGATACAACAGGAAGTTTTGTGGTTACTTTGAATAATACAGGAAATGTTGGAATAAATTTCACAATTACTCAGGCAGAAAATGGCGCAAGCCTTATAGCATTCCCGCCACCTACGGGATATGCTGTTTTTGTTGAAAAGCAAAATGCAACCAACGTAACATTTACTTATGATTCGCATGGCGTGCTTGGAGGAAATTATATTCTTGATATAAGAATAAGAAACTCGTCTGCCTCGCCTCAGGAAATTCATAGTTATGTTTATTTCAATGTTCAGGAAGTGCCGCCAAGCATAGATAACATAACAGTTTCTCCCGCAACACTTGACCAGAATTATCAGAGCATGTTGATACAGGCGGATGTTGTTGATAATATTGGTGTTAGTGATGTATGGGCTAATATAACTCTGCCTGATTCAACACATGCTATATTGCCAATGAATAATCCGGGAGGAGGAAAGACCTATAACACAACTTATATACCTGCAGAAGCCGGGACTTACACGGTAGTCATATATGCCAATGATTCGGCATCTCCTTCCAACGAGAATCATAGTCAAGCATATTATTTTACCGCAGTTGGTTCAACAGCAGTAAGCGTTGTTCCAAATATTACAAAAGTAGAAGTTCCGGGTGTTACTCAGGATAATGGAGCAACAGTTCCATTAAACGTTAGTTTAAATAATCTTGGTCAGGGTACAGCCTATTTTGCAAATCTTACATTTGATTTGTTTGCAAACTGGAGCGCCTCTCCTTCATTAATAAATTACAATAACATATCAAGGAGTTCAAGCGCGTCAAATGTTTCTGTAATATCAGTTCCTGCGGCTGCTCTTGGGCAGTATCTGATAAATGCTTCGGCGACATGGAACAATCCTAACAATACAATATGGACCAATAAAACAATAATAAACATAACAGTTCTTTCAAACCCGCAAATAGACATTTCGCAGGATATAATAAACATAACAGTAAAACATGGTGAAACTAATTCAACCAACTTTACAATAAATGCAACAGGAAATGATGCGCTTTCTTCGGTGTCAATAACATGCCAGTCAGGTTCAATATGCACAAACGATACATACTTCTCTTATTCATTTTCGCAGTCTTCTATAGCGAATATAAATGCAGGCGCAAATTCAAATGTTACTGTAACAGTGAGTGCCGCACTTGGTACTCCGCCAGGGGTTTATGTTGGAATAATAAATGCTTCAATGAATGCATCAGGAAATATGATATCAGATTTGGTTGAGATAGGAGTTAATGTTCCAAGCAACAGCACATGGAGCATGTCGCAGTCATGGAGCGGCATTAAAACAGTTGGAACCGGGGCTTCAGGCACTATAGGAACTTTGACAATAACCAACTATGGAAACCATCCATTGCTTTTCAATACCTCAATAACAGGAAACGGAACTTCATATATGAATCTAACCCAGCCAAACATAACAGTGGCAGGGCAGTCTTCAGGAACGCTTACTCTGAACTATTACAGCCCAATGAACTTGTCTGACAATGCTTCAGAGATTTCAAGAATTTATTCAATAAACATATCTGTTGAAAACAGTTCTGCAACTCCTGCTCAACTCTATGCTTCCGCAATTTTGAAGGTTATGAAGTTTAATGTAAGGATATTGTTTCCAACAAGCGAGATTAATGTCACATCTGGAGATAATTTTTCAGTAAATGCCAATGCAACATACGGAGAAAGTATAATTTCAGACAACATAACATGGACAGTGAAATTCAATTCTACGGAGTGTCCTGTATTCAGCAGCGTAACAAAGACTGACTCATCTAATAATTATTTTTGGCAGATAAACTGCACGGCTCCGCAGTTGCCTGATGCAAATAATTACACTCTCTATCTTTATGGAAATTATACTGATTCATCTAAAGGCATATACGGAGCAATTACAAATGATTTCAAGAGAAACATAATTGTATATCCTGATGTTTCAAAAGCCAAAATCCAAAGCATTGTTGCGCCTTCAGTAACTCCGGGAAACAATGTTACTATAAATGCAACTCTTACTGATAATGTTGCTGTAGTAGAGGCAATAGTGCAGGTTACATATCCAAACAATATTACTGAGAACTATACGCTTTCAAACACTTCATGGAATTTGTCTGCTGCTTCATGGGTTTACAACTTTACCAACACTTCTCAAGTTGGTGACTATGATATCCGCATATATGCAAGGGATAAAGAAGGCAACTGGAATAGTTCAGACAGTTGGTTTGAAGTTTATAGAAACAATGTAACGTTTACAGGCGTGTCAGAAACTGCAACAGACAAAATTGAGTTTGATTTTTATCGTCCGGGAAAGGTCAAACCTCTTTATCTGGTTCATGCTGTTTCAAGCAATACAACAACAGGCAATTATACTGCGCATGTTCATAACAGGACTTATGACATTAAAATCAGCCAGTATGGAAATTCAGTGAAACTTATATCAGTTCCACTCACAGAATCAGTAAGCAATCCAATAAAATTGAAAGATGTTTCTGTAACAAAGGTAGGTTCCAACATCTTAAGAGTATTGGCTGTTTCAAATAATCTTTCCTTTAGTGTTGCAAATGTAACATTAAACTATTCAGGAAAGACAGGATTTACAGAAAGCGCATTGCGCGTGTTTAAGTGCGGTAATTGGTCTTATTCATCGGATTCATGCCCAACTACATGGAGTTTAGTTGGCGGAACTCTGAATGGCGATAATACAATAACAGTTAATACAACAAGTTTTTCCGCATTTGCTCTTTCAAAGAACAGTTTTATTTGCGGTGATAATTATTGCGATTCCGCAAACGGGGAGACAAGCGCCAATTGTCCGACAGATGGGTGTTCAACCAGCACAGCAGGTGGAACTACAGGAGGAGGCGGAACAGGGACAGGCAGTGGAACTGGTTCTGGTTCAGGAGGCGGCGGAGCAGCGCCTGTGCAGCAACAGCCTCAGATAAATCTTACCAAATTAAAACAGCCGGATATGGAAGTGTCATCCAACAATCTTGATGTAACCTTGCATCCAGGTGAAACAATAATAACATCTATTGACATTAAGAACAATCTTGACAGACCTGTAACAGCAGAACTTGCGGTTGGAGGAAGAATATGGGAATTTGTTCAGTTTGAAAACACTTCAATATTAATGGAGCCAAAATCATTGAATAATGTTAAAATAAAATTCAGCGCGCCGGAAACAATTTTGCCGGGAATTTATACAGGCGATATATTTATAAAATCAGGAAACAAAACCCAGAGGATTTCAACAACAATGAAGGTTGTAGAAAAGGCAGAACCTCTTATGGATGTGAAAATAGAAACTCTTACAAAAGAAGTTAATCCTGGAGATTTTCTAAGGTCTCAGGTTACTTTGTATAATATGGGCATGACAAAGAAAATTGATGTAACTTTGATTTACACTATTAGAGATGTTTATACAAGCAAAATTGCTGTAAAGGATTCTGAAACATTGGCAATAGAAAATTCTCTGTCATTTGTTAGAACTATTCACATTCCGAAATCAGTAAAACCAGGAAAGTATGCGATTGAGGTTGTTGCCTATTATGATAATAAAACCGCAACGGCTGTAAGCAGTTTTGATGTTGTGGAGATGCCTGTTATTGTTCTTTTCTTTATATCAGTTCTTACAAGCTGGCAGCTTTATATATTCATAGCAGGCGTTATTGTAACTTTGCTTATAAGAAGAATGATTGAAAGCGTGACAACAGGAAGAAAGAAGAAGTCAAAGTATATATTCCCTGTCAATTTCAAGAAGTTGCCAAGAAAAGGAATAAAAGTAGGAAAGATAGCAGAAACAGATATTGATGCATATCTTGACCAGAATAAGTTAACAACGCACTTATTGCTTGCAGGAGGCACAGGTTCAGGAAAATCTGTATCAGCAATGGTAATTGCGGAAGAGTGTTTAAAGAAGGGCATTCCTGTAATAGTGTTTGACCCGACTGCGCAGTGGACAGGGTTTATAAAGCCATGCAGAGATGAAAGAATGCTCTCGCTTTATCCAAAATTCGGAATGAAGCGCGAGGAGGCAAGGGCATTTAAAGGAACAATTATAGATGTAACAGACCCAAACATATCTGTGGATATTACCAAGTATTTGAACAAGGGAGAAATAACTGTATTCAATCTTAACAAGATGTTTGCTTCAGACCTTGATTCATTTGTAAGGAAGACAATTGACAATATTTTCTCTGTGCAGTGGAAAGAGGCTCATGAATTAAAGCTTTTGATAGTTTATGATGAGGTTCACAGACTTTTGCCAAAGTATGGAGGCAAGGGAGGATATGTTGCGCTTGAGCGCGGCGCAAGAGAGTTCAGAAAGTGGGGCATAGGATTGATAATGATATCTCAGGTATTGTTGGATTTCAGAGGCGCTGTTCGTGCGGTTATTGCATCAGAAGGTCAACTTAGAACCAAGTATGAAGGAGATATAAAGAGGGTAAGAACCAAGTATGGTTCTGAATATGCTGCTACTGTTCCAAAACTTCAGGTAGGCACAGTGCTTTTCCAGAATCCTGAATATAATGATGGAAAACCATGGTTCATTTCATTCAGACCTCTGCTGCATGATACTTCAAGAATTCCTGAAGAGGAGTTGCAGCAGTATAAGTTGTTCAATAAGAAGATTGAAGAAATGGAGAAGGTGATAAAGGAATTGAAGTCAAAGAAGATAGATACATATGATTTGGAGATTGAACTTAAGATTGCGAAAGAGAAAGTAAAGCAGGGCCAGATGAGAATGGCGCAGACTTATATAGAGTCAATAGAAGCAAGAATGAAGAAAATGACAAAAAAGTAAGATGCAGGCGATAAAGTAATATTTTATAAACACGTAAACAGATATTTTTATTATGTTTTCAGGCAAGAAGAAACGGACAAAGAAGGAGAATGCAGGTAAAAAACCTTCTAAAAAAAAGAAAGAGGAAGACATAAAGAATTTTATATCAATTCTTAAGAAACAGTATAAAGATGGATTGATTTCTGAAAAGACCTTTAAAGAGACTCTTAAAAAGAATGAAGAGGCGCTTGAGCAGTTAAAGAGCAGCGCAGTTCCGGATGAAGGCAAAACTTCGGAGAGCAAGGCAGAAGAACGCAAAACAGTTGGCGAAATACTTAAGGAAGAAGGAGTGATACCCGAGGAAGAGGTTAGAGAAACAGGAAAAGTTAAAGTTGAGCATGTAATTGATATTGAAAAAGTTGTAATGAATGTGGAAAAACTTAGCGCAGAAGTTGAGGCTTTGCGGGATATTAAATTTCAGACTGATGAAAGAATAAAGGAGATTTCTGAAAGCATTGGCGAAATGAGGTCTTTAATTTTTCAGAGAGACGGCGCAATAAAAGAAATGCAAATGAAAATTGAAAAATTGAATGATGCTGTTTCTGATATAAAACCTGAAAAAATAACTGCTGAATTCAAGAAGCAGGAGAAAGAGATGCTGGAAACTAATGCAAAGACAGAGAAACTTGAGAGTATGGTAAAGGATGTTGCCCGTCAATTGAAGTCTGTGCAAAGAGTTCTTGACAATATAAAAAGTATAAAAAATCTCATATCTATTTCCAGGGAAATAGACAGAAAGATTTCAAAAATAGAAAAACTTAAGGCAGATGTTGAGAGAGATGCCGAAAAAACAGAGAAGTTTTATCTTGATTTGGAGGACAGAATTGAGGAATTTATCCGCCTAAAAGCGTCTGTTCAGAAACTTGATGAACTTACAAAAGAACTTGTAAAAACTGTTGATGAAGAGAAAATAAAAATGGCTAATTTTGTTGATAAGGAAGAACTTCAAAATGCTTTGGATAATGCTCTCAAGCCCCCGAGTTCAGATGATATGCTTGAAGAAAAAATTAAGAAGAAAAAGGAGATTGAGACTCTGCTGAAAAATATAGAAAACCAGTATAGAAGGGGAATTATAAGCAAGGAGAGTTTTGATGAGATATGCAGAAAAAATAATCTTCTGGTTAAAATGCTTGATAAAGAAATAGAAAGAGCCAAGAGCAAAAAAACTCCTGAAAATATGATTGAGTGGATAGAACAGCTTGAATCTGATATAAAGTCTATGCATATGAAACTTTCAATACTTGATGAGGTTTTGAAAAGCTATAGGGGTGAAAGCAAAGAGGGAGGGGAAAATGAAGTTGGTGTAATAACCAGGGAAGATGAGAAGCGCATAAAACAAATGCTTGAAACAAAATTATTGAATAACAACAGTCAGCCTGAACAGAGACATGATAACGAGTATATGCCTAAAATTGAGGAAGATAGAATAACTAAAGAAAGCAATATTAAAAATGATTCAGACAAGTCTATTAATGATGAAATTAATGATATAAAAATGTTTTTAAGCGATTTGGAAGACAAATATAATATGGGGCTTATCTCAGAGCGCACTTTTAATGAAGCCAAGGAAAAGAATTTAATGAAGTTGTTGGAGTTAGAAAAATTAAAGTCTTTGGCAGAAAATAAAGAAAATTATAATAGTTTGAGAGCAAGACTTAACGATATAAGGCAAATAAGAAGGAATAATATAGAAAATATAATACAGAGGCCAAATTCAGAATCTGAGTTAAGAGAAGAATTTGAAACATTTAGAAGAGAGACAGAGGAAAATATTAATATAATTGTTGATTCAATAAAGAAAATATTATCAAAAATTGAGTAAAGAGAACTTTGTTGGGATAAGGAAGCATAAAACAGCAGGAAAATGCAATTCTAAATTATTATATATTAAGATTTGCATATTTTTATTGATAGGATATGAGAAAAATTCTGCTGTTTTCAGCCATAATTATATTTTTTTTCGCTGCAAGTCAAATAGCGGAGGCTGGCTGGTGGAATGAATCATGGCATTTCAGAATTCCGGTAAATATATCTTTTCCTTCCGGCGCTGAAAATGCAAGCGTGAATGTTTCTGTTAATTTTACATCTGAAATTGAAAGTCTTGGGATATCGGGAACTTTTGACAAAAATTCAATAAGAGTTGTTGAAAACAATAATGATATTCCTTCAGATTTTTTAAACACAAGCATTGATGCAGGAAATGTGAGTTGGATTGTAAACGGAACTACTCCTGCAAATACAAACCGCACTTTTTATATTTATTTTGATATTATTGAAAACGGTGCAAAGAGCGCAGGCAAGGTTATTTCTGAATCATGCAACAGTTATGGAAATAATACATGTTATTGGAGGAGCGACTATTCGCAAGATAATATGAATGTATGGTCAAATCAGTCCTCGTCTCCTGGTATTGGATATGAGTGGAACAGGACTTGGGCGCAGATGATTGAAGTAAACTGGAAATGGAGTGCTGAGACAAATTATGATTTTGCTTATCTGTATATTGACGGTTCGCAGTATTCTAAAAAAACAGGAACCGGTTCAGAAACAATTCAGGTGTCGGCATCCAGAATATCGGCAAGATTTACGTCAGACGGGTCAAACCATTATCCTATTTATGGGTCAAGCGATTCCTACGGAATCTATGGAACTGCTGTTGATGTAATAAAGTTTTATCCAACAGCCGGTTATACAACGCCGGCTTTTAATGTTTTCAAGGCAACGGCAGAAAAGCAATATCCTCCCACTTTAAACAATGCTTCTGTTTCAGGAGACGGCTGGGGAGAAACTTTTAATTACAGCGTAATTGTGAATGATACTGAAAATGATTTGGTTTCTGTCACGTTGTATACAAATGAAAACGGAGTATGGAACAGGCATGAAACCAGGACAACTCATGGCGGCATGTTGAACTGGACGCTTTCTCCTTTCTCCTGCTCTGATATAGGAACAAGATACTACAAGTTTGAATACAATGATTCATATCATGCTCCTGTAAATACAAGCAATTATTCGCAGACCATCGGGAAAGATGATATTGAAATAAATTATTATTCAGGAAACGCAAGCGTGAACAGAGAATCCGGAAAAATACCTTTTGGAGTGAAAATGAGGGATATAGATAATGGTGCTTATGTTTCTTCTGAGCAGGTTAGTTTTTGGTCATACTATTCTGGCGCATGGAATAACATAGGAGCAAATAATACAGCGTCTGACGGCACGGTGATTTATAATTACAACCCAAACTGTTCTGTTTCGGCAGGAACCCATTTATGGAAGGCGAATTATTCAGGCGCATGTTATAAGGCAAATGGGTCCAGCAATTTCGTTTTTACTGTTGTTGGGCAGTTAAAGGAATGGCTTTTGCAACCTCCAAGAATAGAATATGATTTAGGGGATAGTATATTAATCCGCGCAAACCTTACAGATGAGTGTTCAAATCCTGTAACAGGAGCGTCTGCAAACTTTTCTTTAAACGGAACAGCATATCAGGCTGTTGAAGAAGGTTCTGGACTGTATAATTATTCATGGGATTCTTATGGCAAGGAAACAGGAAACTATACAATAACCATGAATTCTTCCGCTGTTTTTTATAATTTTAATTCCACTTCATGGCTTAATTGGTTTAAACTTGTGGCAGGACCTCCTCATATAAATGTGAGTTTGAATGTAAGCCAGTCAGAGCAGGGGACGATTGTGCATATAAATGCGACAGCAGAAGATATGAGCGGTCTTGGAATAAACACTGTTTGGGTAAACATTACATATCCAAATTCAACTGTTATCAAATATAACATGACAAATATTTCAGATGTTTGGCATTTTGATTTGAATGATACTGCGCAAAGAGGTCAATATAATGTAACAGTTTATGCAACAGATAACGCAGGGAAAACAGGAAACAAAACAAGTGTTCTTAAAATTTATGCAAAAATAATAAATGATATATTGACAGTTACCGAGAATAACATTGTTACATTTAAGATACGTATCCATGACTTAAACAACGCTTCTCTTTCAAACGCTTCGGTTAATTTGCGGTTTGATGACTCAAGTGGCTGGAATGTGTTTAATCAGTTATACAATACAGGTTCAAATGGAAGAGTTGAACCTGTTCCGCAAAAAGATTCTTTAATATCAGGGTTATATAATTGGACTGCAAGTGTAACATATAATGATACAATAACAGGCATAGAAAACTTTAATGTCACATCAGGCTATTTTTCTGTTACAGCGAGCAGTGGCTCAACTGGCGGCGGTATAACTCCTTTATTCTTTCTGTATCTTGTTGCACCGTCCGAGGTTGCAACAGGCAATAATTTGGAGATAACTGCGGTTACTGCGAATAATACAATGAATATTGATGTTGATTCCATAAAGGCAAGCCTTTATGATTCTGCAGGAAACCTTATTGTAGATAATGTGAACATGACAAAACAAAGCAATGGAGTTTATTATAAGAATTATACGACTTCAAGTTCTTCAAATCAGGGCACTTGGAAATGGATTGTTTATGCAACTGAAGGCTCATATGAATTAATAAAAACAGAATATACAAGGGTTGTTGGAGGACCTTTTGATGTAAGAAATATAACTGTAACTGATAATACAGTGCCTACTCTTGGGATTTCTGTTATAGTTGAAAATAAGGGAAATGCGAATCAGGATGTTACAATGGAATGGAATATTACAAGAACAGACACAAATGAACAGTTGGCTGCAGGTTCTGATACTATTCTAGTTAATGCAAATTCTGAGAAGGTTTATTCTATAACTCCAAGCGTAAGTTATGTAGGTGAGGTAAAGGTTTTGTTTATTGCGCATTATTCTGGGACTGAGAGAGCGGGTGCATATTCAATTTTCACAACTGAAAAGGAGTCTGCCCAGCAACCTCCGCCTGCCGCAGGAGGAGCCGCCGGAGGCGGTGGCGGAGGAGGAGGAGGCGCGGTATCACCGCCTGCAAATGTTTCAAATGTTTCGGCTGCGCATGGCATAGAAATAGCAAAATATCCTGAAGAAATAGAATTGGAAAAAGGTTGGGCAAAATTCATAACAATTTTAGTGAACAATACGGGTTCCGGAGTTTTGCATAATGTTTATATAAAGTTTCTTGATATACCTCAGGAATGGTATGATATTCAGACGCCGGTCCTGAAAACACTGAATGGGAGCAAGCAATTTCTTGTGAAATTTTTGGTTCCGAAAAATGTGAAATCTGGAAATTATAAAGCAAGGCTTATGGCATTGTCTTCGGAGTCTTCTGATGAAAAGGAGATTATAGTAAGGGTTTATACTTCAAGGTATGAACTCATAAAGTATCAGATTGAAACATTGAAAGACAGAGTAAAATATATTGAAACTCTGGCGGACAAATTAGAACAGGAAGGAGTAGACATGACTGCAATAAAGAGCAGAATTTCTGATATAAGAGCCCAGATAACTACTGCTGAGAAATATCTTGAAAATAAAAGGTATGATGATGCTTCAAGGTTTGCCAAATCCATAAAAAAGGCAATAGATGCGTTGCAGAAGGATTTGGAGGAAAAATATGAGCAAAGAGCCAAACAGCCAAAATTGCCTTTAACATTAATTTTGATAATATTGGCAGCGGTTGTTTCAATTGTATGTGTCGCATATTTGGTTGTAAGAATAAGGAGAAGAGAAACTGATGTTGCTTATAGAAATGCGGCTTTGGAGAGAATTCATGATTTAAAGAAAATGGTGGTTGGAAAACTGACAGCACCTAAAATAAAAGGAGACATGGAGAGAACAAGAAAGATGCTAAGGCTTTTGAATAAAGAGTATGAAGAAGGTATTATAACAAAAGAGACTTATGAGGAATTGAAGAGAATAAATGAAGAAAGGCTTTTGAATTTATCAAAGAAAATGAAGGATTATAATATAGAGGAGTAGTTTAATAAACGCGAAATTTAAATTAATGGAATAGAGGTAATATTGCATGAGGAGAGTAATAGGAATTGTAAGTGGAAAAGGCGGCGTTGGCAAAACAACTGTTACCATAAATCTTGGAGCTGCTCTTGCCGCGATTGGCAAAAAAGTAACTATTATAGATTGCAATATTACGACATCTCACATGGGAGCTTATCTTGGCATGTATTATTGTCCTGTTACAATAAATCAGGTATTGAGAGGCGAAGCTGATATAGATGAGATAATATATGAACATCATAGCGGAATGAAAGTTATTCCTGCTTCTCTTAAAATTGAAGACATGAAAGGAATTGATTTTATAAAATTAAAGGAAGTTATAAATAAACTCAGCGATGATGGAATAGTGTTGCTTGATTCTTCTCCCGGGCTTGGAAGGGAAGCATCTATAACAATACAGGCAAGCAATGAAATATTGTATGTTTCAACGCTTTACATTCCTTCAATTATAGATGTTCTGAAATGCAAGGAAATATCAAAGGAGTTTGGAGCAAAACATATAGGTCTTGTTCTTAATATGGTAACGGGAGAAAGTTATGAACTTGCAAAGAGGGATGCAGAAGAGTTAACAGGTTTGGACGTGGTTTCTGTAATCCCTTTTGACAAAAATATACAGAGAAGTCTTGCTGCAAATGCAATAACAGTCCAAAGATTCCCTTCAAGCAAAAGTTCTGTTGCATTCAAAAAACTTGCGGCTTTCATAGTTAATGAGGAGTATAAGGAAACATTTATTGAGAAAATAAGAAACATGTTTGTTTTCGGTCCAAGTTCGTTTATTAAAAAATTTAAAAGGTGATTGCGTGGGATACAAATATAAAAACAAAAAAGGCGTGGAGTATTGGCTTCATGCAAGGGGCAGTTTGTTGTTTTTTTCAAGAGACCCTGAGGACTCTGTTAATCTGCCAAGAGGCATGACTGTTGTAGAGAATGAACGCACAGGCTTGCCCATGGTAAAAAAGAAAGAGAAGAAGGGATGGTTTTAGTTCAGTTGCAGGGTTTGATATATGTCAAGAAAGTTTATTACAGATTTGGAAGGCCCTTTTTCAAAAGACGACAATGCTTTTGATTTGGCGAAATATTTCATGCCTAACGGCGAAAAGTTTTTTAAAAAACTAAGCGCTTATGATGACTTTGTTGCAGATATAGATAAGAGGAGAGACTATAAGGCAGGAAGCACGCTAAAAATGTTAGCACCTTTTCTTATTGCTTATGGAGCAAATTCGGACAGCTTGAGGCATTTTTCTCTAAAAAATATTCATATGCTTCCAGGCTCAAAAGATACCTTGAAATATATAGGCAGTAAAATGGAGTCGTTTATAGTAAGCACGAGTTATGAACCTTATGTTCATGCAGTGTGCGATGTCGTGGGATTTCCCAAAGAACATGCATATTGCACAAAGTTGGATATTGATAAATATAAAATTAGCAGCAGGGAGGCTGAAAAGTTAAAGTCTTATGTTGCAGAGATTAACAAACTTCCTGACGTAATTCTTCCTGATAATGCTAAAAGCATGGAAGATATTCCTGAAGATAGTCTAAAAACAATAAAGAGGTTAGATGAAATTTTTTATGATGAGATGGACGGCACAGAGCCAGGTTTTATAATTAATGAAATAAATCCTGTGGGAGGCATTGGAAAGGCTGACGCAATTCTGGATATTCTAAATGAAACAGGAAATAGTATTTGTGATGTTTTTTATGTCGGAGACAGCATAACTGATGCTGATGCAATGAAATTAGTTAATAACGGCGGAGGCTTAACTGTTTCTGTCAACGGAAATAAGTATGCTGTTCGGGAAGCACGTATAGGATGCATGGCGGATAATACGTTTTTAATTGCTGTTCTTGCAGATGCCTTTGACAATTGCGGAAAGGAGTATGTTGAAATGCTTGCAGAGAATTGGAGTATAGATATGTTAAAGCAAGAGGCGGATGATAATAAATTGAATAAGAGGTTGTTAGATGTTGAAAAATTTGTTGAAGGCGGAGAAGTTGTTTTGTTGAGCAATGAAAACAGGGAAGAGTTTGCTGCAAGAAGTTCTGAATACAGAAAAAATGTAAGAGGAGAGAAAGTTGGAAATCTTGGATAAATGAGCGGTGATAACTTTATATATTACCTTTTTTAAAATAAGGTTTGCTCACATATTTGACGCGCGCGCATGGTTGGGTAGCTCCCAACCAGCCTTCGAAGGCAATGCATAATTTTATTTATTCTTTAAAACAAATAAATATTGTGGCTAAAAAGGCGAAAATTAAAACTGTGAATAGAGCATATGAATCTGACACAATTTTCTGCAGGCGCGGCCATCTCATGCGTCCCGAAGAGGTAGAGTATGAAGGCGAAAAGACAACTCTTTCTTATTGCAGAAAGTGCGACGAATATTATAAATTGTCTGGCGTGGATTTGTCTTTTAAAGAGAAAATTAAAACAAGGAAAACGATAATAATAGAATGAAGTTATTTATTAAATTTTTTTATTATCTTGTATGCAAAAGCAGCAGCCCCAAAACCATTGTCAATGTTAACTACTGCAATTCCCGGGGAGCATGAGTTTAGCATAGAAAGCAAAGCGGATATGCCATTCAGGCCTGTGCCATAACCTACAGATGTTGGAACTGCTATTATTGGCTGTTTTACAAGACCGCTTAGCACTGATGGAAGCGCTCCTTCCATGCCTGCAACAACTATCAAAACATCAATTTTGTCTTTATTTTCTAATACTGGTTTTATTCTGTGAATTCCTGCAATGCCGCAGTCATAAAATCTGTGGACATTCAGTCCGAAAAATTCGCAGCAAAGAGCGGATTCTTCTGCTACAAAATAATCAGAAGAGCCAGCGGAAACTACGCCAACAGAACCAATTTTTTTATTTTCTTCGCCAATAATGCAGACTCCGCATTCTGTGTCTGTTTTTGCCTGTTTGAAATTTTTCTTCAGCAGTTCTAACTGTTCTTTTGTGCATTTTGTAACAAGCACTCTTCCATTGGTTTCAAGAAGTTTTCTTACTGCGGTCAATAAAGAACTGTTGGTTTTGAATTTTGCAAAAACAACTTCAGGTATGTTTACTCTGTTTTGCCTGCCTGCATCAATGTTTACGTTGTTCATTCATACTACCTGTTCTGTATCCTTCAAGGTCCAATGTTACATATCTGAATCCAAGATTTTTTATTTTCACTGCAATTGGTTTTAGTTTTTTCAAACTTGGATTTCCGTCTATTTCTATTCTTGCTATGTCTTCATGAATTCTTACTCTTGCGTTTTTGTAGTCTTTTAGCAATCTTTCTGCTTTTTCTATTTTCTTAAGTTTTTCTTTTGTTATTTTCTCCCCGTATGCTATTCTTGATGCAAAGCATGGAGATGCTGGTTTGTTCCATGTTTCCAAGCCAAGTTTTTTTGAGAGTTTTCTTATGTCTTCTTTTCCGAGTTTTGCTTCAAGCAGCGGGCTTTGAATTCCAAGTTCTTTCTTGGCTTCTAAACCGGGTCTATAGTCTTTTATATCATCAAAATTTGTGCCGTCAAGAATGTTTGTTATGTTCATTTCTTTGGATATCTTTCTGAGCATAGAGAACAATTCTTTTTTGCAAAAGTAGCATCTGTTTTTTGGATTTTCAATAAATTTTTTGTTTTTCATTTCATTTGTTTTGATAAACATGTGTTTTATTTTTATTTTCTTTGCAATTCGTTTCGCTGACTTTAAATCTTCAGGAGGATATGTTTCAGATACTGCGGTTACTGCTATGGCTTTATTGCCGAGAACATCTCTGCAGACCTTTGCAAGGAATGAACTGTCTACTCCGCCAGAAAATGCAATAATGGCTGAATCCATTTTGCTAATATTTCTTTTTAGCATTTCATATTTTTCCATAAGCATTTTTTTCACAATTTTATCTATTGGAAGGAAAATTTATAACTTTAATAGTAAAATACTTAAGCAGTGAAAAATATTGACAAATATGAGAGAATATGTTTTGTTTGCGCTCTTGCTGATTATTTTGTCTGCTTTTTATGCTTTTATGTCAAACTTTGAGGTTTATAGCAGCGAAAGCAATATTGGGAGGTTTTCTTCTTACCAGGAGCTTGAGAAATTTGTGTCCCAAAACAGCGTTTCAGAGGGTTTTGCTTTTGGTATGAGAAAGGAACTTGGCGGCGCTGAAGTTATGCAGACCTTTCAGGAAGAGAGTCAGACAGCAAAATCCGGCAGCGCAAGTGAAGGAGCAAGCGAATTTTCAAAAACAAATATTCAGGTTGAGGGGGTTGACGAGGCAGATATTGTTAAAACAGATGGAAAGTATATTTATGTTATTTCGGGAAACAGCGTGGTTATTTTAGATGCTTATCCTGCCGAGAAAGCAAAAATAGTATCTGAGATAAATCTGACAGGAATTCCCTTTGAGATGTTCCTAAATAAAGATGTGCTTGTTGTTATAGGAAATAAGAGGCAACAGCAAAACAGGTATAGTTCAAGCACATTCATAAATGTTTATGATGTTTCGGACAGAAGCAATCCTGTCCTAAAAAGAAATGTTAGCGTAGACGGGTATTATTTTGATTCAAGAATGATAAATGATTATGTTTATGTTATATCAAACGAGCCTGTATATAGAATTGGCAATATTATCCAATTGCCTGTAATATATTACGGCGGCATTGCAAGAAAGGTTCTTGCTACTGAAATATACTATTTTAACAATCCTGACAATTCATTTGAGTTTGTTAATATAATTTCATTAAATACTCATAATAATGAGGAGGTAAAAAGCAAAACATTCTTAATGGGATATGCCCAGAATATGTATGTCTCCGTGAATAACATATATGTTGTATATCAGAAAAGAGTAAACGAAATTCAAATATATAACAAAATAATTGATGAAGCAATTATTCCTTTTGTTTCTTTTGAGACGCAGGCAAAAATAAAGGAAGTGCAAAACTCAAATCTTTCTGACTATGAAAAACTGCAGCGCATAAGCAAGACAGTTGATAAGTATCTTAAGTCTCTTGGTCCTGTTAATGGGGCAAAGGTTATGAAGGCAATTCAAAATAAGGCTGAAGAAATGCAAAAAGAAATTCTCAAGAAAATGGAAAAGACAGTTATTCATAAAATATCAGTAAATAACGGCAATATTGAATATAAGGCGAAGGGTGAAGTTCCAGGCAGGGTTCTTAATCAGTTTTCTATGGATGAACGCAACGGTTATTTCAGGCTGGCTACTACTACAGGCAGATGGGCGGACGAACTATCAAATCATATGTATGTTCTTGATGATAATCTTAACGTTGTTGGAAAACTTGAGGATTTAGCTTCCGGTGAACGGATATATTCTGTGCGTTTCTTGGGAGAAAAGGCTTATATGGTAACATTCAGGCAGGTTGACCCGTTGTTTGTTATAGATTTGTCAGATCCGCAGAATCCTAAGGTTCTTGGATATCTGAAAATAGAAGGCGTTTCTGACTATTTGCACCCTTATGATGAAAATCACTTAATCGGGATTGGAAAAGATGCAACGGATAAAGGAGTAATAAAGGGAATGAAAGTTTCTCTTTTTGACGTGTCAGATTTTTCAAGCCCTAAAGAAATTTCAAAATATGTAATAGGAGAAAGAGGCACAACTTCAGAAGCGTTGTATGACCACAAGGCATTCTTGTTTGATAAAAAGAAAAAACTGCTTGTAATACCTGTAAGAGTTGCTAAGGATGGAAAATGGAACGCATTTAACGGGGCTTATGTTTTTAACATTGATTTGGACAACGGAATTTTGTTGAAGGGAAATATAACGCATAGAAATAAAAAGGATTCTGTCAATTATGACTTTTATTCTATAATAAGAAGGTCGCTTTACATAGACAATATGCTTTATACTGTTTCACAAAGAATGATAAAGATGAATAGGCTTTCAGATTTGTCTGAAGTCAACAGCATAAGTTTGCCTTATGTAAACAGAATAATATTGGAATTAAGTAAGAATTAAATCCTTTTCTGAAATGTTGAAGACCTGAAGCACGCGGAGGGCGGCAGGAATAATCTGGTTATTTATATAATAATCTTCATCTATCATGTCAATTGTAGCATATTCTATGGGCTCTGCTCTGTCAGATATTGAACCTGAACCTTTTGTTATTACATATACAACAACCATGCCCGCTCCTATAGGTTTTCCCTGTTTTTTTAATTTTTGCGCAGCGCGCACATGCGGTCCAATTTGTTTGTATTGGGATAATGGCATTACAAGCTGTTCGTGTATTGCCAAATCATGCAGAGAAACTTTTTTCTGCCTGATTTTTTGTATAACTGATTTTGTATATTTGATTGCCGCATCTTTGTCGTTGTATTGAAGTATAAATTTCAGCACATTTTCCTGCGTGTCTTTTGCTATGTTGCTCCAATCCTTTCTTACCTTTTCAAGCCCGTGTATTGTCATTTTGTTTTCTTCATCTATGAGAGCATATCTTTTTTTCGCAACGCCTTTTGTTTTAGGTATGAAAATACCGCGTTTGTAAATTCCCTGCAGGCTTAATTCCATTATTCCGGGCAATGATTTATTTACTTTGTCAAGAAATTTGTTTGCTTTGTTTTTTATTGAGTTTCCGCTTTTAAGTTTTACAAAACAACTGTCAGTGTCAGCATAAATTACTGAAAAACCTTCTTTTTCTGCTTCAGATATTATCTTTTTTATGAAATATCTTCCAAAAGCCGCGGCGCTTTCCGCGCATTCGTAGCAATACCATTTTGAACTTGGAAATGCGAGGTATCCATAGCAGGCGTTTGTTATGGTTTTCAGCGCGCTCTGCCTTATGTCAAGCATTTTTCTTTCTTTTGCTTTGCGCATTTGCTTTTTGAGTTCAATTCTTTTTTCAATAAGCTCTCTTATTTGTTTTGAAACAAAACCTTCTTTTTTTGAGAACCAGTGAGCAGAGCCCGGCACCTTGAATCCATCTTCTTTATTTCCTGAATCCAAAGTTTCAGGAGAAATATTGAATGATGCAATTATGCTTGGATAAAGCGAGCGGAAGTCAAAAACAGCAATGTTTTCATGCATTCCGGCTATGGGCTCCTTTACATAACCTCCCGTATATTTTTTTCTTGTTCTGCGTTTTTGGACTTCGTCCCATTTTGGCTGGTTAGGAATTATGTAGTCAGGGAATGCTTTTCTTGACAGATACCATTCAACAATCTGCGAAAAGGTCATGCGCGAAACATCAAATATTGTCTGACCCACGAGTTTTGACAGTTCAAATATGTGCGGAAGAATGAATTCGCCAAGTTTCAGAGTGAGTTGTGAATCTTTAAGGCAATATTCTGCAAGCTTTGAGAGGTCATTTTCCTTATGCCATGTTTCATTTATTTCTTCAATTGCAATATCAATTTTTTTGTCTCCCAGAATTTCAGAAGCTACCGCGCTGAGGTTTAGCGTTTCTGTCTGAAGTTGCGGCGCAAGTATATTGCTGATAAACCTAAATAAATCTATATGAACAATTCCTGCAATGCGGGCAGATGATGTTCTTACGCGCCTTTCAAATTTTACCGGAGTATTGTCTCTGCCGATATTCAGGTTTATTTTAAGAGATTTTGCGCGCTCCTGCATAATCTGAAAATCAAACGCATCTCCATTGTAAGTGAGCAAAATATCAGGATTCTGCTCCTGAATTATTTTTATAAAGTATTCAATCATTTCCTTTTCGTCTTTCATGATTTCTGCGTGCTTGAATGAAGTTTTTCTGTATGTTATTATTTTATTGAAATTTCTTCCGGCGACAGAAATCATTATTATTTTATTGTCTGCTGTTTCAATATCAAATGACATTATTTTCATGTCTGGAAGTTTTTTCTCTGCATTAACAGATTCTACTTGTTTGGATAAGAAAATTTCATCATTCTTTTTTGCTTCTGCTTCAAGCCATCCTGCTCCTGAGAATTGCTTGTCTATAAGATACCTTCTGTAAAAATTTATAGTATATTCATACTGCTCTTTTACGTTTTTCAATCTCTTCACATAATCTCTTAATTTGGGGATATTTTGCGGAAGATTGGAAAAAATTTTCAAAACTCTTTGCTTCTTTCCATCTATTATTTTTTCTTCTTCTGATATTTTTGTTATGTCTGCGTCTTTTATTTTTTGTTTCAGTTTTTGTATTTCCTTTTTTGCTTCATCAATGTTTTTTGGCAAAACATAAAAGTACGGTTCATATTCTGTTAGTACGCATACCTGCTTTTTGCCGTTTGTTCCCCATAATCTTATGCATGCTTTGTTGTTTTTTTCTATATAATCTGCATCAAGCAGGCAGAACTGCAATTTCATAGATATAATTAATATTAGTCAAATAAAAAGAATTTGCCAATTATAGAAATAATATAAATTAACAAACATAATTATTAGTGGTGATTTTATGCAAGAGAGAAATCTTTTTACTTCTGAGTCAGTTACTGAGGGGCATCCTGACAAAATCTGCGACCAGATATCAGATGCTGTGCTTGACGCAATATATTCGCAGGACCCGTATTCAAGGGTGGCTGTAGAAACAATGACAACTACAGGGTTGATAATAGTAGCAGGAGAAGTAAGCACTAATGCATATGTTGATGTGCAGGGCATAGTAAGAAACGTGATAAGGGATATAGGATATGATAATCCGGAATATGGTTTTGATGCCGACCAGTGCGCAGTTCTTATTTCGCTTCATGAACAGAGTCCTGATATTTCCCGCGGCGTTTTAAAATCTGAAAAACATGAGATAGGAGCAGGAGACCAGGGCATAATGTTCGGGTATGCTACTAATGAAACTCCTGAATTAATGCCTCTTCCAATTTCTCTTGCGCATAAACTTGCAATGAGGCTTACTGAGTGCAGAAAGAAAGGGATTATTCCCTGGTTAAGACCTGACGGAAAATCGCAGGTTACAATTGAGTATGAGAATGGAAAACCTGTGAGTGCCCATACGATAGTAGTGTCTGCGCAGCACTCTCCTGATGTTTCCAATGAACAGATTAGAGAAGAAATTATAGAAAAGGTTATAAAGCCTGTATGCGGAGAATGGCTTACTGACAATACAATTTTTCATATAAATCCTACAGGCAGGTTTGTGATAGGCGGGCCTCCCGCAGATTCGGGTTTGACAGGCAGGAAGATAATAGTTGATACTTACGGTGGTCAGGGAAGTCATGGGGGAGGCGCCTTTTCAGGCAAGGACCCGTCCAAGGTTGACAGGTCGGCTTCTTATATGGCAAGGTACATAACCAAGAATATAGTTGCCGCAGGTCTTGCCAGCAAATGCGAAATCCAGATTTCATACGCAATAGGCATTGCAGAGCCATTGTCTGTAATGTTAAATACTTTTGGCACGGAAAAGGTTCCGAAGGAGACAATAGAAAAACTTATAAGAAAACATTTTGACATGAGACCCGCGGCGATAATTGAGCAATTGAATTTAAGAAGGCCTATATACAGAAAGACAGCGTGCTATGGGCATTTTGGAAGAAATGAACCTGACTTTACATGGGAAAAGACAGACAAAGCGGAAATTTTAAGGGAGGAGGCAGGACTTTGAGAATTAAGACCAAAAACGCTTTGTTTTGATGAAGTTTTTCTCTGCTTCAAGAACAAGCTTAAACAGGTCGTCTTCGGTTTTGTACGGCTTGGCTAATAACCGTGTTGCAGTGTCAGGGCCGATGCCGCGTCCTGCCAGACAGATTGCGGCATTCCTTCCTGAATTAAGGGCAAGTTCTGCAGTCCATTTTATTCTCTCAAGTTTTTTCTTTTCTTCTTTTGTAAGCGAAGAACCTTTAAGGTTTTTCTTTATCAAATCCTGAGCTTCAGATTGATACGGATTGACAATGGCTATCAGTTTGGATGAACACTTTGGGCATCTCAATTCATCAATGTCTTTTACATTTTTTGTAATAGAGTATTTTCCGCAGTTTACGCATATTAACCTAAGTTTGGTGTTGAGTATTCTTTTTTTGAAAATTCTGAATATTTCTGCTTCTGGTCTGGACGGCTTTGCAATATCCTGAAATTCATACCTGAATCCTATTTCTGCCAGCGTGCTGAATCCTTTTATTATAGAAATTTTCTTTGGATAGAGTTTCATGCTTTTTTCAATGTCAAGTTTTTCAAAAAACAGTTCTCTGAGAGTTTCGTCAAATATTGGAGTGTTCCAGTAAGTGTCAATAATTCTGTCAATCTTTACTTTGTCAAATTTTGCATTTCTTGTTATTGCTCCGAATCTTTTTGCAACAGCGATAAATTTCCATTTGAAAAGAGATGTTCTTAACAGGCTTTTTTCAAGCAATGGTTGTATGTCTTCAGGTTTATAGGTTTCAAAAACATTTTTCACGTCTTCTGCTTTGCAGCCTTTGAATATAATCCTGTACGGGTCTACTCTTGTTGCAATGGCGGAACCATATTTTGCAGACAGTACAGTGGAGACAAATCTTGAGAATGTTTCGTTAACCTTTGTGCCAAGGCAGGAGTGCATAACAACATATTCTTCGCTTCCTTGCGGTGTTTCTATAAAACCAGATTCAATAGTGAAATTGTCAGGAACTTTATATTTCTTTGCATGTCTTCTTATGAGTTCAATCATTTTTCTGCACGCTTCCGCGTTTACAGGATATTTGCTCATTATTTCTTCTGAAAGTCTTTCATTATGCAGGTTTTCTTCTATAAACTTTCTTAATTCAAGAACTTCGTTTGCTATTGAAAACGGTATTGGTATAAGTTCTCCTTCCCATGACGGAATTGTAGATGTTATATCGTTTATTGCATCAACATAAATTTTATTTCCGTCAACCGATACTATTTTCCATGCGCGCCCTTTTACAATAAAATTGGTTCCATCTTCGTGCGTTGCTATGAACTGTTCATCTATAGAGCCGACAGCCTGGTTTGTTGCAATATCTATTACTTTGTATTGATATGAGTCTGGTATTGTTGATAAATTTGAAAAATAGTAGTCAAATGCTTTTCTTCTTCTCTTTATCTGATTTTTGTCAATCCAAATTAGTTTGAGTTCTGACAGGAAATTCAATAATTTCTGGAATTCTCTTTCTGTAAGTTTTGAAAACGGCTCGGCTTTTTTTACAATCTCCTTTATTTTTTTGGAATCTATGCCATATTCACTCATGCATAGTCCTACTATCTGGTGAGCCAGTACATCTAACGGTTTTTTATGCATCATTACTTCTTCAAGTTCTCCAGCCAATGTTTTTCTGGCTATTACCGCAGATTCAAAAATATCATCATCTTCGCCTGTTATTATTATGCTTTCTGATATTCTTCCTATGCCATGCCCGCTTCTTCCTGTTCTTTGCGTGAATTTTGAGACCTGTCTTGGAGACATATATTGTATGACAAGGTCTATAGAGCCTATGTCTATACCGAGTTCAAGAGAAGATGTTGCTATCAAAGATTTCAGTTTCTCTGTTTTAAAGTCATTCTCAGCTTTTATTCTTGCATCTTTTGATAGCGAAGAGTGGTGTATGTCATGCGGAAAGGCGTTGTCATAAAGTCTTAACCTTGAAGAAAGCACTTCTGCAGATTCGCGGGTATTTGTAAATACAAGCACTGACCTGTATGACTTCATAAGGTCATAAATGCGCAGCAGCCTTGCCGCAACTTCGGGACTTATAAAAAGCTTTTCTGCCACGCTTTTTTCAGTTGTTCCGCATACAGTTGATTCTACTGATATTTTCATTTGCTTGTCTGAATCAACCTTTATTATTTTGTCGCAACCAATAAATTTTGCTGTATCCTCGGGCGAGCCTATTGTAGCGGAAATTGAGATTAATTGAAAATTTCCGCACAGCATTCTTAAACGCTCCAAGCCAAGCGTAAGTTGCGCCCCTCTTTTGCTCTCTACAAGTTCATGAAGTTCGTCAACAATGACGTATTTCACATTTGAGAGATGTTTTCTCATATTGCTTCCTGTCAGTATTGCCTGCAGAGTTTCGGGCGTAGTAATCAGGATATGGTCAGGGTGCTGGGATTGCATTTTTCTTTCATAAGGAGTTGTATCGCCATGCCTTATGGATATTGAAATATCAAGTTTGTTTGCCCACCATATTAATCTCTCAAACATATCTCTGTTGAGGGATTTCATTGGAGTTATATAAAGCAGGGAAATCGGTTTTTCATTTTTTATTTTTGAGAAAAGCCCAAGCATTGCGGATTCTGTTTTTCCCATGCCTGTTGAAGCAATAATCAGGCAATTCCTGCCTTTGAGCACTTCTGGTATTGTGGCTTCCTGTATTGGCGTTGGTTTTTTGAATCTTTTCTTTGCAAGTTCTGCCACTTTCTCATCAAGCAGGTCAAATATATTTTCTATTTTTTTCATGTTTCATCACTGAAGAATATATAACAGCGTTATATATTTAACAATAAATTTATTGCTACTATGTATAATAAACCAGAACTTTAAAAAGGTTTTTAATATATAATCTTTATATTTTAGTATATGCCCTCGTAGCTCAGTTTGGATAAATGCTTTTCTTGCTGTGCGCAGGAAAAGATTTTCTATAAAGAGCACTTGCCTCCTAAATAGAGGCAATCTATAAATTAAGAAAATATTTGGAGAGAGCAAGGGGTCGCGCGTGAGTATTTAAACTCCGCGAATTCGAAACAACGCAAAAGTCGCGTCGAGGGCGCCAATAATTACTTTAAATATTTTCTATGTAAATTAATTACATGAGCAAAATCAGAATATTGTGTCTTGTAATTGTTGTTTTGGTTTCTGGATTTTTTGTAATGACTGCGAAAGCTGCATATAAAGACAATTATGTTAATGTGAATATTTTAAAGGTAGTGGGGAAAACAATTGTGGTAGGAAATAATTGCACTGCAATATTTGCTGAAACCTCTCCGGAAAGGGCTGTTTCTATATTGTTTGGTCTTGAAAATTACATAAACCAAAGGCCAAATACGCATGACAGTTTTGCGCAGGTTCTAAAGAGTTTTGGAATTAAAGTGAAGCGGGTTGATATAAATAGTTTTGATGGAAGGTTTTATTATTCTGACATAGTTTTGCAGAACAATAAAAAACAATTGAAACTTGATATAATGCCTTCAGATGCAATAGCCCTTGCTCTAAGAACAAATGCAGAAATTTATATAAATGAAACTTTCTTAAAAGAATCAGGACAGAATATATGTTGATAAATATGGCTAAGAAGGCAGTTAAAAAACCAGTTCAGATTGTATTGACAGAAGAACAGACTATTTTGTCAAGGGAGCGGACAATGCTGTCTCATATACGAACAGGGCTTGCTTTTATAGGTGCTGGGCTGATTGTTGTAAAGTTTTTTTCTCAAGTATATTATCAGGGCGTGGGAATTCTTTTGATGATAATAGGTTTTTTTGAGGTAATTTCCTCATATAAAAAACTCTATGATTACAACAAAAAGATAAAGTGCCTGAAAAAATATGTTAAGAAAAATATTATTGATGATTTGGAGTAGTTATTCAAAGTCTATTTTTACTAAAATTTTATTAATGCCGTTTTCTGCAATTGTTTTTAATTTTTCTATTTTTATGTGCCTTGTAACTATTTTTTGGGTTGGTATTATCTCTATTTTGGTATTTCCTGTTTTTCTGTACCATAATTCAATATATAGATTGTTGCCTTTTTTTCTTTCTTTTATTATGCTTTTCGTGTCTGTTTGCCCAACTTCAAAAGTTTCGTTTCCTGATAAGTAAAACCATTTTTCTGTGAATTTAGGTTTGTAGAGGGTTTTATATTCTATCCATCTGTCTGTTGCATTTTCTTTTATTTGCAAAATTCCGTCAAGGTTATAATCTATAGTTTCGTAACCTCCAAATTTTGCAATGCGTTGTATTTTTGAATCCAATTCTCTTATAAAGTGTTCTGCTATGTTTTTTTTCGCGGTGTCGTTGCTGTCTTCAAAAATAGGCAATGCCCAGAAATATGCTGCGAATATCATTATTATAAGTATTAAAAACATCAATATGAAATTTAATACTTCAGACTGCGCTTTCATAAATAATAATTAATTATAGATAATATAAAACTGAAATAAGTGGATGATAAACCTTTTTTAATCTCCCAGACCATCTTTATTTATGAAAGCAATATCCGCAATAATAGTTGTTGTTCTCTTGTTGCTAATTTCCATTTCTCTAATCTCTGTTGTTTATGTATGGTCTTCTGCCCTTACAGGAACAGTGACATCAACAACAGAGGAGACAACATCAGAACTTACAAAGCAGTTGTCAGGCTGTTTGAAGATAGATGCAATATCCAAAAACCAGATATACTTAAGAAACTGCGGAAAAGGCGTTATCACAAACAATTCATTGTCGGTATTCATAGATGACGTGAAGGTGGGACACTCTGTTGAAGAGATAGGAGAAGACCAGACAGGAACAGTAAACATATCAGGTTTGTGGAAGTTTTCCATGGACAGGCACAACCTGAAATTAACAAACGGGGCTGCCTTTGTCCAAGCACTGATAGAACTGGAGCCTAACAAAGATGGTCTGGTTGGTTATTGGGATTTTGACGAAGGTTCAGGCAACAAAGTTTATGACAAGTCAGGGAATGGAAATGACGGCGAACTTAAGAATGGTGTAGTCTGGACAGCAGGAAAGTTTGGCTCTGCTTTGAGTTTTGACGGAACAGATGATTATGTTGATGCGGGAACAGGAATAAATATTGCCAGCAAGAGTTTTAGTTTAGTTGCATGGGCAAAAAGAGATTCTATTGATACAGTTGATTATATATTTGGTCAGGGAACTACAAGTACTAATCATGGTTTGCATTTTGGATTTAGAAGCACTAATGTATTTACATTTGCTTTTTATTATAACGATTTAGATACTCCAAATGCATATACAGACAACAACTGGCATTTATGGGTAGGAACTTATGATGCAACTACAAATGAAAGAAAAATATACAGGGATGGAGTTCTTGTTGCAAGCGATACTGCATCAGCAGATTATCAGGGAACAGGGACATTATACATAGGAAGAGCGACATGGGGAGACTATTTTGATGGAACAATAGACGAAGTCCGGATCTGGAACAAAGCCTTAACTCCAGACCAGACAGTTGTTATGAAAATGGTTTGAAGTTGTAGCAACGTTTTAAATATTTTATAAATAATTAATTAAGTATGAGAAATGAAAAAAATCTTATTCCTATGCTTGCGATTTTAATGGCTGTTGCATTTTTGCTTGGCATGTTTTCGTCATCTTATTTTTTAAAAAACAGATATGTTGTAACTCTATACAATGTAAAGGAAGTTGCGCGGGATAATTCAAGCGCTGAAATATTCCTGCCTGCAATAGACAATGATGGAAACGGCGTTGTGTTGAAACTTTCTGTTTTTGCCAAACCTGGCAACAATGAGATATTGACAAATATAGACAAACTCCTGTTCTGGACTGATACTCAACAGTCTATACAAATAGCAAGGGATATAGCAAAAAATTTTACAAATACATGTTGCTTTGATATTGTTTATAAAATAGATGATACTAATGCTACAGTTGTCGGTGGGCCTTCAGCGGGTGCAGCATTTGCAATAGCAACAATATCTGCTTTTAGCGGCAAAGAATTGAATAAGTCTGTTGCCATAACAGGAACAATAAATCCTGATGGAAGCATAGGGCAGGTAGGAGGCGTTAAAGAGAAGGCTGAAGCCGCAAAAAAGCATGGAATAAAACTTTTTCTTGTGCCTGAAGGGCAGTCAGTTGAAAAGCGCCTGAAACCTGTTGAGAAATGCATAGAAAGAGAAAGTTTTTCATATTGCGAAATAAGATATAAAGAAGTGGAAACAAACATATCAGAGGCAGTGGGAATAGACATAAGAGAAGTTAAAAATATAAACGAGGCGGCAAAATATTTTTTCAGTGATTGATATGGAAGCAAAAATTTTAGTTCTTGTTATAGTACTTTTCCTTATAGGAACTCTTTCTTATCAGTTGTTGGAAGGCTGGACATGGATTGATTCATTATATTTTTCCGTAACAACTCTTACAACAATTGGTTATGGAGATTTGCATCCTACAAATGACGTATCAAAAATATTTACGATATTTTATGTGATTGCGGGCATATCCATAGTTCTTTATGTTCTTTCAAACCTTCGTCAGGATTTCATAAAAATTGAAGAAAGAATAGAGAGGCATATCAGAAAGAGTCAGTATAATGCAAAGAGAGGAAATAGGAAATGACAATAAAAATTATAGGCACATCTCATATTTCTGCCAAAAGCATTAAAGAGGTTGAAGAAACAATTTCAAATACAAAACCATCCTGCGTTGCGGTTGAATTGTGTCCTGCAAGATTTTATGCGCTTAGTTCAGGCAGGCGGGAAAAAACCGGATTTAGACATGGGGCGCTTATATGGCTTTTTTCATGGCTTCAGAAAAAACTTGGAGAACAGACAGGCATACTCCCAGGAAGCGAGATGCTTGCTGCTGTTAAAACTGGGAAAAAAATTGGCGCAAAAATAGTTCTTATAGACAAGAACATAGAAGATATAATTTTATCTCTCAAAAAAATTCCTGTTAAGGAAAAAGTTAAACTCTTTTTAAGTTTGTTTTTAATGCCTTTTGCAGCAAAGATAAAGAGCACTGAAATAACAGAAGATATTATTGATGATTTGTTAAAGGAAATGAAAAGGCACTTCCCTGTTCTATACAAAGTATTGGTTCATGACAGGAATATATATATGGCAAAATGGGCGAGGCGGCTTGAAAAAGAGTTTGGAGATGTTGTTATTGTTGTGGGTCTTGGGCATAAAAAGGGTATTGAAAAGATATTGCTTAAAGATAAATAGATTTGCCTGTACATAAAAATATGGTAAAAGATAAAGAATCAGTTTATGTGGATTGTGCAATCAAAGGACGGTATTGCCTGTGGCGCGAATTCAGTCCGTGTTCATGCCCTCTGATAGCAGAAAAAATAAATAGCGGAACGCCTGAGATTCAATGCATTGTATTTGACATAAATTTATTGGATAATGGGGCTAATGTTAGATATTATGGATTTAATAAAATTAAAAAATATAAAATATAGAAGGATAGGGTAGGGTATGAGATTCGGAATTAATGAAATGCGGGATTTGTGCATATCTGTGCTTGTTCTTGGTTTTGCATTTAATCTTGCTTTTACTTCTGGAAGCATTTATTTTCTTCCTGCAACTATTTTTATTGTTGCTGTTGTTTTTGCTTTGCATGAACTTGGGCATAAGTTTACTGCTCAGAAATTTGGATGTTTTGCTGAATATAGAATGTGGCCATATGGTCTTGTTATAGCTCTGGTTTTTTCATTTTTTGGAGTTATTTTTGCTGCTCCTGGCGCTGTTTATATTTCCTGTCTGCATCTGACAAGAAGACAGAATGGTTTAATAAGCTTGTCCGGGCCTGCTGTTAATATTCTGTTAGGCTTTTTGTTTCTGTTATTGTCATGGGTTTATGCGCCATTATCTGCAATTTTCCTGCTTACAGCAAGAATATCAGTTTTTCTTGCATTTTTTAACCTTATTCCCTTTAGTCCATTGGATGGTTCAAAAATTTTTGCATGGGATAGAAATGTCTGGATAATTGCTGTGATTTTGTCAGTTCTTGGTTTAATTATTATATGAAATAATTATCCATAAACCTTTTTTAATCCCACAAACTATCTATATTTATGAAAGCAATCTCCGCAATAATAGTTGTTGTTCTTTTATTGTTAATTTCCATTTCTCTAATCTCTGTTGTTTATGTATGGTCTTCTGCCCTTACAGGAACAGTAACATCAACAACAGAGGAAACAGCCACAAGAGTTACTGAAAGTTCGGCAGGAGTTATAAGAGTAGATTCTGTTCACGGGCATAGCATTTATCTAAAAAATATTGGAACAGGAGATTTATCGGATATCAGGATTTTTATAGATGATAATCCGGTAATTGTATCAAAAATTCTTGTTGAGGGCATTGAAGCAGATAAAATTCCTGAAGGAAAATTAGGCGAGGTTGTAATTAATGTTACAGGAGTGCCCATAAACGATAGAATGAAATTGAAAGTGTTGGCGTCTGGTTCTGCTTCGCAAACAGTTTTTATAGAACCAATGGAAAATCTTATTGACAATCCTGGTTTTGAGGATGGTGTTTGGAGTAATGCTGGGGATTGCTGCTGCGGAGCATGTTCTTGTAATGGCGGAACATGCACATCAATTCCCGGAGGTTCAGGATGCGGAAGTTATGCAATACCTCCTTCTGGCGGTTGCAATGCTTTGTTTACAGCATTTACAGCCGGCGGTTACGAGGGAAAATCACTAAATCTTACAGGAGCAAATGCCTGCGCCTGCAATGCAATGGGCATGAATAATTTCCAACCCGGAAAAACGTATACACTTAGTTTCAGGTATAAACATATTCGCGGCAATGGCGCATGGTTCTGCGTATGGGTGTCAGGATGCAATAACTGCAAACCTGTGATTCCAACTGGAACATTAACATCAACTTCATGGGATAGTTATACTATCACTTTCAAGCCAGAACCATGCACTACCAATTTGAGTCCATTTTTTTATTCAGGGGGCACATCTGAAGTATCTGAAAATCTTTATGACAATATATATTTGATAGAAGGGTTTAGAATGGCTTAGGTGATTTTGTGAACGATATTTATGAAAATTATGGTATCAGGCAAAAGAGTTATAAAAAACAGGTTTTGGTTTTGATAGCAGTTGTTTTTTTAGTATTTTTCTTGTTTCTCTTGTTAAAAGGAAAAAATATTGAAACCAACCAAGCAGAAGCATTTGAGCGCAATGCAAGCCATGCTACGAACTATGCTGTGAATAGCAGTTCTGAGTCAGGGGTTTCTGGTTCAGAAATTAATTTTTCTTATCAGTATATAAATAATGAATTTGTTTTTTATGTTAATAGCAGCAGGGCAGTAAGCACTATAGAAGTGTTTATTGATGGAGATAAAATAAATTATAATATTGTGGATGGAAAGTTGCCTATGCAGGAAGACAGTTCAGTAACTTTTAAAATAGATAAGCAGATGTGCGATAAAGAGCATGAAGTCAAACTTAAAACAGAGTTTTCAGAAAACAAGATAATTACAGAACCTCTTGTTTGCGCAAATCTTATAGCAAAGAAGTAAGATTTATTTTAATTCTTCTTTTAGCGCAGATACAATTAAAGGAAATGCTATTGTGGCGTCGCAGTAGACAGTTGCTGTTTTTGCCTTTTCTTTTACTTTGCCCCATGATATTCCTTCTTCTAAAGTTGCTCCAGACAATCCTCCCCAATGCGGAGAGTCAGTGGTTATCTGCACAAGATAATCATGGGGTTTTTCTGGAAGAAGTGCTGATTGTATTGCATAATTTTTTGGCACTCCTCCGCCAAGTATAATTATGCCTGTTCTTTTTTTTGCTGAGCGAAGTTCATACATATAGTCAAATATTTTTGTCAGGTCTTTAATTTCATTTATTCTCAAATCATGGTCTTGCTGGTGCATCCATATCTGAAATCCAAGAATGCTGTCGCTTATTGCAGGACAATATATTGGAATATTCTTTTTTGCAGCAGTGCCGACTATGGAATTTTTGTCTTTTATTTTCTTGCCTATTTTGTAAATTAATTCTGAAGGAGTTAATTCTCCTGTTATTTCTGAAAGAATTTTTTGCATTTCTCTTTCAAAAGTAATGGATGAACTGTCGGGAGATACAATATCATATATTCTTGAGGAGTGTTTTTTTCTTAATTCAATATCGCTTTCTCCATGCCAGTACAAGTATTCCTCTCCAAAGGCATTTGCTAAGTCATGGGTTAGATTTGCGCCTGTTGAAATAATTGCCTGAACCCAGTTGTTTTTTATGCATTCTGATATGCAATTTCTAAGGCCTGCCGGGACAATTGCGCCTGACAAAGTGAGAATTGTATCGCATTTTTTATCAGTAATCATCTGTTTGCATATTTCATATGCTTCTCCAAGTTTTCTTGCCTGAAATGCTCCTGCAGCAAATTGATTAAGTATTTGAGATGCTGTTTGTTTTTTTGGTTGGAACGGTTTTATTGATTTCATAAATAGAACTTGTTATATGTGTTTAAATAATTTTGTTGAAATAAATAAGAAACCTTTTTTAATCTCCCAAACCATCTATATTTATGAAAGCAATCTCTGCAATAATAGTTGTTGTTCTCTTATTGCTAATTTCCATTTCTCTAATCTCTGTTGTTTATGTATGGTCTTCTGCCCTTACAGGAACAGTGACATCAACAACAGAGGAAACAACATCAGAACTTACAAAGCAGTTGTCAGGTTGTTTGAAAATAGATGCAATATCCAAAAACCAGATATACTTGAGAAACTGCGGAAAAGGCGTTATCACAAACAATTCATTGTCGGTATTCATAGATGACGTGAAGGTGGGACACTCTGTTGAAGAGATAGGAGAAGACCAGACAGGAACAGTAAACATATCAGGTTTGTGGCAGTTTTCCCTTAGTACACACAACCTGAAATTAACAAACGGAGCAGCCTTTGTCCAAGCCCTTATAGAACTGGAGCCTAATAAAGACGGTCTGGTTGGATACTGGAGTTTTGACGAAGGTTCAGGCAATAAAATTTATGACAAATCAGGGAATGGAAATGATGGAAGTCTTCTGCCATCAGGTTCAGGACCAATATGGACAGCAGGAAAGTTTGGCTCTGCTTTGCAGTTTGACGGAACAGATGATTATGTGAATAGTTCAAAACAGGTAGATTTTGATTTAAATTCTCATGACATTACTCTGTCTGTCTGGATAAAACCGGAATATAGATTAGTTAATCCTTCGTGGGCAAGTTGGCAAATTGTTGGAAGATGGGCATATTTGGCTTTAGGTATTGCAGGTTCTTCAACTAATATTAAAATTGGAATGTATTTGAATGGCTTTGCAACATGGTATTCTATTGGCAACAAATGGAGCCAATGGATTCATATTGTTTCAGTTTATCACAAAGCTTCTAATTTAAGAGATCTGTATTTAGATGGCAGATACATTGCAACTGACAATACCTGGTAATTCTGGAGATTATACAGGTTATATGGTTGTTGGTAAAAACAATTATAATGACGTTCCGTATGGCATAATAGACGAAGTCCGGATCTGGAACCGCGCATTGACGCCAGACCAGACAGTTGTTATGAAAATGGTTTGATATAAGTTAAGAACAGCAAAAATTATTTGCTCTTTATCTGCACCAATATTCTTTTTCCCATGACGTCCCAGTAAAGAACCTCAGCCCCTTGAGTAATATGAGATTTTAATTCTTCTGGAATTGGGGATTCAAATGTTTCATATGTTTCCATGTCCATTAGTTGAGCAGTTTCACCCATTAATGCAACAACCTGAGCAGACTTTTTTTCAATAATAGGCACATCTATTGGCGCGTCAGCAGGTTTTACTATGCTTCTTTTTTTGTTGTCAAAAAGCCCTATTGCATCAAGCCTTGCTTTTGCTGCTCCGTGTTTGCCTGAAACAGAAGTTGTAACAGACAAAACCTTGCATGGCTCGCCTTCTATTATGCAATACCTTCCCGGCTTCAAAGCTTTGATAGCTGTTTTTGTTGTTGCCATTTTTACCATCTTATAAATAAAGTATTATATTTAAATAGTTTATATTTTTCCGGCTGCAAGTCTTATGTCATCTTTTTTTATTGTTCTTCTTTTTGCATGCAGAGTTATTTCTACAACATCTTTTGCAAATTCATCAGCTATTTCTTCTGCTGTTTTTGCAATTTCTTTTAATGCTTCCGCGGATATTCGTTCAACTCCTGCTTTTCTTGCTATTCTTTCAACAGATGCCAAAGGAAGCATAGCAAGACTTGGTTTCTTATATTTAAATATTTTGGTGTAAAAATTAAGTAATATGATATGCGATGCGTCTGTTCTTCTTCATTGCGACTGCAATTTTCATATTAAGACAGTTCCTGATGTTTTGAGTGAGATAAAAAGCAAAAATTCAAGATTTTTGTTGGAATTTCGGGATATTGAACTAATTGAACCTGAAAGGGAGTTTTTAGAAAGGGTTGAAACTATTGCAAAAAGAAGCAGATTGTCATGTACTGACAAGAAGCTTATAGCTTTGGGCATGCAATTAAATGAACCTATTTTTACTGATGACCATGAAATTCAGAGAGTTGCTGCTATGCTTGGGTTAAAGACCAAAAATTTTCATTATAACCATGCAAAAACTTTAAATAGATTAAGATAAAATAAAAAATACCTAAAATAATAAATTGTAATTATAAAAGGTGATATAAAATGGCAGAGAAACCACATATGAATCTTATGACAATTGGTCATGTTGATCATGGGAAGTCTACCTTGGTTGGCAGGTTGCTGTTTGACACAGGCAACCTCAGCGATGAAATAATGAGAAAGTTGAAAGAAGAGGCAAAGGAGAAAAAGAAAGAAACTTTTGAGTTTGCTTTTGCTATGGATAAACTTAAAGAAGAAAGAGAAAGAGGAGTTACAATAGATATTCAGCACCAGAGATTTGATACTCCGAGATATTATTACACAATAATTGATGCTCCTGGGCACAGAGATTTTGTAAAAAATATGATAACAGGAGCAAGTCAGGCAGATGCTGCCATACTTGTGTGTTCTGTAAAGGATGGAATTCAGGAACAGACAAAAGAGCATGTGTTTTTAATAAAGGTTCTTGGAGTTGGACAGCTTCTTGTTGCATTAAATAAGATGGATGAAGTAAATTATGACGAATCAAAGTTCAAAACTGTTAAGGAGGATGTTGAGAAGCTGCTTAAGAGTGTAGGATATGATACAAGCAAGATTCTTTTCATACCAACTTCTGCTTATAAAGGAGATAACGTGGCAAAGAAGTCAGAGAATATGCCATGGTATACAGGTCCTACTGTGTTTGAGGCTCTTGACAAGTTTGAAGTTCCGCCACAGCCAATAGACAAGCCTTTAAGATTGCCTGTTCAGGATGTTTATTCAATAACAGGTATAGGCACAGTTCCTGTTGGCAGAGTGGAAACAGGCGTGCTTAAGGTTGGGCAAAATGTTATCTTCCAACCTTCTGGAGCAAAAGGTGAGGTTAAGAGCATAGAAATGCATCATGAACAGATACAGGAAGCAAAACCAGGAGACAATATTGGTTTTTCTGTAAGAGGAGTTGGAAAGAGCGACATAAAGAGAGGAGATGTTGCAGGAGATGTATCAAATCCGCCTACAGTGGCAAAGGAATTTACAGCGCAGATAATTGTGTTAAACCATCCTTCTGTAATAACAAAGGGATACACTCCTGTGTTCCATGTGCATACGTCTCAGGTCGCATGTAAGATTACTGAGATATTAAAGAAGATTGACCCGAAGACAGGACAAGTTATACAGGAGAACCCAGATTTTATCAAAACAGGAGATGCTGCTATAGTCAAGTGCGTTCCAACAAAACCTCTTGTAATTGAAAGCAGCAAAGAAATGCCTGAACTTTCAAGGTTTGCAATAAGAGACATGGGCCAGACAGTTGCAGCAGGAATATGTCTTGAAGTTGTATCTTCGTAAAAATATGCAAAGTAGGGTTCAGCCCTACTGAATTTTTTATTTTTGTTTTCTGTTTTGCTTCTCAATTTTTAGTAAAGAATATAAATGTTTAAAAGAAATAAGTTAGTAACAAGTATTAAATACTTAATTGTCAATATAAAAAAAGTGGTTTTATGCAGAAGGCAAGAATAAAACTAAGAAGCACGCATATAGACAGGCTTGATGAAGTTTGCAATCAAATAAAGGAGATTGCAAAGAAGTTTGGGGTTCCAATGAAGGGTCCCGTGCCTTTGCCAACAAAGAAACTCAGAGTTACAACATTAAAAACTCCGTGTGGAGACGGAACAGGACATGGCAATGCCACGTTTGACAGATTTGAAATGAGAATACATAAAAGAATAATTGATGTCGGCGCTGATGAGAGAACATTAAGGCAGATTATGAGAGTTGACATTCCTGACAGCGTTCATATTTCTATTGAGTTAAAAGAGTGAATATTTTTAAATGTTCTTGTTTCTATATATGAAATGTATGCAGGGATAGCAAAGCCAGGTAATGCGCCAGCCTGGAAAATTATGGCAGTGAGCTGGTTTCCGTCAAGGATGCGTGAGTGAGTCTTTAAAAAGGCTCCATGATTTCAAATCTCACTCCCTGCGCCATTTGCGATTGGGCCCGTAGTATAGCTGGGCTTTTTAAAGCTACTAGATTGGTCTATTATTCCTGCCTTGGGAGCAGGGGACCCCTGATTTTGAATGGGGAGTTCAAAAACCTGATAATGAAATTCAGGGCGGGCCCACCAAAATAAGGGATTGTGGAGAACACATATTCTTTAAAAAACTATATACATAAGAAATTTCAAAAATAATTATGGCAAAGAATATTGATATTGTTATAAAGAAAGTTCTAAAGAAAATAAGACCTTCTGTTGAAGAGCAGAGAAGGGTAAAAGAGCTTTCTAAAATGATAATGAAGGCAGGAAGAAAGTTTTCAGATATTTATGGAATGAAGCCCATGTTATGCGGTTCAGTTGCAAAGAACACATGGCTTCTTCCTGCTGAACTTGATTTGTTTTTGCTTTTTCCTGAAAACCTCCCAAAAAAGAAACTGGAAGAATATGGGTTAAAGGTAGCGAAGGATATAATAAAGGAAATGAAAGGAAAATATAAAATTTCATACAGCGAACACCCATATCTGACAGGTGTTGTAAAGTATAGAAATTCTTTATATGCAATTGACATTGTTCCATGCTATAACATAAAAGGAGGCATAAAGAAAATAAAATCTGCAGTTGACAGGACTCCTTATCATGTGAAATACATTCTCAAGAATCTCAAGAATCCTGATGAAGTCAGATTATTGAAGAAGTTTTGCATTGCCAGAGAGTGTTATGGCGCTGATTTGAAAGTTCAGGGGTTTTCGGGATATTTGTGCGAACTTCTTGTTGTAAAATTTGGAAGTTTTATTAATGTAGTAAGAAATGCAACGCAGTGGCGTGCCGGAGTATTTCTTGGCAAAGGCGAAAAAAGTTTGGAATTTGAAAGGTCAGCTCTTATTCTGCCAGATCCTGTAGATAAAAATAGAAATGTTGCTTCTGCTCTTTCCATAGAGACATTTTACAGGTTTGTAAAATCATGCAAAGAATTCCTGAAAAATCCGGATGAGTCGTTTTTTGAGAAAGATGCAAAAAAACCTTATACAATAAGTGAGATTAAGAATAAAATAAAATCAAGGGGCACAACATGGTATGCAATAAGGTTTAAGAAGCCAGACGTAGGCGATGACATACTATATTCGCAAATGAGAAAGTTTTTGTCCAGAATACGAAGCATGGCTAATGAGGAAGAATTTAAGATATTCAGAATTGATTTTTATGTTGGCAGCAAATATTGCGTTGCAGTTATAGAAATGGAGACATGGATGCTGCCGGGTCTTGTAAAGCATGTTGGCCCTGATGTTTTTTCCAAGCATGCGGAAGAATTTCTGAAACATTATAAACAATACAATGTTTTTCTTGAAGATAACAAGTGGGTTGTGGAGTATCCAAGAGAAAACAAAACATTTATTGAGTTTCTTAAGCAGTTGCTGAAAGGCGATTTGAAGAAAAAAGGCATACCTTCCAGAATAGCACCTGCTCTTAAATATTGCGAGGTTTTTTCAGGCGAAAAATTTATAGAATTGGTGAAAAAAATGCCTGAGAGTTTCAGGGTTTTTATGAGAGAATATTTTGAAAAAAATCTTAACGTGAGTGATTAAATGCAAATAGAAATAATATTTCTTGGCACTGGTTCAGGAATACCTACTATTAAAAGAAGCCATCCCGCTATATTAATAAATTATAATGGAGATTATTTGCTTTTTGATTGCGGCGAAAACTGCCAGATAGGGTTGCAGAAAGCAAAAGTTTCTCCTTTGAAAATAAACAGAATATTTATAACGCATTGGCATGCTGATCATTTTGCCGGACTTATACCTTTAATAGAAACCATGCATCTGCTTAAGAGAGAAAAGCCGCTGTACATATATGCTCCAGACGCTTCGGAATTTGTGGATAGCATACTTGATATGAGTTACTGGAGCGCTGGTTTTGAATTGATAGCAAAGAATGTATCAGATTTCAAAAAAATATTTTCTTCAAAGAAGTATGATATATTTTCAATGCCTGTAAAACATTCGGTTCCGTCTTTCGGGTATATATTTCGGGAAAAAGGCAGATGGAATATTAATATGCAAAAAGCAAGAGAATATGGGTTGTCAGGAAAAGAACTGCAGGTTTTGAAAGAGAATAGAAAAATTAATAAGAATGGCAGAAATATAAAGCTTAAAGATGTTGCAGATTACACGAAAGGCAGGAAAATTATTTACTCGGGTGATACTGAAATATACGAGGAAGTTTTTAAGAAAGCGTCAGGTTCTGTTCTTATACATGACAGCACATTTATTGATGAAGGCAGACATAAACATTCATCTGCAATAGATGTGGCTACATTGGCTAAAAATTATAAAGTTAAGAAATTAATTCTCACGCATTTTAGCAGAAGATATAAGAATATGTCTGTTTTCAAAAAGGCTATAGTTCCTATATTTAAGAATGTTATATTTGCAGAAGACGGAATGAGAGTGTTTATATAAATATTTTTAATGCAAACTGGTATGCATGAACAAGGAACTTCTTGAAAAGCAAAAATATAAAATTGTAGGAAGGCACAGTGCTGTGAAGCTTTGCTTATGGACAAAGGAATCTATAAAGACAGGAGGCGCAAAGCATTGTTATAAGCAGAAATTTTATCCGGACATTGTAAAAAGCCATTTGTGCATGCAATGCACTCCTGCTGTTTCATGGTGCACGCTTCGTTGTCAATATTGCTGGAGACCTGTTGCCGATACAACTACAGGAGCAGGTATGGGAGATGAAGATGAGCCTGTAACAATAATAGAGGACATGATAAAATCCCAAAGGCAGTTGCTTTCGGGTTTGGGAGGAGTTCCGCATTCTGAGAAACTTTTGAAAGAAGCGAACAATCCAAAAAATGTTGCATTATCATTGTCAGGAGAGCCCTTTTGCTATTCAAGAATAGGCGAATTAATTAGGGAGTTTCACAGGAGAAAAATGACAACATTTGTGGTTACAAATGGCACTTTTCCTGAAAGAGTTGAATCGCTTGATGAACTGCCTGTGCAATTTTATGTTTCTCTATGTTCAAATTCAAAGGAAATGTTTAAGAAAGTTCATAGTCCTTTGATAAATGACGGCTGGGAAAGATTAATGAAAACATTAGAGATATTCAGCGGTTTGAAGACAAGAACTGTTGTGAGGTTGACTCTTGCAAGACATCTTAATTTCTCAAAACCCGATGAATATGCAAAACTTATAAGGAAGGCGTCCCCAAGATTTGTTGAAATAAAGGCTGCAATGCCTGTTGGTTTTGCAAGCTACAGAATGCAATACAACCAGATGTTAAGGCATGAGGAAATAAAGGAATTTTCTGAACTTATTGCAAAAGAATCCGGATATGAGATTGTTAATGAGAAAAAAGATAGCAGAGTTGTTCTTCTTCAGTAAACATTTATTTTTAATGTTGTCGTATCTTCTGAAACTCTCTCTCTTTCTATTTCTATGTTTTTTCCAACAAGTTTTTCAGGGCTGTAAAAATTTACAAAAAGAACGCCTTTAGGCATTAAGTCATAGTTCTTTGTTCCCGAAACGCTTGTAATTTTTATGTTTCCTTCCATTAGGATTACATCATTCTTTGGATACAACCATCTTAACTGATAAACAACTCCGGATATGCACCTTTGCCACACTTGTTTGTCTCTTTCAACTAACGACCAGTCATGTTCGCTGCATATTACGTTGTTGCTTGAAACAGTATAATATATTCCGTCTTTTTTGACTTCAAGTTGACCTTTTGATATTGATATAAAACATTTGTTTATTGAACCTGTTCTTGCTGTTTCAAGGATTTTGTCATTGCACTTTAACATGTCTGCTTTCACTGATTCTATTTCTGACAATTCCAGTGAAGAATGAATAGATTTGTATGTCCATGGAACAACTGATAATATAACTCCGATACTGATTACTGCTATCATTGCTGCCTGCAGCAGCATGCTAAGCGCTTTTTTCATAAAATAAAATGAAATCTTTATTATAAAAAGTTTTTTATCTAATGTAAAAGATGCTCTTCAATGCAGATATGCATAAGATTTATAAATAAGTTTATTGAAATTAAAGATAAGAACATGTTTATTAAACACTTTAAAATAAATAAAATAAGAGGGGTGTAAAAATGGTAGTGAGTCTGGAGGCAATGCTTTTAGGTTTATGGGCAATCTTGATAGAAAGCATACCTGGCGTGGTTGGTGCTACTTTAACGCTTGTTATAGGTTTTATAATAGGCAAGATAGCAGGCAAGATAGTAAAAGAAATTCTTGTAAGGTCAAATGTAGATAGTTATGTATCCAAGACCGACCATCTAAATATAGAACTTTCTAAAATTGGTGCTCTTGTGACAAAATGGATAATATATCTTGTATTCATAGAACAGGCATTCTTGTTCTTGGGAGTTACAGCAATAACAGATTTTATAGGAGTTGTCGTTGCTTATATCTCGCAGGTAATATTCGCATCTGTTGCCATATTGATAGGATATTCTCTGGCAGTTTATTTCAAGGACAAAATAGTAACATCAAGGACGCTCTATTCTGACATAGTTGGTAAGACAGTGTTCTTCCTTATAGTCTATTTATCCATAGCAATAGGACTAAAGTTTATAACAGTATTAAATACAACAATAATAGATTACTTGCTGCTGATAATAGTGGCTTCTGTTGGTTTGGGTTTGGCAATTGCATTGGGTCTTGGATTAAAAGATGTAGTAGCAGCAGCAGCAAGCGACTTTGTAAAAAAGAAGACAATAAAGGCTGTAAGGAAGAAATAAATGGGAACTTTTGTTCCCATTTTTTTAACTTTTTAAATACTGACATCAATTTTAAAATATGGAAATACTTCAATATTTGAATTATCTGCCATTGAATGGCGAAGTTGTTTTTCTTGCTGTTTCTACTTTATTGACAGGGGGCATAATTTATTTTTGGATGAGATTTTATCATGAACCGCCCCATCCATTTCATGCACTGCTTGTTGGGTTTATAGCAAATTTTCAGAATTTTGTTATACCATTTCTTGTTTTGTATCTGCCAATACCTTACGTATTTCAGGTTGCGCCTATTCTGTTTTGGATACTGATTATAAGAATATTTTATTTGGATATTGGCTGGAAACATGTTATTGCCATAAGCCTGCTTTCCTATGGCACGTTTGCTTTGCTTGAAATTTCCGGTGTTATCGGAATTATATATTCAATGCTCTAAAGTTAGAAAGAAATATTAGAAAATTAATAATAAAAGTATGAAAACTGTTATTGATGTTCTTACAGGGAGAGAGTTGCAGGTAAGTGAGAACGAACTTATGTTTATGGAATGCAGGACAGATGGTTATATATTGTCAATACCGCATGCAGGAACATTTGTTCCCAAAAAGATAGCGCATAAATTATGGATAGGAAAACAGATGCTTTTAAGGACAGATATGTATACTGATGCTGTTTATGACACAGGCAAAGGCATTAAGGTTGTTTCTAATATAAACAAACATGTTATGAATGCGAACAGATTTAAAAATCCTGACTTTGAGTTGCTTCCGCCTAATCTGAGAAACGGCGTATTTTATTCTAAAGTCGGGGGATTTCTTAGACAGGAATATACTTCCAAAGAAAAAACGGAGATTATTGGCTTGTATGAAAAGTATAATAGTTTTATCAGAAAGGCAATTAATCAAATGAAGAAAAAACATGGTTTTGCATTGTTATTTGATTGTCATTCAATGAATTCTATTGGTCTTAAAGGCGCAGTTGATGAAGGAAAAGTCAGACCTGATTTTGATATAGGAACAGTGAATGATGCAAGCGCGCACTGCAAATTAATAGAATGTTTTTGCAGAATATTAAAATCGGAAGCTGAAACATTTGGGTTTTCTGTCAGAAAAAATTATCCTTATTCTGGCGGTGCAATCATAAGAAAGTATGGTTGCCCTTCAAAAAATGTTCATGCTATACAGATAGAAATTAAAAAGTCAATTTATATGGATGAGGAGTTAAATACAAGAAGAAGGAAATTCAGGAGAAAACCTGATAGAATAAAAAAACTGAATAAAATAATGACCAATGTATTTAAAGCAGTTTCTGATGAGGCAAAACAATTGTTAATGTAAAATTATCTTCCAAACCTTCTTTTCCTTTTTTCAAAATCTTTCAATGCCTTGAAAAAATCTTTTTTTGTTATTTCAGGCCACATCTTGTCAATAAAAAATAGTTCGCTGTATGCGCACTGCCATAATAGAAAATTGGAGAGCCTTTTTTCCCCGCCTGTTCTTATTATCATGTCAGGATATGGAATGTCTCCTGCATACAAATTTTTTCTTATAAGGTTTTCGTTTATCTGCTTTGTTTTTATTTTGTTGGCGGCAACATCTTTTGCAATCTTTCTTACAGCGTCCGTTATTTCTTCCTGACCGCCATAGGCTAATGCCAGATTAAGAAAATAATTGTTATAGTTTTTTGTTGCATTTTCTGCAGATTTTATGGCATCCCTGACATTTTTTGGCAGCAGGTTTATTCTGCCAATAACATTTACCTTTATGCCATATTCATGCACTTCGTGGTCAGGCTTTGCTATTTCTTTAAATTCCCTTTCAAACAGTTTCATAAGAAATTCAAATTCCTTTTTTGGACGCTCCATGTTTTGTATTGAGAATGAGTAAAGAGTTATATAATGCAGTTTTTTTTCACTGCACCATTTCATAAGTTCTCTTACCTTTTTTGCTCCCCAATTGTGCCCTTCCCATGGTTTTTTCATAAGCCTTTTTGCAAAACGGCGATTGCCGTCAAGAATTATGGCAACATGTTGAGGCATCATTTTATCACTATTTCTTATATTAAAAAATATATTTAAAAGTTTTTACTAAATAAGGTTTATATGTTTGAATTTCTTGCTTTGATAATTGCGCTGGTTGGCGGAACAATATGCGGTTTGTATGATTTGAAGACAACAAACATGCTTGACTGGCTTGCAGTGCTTATGATAATTTCTGGGTTTGTTCTGGCAGGTGCAGAAAGTTTTGTTTCTGGTTCACTCGCTCCTTTGCTTTTCTCATTTTCTGTTGCAGGCGCTTTTTTCATTTTCGGTTTTTTTATGTATAAAGCCGGGTATTGGGGCGGCGGAGACGGAGAATTGCTCATAGCTTTGGGTGCGCTTGTTCCTGTTAATCCCTTTATTTCCGTATCTTTCGGAATTTATGGATTTGTTTTTGCTTTGAACTTCCTGATTAACAGTTTTATAATAGGCGGAATTTATTCTATTTTATATGCAGTTGTTATTGCAATGCATGATAAAAAGGTCAGAACAACTTTTTATAAACGCATTAAAGATGTTAGATTTCTATTGGCTTTAACATTTCTGGTTTTTTTAGCAGTTGGGTTGTCCGTTAGTTATTTTCTGCCTTTTTACATATACTTTAGTTTGCTTTTGGTTGTTTTATTGCCTGTTTTGTATGTGTTTGCAAAAACCGTTGAAGAAGTTGGATTTAATAAAAAAATACATGTTTCTAAACTTAAAGTAGATGATGTAATTGGTGAGGATTTGCCTGAGTTAAATATCTTTAAGAAAGAAATAAGGGGTTTGACGCAGGAAGAAGTTCGCAAAATCAAGAAAAACAGGAAATATGTTATTGTCAGAGACGGGGTAAGATATTCGCCTGTGTTTGTAATATCATTGGCTTTCACTTTAATCTTCGGAGGATTCTTGCTTTAGGAGAAACAGCAGCGAATTTTCATATTTTTTCTATTTTTATTCCTGAATCAAAGATTTCATATGGATATATTTTTTCTGAATGCGGTGAACCGCGCATCTTTCTTATATGCAGGTTTTTTAATAATTTGTGATTTGATTTCTTCATTTCAAGAAGGATAACTGCGTCTGATATGAATTCTTCAACTCCGTGTATTGAGAGAGATTTTGAATGCAATGCCGCTTCGCTTGTAAGAATTGTTGTGCATTTATTTCTTTTCAGCATATGGCTGATTTTGCTTAAAGCAAATCTTGCTTCATGTTTTTCCAGCATTTTTAATATGTCCACGCTGTCTATTGTGATGATTTCTATGTTAAATGATTTTACTGCAAATTCTATGTCTTTTATAATGCTGTATGCTGATATTGGAGAAATATCCGCAAATATGATTTTTTTGGTTTTTATAAGTTCCCGCAGTTTCTGAAATCTTGGCAAAAAGTTTTTTATAACATTTCTTGATTTTGTTGAAATAAACATGCATTTTTTGCCTGTTAATGCATTTTTGTAAAGGCATTGGAGAGCAAAGGTTGTTTTTCCTGAACCAATTGTTCCGGAAACAAGAATAAGCGAGTTTTTTATAAATCCGCCGTTTAGCAGATTATCCAGATTGTCTATGCCTGAAGTTATTCTTTCCATGCTAAGATATTCATCAGAGAAGTATATAAAAATTAACGAATAATAAGTATTTATAAATTTATTTTTGAATAAAATGTTATGTCTATATTGATAGAAGAGCATGCTATTGAGAAGATAGGCGAAGTATGCAGAAGTCTTGGCGGGAATGCTCTGATAGTTTCAGGCAAGACAACAATTAAAATTGCCGGAAACAAGGTATGCGATGTGCTCTCTGGTTATAACACAGAGATTGTAATAACAGAATCAATATTAAAGAAAGATGCAGATGAAATAGAAATTGGCAATAGTGATTTTATTGTAGGGGTTGGAGGAGGGCGTGTTATAGATGTTGCCAAATATGTTGCATACAAGCATAACAAGCCCTTTGTTTCTGTTCCTACTGTGTTGTCGCATGACGGAATTTCTTCTCCAAGAGCTACGCTTGACGGCAATACTGGGAAACTGTCCTATAAGGCTGTTGCTCCTGTGAGCGTGATATGTGATTTGTCCATAATTTCAGATGCTCCTTACAGAATGAATGCTTCAGGATGCGCTGATGTAATATCAAATATAACTGCTGTTGAGGACTGGAAAATGTCTCCTGAAGATTTTAATGAAGATTCTGCAAAAAAGTCGTTGGATGCTGCAAATAGAGTTTTGTCTTCCATTGATTTAATAAGGGGCAATAATCCCGCTGGCCTGAAAAACCTTGCCGAAGCTATTATAGAGAGCGGAGTTGCAATGGATATGGCTGGTTCAAGCAGGCCTGCAAGCGGCGGAGAGCATCTAATTTCGCATGCTATTGATAGATTATATCCAGGCAGATGTTTTCATGGAGAGGTATGCGGTGTTGGCAGCATAATGACTGCGTATTTGCATGGCATTGATTGGGAAGAAATAAGGTCGGCTCTCAAAAGACTGAAGTGTCCTGTAAACGCGTCAGAACTCGGGGTTCCTGAGGATATTTTAATAAAGGCAATTGTTCTTGGAAAGGATATAAGGAATGACAGATATACTATATTGCATAAAAAACAGTTAAATATTAAAGAAGCAGAAGAATTAGCTAGGATAACAGAAGTTATATAAAAAGATAAATTAAGTTTTAATTATGTGATTCTATGCCGCATGAGCCATGGAGAAAGTGGAAGCATATAACGAAGCTTGACCCCGACAGAAAAATATGCGCTGATGTAATAAGGCAAATTGTAGATACAGAAACAGATGCTATTATGATTTCAGGCACCCAGAACATAAACAAAAGCAATGTGAAACAACTTATAGATTTGTTAAAGGAATATGATATTCCCAAAGTTCTTGAACCTGCTCATCCTGCCTGCCTTACATACAAACATATAGATTATATTTTTGTGCCTTCTGTGTTCAATACAGATAGGGCTTTATGGATTAACGGTCTTCATAAGAAATGGGTAAAGGAAGATAAAAACATAGATTGGGATATTGTTGTTCCCGAAGCTTATATTATTCTTAATCCAAAATGCGCTGCTGCAAAAGTTTCTGGTGCAAAAGTTCTGGATAAAGAAGATGCTGTTGCTGCTGCTGTGTGCGCAGAGCGTTTTTTTAAGTTTCCAATAATTTATATTGAATATAGCGGTGTTTATGGTGATGTTGAAGTTGTTAAAGCCATAAAAGAGTCATTAACAACAGCGCATCTTATATATGGGGGAGGAATTAATACAAGAAAAAAGGCAGAAGAAATGAGCATGTATGCTACAATAGTTGTTGGCAATACAATATATGAAAAAGGGACGGATAGTTTTGCGGACACAATGTATGGAACTCTTTCTCAGCAGATGAGTGTTTTGAAACAGAAGTTGAAGAAGATAAAGGAAATGAAAAGAAAGAAACAGAAATAAGGGATTGCTAACCCTTATCAACCCTTAAGGAAGAGCATAAAAAACGGGGCTGTTCAAAACACGCAACCCCTTATTTTGTCAGGATTTCAAATCACAGCGGACCCACCAATCCTGTTGGCGAAAATCTTTTTTAATCCCCCAAACCATCTATATTTATGAAAGCAATCTCCGCAATAATAGTTGTTGTTCTCTTGTTGCTAATTTCCATTTCGCTAATCTCTGTTGTTTATGTATGGTCTTCTGCCCTGACAGGAACAGTGACATCAACAACAGAGGAAACAACATCAGAACTGACAAAGCAGTTGTCAGGTTGCCTGAAGATAGATGCAATATCCAAAAACCAGATATACTTGAGAAACTGCGGAAAAGGCGTGATAACAAATAATTCATTGTCAGTATTCATAGATGACGTGAAGGTGGAACACTCTGTTGAAGAGATAGGAGAAGACCAGACAGGAACAGTAAACATATCAGGTTTGTGGAAGTTTTCCATGGACAGGCACAACCTAAAAATAACAAACGGAGCAGCCTTTGTCCAAGCCCTTATAGAGTTGGAGCCTAATAAAGATGGTTTGGTTGGTTATTGGAGTTTTGACGAAGGTTCAGGCAATAAAGTTTATGACAAATCAGGGAATGGAAATGATGGCGAACTTAAGAATGGTG
>CAZJGC010000005.1:0-37364 GCA_964545795.1 uncultured archaeon
TTTGACGGCGTGGATGATTATGTAACTTCTATGCCAACATATTCACTAAATGATGCTGCTTTACATTATACTGTTGCCATTTGGTTTAAAGGAAGTATGCAAAATGAATATTGGAAAGGGATTGTAGGAAAACCTGGAAGAAATTACAATATCTGGCTGGGAGGATCTGATGGAAACAGCCCATATATTCATCATAGATTTCATACAACAGCTTCTACAAATGATAATTGCCCAAATTTGGTTGGAGTAGTTTGGGATGATTGGAATTTTGTTATTATAACTAATGATGGCTCAACATGTCAGACTTATATTTTTAACAAAAATGGTAAGTTTTATACACAAAGAGCTTTTGCTGCAAGTTTAATTTCAGATGATAGTGCTTTGCAAATAGGGAGAAATTTAGATGGAAGTAATAGTAATTATTTTAACGGCATAATAGACGAAGTCCGGATCTGGAACAAAGCCTTAACTCCAGACCAGACAGTTGTTATGAAGAGAGTTATATAAAAAATTAAATTTTGAACATTCCTTTATTGAATGTTTGCATTATAGGGTTATGAATAATTTTTATAAATATTTAAGTTCCCATATTCTCTTAAAGGGCCCATAGTCTAGCGGCTATGACGTTGCCTTGACGTGGCAAAGATCGCCGGTTCAAAATAAGGAAGGTGCAGAGCTTGAAATCCCTTATCAACCCTTACTGAAAGTCCGGCTGGGCCCACCATTTCTTTTCTTGCAAGAAAAATCCTGCATACAATTTTATAACGAAGAACATTCTGAAACTATAAATAGAAAAACAATTTTAATAATTTATTGTTAATAAACAATGTGTCGGAGTGGCTCAGCCTGGTAGAGCGCCAGACTCATAAAAACTATGAGTTTTGAAGATAAAATCTGATGATATTATGTTGTGGCATCTGGAGGCCGTGGGTTCAAAGCCCACCTCCGACACCATTCAAAGTGATTTGCATGCGGATTTTATAAATGCCATAAAAACAGATTTTTAACGCATTTTTGCATTGTGCAATTTATTTGCTGAAGCAATAACAGAATCTGCAAAGAATAAAAATATCTTATTTTGCCTTTACTCTAACAGGTATTTTCGGCCTTTCCTTTATCATTATTCTATAACCGCAATAGGGACATCTTATTTTTTCATTAAGCTGTTCAGCACTTATTGTTTTCTGGCAGTCAAGACACTTAAACATAAAATTTCACCTTTTTGATGTCTTTGGCTGATATGCTCCTCCTACAGTTTTTAGTTTGCATTTAGTGCAGTGCCATATGCCTGCGGCAATTCTCCTTAAAGTTTTTCTTTCGCATTTTGGACATTCGTGCTTCTGCTTGAGAATTGCTTCTACAGCAGCAGCTGCTTTTTTTGACCTTCTTCCATATCTTGGACCATACTTTCCAGACGAGCCAACTTTTTTCGTAGCCATAAATTAAACACGCCCGTGCAAGTATTTATACTTTTCTAATTTATTTAAAGAAAAATTATAAGAGATTTCTTATCTCTTCTGCTTTTCTTGATGCAGTTTCAATGCACTTTTCTATTTCTTCCTGAGTGAATGAGCCTTCTCCTCCTTTCTGCATTGCGCATATTCTGCCTTCGCTGTTTGTCACTACTGTTAATCTCGCATCAATTGCAGGCTCTTCTTCAGATTTCGTGTCAAGCAAAAGATGATTTCCTATTTTGTAAACAGTTATTCCTACAGGCTTGTCTATTACAGGAAGAGTTCCTTCATATTCTCCAAAAATAATTTTTTCTCCGTCATATTTTGGTATTTTTGTATTAAGCAATGCCGCAATTGCTCCGATAGAGGAAGCATCCAGCAAGTTTCCGTCATGATTGATTATTTGAATGTCAACATTAATTATCCATACTTTTTCTTTTGGTTCAATGCAGAGTTTTGAGAGTTCTATGCATTTTGATTCTCTTATTCCTCTGTCAACAACTCTTGCAAGTTCAATAGAATTCTCATCAGGCGGTCCTGGTTCAAATAATGAAGATGACAAAGGAGAAAATTCTGCGCCTACTATCAAAATTCCCTCTTCCGGAGAATCTTCAAACGGAGTGCCTACTGACATTTTAACTCCAACAATAACTTCAGTGTCGCCTAATTTAACTTTGGCAGAACCTTCGGCATTTCCAGACACTCCCTTTTCAATTGTTATTTGCCTAAACTGGTCAAATGTTCTTTCATCTATTCTTTTGCCCTTTTCAATCAAAAATCTTACCCATTTTTCGCTTGCTTCTAACAACATAATAAACACACTTCCCTATTCAATATCAATCTCTTTTGCATATTTTTTTCTTAATGCTTCTTCTTGCTTCTTGCGGACTTCCGCGCATCCCTTCAAGGCAAGCGCGAGCGCATCTGAAAATTCTTTTTTAGTTATAATCCCATCTATCTGCAATAGCACAACATTATTGTTTTTGTCAACAGCGACAGGCATGTCAACCTGTCCATAATTATCTTCCACTCCACATATGTCCAAAACAATCTTATCGTCTATCTTTCCAACAGAGCAGCATGACAACAGGCTGCGCATAGGAACTCCTGCATCAGCCAAAGCAATAGAGGCGGCATTCAAGGCAGCGCATCTTGTAGAAGCATCTGCCTGTAAAATATCAATATATATATCTATGCTTGTCCTTGGAAACTCTTCAAGGAATATCACATTTGAAAATGCCTCTCTGATTACTTTTGATATTTCAGTGCTTCTTCTGCTTCTGCCTGGTTTTATTCTTTCTTTTGTTGAGAACGGAACCATATTGTATGTGCATTTAATAATTGATTTGGTTGAACTCTGCAGGAATTTTGGAAACATTTTTCTTGGTCCATAGACAGCTGCTATTGCAACGGTGTTGCCAAATCTGAAATAACCCGAACCTTCCGCATTCTTTACAACTCCTGCTTTTGCTTCAATTTCTCTCATCTCATAAAGTCCTCTTCCATCCATTCTTTTTCCATCAACAATAAGAGGTTCATCTCTCTCTGCCATAATTACACCTTTTTAAGCAGTTCTGCTATTTTTTCTGTTAAACCGTCAAGATGGCTTTTATTCTGAATCATCATTATAGCCTTTATTGCCAAATCTTCGTTTTCGCCGTTCAGCCACACTACTCCATTTTGACCTACAACTATTTGGCATCCCGTGCTTTCTTTTATCATTTCTATCATAGAGCCTTCTTTTCCAATCAATCTTGAAACTTTTGTTGGCGAAATTAGCACAAGCCTTCCTCCATGAAGTTTCCTTGCTTTATGGCTGTTCATAGAAACCTGAATATCCTTTACTTTTGTAACCCTGCTGATTTTAGCATAAATAATGTCTCCAATATTGAAATATCTTGTTATATCAGTTTTTCCAAGGTCAACATATTCGCTCACAGCTTCGCTCAGAGGCATTATTGCATCATAAGGAGAATTTATGTCAAGAATCCAGAAGTTATTCTGGAGGTCATCAACAAGCGCTATTACTCCGTCATCTACTTTTGGTATGTAAACTCCTGACAATGGAATTACATTCACTATGCTGTCTTTTAATCTTATCATGCCAAGATATTTTGAGAATGTTTTTCCGTTTTCTTCAAAAGTGCCTGTTCCTCCTCTAATTTTTCCCAAACACTCTCCTGGTATAACTATTTGTTTATCCTTTAATTCGCGGTCTTCCATAAATTTCACCTGTACTTTTCTTCTTTTATTACCTTTATTTCATTTTCTCCATGAGTAAAATTATTTATTTTATCATAAATTTCTGTTTGCATGCCTGCAGGAATCTGTATAACGCATTTGTATGTTCCATCTCCAAGCCACTCTTCCTTTTTTATTGTTCCTAATGTATGCATAACATTTGCAGCTTTTCCTGCATGGGAAGCAGGTATAGTTACTTCTATTTCCATCTTTTCAAGTTTTATTGGAATTATGCGTTGTATTGATTCAACGACATAATCAATCTGCTCGCTGGCTTTTTTATTTGGATTTATCTGGACTTTTGCTTCTTCTATTGCGTTTTCTATTCTTTCCATAGGATGCGGAAGTCTTGTTTGCGGATTTATGCCTTCTTTTGCTATTATTGCAATAATTTCCTTTTTCTTAGCTTCCAGCATTTGTCTTCTCTGTTCTGTTGTCAGTTGAAGTTGACCATGAATTATTATTTTTTTTGCTATTTCTTCAATGTTATTTGTTCCAAACTTTTTGTTCAAGTCTGCTTCTGGAACTTTAAGCCCTTTCTTGGCATCTGAAAATATGTAATATGCTGACAAGACATCTTCCATATCAATTTCTTTTCCATGTCTAAGTTCAAGAGCAAGTTCAGGGTCTACAAGCACTTCAAACTTTTCCCCGCCTTTCTCTATTCTTGCTATTACAGCATCCTCTACAGAAACCGACATAACAATCATCTGTAGTACTGGATAAATGATTTTTTTCTTCCAAACCCTGTTGTTTAATAGAATTAAAAGTTTATATAGTTAATTGTTGCAAAATAAAAGAAAAATATTATTTTTTCGCATGTTTTATGTCATTATTGCCAATATTTCTTAATGAATTTTGCTCCTGCATCGCCAGAATATTTTCTGTATTTGTCTGTAATGACTGCAAGTTCTACTTCATTTGGTTTTGCGTTTTTCTCTCCTGATTTAAGGGCTTTGAGAGTAAGTTTTATTGCGTCTTCTTCAGACAGGTTCTCTTTCCATTGTTTTCTGAGTATTTTCATGGCTTCGTTTGCTCCGCGCCCTATTACATGAGCTTTCCATGCAAAGAATGTGGAAGACGGGTCAACCTCATATAATTGAGGCCCTTTTTCATCAACGCCGCCAATAAGAAGAGAGACTCCATAAGGTCTTACTCCTCCATATTGCGTGAAAATTTGCATTCTGTCAGAAGCTTCCTTTACTGCTCCCAATACATTCAAAGGTTCATCGTAAGTCATTCTAAATATCTGCGCTTTTATTCTTGTTGCTTCTATAAGCACTCTGCCGTCCGCAAGAAATCCTGAAGTGGCAACTCCTATATTTTCGTCTATTTGATGCACTTTATCGCTTCCAGAATTTGGGATTGCCAACGGAGCAAGATGGCGAACAGCGGCTATTGCAACGCCGTTCTTGAATGTAACGCCAAGAGAAGTTGTTCCTCTTTTGACTGCTTCTTTTGCATACTCTACCTGGAATAGCCTGCCGTCAGGAGAGAAAGTAACTATTGCTCTGTCATAACCCATTATTTCCGGCATTGCTTCCATATGTATCACCTTTTATTAATCCATATGATATTATTTTTTGTTGTTTATAAAGTTTTAAATTTTGCTTTTATTTGTAGTTAATTATGAAGTTTCTCTCAAAAAGTTTAAGTAGACCTATTGTTAATTAATTTTGAAGTTGCTCTTTATGCTTGAGGCAATGACTATGGATGAATTTATTGATATTTTGGACCAAAGTGGAAATTTGATAGGAAGAAAACTGAGGGGCGAGGCGCATAGAAGCGGGGAATGGCACAAAGGCGTTCATGTATGGATATTAAGCAATGGAAAAATACTTTTGCAAAAAAGGTCATATAAAAAGGATATTCTTCCTGGTCGTTTTGATGTTGGTTGCGGAGGTCATGTTAAAAGCGGAGAGAATTACGAAGATGCAGCCATAAGGGAAACGGAGGAAGAACTTGGCATTAAACCAAAAAAGGAGGATTTGATTTATATAGACTCAAGAAAGCAGATTACTCATGTTAAAGAAAAAGGATTAATTAGCAGAGAATTCTTGAAAATTTTTGTTTTAAAAATTCCGGATATAAGCGGTTTGAAAATTAACAGAGATGAAGTAGAAGAAGTGAGACTGTTTGATATTAAGGAATTAAAAGAACTTTTGAAAACCAGACTAGAAATGTTCATAGATGATAAGGAATATTTCTTTGATGCCTTGAATAAGATAGAAAAAATAAAAACCTAAACAATAAAAAAAGGTGCGCATATGACAATACCTGTAGTATGGGTTTATTGGATAGTCAGCTTGACTATTGTTACATATGCCAGCGCCTATATTGTAAAGAAGTTCAGGAATTATGGTTTTGCTGCTCTGGTTGCATTTTATACTATTTATTTGGGGGCATCGCAAATATTGGCTGCAAGAATTATAAATTTTGATTTAGGTTTCTATAGTTTTTTCGCTCCTGCTGCCGTATTTATCTATCCTTTTATTGCGCAGGCAATTGATATGATAAATGAAGTTTATGGAAGAAAGAAAACTCATTTGGCTATTGGCATAGCTTTTATAACGCAAGTGCTGTTGGTTACATTTATTATAATGGCAAATAGTTTGTCAGCGGCGCCATTCTTTCAATTTGAAGAGGCTTGGCAGAGCATTTTTAATTTAGGCATAAGAATTACAATAGCATCTTGGATATCATTTTTAATATCGCAAAATTTAGATGCTTATGTTTTTGCATGGCTGAAAAAGAGGCATGAAAAAAATATTTTATTGAGAAGCATAGCAAGCGATATTTTAGATTTGACTTTAGACAGTTTAATATTCGTAACATTGGCTTTCTATGGAGTTATGCCGATAGCGCCCCTTATAGTCGGGCAAATAGTTAGCAAGAATATAATAGGATTTCTGGATACTCCATGGTTTGTATGGTACAAAAGAATGTTAAGGAAGTAGGGAGTATTATAAAAATTTAGATGCAAAATCTTATTAATTGCAGGGTATTAATATCATTATGAAATATTCTGTTCTTGTTGAAACTTATCAAAAACTTGAGTCTACAACAAAAAAACTTGAAAAAGTTGATATTATTGCAGAACTTCTTAAAAAAACAAAAGCAGATGAAATAGAAGAGGTTGTGCGTTTATTATTGGGCAGCGTCTTTACAAGCTGGGAGCAGAGCGAAACAGGAATAGCTGAAAAACTTATGATAAGGGCTATAGCAAAATCTTCTGGAGAAGATGAAAGAAATGTAATTAATCTTTTCAGGAATACAGGAGACCTCGGTCTTGTTACAGAGAAACTTATGATGAAAAGAAAGCAGAGAAGTTTTATGAAAACTGATTTGACAGTAGAAAAAGTTTTTAGAAACATAAGAAGCCTTTCTGAACATACAGGAAAGAGCAGTCAGGAAAGGAAAATTTCATTGATATCAGAACTTTTAATTTCTGCAGCGCCGAAGGAAGCCAGGTATATCACGCGGACTATAACAGGCGACCTTCGCGTAGGGGTTGCGGAGGGCATAGTAAGAGATGCCATAGCAAAGGCTTTTTCTATTGAATCAAAGTTTATTGAAAACGCATGGTTTTTGAATCCTGATTATGGAGAAATTGCAAAAATTGCAAAGACAAAAGGATTGGCTGGAATAAAATCTGTTAAAATAGAGATTGGAAGACCTTTGGTTGTTCTCCTTGCTGAAAAGGCGCCTTCGCTTGAAGATGCGTTAAAGTCATATGAAAACCCGTCTATTGAAATTAAGTATGACGGCATGCGCGTGATTATGCAGAAAAAGAATAAGAAAATATGGTTGTTTACAAGAAGGCTTGAAGACGTGACAAATCAGTTTCCTGATATAGTAAAACTTTGCATGGATTCTGTAAGAGCAGATAGTTGCATAATAGAAGGAGAAGCTATTGCAATGAAAGACGAAAAACCGATGCCGTTTCAGATACTGTCGCAAAGGATACAAAGAAAATATAATATTGAAGAAATGGCAAAGAAAATTCCTGTGCAGGTAAATCTTTTTGATATTGTTTACCTTAATGGAGAAATGCTTATAGACAGGCCCCTCAGGGAAAGGAGAAGAATTCTTGAAAGCATAATAAGACCAATAAAAGGAAAGTTTCAGATGAGCGAACAGTTAATTACAAAGGACATTAAAAAAGCGAAAGCATTTTATGATAAGGCTCTGAAAATGGGAGAAGAAGGAGTTATGGTTAAGAATCTTGATAGCATATACCAGCCGGGAAGGCGTGTTGGGTTTTGGCTTAAAGTTAAACCAACAATGGAGAATCTTGATCTTGTTATAATAGGAGCAGAATATGGTTCCGGAAAGAGAGTTGGATGGTTTGGTTCATTTGTTCTTGGTTGCAGGGTCGGCGCTGAATTTAAAGAGTGCGGTATGCTTGGAACAGGGATAAAAGAAAAGGGAGAAGGGGAGATTACTTTTAAGAAATTAACAGATATGTTAAAACCTTTAGTGGAGAGTGAAGAGGGCAAAACCGTGAAAATTAAGCCAAAAATTGTTGTGGAGGTTGCTTATGAAGAAATACAAAAGAGCCCGACATATTCAAGCGGATGGGCATTGAGGTTTCCAAGATTCGTGAGATTAAGAAATGATAAAAGACCGGAAGACGCTGATGATATAGAAAGAATAAAACGCCTTTATGAGATGCAGAGAGGCAAAAACAAGGCATAGTCTTTAAATAAGTTAATGTCTAATAATTAAATAAATTATATACTCAACAGTAATTACTATTACTTTATAAATAGTGTAAAAAATAATAAATTATAAAAATATGGTGATTTAGTGGTTATTTCAGAAGATGTGATTGATAGTTTGAAGCAGATAAAACTTAATCTTTATGAAAGGAAGTTGTGGGTAGCCCTGCTTTCAAGAGGCATAGCTACTGCAGGAGAATTGGCGGATATTGGGAAAATACCAAAGTCAAGATGTTATGATGTTCTTGAAAGCCTTGCTGACAAGGGTTTTGTAATAATACAGAATACAAAGCCCCTGAAATATGTGGCTGTAACTCCTGCGGAAGCGCTTGAACGCGCAAAAAAGAAGGTTGTAAATGATGCTGAAACAAATATAAAGAGGATAGAAAATTTCAAAAATTCTGAAGCAATCAGAGAGCTTGAAAAATTGTATAAGACAGGAATGGAAGTTACAAATCCCGGCGAACTTTCCGGTTCTCTAAAAGGCAGGCACATATTAAATCAACAGCTTGAAACTATGTTTAAGTCTGCAAAAAGCAAAATATCAATTCTTGCAACCCCTGAAACTGTAAAAGACTTGGCTTTAAATCATAAACTTCATCTTAAAAGAGCGGCGAAGAAGGGAGTTAAAATAAGAATTGCTTCAAAAGATATTGATGCTGAAACATTAAAGACACTGAAGACATTTGCAACTGTCAAGAAGATTGGAAAGAGTCATCCGGGAGGAAGATTTTATATAGTTGACGGAAAACATGTTATCCTTCCATTAACAGATGAAGATGTTCATCCTTCTCAAGATACTGCATTCTGGGCTCAGTCAGAGCATGCTGCAAAAGTTCTTGAGCCAATGTTTGAACACATATGGGAACACATGGAAAATGCATAAGTTAAGTTCATGTTTTGGCAGCAAGGACAAATCTTTTTTAAATTCAAAAAACAAGATTTTTTGATATGATTGAAAATTATCTGGCTGTTGTTATTACATCAATGCTTCCTGTGTCTGAATTAAGAGGAGGCATACCTTTGGGCATAGCTTTGGGATTAGACCCTGCAGTTGTTTTTGTTCTTGCAGTGATTTCAAATGCTGTTGTGTTTTTTCCAATATTTTTTGGATTGAGATTTTTTTATAAAAAATTCTTTTCAAATCTGCCTTTGGCAAAAAAAATTGTTGAAAGAACAAGAAAAAGAGGCAAACCATATATAGATAAGTATGGAGTATGGGGCTTGATAATATTTGTTGGAGTGCCGCTTCCAATAACAGGAGCATGGACAGGAACATTGCTTGCATGGCTTCTTGGTTTAGACTGGAAGAGAAGTTTTCTTGCCGCTTCATTTGGCGTTTTAATGGCAGGCTTGATTATTCTTCTTGTTTCGCTCGGGTTGGTGAGCGGAATAAGAATGTTTCTTTAAGGCAAGTGCATATATTTATATGCATGCAGTCCAAATACTAACATGCCTGTAATTGAGGTAACACAAAATACTGATATTGAAGGCATTGCTGATTCTTTTGCGGATGGCATTGGAAAAAGAGCAAAGGAATATTTTAATATTAATATAGAGAATCCAAGAATTGCAAAAATCTATACAATAGACCAAGAGCTTTCCAGTGAGGATATAAATCTTATAGTGGAAAAAATTTTCAAAAGCCCTATAAAAAACGTGTCTGTTAATAAATCTTTTTTGAGAGATTTTGATTATATTGTTTGGTGGGGTTTAAAACCAGGCGTGAAGGACAATGAAGGCGAAGTAACAAAAGAGGCTATTGAATTTGTTCTGGGAAGAAAAATAAAAGGAGTTTATGTGTCAAATATATTGGCTTTTCATGGAAATATATCTGAAGAGCAGGTAGAAAAAATAGTTTCTTTGGTTGCTAATCCAAACATAGAACGATGGGAGATTATCAAAAAGCAGCAATGGAATCCTGATGTGGGAATTGGTCCAAGAACTTCTGAAGTAAAGTTGAATAAGGGTTTTGGATTTAGGTACATTAATCTTGATATATCGGATGAAGAATTTGAAGAACTGAATGAAAAGAATAATTGGGCGTTGTATATTGAAGATTTTCATTACATAAAAGATTATTTTTATAATAATCCTGATTTTGAAGAGCAAAGAAAAAAAGTTGGTCTTGAGAAACATCCAACTGATGTGGAGATAGAATGTTTGGCTCAGGCGCTGAGCGACCATTGCGCTCACAGAACATTTCATGGAAAGTTTATTTTTGGACATGGAAAAATTGTTGATGACCCGTTTAAAACTTTCATAAAAATTCCAACAGAAGCAATAGCTGAGAAAAACCAATGGGTTGTTTCTGTTTTAAAGGACAATGCAGGAGCAATGTTTCTTGACAGAGAAGGAAAATACATACTTGCAATAAAAGGCGAGACGCACAATTCGCCCTCCAACAAAGAGCCTTATGGAGGAGCATACACAGGAATTGCTGGGATTTTCAGGGACATTATGGGTTTTGGAAAGGGCGCTAAAAATATTATGAGTTTGTATGGGTTTGTAGTAGGACCAAGAAATTATAACGGCATCTTAAAACCAGAGGTTCATCCCAATCAGTTGCTTGATGGAGTAATAGCCGGGGTAAGAGATGGCGGGAATAAACATGGAGTGCCGACAGTATTTGGCAATATATTCTTTAATGAAAGTTATATAGGCAAGTCATTGGTTTATGTAACAACTGTCGGAGTTTCAGAAAGAGTTGTGCCAGGAAGCCTGATAGATGAGAAAAATATTAATCCGGGAGATGTTTTGCTGGTTTATGGCGGAAGAACAGGAATAGACGGAATTCATGGTGTAACAGAAGCTTCTATGCAGTTGTCTGAAAAAATAACAATGGGTCATGTCCAAAAAGGCGATTCATATATTCAGAGAAAGGTAAGCGAACTGCTTGAAGATGCTGTGCAGAAGGGTTTGATAAACCTTAGTTGGGATTTGGGCGGGGGCGGACTTTCTTCAGCAGTCACGGAAACAGCCAAATTTAGCGGAGGAGTTAAAGTTAATCTGGAAAATATTCTGCTAAAGTATGAAGGAATGGACTTATGGCAAATATGGGTTTCTGAATCTCAGGAAAGAATGCTTGCCGCAGTTCCTAAGAACAAAGTATCTGAATTTCTTGAGTTAGCAAAACTTCATGATGTTGAAGTCAGTGTAATGGGAGAATATACCAATTCTAAAGCTGTGCATATTTTGCATAATGGAAAAACATGCGCATATCTTCCTTTGGAACTTTTGTACAAAAAACCGCCGCAGTGGCGTTTTGAAGCCGAGTGGATACCTCCTGAAAACAGGCTTAGCGAACCTGTTATTTCTGATTTCAAGAATCACGGCGAACTGCTTAGAAAAATGCTTTCAAGGCTTAATATTTGCAGCAAGGAATGGGTGGCAAGGCAGTATGACCATGAAGTTAGGGGAGGTTCTGCAATAAAGCACATGATTGGAGTGGAGCAGGATGTGCAGGGCTCTGCTGCTGTCGTGTGTCCTGTGTTGGGCAGAAAAGAGGGCATTGCAATATCTCAGGTTTTGAATCCTGTTCAGAGCAAGATAGACACATATTGGATGACCATGAACATAATAGATGAAGCTCTCAGGAGAGTTGCATCAGTTGCAGGAATAAATTTTAATTGCGGCAGTTTGGAGAGAGTTGGAGCAGTGGATAATTTCTGCTGGCCTGAGATAAGATACAGCAAGGAAAATCCTGATGGAAAATATAAAGCAGCGCAGCTTATTCGTTCCCTTGAAGCGCTAAAGGAATTTCAGGAAAAGATGGGTTTGCCTTTTCTTTCAGGAAAAGATAGCATGTATATTGACGGCAAATTGCTTGGAGAGTTTGGAGAAAAACACAAAATTTCAGGATTGCCGTGCCTGCAAATCACAATAGCGTCAGTTGTTGACAATATAGAAGATTGCATAACTTCTGATTTGAAGTTTGCAGGAGATATTATTTACATTATCGGAAAAACCAAAAATGAATTGGGAGCTTCTGAATTTTATGACATGTTTGGATATACAGGCCTTAATATACCAAAAGTGGATATTGAAGTTTTGAAAAATAATTTAATGGCAGTTTCTGAAGCAATTAAGAAAGGGTTATTGGCATCTGCGCAACCTGTTGCGCGCGGCGGACTTATAGTGGATATCTGCAAAAAGGCTATAGCAGGCGATAAAGGCGCAGAAATAGATTTGGCAAAAATAGACAGTGAAGGCATAAATAAGGATTTCCAGTTGCTGTATTCTGAGTCTGCAAGCAGATTTTTGGTTACGCTGCAACCTGAAAATAAAGGTGCATTTGAAGAAATTCTAAAAAAATACAATTGCAGTTATTCTGAAATAGGAAAGGTTATAAATGAAAAGTATATTATAGTCAAAGGCATTCATGGAAAAACCATCATAAAAGAGGAATTGAAAAAGTTAAGGGATTCATATAAAAGCACATTTGGTAGTCTAATATGATTAAAACCGCTATTTTGTTTGGATATGGAATAAACTGCCAGGATGAAACTGAATATGCGTGCAGGAGTGCTGGAAGCGGCGTTGTAAAAAAGATTCATGTAAACAAATTCTTAAACGGAACAGAAAGGATTGAAGATTATCATTTTTTGATATTTCCAGGCGGTTTTAGCGGCGGAGACCAGCTTGGCGCTGGGGTATTTTTTTCGTTAAAAATGGAGAAGTTGAGGGATGATATTGAAAATTTTATTCATGAAGGCAGGTTAATTCTTGGCATATGTAACGGCTTTCAGATACTTACAAAACTTGGTCTTTTGCCTGGCATAAGCAATTATAAAACAAAATCAGTGGAACTTACTTATAATGATTGCGGCAACTTTCAGGATAGATGGGTATATCTTAAAATGAATAAAAATTCTCCATGCATTTTTACAAGAGGCATTGAACGCATTGAACTTCCAATAAGGCATGGCGAAGGAAAATTCTGGGCTGCAGAAGAGACATTAGAGGAAATGAAACGGAATGAGCAAATAGTTGTTCAGTATGCAAAACCGGATGGAACTCTGGCGAATAGAAATTTTCCATTTAATCCAAACGGCTCTCTTTTGGATATTGCAGGGATTTGCGACAGAACAGGCAGGGTTTTTGGTATTATGCCGCATCCAGAAGGGTATACTCAATGGTTCAATCATCCAAAATGGACTATATTAAAGGAGGAGTTAAAAAGAAAGAATGAAAAGTATCCTGAGGAAGGCGATGGAATGCAGATATTCAGGAATGCATACAAATACCTTGATGAATTTTAGCCAACAAAAATTGGCCTTTTGCTTAGCAGTTGCGGCATTGCAAGTTTCCTGAAAGGAAAACCTTTTGTCTTGTCTTTTATCATTTTTATCAGTTCTTCTTTTTTCATGGTTTTCACTTCAGATGTTTTTCTGAAGCGCACAGGCAATAAACCTGTTTCTTTCTCTTTCTCTCCAATAACAACAGTATAAGGATTCCACTCTTGTTCGCTGTCTCTTACTTTCTTCTGCACGCTTTCCTTTCTGTCGTCAATATCTACGCGAATATTCTCTCTTGAAATTTCTTCTGCCAGTTTTTTGCAGTATTCAACAAACGAGTCGTTTATGGGGCAAAGCCTGACCTGAGTTGGAGAGAGCCATAACGGGAATTCAGGAGTTTTCTCTTTTAGTGCATTTTCAAGTATGGAGAAAATCCATCTTTCTATTGAACCTATGGAAGAGTGGCAGATAATGCATCCTTTTTTGCTGTTGTCAAAGTCAGTGTATGTTATTCCATATCTTTCGGCATCTTCCACATCAAGCTGGACAGTTGACAACTGAGTATTTCCTGAAACAGAGTCAATTGCCTGAAATTCATGCTTCACAGCCCAGTAATGTTTCATATCTGAAAGAACTTCTATAAAGGCAGGCTGTTTTGAGTATTTCAACAATTCAACTATTTTATCTTTGTATTTTTCATAAAACCTGTCAACCATTCTGAACACAATAACATATTCTATTTCCGTGCCTTTTGCCAAATCATCATATTTTTTGTAGAGTTCCTGATATTCTTCCCAACCTTGTTCAATATCTTTGCAGAATGAGTGTATGTCCGGCATATGGAAAGCCCTTAGTCTTCTCAAACCGGAAAGTTCGCCGCTTTTTTCATATCTAAAACTTTTTGAAAATTCATAAACTCTTACAGGAAGCTGTTTGTAACTCATAATAACGTTTTTCATTATTCTGAAAAGTCCAAAATCTCCTGCGAATCTAAGAACCAGTTCTTTTTTGTCTTCTGTAATTATTGAATAATGCCTTTCATGGAAGGATTCGCCCTGACTTCTGATGTCTGGAAGATTCCAATCATAAAGAATGGGGGTGTCTATTTGCATGCATTTAAACTGTTCCACAGCAATTTTTTCAGCCCAGTCCTTTAGAAGTTCAAAAATAAGATTGCCTTTTGGATAAAATCTGAAATGCCCTAAATCGCTTGCAGGCTCATAATCAACCATCTCAAGCCTTCTCATCGCTTTTATTGACGGAGGTTCCTGCGAAGGCTGGCCTTTTATTTCATCAGAGTAAACATACTTTTTAAGGGAAGGGTATTTGTCCAGTATTTCAAGGCTTTTTTCATTTGATAAATCTATTTTAATTTCTTCTCCGTCTTCCGTTAATATAAAATGCGTCTTTTTTATTTTTTCAACAACTTCTTCTCTTTTTTTTACAGTTTTTATTTCTCTGCTTAATTCAGCAAGAGGGTGTCCTTTGCATTTTATTGTGAATTCCTTATACCAGCCGAAAGGCGCTCTGTAAACATTTGGGAATTTTTTCTCAAGTTCTTTCAGAATTTCCATCGCAACTTCTGGTGGAGCAGGATTTGCTGACAAATGAACAAATGGGTAAATAACAATGTTGTTGCATTTTACCTGCTCGGAAATTTTGTTAATTTCTTCATAAGCGTTGTTTACAATATCTTTACTGTCTCCGGATTCTACAGAAGTAAAGACAACCAGGCATTCATTTATTCGTTTTTTTACTTTTTCAACATCTTCTGCTGACTTCAATGCCTTGGATTTTGGTTCAACTTCTATAAAATCGCTGTGCAGGCAAAGTATTTTCATTTTTTGGCACCTATCTGATAAATTGATGTTTATGTTTTTTATATGTTACACAAACACGCTGATTTTCTTTTTTCCTGTTACGGCAGCAACCAATTTTTTGCCTAAGTCAGAACTTTTGCTTACCCGGATTTGCCCTGAACGTCCTATGGTTGCTGTAAATAAATACTCTTTATCAACGTAAATGTTTGCATTTTTTCCCGAGTTTCTTTTGTCAAAGCCAATAACAATATATGCTCCTGTTTCGCTTATTTCATGTTTTATTTGCTTTCCAAGAGATTCAACTGCTGGCATAATCTCTATGCTTAATCCGAGTTTGTCTTCTATTGCTTTTATTGTCTTGCCTTCTTTTCCTATAATCTTAGGTATTGCTTCATTCTTGACTTTTATTGAAATTTTCTTGTCTGAAACAAACTCAATTTCTGCATATCTGTCAAATTTCTTTATTTCCTGCATTATTCTTTCTTCTGCGAGTTTTAAAAGAGCGTCTTTTTGCTCTTTTTTTATTGGCACAACCACTTTTTCTTCTCCATACGTGTATATTTCATATTCAAGTTTGCCTGTTTCAAAGTTCCTGATTTCTACAATAGGTCTTGCAAGGTCCTGTTCAGACATTCCTGAAGGAGTCCTTACTGTTAATGCAAGGTCATATACTTTTTCCACTTTGCCGCTTTTAATGAATATTACCGTGTCTATTACATGAGGTATTATTCCTATGTCTATTTTTCCGATAAATCTATGGACAGCATCTATTGCATCTGATGCATGAACCACGCCGACCATGCCAATTCCTGCAAGCCTCATATCAGAGAAAATTCTGAAATGGTTTTGTTTGCGGATTTCGTCAAATATTGTGTAGTCAGGCCTTACAAGCAAGAGCATGTCCGCTGTTTTTGAAAAATTATCGTTGAGCGGAGCATATTGCGTTATCTCGGGAGATACCTGCATGTCTCTTGGGCTTTCCATTGTTTTGACTATCTTTCCCTGTTTTTGGAAAAATTCGGCAATGCCTGCGGCAAATGTCGTTTTTCCTGAACCAGGCGGTCCTGCTATAATAATGCCTTCTGCTCTTTTCTTAAGTCTGTTTTTCAATTTTTCAGAAAGTTTGTAGTCAGACAAAGAAAGTTTTATTATAGGCCTTACAACAGTAACTTCTAAACTGTCGGAGAATGGCGGTCTTGTAATTGCAATTCTCAACTCATCTAATTGTATAACCATGTTTCCTGCTTCTGACATTTCCAGAAAAGCGCCTTCATAATATCTTAGTTTTTCTATAATTTCTTTTATTATAGTGTCTAATTCTTCATTTGTCATAACCTTTTTGCTTATTGGAACAAGTTTTATTTCTCCGGGTTTTCCTCTTTTTGCATAAGGCAGCGAGCCTTCTTTCAAGTGAAGAGACATTGTGTCAGGCGTAAGCATTTCTTCCAGCTTTATTTTCTTATTTTTGTCATATTGTTCAAAATATTTTACTTTCAGGCCTTCTGCTTCCGCAACTAAAGCCTGAGGCAGGTCTGCGGTTATCAAAACCGCATTTTCCTTTTTTGCCACGTCCTGTATAAGAGCATCAATTCTCCCTGATTTTGCAAGAAGAATGTCTTCGTAGCTTGGTCTTTCGCCTATGAACTTTATGGATATGTTATGTTTAGATGCCTGTTTGCGCAGCTTTTTTAATTCCGATAATCCTATAAAACCTATTTCCTTTCCTTTTGATGTCTGCGCCTGAAGTTCGCCCATTACTATTTTTGGAATTATAATCTCAGCTCCGTCAAGTTCGTTCTTGCTTATAATTTCATTGAGTTTTCCGTTTATGATTGCGGAAGTGTCAGGAACAGCTTTAGTTATTTTCTCATTTGTTCCTGCAGGTTTTTGTATATTTTTTCTTTTTCTCATTAAATCACCTTATAAATGTTAGTAATTTGTTTTAAAAATACCAAGAGAATTAGCCAACATCTTCTCTGTGTTTTTCACTATCATATAGGAAATGAAGTATTTAAATGTTATGCAACAGAGTTTTTGTTGTTTTCTGCAAAACATATTAAAAGAAATATAGGTTTGTGGCGGATATTTGTTTATAAGTCCCTGCGCATGAATTAATAGTATGAGATGCCCTGAATGCGGTTCGCATGATGTTGCAAAAACATTCAGCGAAACCCTTTGCAACAAATGCGGGCTTGTTTTGGAAGACCAGGTCCTGGTTTCAGGAAAGATGTTATAAAAAACATTGACGGAAAAGATTTCGTTTTCTTATTTGTTTTTATGCAAAACTGGAGTAATTTTTTAATTCCTTTATAATGGTATAAATTTTTGCAATCTTTTCTTCTCCTGTTTTCATGTTGCGAAGTTTTACAGAATTCTGCTTTATTTCATTTTCTCCAACAATCCCGACAAACGGAATTCCTGACGAAGATGCATATTCCATTTGTTTCTTTAATTTCTTTCCCATCAAATCAGTTTCAACTGCAATTCCTGCTTTTCTGAGTTTTTGTGCTGTTTTGATTGCATACGGCTTTGAAGATTCGTCAACATTTGCAATAAATATTTTTGTAGTATTTTTTGGCAGTGCAAAAATATTTTTTTCTTCCATATAAGCAATAAGCCTGCTTAAGCCAAAAGAGATTCCTGTTGCAGGCAGGTCCGGCCCTGAAAAAGATTTTATGAGTTTGTTGTATCTTCCGCCGCCGCCCAGGCTAATATTGACGCCTTTAACAAATATTTCAAAAACTAGGTTTGTATAATATTCCAGACCCCTTATAACCGACAAGTCAAATTTTATTTTGTCTGAAATATTGTATGACTTAGCCAGTTCCATAATCTGTTCAATTTCTTCATAACCTTCAAGGTTCTTTATGTCAGCAGAAGTGTTTTTAAGCGAATTCAGGACATTTTTCACTGTTTTTTTGTTGTATCCTTTTTCTACAAGTTCCTTTTCTACGCCGTTCATGCCTATCTTATCAAGTTTGTCTATTGTTCTGAACCAGTCGTTCATCTCCTTTTCCGGAATTTCATGCAATGCAAGAAGCGATTTCAGAAGTCTTCTGCTGTTTATGCGAATATAATAATCCTTTATTTTAAGTGCGTCAAGACATTCGCAAAAGCATGCAAGACATTCAGCATCGGCTTCTATTTGTTGAGAGCCAAATATGTCAATGTCAATCTGATAGAATTCCCGCCAGCGCATTGCCTGCGGATTGTCATATCTCCATACTTTCCCGAATGCATATCTTTTGAATGGTTTTTGGAGGTTCGGGTTGTTTGCAATAAATCTTGCTGTTCCAGGAGTCATTTCAGGCCGCAAGCCAAGTTCTCTTCCGGCTTTATCCTTAAAATAATAAATTTCGTCTTTTATTGCTTCTCCGCTTTTTGCTGCAAGCAACTTGAAACTTTCAAAAGCAGGAGTTTCCAATGGAACAAACCCGTATTTTTCAAAAACTTTCCTGCATGTGTCAAAAACAAAAAGAATTTTTCTCATTTCTTCAGGCTTAATGTCTTTTGTTCCTTTTGGCGTCTGAAATTTCATAATATCACTTTTGTCAATATTTTTATTTAACATTTGCCATTATTAAATATGCCTCATTACAGATGGCACATTCTATGTGCTGTGTTTGCGTTTTTCCTGTTTTTCCTAATTTTTATGAGCATCGGCATACGGCTGAATCCAGAGTTATGGATATTTTCATTCTTAGCATGCGTTTTCTCTTCGCTTATACCTGATATTGATTCAAAGAAATCAAAAATATACAGGTTAACTATGGACGCTATTGTTGTGCTTGGTGCGATTTTGATAGTTTTCTATATGTTTGAGTCTTTGCAGGCAATGCTCTGGGTGCTTTTGTTTTGGTTTTTGCTGTCAGGCGTGTTGCACATGCCCTTCAGGCATCGCGGTTTGATACATTCAATGTGGGCTGCTTCCATCTATTCATTCGTTATAGGCATGCTTGCAGCATTTGCAACAGGGAGTTTCATGCCAGGAATATTTGCATTTCTCGGGTTTTTTTCGCATCTGGCTCTGGACAAGAAAGTATAGAAGAGGTTTTCATTGGTTTCCATGCAATGATAATTTTGCTAACAGTGCTTCAAGCTGTATTTGCTCGTTTGCTCCCTGGTCCAGCCTAAATTCGCAGTCTCCTATATTTTCTATTATTCGGATTTTTGTGTTTTCCGGCACATCCAGATTGTAGACCTGTTTTGACATTTCTTTAACTACATCCATGCCTGAGAGGCTGTATTCAAAAAGCAGTTTATGCAGAATTTTTCTTGCATCCAGAAACCTTTTATCAATGGCAAGTTTCATCATTTCCTTAACTTCTGCATATTCTGCGCTGGCGGCAATGCTGTATATTGTTTCTTCCGTGATTCTGTCTTCAAAGGCAGATGATTGCAACAGGTTGGATGCTTTTCGCAGGTCTCCATTGGAAATTTTGATTATTGCGTCAAAAGCCTTTTCATCTATGTTCAAATTCTCCTTTTCGGCTATGTTTTTCAGATATCTGAGTATATCATCTTTTTCAAGGCTTTTGAATCTGAAAACAGTGCACCTGCTTTGGATAGGTTCTATGATATGCGAAGAGTAATTGCATATAAGAATAAATCTTGCAGAATTGGAGTAATTTTCCATTGTTCTTCTTAATGCCTGCTGCGCTTCCTGAGTTAAGGCATCTGCTTCATCAAGGCATACTATTTTATAACTTGAGTCAATTGACTTGATTCTTGCGAAATCTTTAACTTTGCCTCTTATTGTGTTTATGCCTCTCTCGTCGCTTGCATTAAGTTCAAGATAATTTCTTTTCCATGCTTTGCCGTAAAGCTCTTTTGCAATGCAAAGCGCTGTTGTTGTTTTTCCGCAACCGGCAGGACCTGCGAACAGCATGTGGGGTATGTTTTTCTTTTCAACAAAGGATTTAAGCCTTTTTATGATATGCTTTTGATTTATGATTTCATCAAGTTTTTCAGGCCTGTATTTTTCTGCCCATATATCCATATAAATCACAAAGATAATTATATTAAAAACAATTTAAGTTTATGTGATAATATGAAAAGGCTGTTTTTTATTGTTTTTGTTTTGTTTCTTTCTTCCAGCGCCTATGCTCTTGAAATAGAAAACCCGAGGACAGTTGACAGAATGACAGCAGAAGTTATTCAGACAGTCAATATAACTATGGAGCGTTCTCCCGCTGTCCTTGAAATGAGAATGTATATACCGCAGGAAGACGAATATCAGAAAATATTGTCTTTTTTTATGGATTATAATTACACATTTGTTAAAGACAGGTTTGGAAATAAATTGCTGTATGCTAAATGGAGAAATCCGGGCAGGGAAGTTTCATTTTCCGTAATAAGTTTGGTTGAGGTTAAAAAGAGGAGTTTTGACGGCAATTATAAATATGAAGAGTTTATTAAGCCAAACAGTCTTGTAAATTCTGATGACAAGGAAATAAGGGAAATAGCCGAATCCCTTATACTTGGAAAAAACGAGTTTGATAGAATTGCGTCAATGACTTCATGGGTCAATGAAAGGATTAGATATGACATGAAATACTTTTCAGTAAATCTGTCCTCCAGAGATGTGCTTAAAACAGGGGCAGGGGTGTGCGATGAGTATTCCACATTATTGTCTGCGCTCGCAAGAAGCGTGGGTTATTATTCGCCATATATTGTTGGTTATGCCTATGGCAAAGACAAATTTCAGGCGCATGGATGGACAAGCATAAACGGAGTTGTTTCCGACCCTACATGGGGAGAAATGCCTGTAGATGCAACTCATATAAAATTTGCTGTTCTTAAAGATGCTGTATATACCGAAACCAATGTTACAGTCAAAGGCATAGGAAAGGTGTATAAGCCTTCAATAGATGTTAAAGTTAAAATAAAGCCTGTAAGTGTTCATGAAACAAAAACAGTTAAAACAAAGTCAGAATTTCTGCCTTCTCCGGGAAATTATGCTGTATTAAAGACTGACCTCTCTTCAGATGGCTGCATTCTTACAAAGTTTGTTGTAAAGAGTTGCGTGTATGGAGACAAGCCGTTTCTTGAGGGGAATTACGAAAAGAATATTTATTTCTGCAATAACAAAACTGTTTTTTCTGTTTTTAAGGTTCCTGACATGGGGAATGTAGGCATAACCTGTCCTGTAACTGTTTTTTCGTATGACGGCACCAGTGAAATTGTCAGTTTCTCTATAACAGGCGGAGGCAGAAACAGCAACAGCATAAAAGCAGATGTTGGCAATACTGTTTTTGAGGCAGGAGAAAAATATTCCGTGCATTCTCCCGGCTCCTATATATTTACCGATGACGGGCAGTACGGGTTTGAGAATGCAAAATTTGAGGCAAGAGAAAATACAACTCTTTATATCTACAATAAAGGAAACATTGAAACCAGAAAAATAACTGTTCTTAAGAAAAAGCCAATATCTGTTTATGTTATAATGAATAATACTGTTGTTGCAGGAACCCGGACCAAGATAAATCTGGTTATAGAGAACAGGTTGAACAAACTTCAGAACATTACAGTGGCTTTTGAAGGCAATATGCAAAACATTCTGGTTCCTCCTTTGTCAAACAGAACAGTAAGCCTTCATTTTTTGCCGGAGGCAAATAATGACAGCATGATTCAAGTAAGTCTGTATTCTGACGGTTTTTCAACAACAGTAACAAAAACTTTGAATGTTCTTGATAAAGAAAAGTCAGTTTTTGATATAATAGACGGTTTTATTGAAGGTTTGCAGCAGCTTATAAACAGGATTTCTGAGAATATATCAATTCTTATAAATTTTAGTTGATAAATAAGAGCATGGACAGAAAGGGCTTGCTTATAGTTATTGAAGCCGTGAAAAGCACAGAGAAATTAAGGCAGGCAATAAAGCTTTACAGATGGCTTAAAGAGAATGGTTATGATTCTGTTATTACTTCCCAGTACTGGAGCGAAGGAAAAGTAGGGAGAAATCTGGAAAAAATGCTTGATGGAGAGAAAAACCCTTTTATGGAGGCATTGCTTTTTGCTGCAGACAGGGCAGAGCATGTTGAAAAATTAATAAAACCTGCGCTTAAACAGGGAAAGATTGTGGTATGCGACAGATACTATCATTCTTCCATCGCTTTCCAGACTGCTTCAGGCCTTGATGAGAATTGGGTAAGGGAAATAAACAAGCACTTTATAAAACCGGATATAGTGATATACCTTGACTCTGATTTAGAAAAATTTGACGGAGAGAAAAAAAATATAAGGACAGACCATGATTCTGATATTCATAAAAAAGCTAAGGAAATATATGATAAAATGTCAGAAAACGGGGAAATAATAAAAGTTAGTGCAAATAGCAGCAGTGATGAGATTTTTTCGCAGATAAAGAAGATTGTTTCTGAAAAGATTGCAGAAAAATTCAATATCTCTTTCTCTGCGAGACCTTGACCATGTATCCTGCTATTTTGTTTCTTATTTGTTTTGAATCTGTTATCTGCAATTCTTTTATTGCCTGTTTGTTGGCTTCAAAATCCTTTCCGAACTTTTTCGGATATTTTTCAAACAATCTTTCTGTCATTCTCTTTATGAAATTTGTTCGTATTCTTCCCATAAAATCACCATTAAGTAATATTTATGCATTGTTTATATAAGTTTTAATGTTTAAATAACTCAGCATGAAAGCTTATATATCTGTGTGCATTGCTGGAGTGTTCGCGTTTGATGAAAACAAGAAACTTCTTTCTTACAGGCTTTTTGACAAAAATCCGGAAGATATAGCAAAGAAATTAACTGCTTTTGAAAACAATGAAACTTTTCCGGAAATAGAGGAAGTGGTGCGAATATTGAATAAAAAAGGCATAACAGATATTGTTAAAGGCAAAAATGTTGTTGAATATTTAAGAAGCAATTTCAGGAGATTTGCCATTGAGTTGAAATTTGTAGACAGCGAGCAGGAACTGAATGAGTTAATTTCCGCTGTTGCAGTATTTCAGGCAAAGGCGAAAATAAAAAAACTTGCAAAACGCGACAAACTTATTATTCATGCAGTTTCAGCAATGTCAGACCTTGACAAGATATTGAATTTAATGTCAGAGAGATTGAAAGAATGGTATGGTTTGCATTATCCTGAGTTGAAAAAGGAACATAAATCGCTTGCAGAGTTTGTTATGCAGAGCAATCAGCATGACAGCGACAGCATAGGAATGGAGCTGAGCAATGATGATATAAAAATGCTTCAGAAATACGCGGAAAGATTATATGAGTTGTATATGTTAAGAGATGAAATTGAAAGATATTTGAAGAGCCTTGTTGAAAAGGAAGCGCCAAATCTGAATGCGTTTCTTGGGCCTGTTTTATCAGCCAGACTTATTGCTGCTGCAGGTTCTCTTGGAAATCTTGCAAAACTTTCATCTTCAGGCATACAGTTGCTTGGAGCAGAGAAGGCAATGTTCCGTTTTTTAAGGAACAAGAAAAAGGCATTGCCTCCAAAGCATGGCTTGATAGCTTTGCATCCGGATATTGCTTCAGCCAGAAAGGAAAAAGTTGGAAAAATATCAAGATTGCTTGCAAGCAAACTTATACTTGCAGCAAGGGCTGATTTTTATTCAAAAGAAGATATTTCGCAGAAGTTGCTTGAAAGCTATAAGAAAAAGCTGGAGATGATTTGAATGGACAATACGATAAGAGTTGATAATAAAATAGCTACATTGAATCTTGTTCCAGGCAGGAGATATTTTGATGAAGAAATTATAGTTGTTAACAAAAAAGAATACAGGGTTTGGGATCCTTTCAGAAGCAAATTGTCGGCTGCAATTGCCAAAGGAATAAAAAACATTCCAATAAATTCAAAATCAAGAATACTGTATCTTGGCGCCGCGCATGGCTATACAGTTTCCTTTTTGTCTGATATTGTCAGGAATGGCATAATTTATGCTCTGGAATTTTCTGACAGGTGTTTTTATGATTTGTTGCCAATATGCAAAAAAAGAAAGAATATAGCTCCTGTTTTTGCTGATGCGCGCATGCCTGAGCAGTATTCATGGATTGAGGAAGTTGATGTTGTTTTTTGCGATATTGCGCAGCCTGACCAGACTGATATAGCAATAAGAAACTGCGTTTTTCTTAAAAAAGGCGGTTTCTTGCTGTTGTCAGTCAAGACAAAAAGCATTGATGTTACTAAAAGTTCTAAAAAAGTATGCAGGGAAGAAATGGAAAAACTGAAAAACAGCAATTTTGAAATTATTGACTGGAAAATGCTTGAACCTTTTGAGAAAAATCATTGTTTTATTGTTGCGGAAAAGAGGTAGTTGTAACAAACTTTATCTTTCAGTTTTTCCTTTTTTCTTTTCCGAGCCATTTTCCATAATCGTAAAGCGCTTTTAAGGCATTTACAGCCCTTTCAGGGGTTTGGTATACAGGTATTCCGAATTCTTCAAGTTTCCTTGACTGATTAATTGTATATGTGCTTCCCATTGCGCACACAACAAACGGCTTGCCGTATAGTTTGCAGTTTTTTATAACCTCCATTATGGATTCGTCAAGACTTGATATCTGAAGAAGTGCAATTATAAGAACTGCATTAATGTTTTTATCTTTAAAAACAGCATCAAGCGCTTTTTCATATCTTTCTGATGTTGAGTCTCCTGTCAAATCAAGAGGATTTTTCGGTGCTGCATAATCAGGCAGAATTTTTTTTAGGGCAGTTATTGTTTTGTTTTCAAATTCGGGAAGTTCAAGTCCTATTTTTTCTGATTCATCTACTGCAAGCACGCCAAATCCTCCCCCGTCAGTCACAATTGCTATCTTACCCCCTTTCATAATTGGTTGAGTTGACAACGCTTTTGAGAAGTCAAGCAGCTGTTCAGTGTTTTTTGCTTCTATTACTCCGGACTGTCTGAAAGCTGCTGAATAAATTTCTGCTGAACCTGCTATGCTTCCTGTATGCGAAGCAACAGCTTCCTGACCTTTCTTGGTTTTTCCTGCTTTCAAGCATACAATAGGTTTTTCTTTAGAAATTTTCTTTGCCTTTTTAATAAATTCTATGCCATTTGCAGTTGATTCCAGATAAATGGCAATGCATCTTGTCTGTATGTCAGAGCCGAAATATTCTATAAGTTCATTTTCATTGACATCAATTCTGTTTCCAATTGAGGCAAATTTGCTTATTCCTATTCCTTCATATGCTGCGGCATCCATAAGTGCTGTTCCGACTGCCCCTGACTGGCTTATAAAGGATATATTTCCTGTTTCAGGCCTTTTTAGCTTTTCTTTTGGCATAAAAAGCATGTCAAGCCTGTTTGGCACAAATACGCCGACGCAATTAGGACCAATAATTCTAATGTTCTTTCCGGCTTTTTTAACGCTTTCTTCAAGCTCGTTATTGCCTATCTCGCTAAAACCTGAAGATATTATAATTACAGCCTCTATTTTCTTGTTTTTGCACTCTTTAACTGCTTCAGCTACCTTTTCGGCAGGAAGAGCAACTATTGCCATGTCAATTTTATCTTCCACATCTTTTACTGAAGAATAAGTCATTAAATTTAGTATTTCTCTTACATTTGGGTTAATTGGGTATATTTTTCCTGAAAAACTTTTTTTAAGACTTTCAAGGATTGTATAACCTATTTTACCTTTTGTATGGCTTGCGCCTATAACAGCTATTGATTCTGGGTTGAAAAACTTGTCTATAATTTTCATATCCCTATATTGTAGTATTAAGATATAAATGTTTCTTGTTTTAAGAGCCTTTTTGATATATTTTATACTAAAGATAACTTTATATACTACTTATGAGTAATAAATATTTATGATTTCTTTGTATCAAAATACTGGCAAAGAAAGCAAAAAGTCGCAGCAATACTCAAACCTTAAGTATTTAAGAGAAGAAACCGGATACGCAAAAGAGCAGTTTCCAGAGGCTTATGCTAATTTAGAGAAATGCGCTAAAAGGGAAGGATTTGAAGAGGTTTTAATTGACCCGAATCATTCAACAGCTTATGTTGCTAGGGGATTGGCGGAAGGCGTGCTTTTTTATCCGCTTAATCATTTAAAGAGGCATGAACAGTTATTGAAAGTTGATAATGACATTGCTGAATGCGGCGCTTTAACAATTATAAGGCATGAAAAACATCATTATGACAAACAACCAAGTGTTGTTTCTGATAAATTTTACAAATTTATTGATGTTTTAGATAAAGATATTGAAAAAAGGAAAAGAATTGAACGTTTTGCTGAACAGGAAGGAAAAACGCTTGCAGATAAACTTCATGAAGTCAAAAGAGGTTTTTATCAATGGGAAGAATTGCAGACAAATGTAAACAGTTATGTAACTTCATATAAAAACAAAGAACAATTTATAGAGAATCATGCCAAGTCAAGAGTTTATCAGGCATTTGTTGAGAATGGAGAAGAATCTTTGGATGAGGAATACTTGCATCCTTTTGGCACAAGGTTTATAAAAACTGAAGTTTTGAAAAAAGTCAGCGAAAGAGAAAAAGAAATAAAAAATGAACTTAAAGAAAAGATGAATTTATAATTTTTTAACAGCTTTCTCAATCCTGTTCATGCCTTCTTCTATTTTTTCAAAAGATGTAGCATAACTGAATCTTAAAAATCCTTCTCCCAAGTTTCCAAATTCTGTGCCTGGCACGCATGCTACTTTTGCTTCTTTCAACAGCCATTCGCAGAAGCCAAAAGAAGTGAATTTTTTCCCGTTCTTTTTGAAGTCAAATTCAGGAAATGCGTAAAAAGCGCCTTCAGGCTCAAGGCAGTCAAAGCCCTTTATTTCATTTGTTCTCTTGTATATGAATTTTCTTCTTCTATTATATTCCTTTATTATTTTTTCAATCCATTTCTGGTTTCTTAATGCAGTTACTGCGCATGCCTGAGAAACTGTTGGAGAACATAATGTAATGTATGGGTGCATTTTCAGCATGCCTTTTATTATTTCTTCAGGGCCAGATGCATATCCTATCCTGAACCCTGGCATTCCAAAGGTTTTTGAGAAGCTATGAAAGGTTACTGTTCGTTCATGCATGCCATTCAGGCTTGCCATTGATATGTGTTTTCCTTTAAACACAAACTTTTCATATGCTTCGTCCGACAAAATAATCAAATCATTTTCCACTGCAAAGTCAGCCACTTCTTCAAGAGTCTTTTTTCTGAAAACTGTTCCTGTGGGGTTTGATGGTGTATTTAAAATTAAGGCTCTTGTTCTTTTCCTGTTTCCCATGGCATCTTCCAATTGTTCATATGATATCTGGAATCCGTTTTCTTTTTTCAGTTTTATTTCAGAAACCGAGCCATTCAAAAGTTCAATACAGGGCCTGTATGAAAGAAAACCTGGGTCAGATATTAAAACAGATTCTCCTGGGTCAATCAATGCTGCAAGCGCAAGAAAAATTGCTTCCTGGCTTCCGCATGTAACTATTATCTGGCTTTCAGAAACATTGATTTTGTTTTCTTTTTTAAGTTTTTTCGCAAGTTCTTTCAGAAGTTCTTCCCTGCCCTGAGAAGGAGAATAGTGCGTGTATCCTTCTCTGAGTTTTTCGCATGCAGATTCTATTATTTTTTTGTCGGGAACAAAATCAGGTTCTCCAGGTCCAAGAGAAATTATGTCTTTTGACTCTTCTGCTATTTTAATCAGTTTCACTATTGATGATTCGGGAAGTTCATTCATTCTTTCGGATATCTGCATAACACTATTTTTAATTAACTTATATAAAAATATTCTGAGAAGCCGAAAAAATTATCCTATATATCCAAGGTCTTCCGACTTTTTTATTTTTGGTTTCATTTGTTGCAGTGCTTCCTGTTGCAATTGTTCAAGTTTTTTAGTAAAGGCATGCATTTCCTCAACTTTTTCATGAAGTTTATTCAAATTAATTTTAATGCCAAGTATTTTCTGCAATACATTAAGGACAGCTTCTGCTGCATTTGGGTCTGTGAATATGGGAAGACCTGAAGTTTCTCCAAGCAGGCATAAGCCCTTTATGTTGTATAATTTTCCCAAACCTATCATAAGACCTGAAGCCCCGAAAATCATGCCAATTCTGCTTCCAACCCTGAAGTCTATGCCATATTTTTTGTATTTTTTAATATAATCAGGTTCAACTCCTGTTCCGAGCACAATTGGTTTTTTAGCAACTTTTCCTGTGCCAAATCCTCCTATTGTTATAATTTCTTTGCATCCCATCTCCTTTACAAATTCCATAACCTTTCCTGCAATTTCGTAGTGCCCTTTCGGATCATATGTCTGGCAGTCTCCTATCATAAAAATAATATCTCTTTTGCCTTTGTAATAATAGAATTCATTTCTGAGTGTATGTATCATGTCGTCATGTATCATTACAAAATGGAAGAAGTAAGGCGAGTATAATTCTGCGAATTTTTCTGTTTTTAACTGGTTTACCATATATCCAACTGCCATTCTTCCAACATTTCCTATTCCAGGCAGACCTACTACAAGAATTGGATTTTTGAGTTTTGGTTTTTTGGTGCAAATTATTTTTGTTTCATTCATAATAATTACCTGGCATGTTTCTGGTATGTAATAATTTATTTTGCTTAATTTAAATGTTGCGGTGTTGCAAAGTTTTTCTATTAACTATTCGTTATAAACAAAACTAACCGCATTTGGCAACGCTTACTGTTTCATTTGTCTTTTCTATGTATATCGGGCAGTTTGATGTTGAAACCCTTAACTGGGACAATTCTCCTGAACCCACGCTTGTTGATATCAAGGCAGATTCCCCGGGCTTAAGGGTTATTGGAGTTACATTAGTCCATGTGTTTGTTCCTATTCTTGAAAATACTGTTATGTTTTTAAGAGTTATTGAGCCTGTGTTAACAAGAGAAAACAAAATTCTATGACTATTATAATGCTGCAATATTTCTGATGATGACAAACTTTTGTTGTATATTCTAACATCATCTATTGTTCCATTGAAGAGCCTGTTGCTTTTCCAGCTTTTTCCGATTGTGAGGTTCTCTGAATTTCCTGAAAGCGAGTCAAGATTTGTAAAGATTGTTTCACCCGCGTTCTGACCGTTTATGTAATATGTGTGGTTTCCTCCATTCTGCGAAGCTGTTGCTATGCCTGCCACAAAGTTCCAATTGTTTAACTCAACATATATGCTGTTTCCGCTGAAGGAATAATGAACATAACCTGTGCTGTTTGATGTTGAAAGGTATAACTTGCATTGCTGGCTGTTTGGGGACGAATAAGTATAATTTATAGTTATGTTATGCAGTTCCGGCGTCTGGGAAGTGTTTGTTGTTTCTAAATATGCTTTGTATTTGATGTATCTGTTTCCGCTGTGCCCTGTCCATATTTGCGTTCCAGAGGCAGTATAATAAGTGGAGGTTGTGCCATCAGGGCCAAGGAATGCAGTCCATGTATTATTGTCATTGGAAGACGAAAACTGGAATTTTATTGATGTTGAAGCGCTTGTTGTTTCCGACCAATTTAGTGTTATAAATTCTATGTTAGGCAAGTCAATAATAGGTGAAGTGAAAGTGCCTGAAGAAGGGAAAGATGGAGTGTTCTCGTAACCATATGTAAGACCATCGTTGTTTCCAACCATTGCATCATAGTCCCCATCATTATCCAAATCAGCAAATGCAGGGGCTGCTTTAAACCCCACATCTGGAATGTCCCATGAAGATTTTCTTGTCCATGAAGGCGAAGACGCTGAACCAGTATTTTCATAAGCATAGGAGATTCCTCCATATTCGCCTATTATTAAATCATAGTCTCCATCATTATCCAAATCAGCAAATGCGGGAGCTGATTTTGTTCCTATATCCGGGGCATCCCATGACGAATTTCTTGTCCAGACAGGCGAAGAAGATGAACCAGTATTTTCATATGCATAAGAACCTCCATACCAGTCACCAACTATTGCATCATAATCTCCGTCTCCGTCCAAATCAGCAAATGCAGGCACAGGAGAATTTCCACTGTCAAATGGGCCTGATATATCCCATGACGAATTTCTTGTCCATGAAGGCGAAGACGCTGAACCAGTATTTTCATATGCAAATATCTTTTCATTTAACCCGCTGTCAATCCCGCCAACCATTGCATCATAATCTCCATCACCGTCTAAGTCAACAAGTGCCGGAGCGGCTTTTCCGTAAATTGATGGAATATCCCATAATGTTTTTCTTACCCAGACAGGCGAAGACGCTGAACCATTATTTTCATATGCATAAGAACCTCCTCCATATTCGCCTATTATTAAATCATAGTCTCCATCATTATCCAAATCAGCAAGTGTTGGAACAGCCCATGTTCCTATGTCGGGAGCATCCCATGAAGAATTTCTTGTCCATTGAAATGAGAGCAATAGTTGTATTTTGGCATTTGTTCCTGTTCCATTAACTGTTGTTTGCGAGAAGGTTCCGTTATTAAAATCTGTATCTGTTGAGTGGGTAATTATTGCTGACAGCGGAATTCCGGAAATTCCAAAGTTGATTGTGCTGGAGTTGTTGCCTTTTGATATTATTTCAGTGTAATTTCCGCATAATTTAGGTTTAACCCATGCCATTAAGGTTATTGATTGGTTGAATCTCAGAACTTCAGAGTCCTGCACCTCCACATAATCATCTATCCCGTCAAACTGCAGGGCATTTCCTATTTTTCCGGAAACAAGTTGAGGCGCTTGGCTTGAACTTCCTCCTCCCAACTGCCCGTCATTTCCATGGCCAGAATAATCCAATGTATAGTTTGTTGAATTAACAGAATTAAGTTTCCAGTAGCCAACCAAATCAGCGCCCGTATATTCATATGCTGATTTTTTGCAGTTTATGTTGAAAACATCCATGGAAGCAGTTCCGCATGCTTCAATATTTGTTGTCTGGGATGAAGTTGACTTGAATAATGTTATGAAAGAACCTGACATAAATGTTCCTATTGTAAACACGATAGAAACAAGAATTACTGCTGCCACTAAACTGGATACTGCTTTATGCATAAAAGAAATTTTGATTAATAGAATATAAATGTTATTAATCGCTTTTTTGCATTAACTTTGCTTTTCTTCTCCATTTTCCCCATTTGTCTTCTAATGAGAATTTTGGCGGGTTTGGGTTTATAGTAAACATTTCGCATTTTGGGCATCTGTCTTTTAGTGTATAAATCATGCATTTAAAACATTTTTTGATTTTTCCCATATTTTTTATAGTTAGATAAAATATAAAAAACAAACAGCAGAGAGCCAAATGCGCTTAAAATATACCAGGCTTGTTGAATATGCAGAAATGCAAGAGAAAATCTCCATTCTGCTGGATAAAAAAGCGGCAGGGCATCTGCTCCTTTATGGAAAAACAAGTCTGTAAATAAATGCGCCAAAACGCCAAAAATGGCTGAAAGAAAAACAATTTTCTCTGAGCATTCAAAACTTTTGAAAAGTTTGAATATAAAAACAGCAATTATGCCAATAAGAATTGCTCCGGAAAAAGAGTGAAGCAGGAAGTGAGAAGGATATTCAGCTGCGCATGTTATGAACCTCTGCCCGGAAAAAGAGGCGCAAGTCTTATAAGTTTCCGGAAGCAAATACAATCCTTCCAGGTCAGGAAGAATTGTTCCCAATAAAAAAGCCAGCAAGTTCAGTTTTTTCCTGAAAACATAAAACAAAGGAAAAGCAGCGAAGAAATGAAGCGGCGTAAACATTAATTTTATTCCTTTTTCAGAATTATATATTTTTTCTTCTTTCTTCCTGCCCCTTCTTCTATTATATACCCCTCAAATAATTTTCTGAATTGTTTAACGCTAATTTCCCATTCCTTCTCAGTGGCAGGATAAAACTGCAACCCTGCCTTGCCCCCTTTTTTCAAGCACCTGAAAAATTCCTTTGCAATCTGCAGGTAATGCTCTTTTACGTCATGTTCATCTTTTGCTTCAAACCATTGAATTGCTGATACAGACAATATTGCATCAAAAGATTCTGACTTAAAGGGAATTTGCCTAAAATCCGCGCGGACAATATTTTTTATCCTCTTTCTTTTTGCAGCCAACAGCAATTCTTGAGAAATATCTATGCCAAAAACATTGCTTTCAATAACTTCCATGGAAAACCCTGAACCGCAGCCAACATCAAGCACAAAAGACTTGCTGCTCAGGTTAAGTTCCTGCAAAATCCGTTCTGCCATTTCTCTTTGTATTTTTCTGATTGCATTCTTCTCATAACTTGCCTCATTGTCAGGCGGTCTTATGTCTGGCATAAAAAAACTTAGTTGTCAAAATATAAAAACAGAAATATAATTTGTTTTTTAATACGCTTTTGCAATATAGACAACCAATCTTCCCGGTTTTCCGCAATAAATGCAGTTTCCGAAAACTTTTTCATTTTTGCCGTAAAGGCTTCCCCTGATTTCCGCACCGTCTGTTTCTTCTTTTATTTTTCTTTCGCATTCTTCGCTCTCGCACCAATTTGCTCTGACAAACCCGCCCCTTTCCTTTATTATTTTTTTAAGTTCTTGAAAATCAGAAGCGTCGCTTATGCTTTCTTTAAGCGTTTTTTCAGAATTGGCAAGCATGTCTTTTTGCATTTTTTCAAGAATATTTTTTATTTTGGAAAGTTCTGCGAGTTTCAATATTGTTTTTTCATTGCTGTCCCTTCTTACAACAACAACCTGAGAGTTTTCAAAATCTTTTGGACCAAACTCCAAACGCAGAGGCACGCCTTTCAGCTCCCAGTCATTAAACTTAAATCCGGGCGTATAGTCTCTTGTATCAAGTTCTGCATCAATGCCAATCTCTTTCAGTTTCTCCCTTATTTTTTCTGCATTTTGCAATATTGTTTCTTTTGAGTCCTTAAAATATATTGGAATTATTGCAACCTGTATTGGAGATACGTTTGGCGGAATTACTGCTCCTTTATCATCTCCGTGTGCCATAATCATCATTCCTATTTCTCTTTCAGACAAGCCCCAAGAAGTTGTTCTTACGTATTTTGTCTTTTCATCTTTGTCAATAAATTTGACATTGAATGTTTTTGGGAAAATCTCGCTCAGCAGATGGGCTGTTGCACCCTGAACAATTTTTCCATCAGGCATGCACAAGTCAAAAGCAATTGTAATTTCCGCTCCTGCAAATTTGTCAGATTCAGTTCTTTTTAAAATAAGGCAGGATAAACCTAAAAATTCATGAAGTTTTATATAAACTTCTTTTATCTTTTCCATAAAGTCAAGAGCATCTTCTCTGTTTGCATGGGCTGTATGTCCTTCCTGCCACAAAAATTCGCGCGGTCTGATAAGGGGTTTTGTCATTTTTGTTTCCCATCTGACAATGTTCGCCCACTGGTTTATTTTGAAAGGCAAATCTCTATAACTTCTTATCCATTGCGAGAACATGTGATATATAATTGTTTCTGATGTTGTTCTCAATACAACAGGTTCGCCAAGTTTTTCGTTGCCGACTTCATTTATTTTAACAAGTTCAGGATTGAAGCCTTCAAAATGCTCGGCTTCTTTTTCAAAGAATTTTTGCGGTATTAGCATTGGGAAATAGCAGTTTTTGACGCCAAGTTCTGAAAATAAAGAATCAGCCTTTTTTCTGAATTTCTCCCAGACTGCATAGCCCCATGGCATGAAGACATCAAAACCCTTTAGAGGCACGCGCTGGTCAACAAATCCCGCTTTTCTCACAACTTCCAGATACCATTCTGAGAAATTTTCGCTTTTCTTTGCTTTAATGCCAAGTTCTTCTGCCATAGCAATCACATATATATTTTTAAATATACATATAAATAATTGGTTTATATGTTAAAGTATGTTATATTTGATTTATCCAATACTTTAATAGACCACCATTCTGTGCATGAAAATCTTACTGAAAAATTTGACGTGCCATTTCTTTTGTCTAAGGGCATTAAGGTGGATATAGAAGAATATAAAAAGGCGAAAGAATATGCCGACAGAGAGGTGGAAAAGCATAAAGTTAAGACAGGAACATGGGATAGCAGATTATGGACAAAAATTTTGTGCGAAAAACTTGAAATAAATTTTTCGGAAAATCTTTTCAGGGAATGGGAGCGTGAATTTAAAAATTATATTCTTTCAAATATAAAGTTAAAAGAAGGAGCGAAAGAAGTGCTTGAATATTTAAAAGACAAATATAATCTTATTTTGCTTACGAATTCTCCAAAGGATTATGCAGAAAAAAGATTAATGAAGTTTGATCTGAAAAAATATTTTAGTTTGGTTATCACATCAGAAGATGTTGGAGTTCATAAGTCGTCTCTTTTGCCTTTCAAAAAAGTGCTTGAGAAAACAGGAGCAAAGCCAGAAGAGCACATAATGATAGGAGACAGGATGGATGAAGATACATATGCAAAAAGAATGGGAATCAAAACTGTAATATTGTATGATGCGAGACAAAAATATTATAAAAAAGTTGAGAAGCCTGATTTTATAATAAACAATCTTCTTGAATTGAAAAACATATTATAAGAAGCGCGGCAAACTATAAAAGGGTATTAAATATGAAAATTGCTATTTTTTCTGACTGCCATTGCGGCTATGATTATGGTGAGGAAAGAGGGGAAGATGCATTCATAGCGCTTAGCGAGGCAATGGAAAAAAGTTCTGACTGCGACTTAATATTGATAGCAGGAGATATTTTTGATTCCCGCACGCCAAAGCAGGAGGTTCTGGCAAAAACTGCGCGAATTTTAAGCAGTGCAAAAAGCAGCGCAGGAAGAGCAAAGTTTATTGAAATACTGAACAAGGAAAAGCATGAAGTATCTCCTCTTGCGGTAAGAGGCATACCTATTGTGGCAATACACGGCACGCATGAAAGAAGAAGCAAACAAATGGTTAATCCTGTGCAGGCATTGGAGCATGCAGGTCTTGTTATTCATTTGCATTGCGCAACAGCTGTTTTTGAAATAAATGGAAAGGAAGTGGCGGTGCATGGAATGTCGGGAGTTCCGGAAAGGTATGCTTCTGATGTGCTTAGGGAGTGGAATCCAAAGCCAATAGAAAATGCGGTTAATATTTTCATGATGCATCAAAGCATTGAGCCGTATATTTATTCTCCTCTTGACCCTCCTTCTTTAAGTCTTGCGGATTTGCCTGATGGTTTTGACCTTTATGTTCTTGGCCATATACACTGGTCTGAAATAAGGGATTTTAAGTCAGGAAAGCTTCTTGTGGCGGGAAGTTTAATTCCTACAAGCATTCATAAAATTGAATCTGAACAGAAAAAATCAATATTTATTTTTGACGGCAGTCTTGAATCTGTTCCGCTGAAGAAGCAGAGAAAGGTTTACATAGAAGAATTCTCTTGCAGCGAAGATGTTGCGGACAATATTGGGAAGAGAATTTCAGAAATTCTTTCTCAAGAACATGAAATGAAGCCGATTATAAATATAAAAATAACAGGAAAAGTTCCTGCGGGATGGGGTCTTCCGTTGCTGAACAGAATAAAGCAAAAGTTTTCGGATAGAAGTATTCTAAAAATAACGCACAATGCAAAGCCGGAAAATCTGGAAGAGCAGATTGAACTGATGAAAATGATGCGGGAACACCGCATGTCTGTGGAAGAGCAGGGGATTGCTTTGTTGAGGAAAAACATGGAGCAGTTAAAATGCGGAATAAATATTGATGAAATTTTTGAGCCTCTTGCAGCAGGAAACGTGGACATTCTGTACAACATACTTTCAGGAAGACAGAAAACTTTAAAGGAATGCTAATAGATAAGGTTTTAAATCAACAATTTATATATTATTTATAGTGATTTCATGCATGCAGAAAATGATAGTCTTGCACGATTTATGGAGGTTTATTCTAATATCCCGATAAATTTAAGAAAAGAGATAATATTGGTTATAGATGACCAGCCCATAAGCTGGAATGTTGCATATCTTGAGATAAAGAACAATACTCCGCTTGGCAACAGGATATTGCAAAAGTTAATAGAAATGGAAATAATTTAGGTGCGTTAAATGGTAAGCGAAGAAGAAATTAAAAAGCTTGTGATTGCAAGACTTTCTGCAATGCCGAAAAATATAAAAGTGTCAATAGGAGCTTATGGCAGTTTTGATAAATATGAACTTATTGAGAGAGTGAAAAAAGGAGACGAAATAGGCAAAAAAATAATGGAAATACAAATGTTTTATTTAAAGTCTATAAAAAGGGGAATTAAATGAGTAAAATGCTTATAACAAGACCAAATCATGATACGTCTACGACATATTTATATAAATGGAGTGAATCTTTAATAAATGTTGCAGAAAAAAATGGTATTTCAGTTTCAGATTTCAAAGCAACAAAGGCAATTAGAAACGAGATTGAAAAGTTTTTAAAAAAGCAAATTCCTTTATTAGTGGTTTTTAACGGGCATGGAAGCGAAGATTCTATTTGCGGTTATAAAGATGAAGTATTGATAAAGAGCGGCGAGAACGAGCATTTATTAAAATCAAAGATTATTTATGCTGTTTCTTGCAATTCTGCAAAAGTTCTTGGGAAGATAACAGTTGATAAAGGTGCAAAATGTTTTATTGGGTATGATGATGTTTTCGTATCCCTTTATGATAAAAATTGCTCATCAGGCAGAGAACTTGAGGATAATATTGCAAAACCATTTTTAGATTCTTCAAATCAAGTAGTTTTGTCTTTGTTAAATGGAAAAAAATCCAGAGAAGCTTATGATAAGTCGCAATCAACTTTTCGCAAATGGATAGAATATTTCTCAAGCAGTGCATCTCCTCCGGGAAGCGAACACATAGTTTCATGGCTAATATGGGATATGTTTTGCCAGAAACTTATAGGGGATGAAAACGCCTGTTTATGTTAATTTGATAAATATAGTTTTTGAGCCTCTTGCAGCAGTAGACTCTTGTACAACATACTTTCAGGAAGACAGAAAACTTTAAAGGAATGCTGACAGATTTTAAATCAATAATT
>CAZJGC010000006.1:0-32723 GCA_964545795.1 uncultured archaeon
ATTTATCTCAATAACACGCATAAAAGTTTGAATAGAACTAAAGTAGTATTGAAATTTCAAATTTAATTACTGTATCTGTTCCTGATGTTATTGTTTGAATAGAACTAAAGTAGTATTGAAATTCTTCAAAATCAAAGTCTTGGAACAGAACAGATCCTCCAGTTTGAATAGAACTAAAGTAGTATTGAAATTCTTTACCTTCTCCGCTTCGTTTCTATTACCGTCTTGTTTGAATAGAACTAAAGTAGTATTGAAATACCTCGCTTTTTCGCTAACTTAATTAAACCTTTCTTTGTTTGAATAGAACTAAAGTAGTATTGAAATTAAGTTACAGTTTTTGTTGCTTGACTCATTTTCCCAGTTTGAATAGAACTAAAGTAGTATTGAAATCTATTTTAACAATCTCGCCTATCATTGCTTACCCCTGTTTGAATAGAACTAAAGTAGTATTGAAATACCATTTGTAAACATACTGCCTCACTTGTATTTATGGTTTGAATAGAACTAAAGTAGTATTGAAATGAATTCAAAAAAGAAGTAAAAATTAAAGTAATCTGGTTTGAATAGAACTAAAGTAGTATTGAAATTCCTTTATTACCATGTCCATCTTTCTGAATTTTCTTGTTTGAATAGAACTAAAGTAGTATTGAAATTAACTTTTCTCAAAAATTCCAACTGATCTGCAACTAGTTTGAATAGAACTAAAGTAGTATTGAAATGAGATATTGATAAGAGAGCAAAATTGGGTATTAGAGTTTGAATAGAACTAAAGTAGTATTGAAATTCCATACGCATTTATGTATGCCGGTACGATAGGCGCGTTTGAATAGAACTAAAGTAGTATTGAAATAGAGAGCTGATGATAAGAATCGCAAAAGAAATATAGTTTGAATAGAACTAAAGTAGTATTGAAATCTAAATCAATCGCATAAGGCTCTCTTGTGCAGATAAGTTTGAATAGAACTAAAGTAGTATTGAAATGATCTCGCAACTCGTCTATAAATGACTTTCCTCTGTTCGTTTGAATAGAACTAAAGTAGTATTGAAATCAGGGACCTATGGTATTATGTCCAATCCACAGGAACCGTTTGAATAGAACTAAAGTAGTATTGAAATAACTGTGATTGTCTGCAAGCCATACAAGTCCATAACTTGTTTGAATAGAACTAAAGTAGTATTGAAATAGATTTAAGCAATGACAAAAATTATTGCAGGTCTAAAGTTTGAATAGAACTAAAGTAGTATTGAAATCATATAAATTTTGTGTGATGTAAGAAATGGGAAGATGTTTGAATAGAACTAAAGTAGTATTGAAATACCAAAACTGCTGATATAAAAGTTATTGTTGATAAAGTTTGAATAGAACTAAAGTAGTATTGAAATCATGTCATGCAAGGGAAAAGATAAAGGAAATTATCAGGAGTTTGAATAGAACTAAAGTAGTATTGAAATGACGATTACTTGTATCACATAAACATTGAGGATAGTTAGTTTGAATAGAACTAAAGTAGTATTGAAATCTAATACAGCCTCAAGGTCAGATACTGATGTATCTGGTTTGAATAGAACTAAAGTAGTATTGAAATTTAATCCCTATCGTTATTCCCGAACCTCTGCCTACGTTTGAATAGAACTAAAGTAGTATTGAAATTAAGAGCTTTTGTACGTAAAACTTGTGCTTGTAACTGTTTGAATAGAACTAAAGTAGTATTGAAATATGTTGAGTGTTACATCTCTTGTTAAATATGTCCCTGTTTGAATAGAACTAAAGTAGTATTGAAATGAAGGTTAAGGGATTGGACTTGGGGACACATAAAAAGTTTGAATAGAACTAAAGTAGTATTGAAATGTTGGAGCTTTAGGAGTTGATAGAAAACTTCGCTTCAGTTTGAATAGAACTAAAGTAGTATTGAAATTTTTTGAGCTTGTTCTTGTTAATCTTCTCCAAGCATTCGTTTGAATAGAACTAAAGTAGTATTGAAATAAACCATCTGAAACTTGTTTTTCTTTTTTTCTTTGCTGTTTGAATAGAACTAAAGTAGTATTGAAATTTTTAGGCAAATGAAACAACTTGACATACTTGCTATGTGTTTGAATAGAACTAAAGTAGTATTGAAATATTTTTTGAGCTTGTTCTTGTTAATCTTCTCCAAGCATTCAGTTTGAATAGAACTAAAGTAGTATTGAAATAAAAGAAGAAAAAGAACATTAAAGGTTGGACAAAGCAAAGTTTGAATAGAACTAAAGTAGTATTGAAATAACATAACCCTGGTTCATTGGTTTGTTAGGGTCTGAAGTTTGAATAGAACTAAAGTAGTATTGAAATGAGGTCTGAATTAGGAAATATGCCTCCAGGTATGAAAATGTTTGAATAGAACTAAAGTAGTATTGAAATGATTAAACTGTTGAAAAATATTATTTAATTTTGTCAGTTTGAATAGAACTAAAGTAGTATTGAAATCCAGTTGAAGAAAAACCGCCGGTAGAAGAACCGGGTGTTTGAATAGAACTAAAGTAGTATTGAAATATTGCACAGGCATTACAGCAAGCAAAACTTTCAGGCGTGTTTGAATAGAACTAAAGTAGTATTGAAATTGTCAAACTGAATTATTTTTTTGTGTATCATACCTATGTTTGAATAGAACTAAAGTAGTATTGAAATCGGGGCGTGCGCGTATATACGCGCTTATTTGCCTTTTGTGTTTGAATAGAACTAAAGTAGTATTGAAATTATTTTATCACCCTTTTTTATTTTTTTTTTGGAGCATAAAGTTTGAATAGAACTAAAGTAGTATTGAAATTGTTTGTTGTAAATTGTCATGTCATGCGCGCATTTCTGTTTGAATAGAACTAAAGTAGTATTGAAATAAAAAGCCTGTTCTCATGTCAATTATTGGCTTTTTAGTTTGAATAGAACTAAAGTAGTATTGAAATCTTTCTGCTCCTGCTCTTCCTGCTTTTTCTGGCTTTGTTTGAATAGAACTAAAGTAGTATTGAAATGCTTTTCAAGATATTTTTTAACCCTGTATTCAAAATGTTTGAATAGAACTAAAGTAGTATTGAAATCTGCAAATTCAACGAGATTTTTATATTCATTCATTCGTTTGAATAGAACTAAAGTAGTATTGAAATTCAAATTTACCTTATACTATAATAACAAATACTACAAGTTTGAATAGAACTAAAGTAGTATTGAAATTCATCTCCAGCAACATATCTTAAAACAGACATATCATGTTTGAATAGAACTAAAGTAGTATTGAAATTTGAACGCAACAGATTTAGGTATTGATACAGATTTGTTTGAATAGAACTAAAGTAGTATTGAAATGATAATATTTACAAGAGTTGCTATAAAAAACACCCACGTTTGAATAGAACTAAAGTAGTATTGAAATCTAATCCAATATCTTCTATTAATTTCTTGTCTTCTGGTTTGAATAGAACTAAAGTAGTATTGAAATGCGGTAATAGGATTAAGCAAAAAAGAATGTGTGAGAGTTTGAATAGAACTAAAGTAGTATTGAAATAATGGTATTAATGATAATAATTCGTTTCTTTCTGTATGTTTGAATAGAACTAAAGTAGTATTGAAATTGAAACTGACTTTTATGGAAAAAGAATGAGTTTAAGGGTTTGAATAGAACTAAAGTAGTATTGAAATGCTGGAAGTGTCTGCGCAAATGTAAGGGACCCGTTTGTGTTTGAATAGAACTAAAGTAGTATTGAAATCTTCTGATTCCAACGAAAAATTGTGAAAATGACAAATATTCACATTTTTCTTTATTCCTAAAATTTTCTATTCTCCAATAAACTTTATTAGAGATTTAGTGCAAATTTTTTACTAAGTGATTGCATGGAAACTGAAACAAAGGAAAAAATAGTATTTTACTGGATGGTGTTTACTGTAGGGTGTTTTCTGACAGGATTAATTATACGCGGATATCGCTGGGAAGGCGTTGCAGCCTCAGTAATATGGCTAATTATAGGCATTGTTCCTTTCCTCTGGGTTAAATTGTCTTCAGCAAAACAATAAATGCAAGTTTTACAGGCACATGTTATGTCTAGCAATGCTTTTTAATAAGAAACGCTATATTTATAGCAAGTGATTTCATGAGCGAAACAATCCCGTTTAATGATGCCGCAAACGTTATGGTAATAAGACATGGGCCTTTAGGAGCCGAAGCAATAATAACATTTGCATTTCTTGCATTATTATTAATAATATTTTTGTGGTTGATATGGAAAAAATCCTAAGAGCAATTGCAACAGGAAGCATAGCAGCGCTAATCGTATGGATATTGAGCGGTTCAGATGCATCAATAGGCATAGGTTTTCTAATATTTTATTTAGAGGTGAGAAAATGAAAGCAAAAACAGCACTGCCTGTATTTGTGTTGCTTGCGTTTATGGTATTTGCCGCAAATCAAAGTTATGACGCGCAAACAAACAATATAGCAGTAAAATACACATCAAAAGTATGTGTCAGCGTAAATGGCGAATTAAAAGGTTGCACGCACAATGTCTTGACAGACAGCGGCAGACAGATGATAAAGAATTTTTTGAGAGGTTTGACTCCGCAAACAGCCAACATAAGCGTAATAGCATTAGGCAATGGCTCTGCGCCGACAGCATCAAGCACTGTATTGGACAGTGAAATAACTGGTTGCGGTCTTGACAATGTAACTGCCATAAACAACAACATAAACAATACTGCATGGGACTTAAGTTACCAGTGGACAAGCACATGCGACAATATTGTAGTCAATACAACAGCAATATTTAATGCCACAGCCGATGGCATAGGCTCAACAATGTTTGCAGGAGCAACAATAACATCATCCACTCTTCAAAACACAGATAAAATACAGGTAAACTACACAATCAATGTAGGATAAGAAATTATCCTACATTTTTTATTTTTATTAGGTGATTTTTTGAAGATACAAAATCTGTTTTTAATGTTTTTAATTATTATTATATTATTTCCGCAGGCATCAATTGCATGGTGGAACACATCATGGGAATACAGAAAACCCATAAACATTACAAATCCCGGAAACAATCTCATAAATTATCCCATAAAACTGACAATAGATTCAAAAAAACTCATTTCTGACAACAGGCTAAATCCAGACGGTTCCGACATCAGGTTTATAGGTGCTGACGACGCAACTCTGCTCGCATACTGGAATGAAACACCCTTCAATGAAACAAGAACAATTATATGGGTAAATGTTACATCACTGCCTTCAGGCAATACAACCATATACATGTATTATGGAAACCCGTCTGCAAGCGATGCAAGCAACCCAGAAGCAGTATTCTCTTTATTTGATGATTTTACCGGAACATTGGGAAGCGCGCCGGACTCAAACAAATGGAATATCGCGAAAAAAGGTTCTGTAAATGCAGTAGCAGAACTTGATGGCAGCGGTAATTTGCATCTTGCCGGAGAATCTGGCGTTACATCAAGCGGCAATGTTCGCTCAATACAAAACTTTACAAACAACTTTGCCATACGCCTGAAGCATAAAATAACAGACGGACACTATTCAGATGTGTCAATAGGAAACGGAACAATACAAGATGCAGATTCAGGCGGACAAAGCAGTTGGTGGCATACCACTTTGGGAAACGGCTATCATTTTAACTGGCAGAATCCTGTAACATATGGCTATATCAATGACTATGGCATAAATTATATTCCTGAAGGCTCGGCATCATCAGCACTATCGGCTGTTGACGCAGATACGCATATGACAAATGCGAACGAATGGCTGACCTTTGAATATATTTATACATCATCAGGCAAACTCAAATATCTCGGCAGCGACAAGGAAGAAATGATTACAACCCCCACTCATGACGGAAGCGGACAGGCAACCCACCCAGATGTTTTGTATTTCCCGCAAACATGGAACGGATACAAATACTGGATGGTCATGACCCCGTATTACCACAACAATGACATATATGAACATCCTAATTTACTTGCGTCAAATGATGGAATAACATGGGAAGTTCCGCCAAATGTAACAAACCCTATTATAGACTCAGGAGGCAGTTTTGACGCAGACCCTGACATGGTTTATGTCAACCAATCATACGGAGTTAGATTATATTGGAGATACGGGGATGAATTGCGTATAAGCCACTCAAACAATAGCGTGAATTGGAGCACACCTATTATTGCCGGCGGCATAGAACAATACGGAAACCTCGTAAGTCCGGCAGTAGTAAAAAACAACGACACTGATTATGACATGTGGCTTGTAAACATAACCACAAGTCCTTACCAGATAGTTTATAAAAACTCTACAGACGGAATATTCTTCAATGAAACGCCAACATCAATTGTAACGCTTGAGAACGCCCCGGCAAATAAAGAGCCTTGGCATATTGATGTAGTAAAAAACGGTTCGGAATACATAGCCCTTATACTATTTCAGCAACAGGGTCAAGGAGCAAACGGACTAAACGCAGAATTATACATAGCAAATTCAACAAACAAACTAACTTTCACTGTTCAGAACAGCCCAATATTATCTCCTGTCTCAGAAACATGGACTAAAACCGGAATATACCGCTCCACAGGCATTTATGATTCAGCAAACAATAAATGGAAGATATGGTTTTCAGGTCTTGGTTTATATCAAACAAATGTATATTCATGGCATATCGGCTATACAGAATTTAAGATAGATTCGTCCGGCAATTGGATAAGGCAAAGAAATCCAAGACCGCATTTATGGACAAACGCAACCAACACAACCTTTTTGAATAGCCAGAAAAGCATACTGCTGTCGCAGGGCGAATATTCTGCGGGATATGGCGGCGATAGATATATAGATTGGGTTTTTGTCAGACAGTATAGAGAGCCCGAACCAATACCGGCATTGGGAACAGAAGAAACAGACACCGAACCGCCTATATTTAGCAACAATAATGCAAATACAACAAAAGCAGGAAAACCTGTAAATTTTTCAGTAATAATATCTGACAACACTGAACTGTCAGGCTATATATTCTCAACAAACAATACAGGCGTATGGGTTAATTATACATGGACGCCGTTGGCAAACGGCGGAACAGCGCAAAACATCACAATTCTTAACTCAACAGTAGGTCTGGTTGTAAACTACAGTTTCTATGCAAACGACAGTTTTAATAATTGGGCATACGGCACATGGAGCATAACCACAACATATCCGCCAAAAGAATATATTAAAAATGCAAGCGAAAAACTGTTGGTTGAAGAAACAAATAAACAAAACAATATCTTATTCAGGTTATACGCAGATAAACTGTCAATACAACAAAAACAGGAAAACAGAAGAAATTTTATCAGAACAAACCTAATGTTATTGAACATATTTGCAATGAAAAACAATATCTTGAATTTGTTCAGGTTTGGACAGGATTATATATACATGCTCTCAACTGAAAGCAAACTTAACCAAATTTACAGCCATGTTTCAAATGCTGTAATTTTATATGGAAAACAAATAAAACAAAGATTCGTTGCCGCAAGAGCAAATGTCAATCTGCAAATATACAACCTTATTTCAAGAACTTTGAACATTTTCAGAAATATTTCAGATATTTTATCTATGTTTGCCAACGCAAAAACGCCTGCGCAAAATACGCAAACAGCAGGCGGAAACACATACGCATCAGGCATAATATCAAGAACTCGCCATGTATTCAGATTTATATCTGACATTATAAATATAAATTCAGATGCAGGCAAAATTGAAAAACACAAAACAACGGAGCATACAACGCCTCCATTCATAAAACCTGTTGAAAGAACGAAAAAACTTACAGAATCATTAGAAAGAGATATTAGAAACTTAGTGCAAACCATATCTGAAATAGAAATATTATTTAGAAAATTCTTTGTTTTGCTGCCCTACTTTATATTTTTGCTGTTCTGAAACTAATTTATATTTAACAGACAATTTTAATCTATGAATATTGAAGAACTTTGCAAATACGGGATTTCGGAAAAATTTATAGAAAATCTCAAACGCATGGGTATCATAAAACTTAATCCCGCGCAGGAACTTGCCGTGAAATCCGGACTCTTTGAAAAAAACATCGTTCTCGCATCTCCCACTGCTTCAGGCAAAACCCTTGTCGCGATTCTTGCTATGTCAAGAATTGAAAATGGCAAATCAATTTATATCGTTCCTTTGAAAGCATTAGCCACGGAAAAATACGAAGATTTTAAAAAATTCTTTCCTGACAAAAAAGTCGGAATAAGCACAGGAGATTTTGACAAAGGCGACGAACATCTGGGAGAAAATGACATAATAATTTTGACTGTAGAAAAAATGGACTCTCTGCTCAGGCACAGAATTTCATGGATTTATGACATAAAACTTGCGGTAATAGACGAAATTCATTTGCTGAATGACAGCAACCGAGGTCCTACGCTTGAAATTGTGCTGACAAGGTTAAAAAGCATAAAACCGCAAATGCTTGCGCTGTCTGCAACAATAAAAAACGTATATGAAATTGCAAACTGGCTTAATGCAAAACCTGTATTAAGCAATTACAGACCCGTGAAACTTTATGAAGGAGTATATAATGAAAATAAAATACATTTTCTTGGAAAAAAAGACCAGGAAATAACAGGTTATGGCGAACTGGCTGTCGCAGAGGACACTGTAAAAAATAAAAAACAATGCCTGATTTTTGCAGGCACAAGAAGAAATGTTGAATCCATAGCTGAAAAGTTGGGAGACATAATAGAAAAATACCTGACAGCAGAAGAGAAAGAAGAACTCAAGAAAATAGCAGAGAATATAAAAAATGCTGTCGGCTCTCCAACAAAACAGTGCAAACGGCTTGCTGAATGCGTTAAAAAGGGTTCTGCATTTCATCATGCAGGTCTTGTTAATTCTCAAAGAAAAATTATTGAAAATTCATTCAGAAACAACATAATTAAATCAATTTCAGCCACGCCTACTCTGGCAGCAGGCGTAAATTTGCCTGCATTCAGGTGTTTGATAAGAGATACAAAAAGATTTTATCAGGGCTACGGGTCTGTATACATACCTGTTCTGGAATATCAGCAAATGTGCGGAAGGGCAGGTCGTCCGCAATTTGACAAAGAAGGCGAAGCAATACTTATAGCAAAAAATGAAAAAGAAGCCGAGGAATTATTTAACAGATATGTGTGCGGAGAGCCTGAAGAGATATACAGCAAACTTGCAATTCAGCCAATACTTAGAGTCCATGTTCTTGCACTTATCAGCACAGGCATAACAAATGAGCAAGAACTGTATGAGTTTTTCTCAAACACATTTTATGCGTATCAGTTTGGAGAGATGGACAGATTAAAAGAAATAATAAAAAATATTCTTAACGAACTTATAGAATGGAATTTTATTTTTCGTTTAGGAAATAAAATTGAAGCAACGCGGATAGGCAAACGCGTGTCAGAACTGTACATTGACCCTGAAACCGCATATGCCTTTATATCTGCTCTGGAAAACAGGAGAGCAACGCACTTCGGACTATTGCAGCTAATTTGCAGCAGCAAGGAGATGCGCCCGAAGCTTAGGGTTTCAAACTCAGAATACAAAGAAATTCAGAACATTGCAGCACTAAAAGAACCTGAACTAATGTGCAACGCAGAAGCATATGACGACGAATTTCTTGAGACAATAAAAACAGCCCTCCTTCTTGAAGCATGGATAAACGAAAAAGGAGAAAACGAGATATTTGAAAAATTTAACGTATCTCCCGGAGAACTGCATGCAAGGTTGGACATAGCCGACTGGCTGCTTCATGGATGCACAGAACTTTCTCTTTTGATTGGGAAAAAGGAAAACATAAGTTTCATAAATAAAACAAGAATGATGCTGAAATATGGAGTGAAAGAAGAGTTGCTCCCGCTTGTAAGAATAAAAAATATCGGGCGCGTCAGAGCAAGAAGACTATGGAACTCAAATATACATTCAGTTGCAGACATAAAAAACATGCCTTTGTCAAGGCTGAAAGAAATTGTTGGAGACAAAACCGCAGAACAGATAAAAGAATTGGTGGGTCCGCTGTGATTTGAAATCCTGATTAAAAATAAGGGGTTGCATACTCTGGACAGCCCCGTCTTTCATGCTCTTCAAAAGGGTTGATAAGGGGTTGCATGCTCTGGACAGCCCCTTATTTCACAGGTCGCCAGCACCCCAAGCTGGAATCATAGACCAAGCTAAACCACGGACCCATTAACAATTATTAAAGAAAAACAACTATTAAAAAATATTTGCAAGAAAGCGCAAAAACTATTCATCTCTTGAATCTTGCAACATCATCTATTAACTCAACATTTGACATAAACACTGAACGGCAACAATATCTTTTCATTCCAATTTCATCAAGAACTTTCTTAGGGTCTTCGCCTTTCTCAGTGCGCGTTTTATACTCTTCCCATAAATGCGCAACTGGTTTGCCGCATGTCATGCACCTGACTGGAATCATCATTTTTATGCACCTTTTTTATCTCTTTGACCTCTGCTTATGCCTTCTTGGACCAGCACTGCTCCTGCTTGGCTTGTGCGGTTCATTTCTTCTTGTATCAGCCACAAGCAATGTTCTATCATACTTCAAAAACTCGGGCTTCAACTTTTTATCAGCTTCAACAAATGCTTTTGCAAGAGCCTGTCTAACAGCCTCTGCCTGTCCCATTATGCCTCCGCCCTTCACAGAAACATTCACATCATACTGCAAAGCAGTTTTTCCTGCAAGAACAACAGGCTCTGATATTATATCCCTGACAATTTCCGGCTGAAATATCTCCAAAGGAACTTTATTAATAAGTACCCTTCCTGTTCCTTTTTTTGCTGTAGCCCTTGCAACAGCAACCTTTCTTTTGCCTGTTGCAAAAATATGTTTTTCTTTTTTCGGTTTCTTTTCAACTGCCTTTTTATCGCTCATACAATCATTCCCACTTCTTTTTAGCACCCAACTTCTCGCATACTTCTCCAACAGTTATGAATTTGCACCTGATATCTCTTGAAGTTTTTGAAATTTTCTCGCCTGTTTTATTGTTGTTACCTATGTGAACGCGCAAATTCTTTAACGCCATTCTTCCTTTCTCCTTCTTATAAGGAAGCATGCCTCTTATTGCCCGCCTTATAAGTGTATGCGGATATCTTGGATAAAATGGACCTTGAGTTGGATTGCACCTGCTCCTGTTCGCAGCATATTTTCTTATTATTGCTTCAGGATTTCCTGAAATTATTGCTTTCTCAGAGTTTATAATTGTTACCTTTTCACCTAAAAGCAATTTCTTTGCTACCATAGATGCAAGCCTTCCTAATATGGCGCCGTCAGCATCAATTACGCGTTCTGCCATAAACATCAACACATTATTCTTACATTTTTTCCTGTAGGGTTTTTCTCAATTAACTCCTTTATTGTTATTATTTTTCCTTTTGATTTCTCAACTTTCTCTTTTGCTGCTTTTGAAAAGTTCCAGCACGCAATTGTAAGCGGTTTTGTCAAAATGCCGTAAGACAAAACTTTTCCAGGAACCAGAACAGTTTCATTCTCTTTGCAATTTCTTTCAAGGCGTGCAAGATTCACTTCCGCGCGACGCCTTGAAGGCACTGAAAGTTTTTTTGAAACTGCCAAAAGGAATTTTGACTTTTGCTCATAACCGCGGTTGCGCAATTCAACTATAAGATTCCGCAATTCTGGGTTTGTTGGTCCTGTTGGTTTTGGCATAATTATCACTGCTTATGTTTTTATTTGCTTATTCTTATAAACTTATGCTTATATTCTTAAAAATTTAAACTTTTAATATCTTTCTCTTTTCTTTCCAGCGCAAAATTCATGCTCTGCGCCTTCCCCTTATTTTTCATGCTCTTCAAAAGGGTTGATAAGGGAATTCATGCTCTGCACCTTCCATTATTTTGGTGCGGGGAGAGAGACTTTCACCAAGGGTTGATAAGGGAATTCATGTTCTGCGCCTTCCCTTATTTTTCATGCTCTTCAAAAGGGTTGATAAGGGGTTGCATATTTTGGACAGCCCCGCTTTTCATGCCCCCTTCATTAAGGGTTGATAAGGGATTTCAAGCTCTGCACCTTCCCTTATTTTGAACTCTCGGACCCACTAAGGGACAGGATTTCTAATTTCATAGGTTTTAAACCTCAAAACTTAAAAAACTTAAGTCCTGCGCCTTTGACCTGGCTTTGTCCGTTTTCCTGCAGCATGCTGCAAGAAAAAACGTTTGGCTATCCCCGCATATCTAAAAAAATACTTACAATACTTTATTAATTTAACATTATAAATTTAATTTTGAAACAAGTTCTTCAAACTCTGCTGTTTTCTTCTCAAGATTTTCCAATGCAAGTTTCACAATATCAACAGCCTTTAATCCAGAAACAGATTCAACGCTTAACAACAACTTTGAACTGTCGCCGTCTATTTTAATATTGCCAAGTTTTGAACATTCCCCGCAAATGTTGCAAAGCATGCTGTCTAAAACAAGTTTGTTATTCTCTATCTTCAAAGCCTTCCTGCTGCAAATATTGACATACTTTTCCAGATTATCTTTTGGCATTGCAACAGCCTTAGGGTAATAACTATACGTGCATACAGCAGCCTGCCACTTGGCATGCTCTTTGCCTGTTCCAAGTATGGCAGTAGCTTCAAGCTTTAAGGACTGTCCTTCAAGCAGTTTAACTATAGGAATATTATCATAGACAGGAGCAACATTTTCATCAGTGCTCTTCAAATCCCTGCTGTAAACAGTGCAGGGACCTTTTTTATCAATAACAAAAACAACCTGGCATAATGGGCAACCTACTCCATTGCACTTGCAGGCATCCTGCATATTAAATAATTTATAATCAAACCTTAAAGGAATCATAGCCAACCTATGCGCTATCATTTCATCAAACAATGCAGAAGAATTTTCATGAAAATCAACAGAATCTATTGCAAGAACAGGAACATCCATAGTTGCTGTCCTTCTTATGCTGTTTACAAATTGCGGCGTGGAATCTTCAATCAGAAGTTTGATTTCGTTATCAGACTGCTCAATAACGCTTACCCTCATTTATTCACCCTTTTATTATTTTCTTAATAATTATACTTAAACTCTTCTTCCTCTTCGTCCGCCCTTCTTCCTGCATGAATCATGCGGAATAGGAGTTACATCCTCTATTCTGCCTATCTTTAATCCTGCCCTTGCAAGAGAACGTATTGCAGGCTGTGCGCCAGCGCCCGGAGTTTTTGACTTTATTCCTCCATGACCTCTGACTTTTATATGAACTCCTGTTATGCCGCGCTGCAATGCTTCCTCTGCTGCCTTTTTCGCAGCAAGCATAGCAGGGAAAGGGTTTCCGCCTTCTCTGTCTTTGTCAGTCATCATGCCGCTGCTGTATCTTGCTATAGTTTCCGAACCTGTAATATCAGTTATGTGCACAAAAGTTGTATTTGACGTGCTGTAAATATTGGCTATACCCCATCTAGCAGTTTTACTCATACTTTATCACTCTCTGTTCCAACATCAGTCCGGGTTTTTTTAAGAAACTGGTCTTTTACGCGGCTTTTCTCATAAAATGAAACTGAACTTTCATGTTCTGAAGGCACAATCATGCTCGGCCAGACAACTCGCCTGTTGTTTACTGCTATATGACCATGGACAATGAATTGCCTTGCCTGTTTTATTGTATTTGACATGCCTTTCTTATATACAATTGTCTGAAGCCTTCTGTCCAATATATTTCTCACTTCAAGACCAAGAACATCTTCAATTGTTGAATTTTCCGGAAGCAAACCAAGCCTTGCAACCTTGCTCAAAAGTTCCTTTTCTCTTTTCTCATCTCTCTTTGCTTCAAGACTTCTGGCAATTCTTCGGAAATTTCTCAGCATGCTCTCTGCTCTCCATATCTCGCTCTTTCTTCTCAAACCATATTCTTTTAATAATTTCTTTTCCTCCTCTATTCTTTTCTTATCCCAAGGTTTTAACGGAGTCTCATATTTTTTTCTCTGTCTTCTCATTCATTCACCTTAACTTTTTTCGCCCTTCTTTGCAGGCTGGTTTTTCTTTTTGGAAACGCCAACGCTTCTGCCTTTTCTAAAACTGCCTCTTGTTCTCTGACCCCTTACAGGCAGATTCCTTTCATGCCTTATTCCTCTGTAGCATCTTATTTTCTTCATTAAATCAATATCAGATTTTCTTACCAGAATGCTCTCAGATTCAACAACATGCCTTGACTCTCCTGTCTCCCTGTCTTTTCTTCTGTTAAGCAAAAATTCAGGAACATTAAACCTTAACGGGTTTTTGATAACATCCTCCAGCCTGCCTACTTCTTCTTCAGTAAGTTCGCCAAGCAGTTTGCTTGAATCAATGCCAGCCAGATTAGGAATAAAGGAAGACAAAGTATGGCCAATGCCTCTGATTCTAAGTATTGCCTGGCTTACCTTTTTATTGCCATCTAAATTCGTTTCGCAAACTCTAACTATTCCCTTTATGCTGGAACTTTTCTTGCCTGCAACTTCCTGTTTTTTTGTTTTGTCTGCCATATTTTAAAACCTTACCAAATATTTGTCAGTATCAGTTAATAATAAATGAATATTTATAAGCTTTTCTTGCGCCTGCAAAACAATGGCGCCGAGGGCAGGATTTGAATGCAGAGCGCTTTCAGCTTACCTGCGCGGGATAAATCCCACCAGATATCATGTTATCATCCTTTCGTCAAAATATCTGACCTCAAGTCTGGCGCATTAAACCTGACTTTGCTACCTCGGCTTAAAATAAAAATTAAACTTAAAAATATTAAAATGTTAATGATTATGAATTTTTCTGTCTATCATAAATTCATATCTAAAAGGCGAAAAACTCTTTAATGTCCCTCTATAACCGCATCTTTTGCATTCCAGCCCCACAAGCGTTTTTTCATTAAGCAAATTAATTGCATAAAGCCCGTTCAACTTTCGCAGGCATGAAGGGCAGTTAGTAGGCTTTTCCTTGTTTGATCTTTTTGTAATAACTCTAACTTTTATTTTGCTATCAATAGCCAACAGCCTTGCATTCTGCGGTGAGATATTAATTTCACTCTCGCGCAACAGGGAAACAAGTTCCTCCTGAGATTTTACAATGCCTCTCTCCGATACAATCTTGAATATTGCAGCCTTAATCTCCTCATCTTCCATAATAGTTTTACTGCATCTTATGAATTTAATATTTTGCATGCGCAACTTCTGCATTATATTTTCCTGAATATTTCATTTATTTCCTTTGAACTAAGAAAAAACAAAGGCCTGTAAATAGGATTTTCGCCTGTCTCAAGTTCAGAAACTTTTGCAGTTTCAAAATTTTCAGAAAGCACAATTCCAAATACTTTTCCATTTTCGCATAAGTTATTGCAAAGTTCCATAACGTCTGTCCCTGGCTTTATTATATACCTCTTCATTCCGGCATGATATTTCTTTAATTTGCCTGCAAGTTTGTTGCCTTTCTCGGAAACAACTGCAACATTGCAACCCCGCTTTAACATAAGCCAAGCAGCAACAACAGACCTCTCATCTTCAATAGGGCAGACAACTGCGCCTGCTGTTCCAACAGGCATGCCTCCAAGGCATTTTATTTTTTCAACAAAAACATACGCCCTTTTTGACCTGACTTCAATATTTATTGTCTTGTCAGGATTTGACAAATCTACCTCAGCCCCTGTAACTCTCTTTACAGCAGCGCCCGCCTCTTCAGCTATTGTCTGGGAAGAAAAACTATGAACCCCTACCCTTTTGACTCTTATTGCAAAAGTTTTATTTTTTGACAAATGAGTTACAGCAACATCTGAAACAAGAATCTTTATATCATTAAGCCCGGAATAACACACCCAGCATGGAGAAACAGAAGTAATCCCAAAAACTCTTTTGAGCCTTGGTATTACCCTTTTTACTTCATGAGAATAAACAAAAATCCTTCCGGGGCTTTTCTCAATCCTGTATTCAACGCCCTTTAATGCCGTCCTTATATTATATGTCAGAATTTTAAAAAACTTTTTCTTGACATGCCTTGACTTTAGCGCAATCTCCCCAACCCTGACAATAACGCATTCATAAGGTCTCATACAACAATATTCTGAAAAACATAGATAAATATTTAAGATACTGCCTTCGCCCTTTCAATAAGATTAAACAAACTCCTGATTTCATCTTCTATTCTGTCAATATATATCTTCCCAACATTAATATACTCCCTTCTCTGGTTGTTATAAAACAGATATGTATACATTAACAGCAAAGGTCTTAAGAAATTTGGAACATTAAATTTTGTTTCAAGAAAACCGCTTATGCTGATTTTCACGTTTCCCATTTTGCTTTTCTTGTTCTGAGAGCCCTGTATTTTAACTTTAATCCATATGCTTGAGAAAGAATCCATGCTGTTTTTAGCCCTTGTCTCAGAATAAAAATAAATTTCATTTTCATCTGAAACATCCCATTTAAGTTTGTCTTCAAAAATTCCTGCTCCCTCTACTTTCAACGCATCTTTAAGTATACCGGATATGCCTGTTACTATTCTTGAAACATGATAACCGCTGTATTCAAATGACTTTTTGTTCTGCGGCGAAAGTATGTCAGAAACAATCTTGACTTTCAAAACAACACCTACTTCTCATGCATAAGTTTTTTTATTTCTTCAACTAAAGTCGCCATAAGCCTTCTTCCTTCTTCCATGTATTTGTTTCTCTTTGCAACATAGAAACTGTTATGCCACAAAATTCTCAACATCTCATATATTATGCTTCTTTGCCATAACGTATCTTGAGGATATTCCGTTCTTAACAAACCTTCAATAACTATGTTTGCACTGCCCATATTTTTTGACTGGGAACCGCTAAGTTCAACCAAAATAACATAATATGAGAATGAATCAAGTTCTTTTGAAGCTTCCCATGCGATTTTGAACTTTTCAGGGTCTCCATGCGTCCATGATATCTTCTTTTCCTGAAAATGTTCGTCATGTATTCTGAAAACCGAACATATCAACTTCGGCAGTTCTTTGTAAAACTTTACAGGATTAGAACCATTGTAATGTATCGTAAACCTGTTTCTCGGTCTTAGCAAGTCATCCTGTATCAGAAGTTTTGTTCTTGCCCACACCATTGCAACCACACTTAATCTATAATTTTAAGTATATTTATGATTAACTCTTATTTAAGGTGTTTCGCTTGTTGCTGAAAATAATTGGATTTATCCTTTTGATTGCAGGGTTCTGGATTGCAAAAAACTGCGCAGACATAAGCGATTATCAGAAGCCAAAACTTAGAAACCTTGAAATATTAATTGGCTTTATCTTTATTATAATAGGAACCATTATGATTATATTCGCATAAGCAAACATTAATTAAATGCAGCATATATAAGATATTTATGATTGACAAACCTTTTTTTGAACTTGAGTTTGACAGAAGAGGGAAAAAAATAGGAATACCTGGCACAGGTCCCGGAAGCGAGGAACTTGGCTTGTTTGTTTTAAATGGACCTCATCCTACTCAGGGAAGCAACCAATATGCAAATATCAACTTTACAGGACCTCCGGGTTCATGCAGCGGCATATATTTCTCTCTTGTTTCGCAGTTGAGAAAATGGGGATACACAGTAAGAAAGGTTGACGAATGGATAAACGTTTCTCCGCAACATGCGCAATACTATCAGCTTGTAGTGGAGCAAAAACGCCAGTTGGAAAACACAATAAAAGCAGGTCTTGTCTCTGCAGCGCAGTCTGTAGCAGACCTTGAACTTGTAAAGCATGACATGAGAAAATATGAAGAAGTCCTCAAATATTTTTCAGAGAAAGACAACCATTCGCTTAAAGCAATGTTTATTGACCAGGTTGACATTCACACAGGAGAAGGGGTGTCGCTGCGTTCCTCTGCGGCAAGATGGCCTACAATTATAGCCGACTTTATGAAATTAAGAGACGAATGGGTGGAACCTGACAAGATAGCAAAGGAACTTAACATTTCAAAAGCAGAAGGCGTAATACTTGCGACAAAGAACAGATTGTTCAATAAATGGAAGGAAACCTTCAGGGAAGTTTCAATAGAAAGATACAACAATCTGAAAGCTCTTATAAAATCAAGGGAAAAAACAGTGCAGGAATACAGAAATTGGCTCAAACCTTATATCGCAAGGTTCAAGGCAATGAAACTTGGACACGAATCAACAGACTCAATAAAAGGTCTTTTCAGTTCTCCTGATGACATTGCAGGACAGGCTGGTTTTTCAAACGGAATAAAATTATGGGCATGGAAATATTTCAGCGCGCCCGACATAAGAAAACCGGCAAAGGAATTGATAGATGACTTTCTAATACCCCCTAATGATGACTACATGGTTAATAAATACATAAAAGACCCGAAAACAGGTCTGGCAAACATATATCCGGATTTGCTAAAACCCGGAAAGAACGGAACAGTAGCAGATGACATGATAAAAGAAATTCTTGGCAGATGGTCTGATTATGGACTGAAAAAAGATGAACTCTACTATGTGTTTTTTGAGTTTGATATAGAAAGAGTGGGAGGAAAAATACACTCATTTGAATTTGAAGACATTACTTTTGACATAAGAACATACATGATGAGCCAGAATGTCATGCTTGTTAAAGTGCTTGAAATGGAACTCAGGGAAAAGGAAATTGAAAAATATATTAATGAAATTCTTGGCGTAAGCGAAGATTATGCAAAAAAATCATTTCCTGAATTATTTGGAAATGAAAAAAAGGCACCTCCAAGCAGCGCTATTAAGAATTATGAAAATATAGGCAGTTCTGTCTCAAAAAAATTAGAGCCTGTTGTCAAATTCCTGAAAAAACGCTTTATGTTCGCCAAAAAAGGAATTTATGAAAAGGACTTTGCAGACAGAATAACAAAACTCTATTTAACTCCTATGGGGCAAAACTTTTTCGGACCTGTGAAAGGGTTTTTAATAAAACAAATGGGTGTTTATTGATGTATACAATAGGAGTATCAAGCGGCATGTTCAAAATTCCTTCCCAGGACAAAGAAAAGGAAGAAATAATCAATATAATGAAAAAGATTTTCTGGGGCGCAACAAAGGGAGTTAACTTTACTCAGATTGACATAGAAAGCATTGCGGAATTCAATGAACCGTTTCTGCAGGAAAATATAAGAAAAATAAGAGAACTTGGTTTGAAGTTTGGCATACATTCAGAAACCGCAGCCACTACAGGAATACATACAATGCCGCTTGATTCTGCATTGGCTGAAGATTATATAAGAGCGCACGACAGACTGATAAAACACCTTGAAGGCGCTGAAAAAATAGGAGCAGAATATGTTCTTACTCATGCATCAGAATCAACGCCAATTATTCTGATTGCAAGCAAAGCCCAGCCAAAAAGGCTTGTTGACTTCTATGGCAGACCTCTGAGTGAATTTCTTGAACAACACCCTGAAATTCTGGATTGGACAATAAAAAAACACAACCTTTCCGAAATCTTTATGAAAGCATATCATATGAGAAGATTTGAAGAATTTGTTGAACGTGAATTAAATGAATGGAAAAGACAGAATCCTGACAAGGAACTTTCAAAAGATGTGGAAGAATCAATAAAAAAGAGTGTGGAAAACACATTCAAGCAGGAACTGCTTAATTTTGTCAACTCAAATGACTTGACGGAATCTGTTGAGAAATTAGCATATTATATAATAGCAAAGTATATGGAAATGAAAAAGGATGAACTATGGGTAAACATTGTTGGAAACAAAAAAATTGACGATATATGGGACAACTACCAAGAATGGGTTCCTGCTGTTGCCGCAAAATATATCTGGGGTCATTTCAATCCTGTAGAAAAGAAATATAAAAATCCCAAAGAACTTCTTGAAAAAGCCAAACTTTATTTTGTTTTTGAAACAGAAATGGCTCAAGGAGGATATGAAACATACATGAGGCTTGCCAAAATTCCTCACTTATATTATCTTGCAAAAGCAATTAAATCAAAATATGTTACAATCGCCATTGACTTCCAGCACCTGCTTTCCTGCGGTTTTGACCCAATAGAACAAATAAAAGAACTTCCCGAAAAAGGAGGAGAACTTGTAAAAATTATTCACCTTTCTTATCCCACACCGCATGTTCCAACTCATATAAAAATACCAGTGGGCTCTGAAGCCCAAAAATATATTTATGACGGCCTTTACATTCTCAGGAAAAAGGGCTTTAAAGACGGGATAATTATTTTTGAAAGAGGTTCGCCTGAATCTGTTCAGGAATCAGTTATTGCAATAAGACTGATAGTTGACGCGCTTGAGAAAGACACGCCTCCAGATGAACTTACAGAAGAATTCTATGGCATGCCAAAAGGCGGACCAAGCATTAAAATGCAGGAATTTATAATAATGGAACATGCCCTTGACCCGTTAAAGGGAATGCTGGCTGTTCCTGAAGAAGAGCACGGATTCTTTGGAAAAGCTGCAGTTGATAAAGGGAAAGGAGAAATATGGAAAAAAGAAAGATATAGATAATCTTATATACTATTGAACAGTAATTAATAAACGGTGAGCATGTGAGCAAAACAAAAAGAATAGGAAAAAAATTAAAGAAATTTACAATGGAAACGCGGTTAAATTCGGCAAAAGAATTCAGAAACGCTCTTCTTAAAAAGTTCGGAGACTATCTGAAAGCAATAATTATATGGGGTTCTGTAACAAGGGGAGATTGCACAGGAAAAAGCGATGTTGACATTTACATAATTTTTGATGACACAAAAGCAAGCATAAAAGACTTTAACAAAATAAGAGAAAAAATAGACAATGATATCAGGAAAATAGCCAATGACTTGGATCCAAGACTTCATCCACAGCCAATACTTGCATTAACGGAATTTATAGACGGGATACGGCTCTGCCACCCGCTTTTCTACAATATAGTCAGAGAAGGTTTTGCAATACATGACACAGGTTTTTTCATACCAATGCGAAAGCTTCTTGAATGGGGGCATTTTCCCGCAACAAAAGAAGCGGTTGACACAAGAATGGATTCCGTGCCAAAAAGAATATCAAGAGTTGAAAACGTTAAATTATACACAATAGCCGAAGACCTGTATTATGTATTTCTTGATTCTGCGCAGGCTGTCTTAATGTATTTGGGGCTTGGTCCGCCTCCTCCAAAAACCATAGTAAAAGCAGTAAGAGAACATCTTGTCAGCAAAGGATTGCTTGACGAAAAATATGCAAAAATGCTTGAAGATGTGATAGCCTTCAGGAAAGCTGTTGAACATAAGGAAATAAAGAAGATACCATCAAAAGATATTGATGAATGGATAGAAAAAGCAAAAGAATATGTGAAGGTATTTGAAGAGTTGCTGAAAAAACTTGAATTCAACAGGAAAGCGCTTGAAATAAAGAATAATTACGAACTAATGATAAGAGCAACAGTAACTGCACTTAAATCAATAAACAAACTTCCAAAAGAACCTGCAAAAATGCCTGAAGCATTTAAGAAGCATATAATAGACAAAGGCATTGTAAACCCAGCGTATGTTAATGTTTTCAATAAGGTCATTGAAATGAGAAAAATGCTGGAAGAAAAAAAGATAGAAAACATATCCTACAAAGAAATTTATGCAAACAAAGAATATGTGAAAAGGTTCATAAATGAAATAAAAACGAATTTGCAAAATTATGAAAAAAGGGAAAATAAAAAAGAGGGGAAAGAACTTCCAGAAAAAAAGGAGGTTAAACAAGCAAGAAGCAAAAAAGCAGCAAAAAAGTCAAGAAAAAAGGCTGCGTAAATGAAAATTCTTGCAATCAGCGACCTGCACGGAAAGATTCCAGAATTTCAAAAAACCTAAGCGGAAACTTACAATATATTGTTTTTAATCCTCAAATACTGTCTGGCTGTTAATTTTGTTTGCCTTGCACTCTGCATCAAAGAATTAATAAAAAGATTTTGCTGTCTCCCCCATTCTTTGTCTTTATGTGTTTTCACATATTCAGCCCAGAATTCCACATACCAATCTCTCTCCTGCTTATTAATCGCTTTTACCTTTTCTGCATCCATTGCATCAGCCTTTTTTTATACTCATTTATCTTTTCTTCATCAATATATTCCTCTAGCACCACTCTTATGTGTTTTGCATCCTCCATGTCTTTATCAGCTTTTAGCACAACTTCTTTGTATGCTATCTGCAACTCAAGCGGTGCAACTCTTATTGATTCATTTTTAATATAAATTTCTATAAAATTATTCAAAGCTTCAAAGTCCGATTCCGCTTTTGCAAACTTTATTTCAAAATTAGGCGAAATTTCCTCATTTTTTGCTATTCTTATTGAATGTCCTGTTTTTAGCAAGTCATACATTTCTTTAGTGTCATGAGTGTTGATGCACCAATATCCCGCATTAAAAACCTTGTTAATTAAATTTTCAAACTCAAACCTGTCTTTCTCTGTAATTAACACATCAACATCATCTGTTCCTCGCATCCTTCCAAGTATTATTGCTACATATCCGCTGACTACAACATAGTCTGTATATTTGCTCAGGATATTTGCAAAACTAAAGACAAGTTTATCAAGCTCGTTCATTTCTTTTTCCAGAATAATTTTCCCTTCTAAAAATTTCATATTTTTAATTAGTTTATCAAAATATAAAAAGAGTGGTTGCCAACGTCTTTGGCTTCCCGTGTTTTCCACAGTACAACCAAAATCGATGCGCCGATTCACTTCCGTGTTCGAAATGGGAACGGGTCTTGCCGGCGCTCTTTGGTCGGCAACCAATTTTATTTAACAACAAAACTATTTAAAAGTTTATTAACAAGCGGTTATTGTTATGTTATACCTTATTGGTCTTGGAATTGGCAATGAGAATGGTTTAACTATTGAAGGCTTAGAAACCGCAAAAAAATGCACATGTTTCTTTGAAAAATACACATCCAAATGGGAAGATGTTCATGCTTTGGAAGATTTAATAGGCAAGAAAATCACTTTATTAAAAAGAAATGATGTTGAAAACAACATAGAAAAAATTATAGACAAAGCAGAAAAAGAAGATGTAGCGCTGCTTGTAATAGGAGACCCGCTGGTTGCAACAACCCATATTGATATTGTCATAGAAGCCAAGAAAAGAAAAATTCCTGTAAAAACAATTCACAATACTTCTGTTCTGTCAGCAGTTGGCGAATGCGGGCTTCAACTATACAAGTTTGGAAAGACAGCAACAATACCCTTTACAAAACACGTTGAATCAGTTAGAAACGTGATAAAAAACAACAAGTCTATAGGCGCGCACACGCTGCTGCTTTTGGATTTGGATGCAGAAAATAATAGGTATATGACAATTTCCGAAGCAGTAAAAATTCTTATTGACTCTGATATAATTGACAGGCAAGAAAAAATCATTGGCGCTCATATTGGCAGCCAGATTGAATATGACAGCGCAGAAAATCTGCTAAACAAAGAAATAAAAACGCCATCTGTCATTATAATCCCAGGAAACCTGCATTTCAAGGAAAAAGAATTCTTGGAGATGTTATAATTTTATTCAGAAGTTGCCTGTTGCAACTATTTTTTAAATTAAAAAAACAAAATTTATGTATGCAAAAATCATTAAGTCCTTTAGTAGGAGCAGTAATTCTTGTTTCTGTAGCGCTTGCAATAGGAACAGTTATGTCAGGTTCATTTACATCAGTATTCAAGTCAACAACATCCCAGACAACAAAATTTGAAGCATGCACAGATGCATCTATGGATATATTTAATATAAACTGCAGAAACTCTGTTTACGAGTTTCTTGGACCAAACCTACTTGCTTATTGGCCCTTTGACAATGCCAATGCTTCCAATTATACTTTAGATTCAACAAATTATGCTAATGATGCTCAATTAGGCGGCGGCGATTCGGTTCTCTCACCGCAATTTTCTTCAGGCAAAACCGGAAATGCCCTTAGATTTGACGGAATTAACGATTATGTTAATGCGTCAAATATCCAACTATCTAATTTCTCAATAATATTGTGGGCAAAAAATACTACTCCAATATACAATGAGAGAGTTTTGCTGACAAAGGGAATAAACAATATATCTTACAGGATTTCTGTGCTGCCCAACGGCAGATTCAAGTTCATGATTCAGAATGCAAGCCATAACTTCACAAGAATAGGAAATCTCTCTTTAAATACAACAGACAGCATAGAACCTGCTGTTATTGACCCGAAAGGCGAGTATGCCTATTTTGGAACCCAGAATATACCGGGCGAGATATTTAAAGTCAGACTGTCTGACTTCACAGAAGTTGCAAAACTAACATTAAACGCAGGGGAAGATGATTTAAATTCAGTATTAATAGACCCGAAAGGAGAATATGCCTATTTTGGAACCGATACTTCGCCTGCAAAAATTATAAAAATACGTCTTTCTGATTTTACTGAAGTTGACACTCTTACTTTTAATGCAGGCGAAAACAGATTAGATTCGCCTGCGTTCATGGACCCGGAAGGGAAATATGCATATTTCATAACATATACAAACCCAAATAAAATAGTCAAAATAAATTTACAGAGTTTTACAGAAACAGCAAGCAAAAATTTAAGTTCAAACAGCATAACTTCTGCTGTTATAGACCCGAAAGGGGAATATGCCTATCTTACATCAAATAATTTTCCCTCAACATCAAGAATAATTAAGTTCAAAATCTCTGATTTAACAGAAGTCGCAAATCTTTCTTTAAGTTCTGTTACATATATATCATCCTCTGTTATAGACCCTGACGGAAACTATTTATATGTTGCAGCATCTTCGCCAATTGAGATTGCCAAGATACGGCTTTCTGACTTCTCTGAAGTTGATAACATCACAATAAATGTATCAACAAACTTTTACACAGGAGTTATAGACCCTAAGGGGGAATATGCATATTTTGCAACCTATTTAAACGCGCCTAAAGATGTAATAATTAAACTTAGACTTTCTGATTTAACAGAAACAGACAGATTAACAATTGAAAACCCCGGCGAACAGGGAATTTACTCTTCTGTCATAGACCCGAAAGGGGAATATGCCTATTTTGCCTTATATGACAAAACAATAATAAAAATTAAATTGCTGGATTTGACTATGCAGGAAGTTACTTCTTCATCAACAATCTCAGACTCTTTTAAAGAAATAGGCGCAGTAAGAAACTCAACAAACATCAGTTTATACATAAATGGAGTAAAAGAAAACACAACTACGGCAACAATAACTCCAAACAATTCTGAAAACATAAAAATAGGCTCTGGGGGGCAATGGTGGGCTGGATATGGAAGAGCGGGCAATTACTTTTCCACAGCATTTCCGGGCGCGCTGGATGAAATCAGAATTTATAATATAACACTAAAAGATTCGGAAATATCGCAACACTACAATGACTATAAATTGAAATTATCAGTCCTTAACACAGGCTCAACAACTCTTAAAAACATAACAGTATTTTCAAGAATAGGAACAAACACATGGACTAATGTAACTCCAATAACCCTTAAGCCCGGGGAATCTGCCTTGATATCAACAAGCGTGGGTTCAGGAGAATTGTCCCAGTTAAGGGTTTCAACATCAAACTGCCCGATATACATAGAAAAGACAAATGAAACAGTAAGCGTTGCCAAATGCGAATGAATGTTTCTCTCAATAATTTATACAAAACCTTAAAAAGATAAAAATTCTTATTAGAGAACATGTCTGAAACAATAGGCAACTGGAAAAGAACGCATTATACAAGGAATGTGCCAGCAAAGGAAGACGAAGTTGTATTAATGGGATGGGTTCGCGAAGTTCGGGATATTGGAAAACTAAAATTCGTAGTGCTTGCGGACAGGGAAGGAATAATTCAGATAACAGGAAAAAAGGGAGAAACTCCTGATTCTGTTATGAAAAAAATTGATTCCTTGACAAGAGAGACAATAATAGCCGTAAAAGGCAGAATCAGCATAAACAAACAGGCTCCGGACGGAAGGGAAATTCTGCCTGAAGACATAAAAATTCTAAGTTTATCAAAACAACCGCTTCCTTTGGAAGTTACAGGAAAAACTCCGGCATTGCTTGACACGCGTCTTGATAACAGGGTTCTTGATTTGCGAAAACCTGAAAATCAGGCGCTATTTAAAATAAGCACGCACATGCTTTCAGGCATGAGAAATTATTTAATAGAAAACAAATTTATTGAAACCTTTACTCCATGCTTAATGGGAGCTCCGTCAGAAGGCGGTGCAGAACTTTTTGTTGTTCCATATTTTGATAAAGAAGCATACTTAAGGCAGGACCCCATGCTTCACAGGCAGTTGTGCATTCTTTCCGGATTTGACAAAGTATTTGAAATAGGCACAAGCTGGAGAGCCGAATTATCGCATACAACAAGGCATATGTGCGAACACAGAAGCCTAGCTGTTGAGATATCATTCATAAAAAACGAATATGACACAATGAAAGTAGAGGAAGAACTTGTGTTTTCCGGAATTAAAGCAGTAATTGAAAATTGCAAACCGCAGCTGGAACTGCTTAATATTGAATTAAACCTGCCTAAATTGCCTTTCCCTGTTCTGGAATTCCCGAATATTTACGATATACTTGCGGAATTTGGAAAGGAATACAAAGAAGGTGAGGATTACGACAGCGAATCTGAAAGATTTCTTGCCGAATATGTAAAAGAAAAATATAATTCAGACTTCTTTTTCGTAAACAAGTTTCCTTATGACGTAAAACCATTTTACGTAATGAAAGATAATGAAATATATGCAAGAAGCGTTGACTTGGTTTTTAAAGGACTTGAATTATCTTCCGGCGGGCAGAGAGAACATAGATATGACGTAATTATTGCGCAGGCAAAAGAAAAGGGAATGAACCTTGAAAACCTTGAATGGTATTTAAAGTTCTTCAAATACGGAGCCCCGCCGCACGGCGGATTTTCCATAGGTCTGGAACGGCTGTTAATGCAACTCGCGGGTCTGTCAAATATCCGTGAAGCAACTTTATTCCCAAGGGACACAAAGCGACTGCTTCCCTGATACTTTAAAAATTATAAAAAGTCAATCTACCATATTTATAGTGGTATTTATGGCATGGTCTGTTAACAATGAAAAATGCATGAGATGCGGAGGTTGCGTCGGCGTCTGTCCAGTAAACGCTCTTGAACTTACCGAATTCGGGTTGAAATGCGACAAAAACTGCACACTATGCGGAATATGCGCAAAATTCTGCCCTGTTGGCGCTATAAAAGTTGAGAAATGAAACAAATGCTAAAGTTGATGTTATGATTGATTCGGAATATGATGTAATAGTAGTGGGAGCAGGTCCAGGAGGTTCAGCAACAGCAAAAAGATGCGCAGAACTTGGACTAAAAGTTTTAATGCTTGAAAAAAGGCAGGAAATCGGCTCGCCAAAAAGATGCGGAGAAGGGCTTAGCGCTGACGCTATTGAAAACCTTGGTCAGAAAATCCCTTCATACTGCATAATGCGAGACATAGACGGTGCAATTGTCTTTGCCCCAAACAACAAAAAAATAACAATTGATTATGGAAGAGTGGCAGGATATATTCTTGAACGCAAACAATATGACAAATGGCTGGCAGAAGAAGCCGCGCGCGCAGGAGCAAAAGTTCAAGCAAAAACCACTGTAACAGGCGTCAAAAAGGAAAATGATTTTGTGACAGGAGTAAACGCCAAATTTGAAAATGAAGAATTTTCAATATCTTCAAAAGTTGTTGTGGCTGCAGATGGTGTTGAAAGCAAAATTGCAAGAATGGCAGGACTAAATACAACAAACAAACCTGTGAATATTGATTCTGGTTTTCAATATGAAATGGTTGATATAGAAATGGAAGACCCAAACAAAATAATGATTTACTTTAACACAAAAATGGCTCCGCGGGGATATTTGTGGATTTTCCCAAAAGGAGAAGACAAGGCAAATGTTGGAATAGGCATAGGCGGAGTTGGTTATGAAAAAACAGCAAAGCAGTTTCTGGACGAATGGATAAAAACAATGCCTGGACTGAAAAATGGAAGCATAACAGAAGCAAATGCAGGCGGAATACCAGTAGGCGGATTTCTTGAGAATATGGTTATGAACGGATTGGTAGTGGTTGGAGATGCGGCTCATCAGGTAAATCCTATACATGGAGGAGGAATGAAAGAAGCAGCTATTGCAGGAAGAATAGCAGGAAATGTTATATCAGAAGCTGTAAAATCAAATGACGTCTCACAGAATTCGCTTTCTGCATACAATAAAATATGGTGGGATGAAAGAGGAAAACATTTGTTGAAAGTTCAGAAATTGAGAGAAGTTATAGAAAAAATGTCAGATGAGGACCTCAATATGCTTGTTGAAGCACTATCAGGCAGTGATTTGGTGGAATTCACAAGAGGCAACTCGCTTGCAAAACTTGGAAAAATTCTATTGAAGAAACCAAAACTTGCCCTGCTGGCAAAACATTTGCTGTGACCAAACAACAATATCAGACATAACACTCTTCTAAAAATATCAGTTGTCCTCAACTCTTGGAGCAAGGACCATTGCAAGATAAACATTGTTGCCCTTAAATTCCATTTTCATTGGATAATCATTTCCAAAATTTATTACTGTTGTATCTGCAATTTTTGAAGCCTTTATAAACTTTTTAAGATAATCTATAGGATACCTTGACCTGACAGCTGAACTTGCCTGTATGTTCACTAATGAACCGCTTCCCTTTTCAATATTAAGTTCTGTTTTATTGTTGTCGCCTTCCGCACGCATTTTCATGCCTGCACCATCAACTTCAAATACAACAGAATCCGCAATTATGTCAGCATCAGAAATGCCGTCTTCAACTACGTTCGATTTAACTTCAACAGAAGCCGGGAACTCAAGTTGAGATACCGGAGGTATTTCCTCAGAGGATATGTCAATAATAGGTATTGAAAACTTTCTTGTGCTGTCTCCAAGCAAAGTGATATCAAGCTTGCCTTCTTCAGTATTTGTCTTTATTTCCATTGGTCCTGAAGACCTTTTAAGGACAGAAAGGAAATTTATAAGATTCAAACCTATCAAAATTTCATTGTCAATCTCATATTTTTCAAAAAGCGAAGAAGATATGCTGAAATCAATTACAGCCACTTTTGCACGGTCTGTAGCCACAAGTTTTATGCCTTCGCTATTAATCTTAAACAAACCTTCATCTATTATTTGAGAAACAACATCCATGCTGTCTCTTATGACTTTTGAATCCTGTATTCTTGCATTAAACATTAACTTCACCCTTTTTGACTTTTATCTTATGATTTAATACATTCATTAATATAAATGCTTTTATTCTTAAACATATAGTTAAGAAAATATATTTATCTATTTGCCAGTTCTTTTGCCTGCTTATACAATTCCATATCAAAACCTTCCATGTCCTGATATGTTTCAAGTCTTGCCTCAAAACCATTCATAAGAGGCAGGATTCTGAGTATTGCTTTTATAAACTTTCCAGTTTCAGGAGCATTGTCGGCTACCACTTCAATATTTCCAGAGCCATCATCTATTACCATTGATGTTTCATTTCTGTCTATTACCACGCCTAAAACCTTTACTCTTACATCATTCTCCCGTATTTCTGATATTTTCTTTTCCTTTGCGGGAAGACGTTTTTTTATGTGCTCCATAACTCTAATACAAAAATCAAGTATAAATGTTTTTCTATTTCTAATTTTTATATGGTTATAACTGTAAATGGCATTCCTTTAAGAGAAGCTCTTAAAAAAACATCAAACTTCTTAAAGGAAGATGAAGCAAGGCTAACAAATAGCAGCATATATCTTTCTTCAAAAATATCTAAAAAATATCTTATATTTTATAGAAATACAGACGGCTCCAAATACTTGTTTTTGTCAGATGACGAAACACTTAAAGAGGCAGGTTCTTCCTTGAAAAGAATGAAAAGATCTGGTGTTGTCTTACTAACTCTGCCTGAAACTTATGAAAAGACTGTAAATACCGCATATAGAAAATTACATAAATTTCTCAACAACAAAGAGAAAGGCATCTATAATTTAGAAAAATTAGATGTTTCAGACATTTTTAAAGATGGTGAAGACATACATTGTTATAAATTAACTCCTAAAAAAGAAAAACTTTATTATTTACCCAAGAAAATAAATTCCTTTTGATTTCTGCTCAACATCTTTTTGCGAACCGGGTTTATTTGCACGCGGTCTTCCTGTCTCTTTTTCCTTTCGGAAAGTTATATCAAGACTTTTCAAAAAATTATTTACTGCGTCATTAAGAGAACTCTCCTTGGCTCTGGCTTTCAGACCAGGCGTGCCTTCAAACAAAATAGCCCTGTCACTAATATAATTCAAAAAAAGCAGGTCATGGTCTATTACAATGCCTGCTGCTTTTTCAGATATTTTTCTTATAACCTTTGCTGCATTTATTCTCTGCGAAGCATCAAGATATGCAGACGGTTCATCTAAGACATACAAACCTGCATCCTTGCTTAAACACAAAGCTATTGCAAGCCTCTGCAATTCCCCTCCCGACAAATTGCTCACATTATTATCAAAAAGTTTGTTTATGGAAAGCGCATGCAAAACAGATGAATTAAAATCTTCGCTAACGCCCTCAAACAGCTCTCTGACAGTTCCATCAAATCTAATATCAATGTATTGAGGTTTATAAGAAATTGTTGTTTCCTCGCATGTTCCTGAATCAGGTTTCACCTCGCCTGCAAGCATTTTCGCAAACGTTGTCTTGCCAAGCCCGTTTTCACCAAATATCCCTATTATCTCTTTCTTTCTTATTTCCCCAGCAGAAACGCAAACCTCAAAATCATCAAGCCGTTTTCTCATATCAGTAAACGCGATGTACCTTTCAGGTTGTTCAAGAGATTTATGAAGATTAAAATTAAGGGGTTCGTGTATTCTGATGTTGTCTTCTTTAATAAAACCGTCAAGAAAAGCGTTTATACCAACTCTTACATTATATGGTTTTGAAACAATGCCATAACAGCCTGTTTCTCCATAGAAAATATGTATCTTGTCTGCAACAAAATCCATAACAGCCAAGTCATGTTCCACTACCATGACAGCAGATTCTTTTGAAAGAGACCTTATAAGTTTTGCGGCAGAAATTCTCTGCTTCACATCAAGATATGAAGAAGGCTCATCAAAATAATAAACATCGGCATCTTTTACATAGGCAGTCGCTATTGCAAGCCTCTGCAATTCCCCTCCCGACAAATTGCAAGCCTTTCTGTCTAAGAAATTTTTCATATCAAGTTTTTCTATTGCTTCTTTTAAATTATCATTTTCATTGTTTGACTCAAGAATATCTCTTGCCCTTCTTTCGGTTTTTGTAAAAAGCATTTGCGGCTTTACAACAGTTTTTATTTTCCTGCTTTCAAGAGTTTCAAGATACTTTTGCAATTCTGTGCCGCGGAATGATTTTATTAATTTATCAACAGGCATTTCAATTTCTCCGCTTAGAATCTTTAAAGCAGTAGACTTTCCAAGACCATTCTCGCCAAGAAGACCAACAACCTCGCCTTTCACAGGAAATGGCAGCCTGAAAAGCGCAAAAGAATTTTCGCCAAATCTGTGTATTGGCTCCTCTTTAAGCTGTTCAGGAGTATTAACAATTGTTATTGCTGAAAACGGGCACTTTTTTACGCATATCCCGCAACCTATACAAAGTTCTTCCACTATCTTTGCCTTGTCTGTTATTCTAAATACTTCATCTCCTGCCCTAACTCTTGGGCAAAAACTTTTGCACTCATGTCCGCACTTTTCAGGTTTGCATTTATCATAATCAATTATTGCTATTCTCATAAGTATCACTACACTTTATTAATGTCTCACCAAAGTTTTTATTCTTTTAAAGAACTCTCTTCATAACAACTGTTTCATCTGGCGTTAAAGCTCTGTTATAGATGCGAAGGTCGTCTATTGTTCCCCATTGCTGATTACCAGGGCAGCAATTTCCTATATAATTCACATCAGTTACAGAGCCATAATTCAATACTTCGCACACTTTCTTTCCATCTATGTAAAATTCAATTTTGCCTGTGGTGCCACCAGTCTGCACAGCCGCAAGATGATGCCAACCATTTGAAAGAACATTTATATCCCAACCGCAATCGTGAAACCCTGTTCCGCCTGTATTATCATAAGTTCCAAGATTCCAACTTCCAGATTGAACTATTATCTGATGATCTCCGCCACTACCTCTTGTTAGAGTTCTCCAATCTGCAGTTCCCTCTATAGGATATAGAAACCAAGTTTCAATACTCCAGTCATTTCCAAGATCAATTTGACCGCTACCGCCTGTAATATCTATTTTATCACTAGTGCCCTGACGCAAATATATAGCCTTTCCAAACCTGCCTGCTGTCCATATCGCGCCTGAGATTGTTCCGCCATTCCCGTTCCCTGATTTGTCATAAACTTTGTTGCCTGAACCTTCGTCAAAACTCCAGTATCCAACCAGACCATCTTTGTTAGGCTCCAACTCTATAAGGGCTTGGACAAAGGCTGCTCCGTTTGTTAATTTCAGGTTATGTCTGTCCATGGAAAACTTCCACAAACCTGATATGTTTACTGTTCCTGTCTGGTCTTCTCCTATCTCTTCAAGGGAGTGTTCCACCTTCACGTCATCTATGAATACTGACAATGAATTGTTAGTTATCACGCCTTTTCCGCAGTTTCTCAAATAAATTTTATTTCCTGATACTGCAT
>CAZJGC010000007.1:0-18989 GCA_964545795.1 uncultured archaeon
CTTTGATTAAACGAAGTCGGAAATTAAATCAGGCTATTGGCTTTGAAAAAACTTAAATAATTAACACTTTATATTAATTTTGGACAAACCATACTTTGGTTGTTTAAATGAAAAACTATGATGTAATCATCGTTGGCGCTGGGCCTGCGGGTCTTTTTTGTTCTTTAGAATTAGCCGCAAAGTCAAAACTGAAAGTTCTTGTAATAGACAAAGGCCGCGATGCAATAGAACGTAAATGTCCGCTTAATTCTGTTGGGCGTTGCCTTAAATGCAAACCATGCCATATAATGTCTGGCGTTGGAGGGGCTGGCGGACTTTCTGATGGAAAATTAAATCTTAATTACAATGTTGGCGGAGATATTACTGAATTCGTGTCTCATGAAACTGCAATGGAAATCATAAATTATATTGATGATGTTTTTATGCAGCATGGAGCAAATAATAATTTGAGCGGTATTAAAGGCACTGAAGAGCTTCTTGCAAAGTGTTCACGAGCTGGGATTAAATATATACCAGTTAAGCAGAGGCATATTGGTTCTGACAAATTGCCTATGCTAATATCCAATATTAAAAAATATATTGAATCTTTTGGAAATGTTGAATTCCTATTAAACACTGAAGTTGTAGAAATTGAGAACAATAATGGGTTTACAGTAGTAACTAATAACGCCAATGGCATTGCGAAGTACACTTCAAAATATGTCATGGTTGGGGCAGGCCGAAGCGGTGCAGAGTGGCTTGCAGAGCAGAGCAAAAAGCTTGGCATAAAATCTACTTATGCGCCAATTGATGTAGGGGTCAGAGTTGAAGTTAAAAACAATGTCATGGACCATGTAACCCAAATAAACTGGGACCCCAAATTCCATATAAATACAGACAAATATGATGATAAAGTAAGGACTTTCTGCACATGCCCTTCAGGATTTGTAACACGCGAAGATTATGGCAAATATGTAGCTGTCAACGGTCACTCAATGATAGACAAGAAATCCGAGAACACAAACTTTGCTTTTCTTACAACAATCAGCCTTACGGAGCCAATTGAAAATACAACCGAATATGGAATTTCTATAGCCAAGCTGGCAAACACTATTGGAGGCGGCAGACCTTTGCTTCAGAGACTTAGAGACCTTCGCAGAGGCAGGAGGTCTACATGGGATAGAATCAACAAGAGTTATGTAAATCCTACTCTTCGCGCCGTAACTCCGGGGGATATTTCCATGGCTTTGCCGCACAGAATTGTAACAAATATTATACAGGGTCTTGAAAAGCTTGATAAAGTAGTGCCTGGAGTTGCTGAGGACGGAACTCTTCTTTATGCCCCTGAAATCAAATTTTATTCAATGAGGTTTGATGTGAATAATGACATGGAAACAAGTCTTGAAAACTTTTTTGTGGCAGGCGACGGTGCAGGGGTGTCGCGCGGAATTGTAACATCTGCGGCAACAGGAATAATTGCAGCAAGGGGAATACTCAAAAAGCAGTAATCTTTAAAATTCTATATTTTTATCGCTGAACATAGAATGTATTTTTACTTTTCCTGTTCCGGAAATCACTTCTCCAATAACATCTCCCTTTAGTTCAGAAACAATGTCATCAGACTCTTGCTTTGGAGCAGACAAAATAAACCCAATACCGCAGTTGAATGTTTTGTACATTTCTTCGTCTGAAACTCCTCTGTTGTATAAATCTCTGAATATTGCCTGCGGCTGAAGTTTATGGTTTCTATTAAGTATTGCATCAGCATTATTAAGCAAGTCTTTTAATTTCGTATATGCTCCGCCTGTGATATGCATCATTCCATGAATGTCAAAATGTTTGTTTAATTCAAGAATTTTATCTAAATAAATTTCAGTAGGCTCAATAAATTCTGGTCTGTATTCATTTCCAAAAATTTCTCTTACTCTTGTAAAGCCGTTTGAATGCAGGCCATTGCTTTTAATGCCTATTAAGACATCTCCGCATTCAAACCTATTCGGTTTATAGTCTTTGATAAATCCTGAAACAGTTGCGCTTATATCAATTCCATTAATATTGTTGTGTACTGATGTTTCGCCGCCTGTAATTACAATACCTCTTTTTTTGCATTCTTCAGCAAGAACGCTGATAATTTCAAGGATTGCTTCTTTATCATCTTCCGGAATTATAATATGGTTTTGAAGTTTGTATGGCGTTGCCCTTATGAGCGCTAAGTCATTAAGGTTCATAGCCAAAGCATCTAATGCCGCATTTCTAAAACTTCTTTTTCTCCAATGATAAATTCCTTTCGTTCCAATGCCGTCTGTGTGGTCAACTTCAGGGTAGGAAAATTTTCTTTTAAGAACAGAATAAACATCTTTTTTGACAGAGACGTAAGGAGTTTCCCATGTTTGTTTAATCAACTCCAAGATTTGCCTTTTATATGGTTTTGTTGGATCATACATGCTGCTAATTGGAATGCATAAAATATAAGCTTTTACATGAGATTTTTCAATGCCTTTGCTAACCCTTCCCCTATTTTGATTTTTGGGCGGTATCCTAAAATTCTTTTAGCCTTTTCGCATGACACATGGTGATTTTTTCCAAGAAAATACAGCCTGTAACGTGTTATTAACGGTGATTTTTTGCTTTTAAACACTATTCCAATAAGTTCTGAAGCCAAGGCAACAGGATAAAGCAGGAAGGCAGGCACAGAAAGCGCTGGTTTTGGAGCATTTATGATTTCTGCAATAGTGTCAATATACTCTTTAATAGTAATCTTCTCATCGCTGGTAATGTTGAAGCACTCTCCGGAGACATCCGAATTGATAGCCAACAGCACAGCTTCAGCGGCATCTGCTGAATTGACCACAGATATAATTGCCTTTCCTCCGTTTATATACATAACACGCCTTTTTCTGAGATTATCAACCAATTGAGGCAGAGATGTTCTGTCCCTTGGCCCATAAATCCATGCAAACCGCAATGCCACAACAGGAATCTTATGTTTATTTTCCATCACATATTTTTCTGCCAGAGTTTTTGAGTTGTAGTAGGGACACCCTCTTCCGTATGGTCTGGATTCATCCCATTCCAAAGTTTCTATCTGACCATACACGGCTGTGGTTGAAATTAAGATAAACTTTTTGACATTCGCCTTTATGGCTGCGTTGAACACAGATTTTGTTCCTTCAAAATTCACATTATAAAACTCTTTCTTACTGCCCCAATCCGACATAAGAGCCGCGGCATGTATGACAACATCGCAACCTTTCATTGCTCTTGAAAGGAAGGCAGTATCTAATAATGAACCCTGAACAAATTCTATGCGAAACTTCTTTAAATGAGATGTAGAACTTGATTTTCTTATAAGAGCCTTTATTTTGTATCCCTTCTCATGAAGTTTTCTTGCTATGGCAAAACCCAGCATCCCGGTTATTCCTGTCACAAACACTTTTTTCATACTTATAAGGTATTGTTATGGTTTATAAAATATTATTTTAGGCAAAAACATAAAAGAAAAAGAATTAAACTTCCGCGCCCTTTAAAGCATCCTTGCAAAGGCACTTTCTCTCTCTTGATTGTATTGCAAGTTCAAGAATCTTTTTTGTATTTTCCAAATTCTGCTCCATTACATTCTTTATTTCGCTAAAAACAACAGGCCTGTTGTTCCATGTGTCATAATCTGTTATTGTAGCAACTATTGCAAAGCACATTTCCTTTTCCCTTGCAAGTATTGCTTCAGGCACGCCTGTCATTCCAATAATATCTGCAAACTGCCTGTACATATTGGAGGCAGCTGCTGTTGAAAATTGCGGACCATCTATTTTCAGGTATGTTCCCTTTTCGTGCAAAGGCAGATTAAGCCTTTTTCCTGCGTTTATTAACAATTCGCGTAATTCCGGGCAAAAAGGCTCAGTGAATGAAACATGATAAAATTTTCCTTCATCATAAAAAGTTGTCACGGACTTTCCAAAATCTATAAACTGGTCAGGTATCACAATATCTCCAGGCTTGAATTCCTGCCTCAAAGAACCGCATGCGCATGTCGCAAAAATGCTTTGAACTCCAAGTTCTTTCAAAGCCCATATATTCGCGCGAAAATTTATTTTATGCGGAGGTATGGTATGGTTTTTTCCATGCCTTGAAAGAAAGGCTGTCTTCACTCCTTTAAATTCTCCAATAATTATAGGGCTTGATGTAGAGCCATAAGGCGTATAAACTTTGATTTCCTGCACATTCTCAAATAAAGTTGGGTTATAAACACCTGTCCCTCCAATTATGGCAACTTCCGCATACATATAAATTTATTTATATTTCATATTTAAATTATTGATTATGAAACTTTCTTTTCCTTCATGGGAAGAAATACACAGGGAATGCAGAAAAATATCAAAAGATATATCAAAAACATTCAAGCCTGATGTTGTTCTTGCGTTATCAAGAGGCGGGCTTGTTCCCGCGCGAATAATATGCGATAATCTTATTGTAAAGGATTTGGTTGCAATAAAAGTTGACCATTGGGGGATAACTGCTTCAAAAGATGGCTCAGTAAGGCTGAGGTATCCTGTTGATATAGATTTGAAAGGCAAGAATGTTCTTATAGTTGATGATATCACAGACACCGGCGAAAGCCTTTTGCTTGCAAAAGAATGGGTTGAAAAGCAGAGGCCTGCGCAAATAAAAACAGCGGTTGTTTATCATATAAACCATTCAAAGATTACTCCTGATTTTTTCGGGCAGGAAATAGATAAGAATAACTGGACTTGGATTGTGTGGCCATGGAATTTCGTGGAAGATATGTGCAATATTATTCCGAAAGAACTTGATAAAAATAAATATTCATTTTCTGAAATAAAGAATATATTTGAAGAGAGGCATTGCAGGATAGATGAATCAATTCTAAAAGAAGCCCTTTCTGTTCTTGAAGATAAATTGCTAATTAAGCAAAATCCTGATGGAACATGGGAGAAAATTTAAATCCATTTCTTTTTTGCAAAGATGATTATTAAAATTGCAGACACTATCAAAACTGATACTACTATATATAAAAACGTGTTTGGGTTGTCCTGCATAGGCAGCATAACATTCATTCCAAATAAACTTGAAATTGTTGTTGGTATTGCAAGAACTATTGTAAAGAAGGTAAGTATTTTAATTATTTTGTTAAGGTTGTTTGACAGCACTGTTGAATAAGCTTCGCGTATGTTGGTTGCTATTTTTATATTGCTCCTGCAGATATCAAGCGTCTGTCTGCTGTTTATAAGAACGTCTTCTATAATATCTCTGTCTTGCCTGTAGAGTGGCACAACCTTTCCTCCAAGTATTTTTTCAAAAACAATTACGCTTGGCAGAAAAGATGAGATAAAATCATTTAGTATCTCTTCCTGTTTCACTATATTTACTATGTCAATGTCAGAAAGGTCTCTAATCTTTGCTTTTTTGCGTTTTAATTCTTTTGATATTCTCTTAAGGTAAACATCATACATATCGCTTACAAGAAGGAACATTTGTATCATAAAATTTATTCTCTGCGTTGTATACACTCCCGGGTTATTTGCCAGCATCCGTTCTATAACAGGGTTCATTGTCTTTGTTACTGTAATTATGTAGTCATTTGTTATTACAATACATATTGGTATTGTGAATATGGAATTTTTTTCTTCAATTGGAGTTTTTATTAGGACGTAAATTGCGTTGTCATGCTTTTCCAGTCTTGGGAGTTCATATTCGTCTAATGCGTCAAGAAGATTTTTTTTGTCAATATTCAAATCAGCCGAGATTTTGTTTATTTCATCTTTTGTAGGGTTCACTAAAGATATCCATGAACCTCTTGCTGGTTTGTCAATTTCCCTGAGAACATCATCTTTCAATGTCTTCTTGTATATTGTTATCATAAGGACTTATTTTATAATAGAGATATTTAAAGCATAAGGGCAAAAATAAAATGCTTAAAAAATCAAAAAATGCTAATTGCCCTTATCCGAACAAAGCTCCAAGTCCCGCTGCAGCTTCTTCTGCTTTTGCTTCCTCATTTTCTTCTTTCTTTTCCTCTTTCTTTTCTTCTGCAGCTGCAGGTGCAGCGCTTGAGACAACAGCGCTCTTGCTTATGGCTTCTTCTATGTCAACGCCTTCCAAAGCCGCAACCGCTGATTTTATCTTTGCTTCATCAATGTTTGCTCCAGCAGCTGTCAAAACTTTTTTGAGGTTTTCCTCATTTATTTCCTGCTTTTCTGAGTGCAAAAGCAATGTAGCATACATTATATCCATATTTTTCACCTTTTTAACTATTGAGCATTATTTTCTTGATTAGGTTCGTTTGTTTCTGTTTTTGCTTCCGGGTCTTGCTTTTTTTCCTGCGCGGTTTCCGGATTTTCTTGTTTGCTTTTTTCTGTTTCATCTTCAGCAATTTTCAGTGTGTCTGCAAGGGCTTTGGCTTCTGATTCAGCCTTAGCCAGCAGCAAACCAACATTGTCTTTTGTTATATATCCCGCATTCAATGAAAGATTGAATGCAAACTGATGCGCCTTTACCAAGTCGTTTAGGACTGATTCAGGGTTTATGTCCAAAACATCCTTTTCATATATCATGCCGTTTTCATACATTGCAATAAGGTTAAGACCTATCTTCATAGGTTCTATTTTTAAAGCATTTAAAGCTGCAACTATATCTTCTGTTATTTGTTCTCCTGCTTTGCATACAACAGTGTCATTAATTATCGCAAGCTTTCCTTCCTGAACCTTTGCTTTTATGCCGGCTTTTGAAAGCGTTGATATCATGGGACCGGGCTGAAGATTTGTAGGTCCTGCTGAAACTACAATATCATCTTCTGCAATATCGCCTGCCTTTGCCGGCGCTGAAGATTTGTTTTTTTGAAGGAAAAATGACAGCTTGAATGGATTCATATCAGTAAGTATTAATGCAGGCTGACCTTTCAAATAATCTTTTAGCTTTTCAAGCCCTGCCTTTTTAAGAGCAAAAGCAATTAAAACTTTTTTTGACACTTTTACAACGGCTTTGCCTTTCAAATCCTGTTTTATTTTCTGCAATGCGGCTGACGGCATTTTCTGCAGATTTACTATTCCAACATTTGGATATTTTTTTATTAATTCTGTTAATTCTTCCACAATTTTTACTTTCTTGGGATTTGGTTCTTTTGTTTCTTTCATAAAAATCACAGTTCAATTTTTACAGGTTTGCCCATGGTAAGTTTGACATAGACATTTGCTATGTTGTTTTTTCCGTTTGGAAGAGCGCCTGTTATTGTTCTCAATATTGTTTCAATATTCTTTGCAACATCTTCGTCTTTCATGTCTTCTTTTCCTGCAAAACAATTTATAACAGGCGAGTTCTTTATTGCATATCTTATTGTTTTCTTTGCTGTCTCTATTATTGGTTTTATATTTTGCGCTGTTGGCATAATTGGTTTCGGTATCTTGTTTCTTGGACCAAGCACCTGACCCATTTGTTTTGCTACAACCGGCATTAAAGGGGCTTCAGCAAGAAAAACCGAACACTCATTTGCAAGTTTCTTTGCCTTCTTTTTGTCAAAACTGCTGATTTCTTCTTTTTTGATAAGAATTATGTCTTCATCATTTAATTTCTGGACTGCTGGAACAAGAGAATCTGCTATAACGCAAATTTTTGTCTTTCTTGGAAACGGAAGTATAATTTCCCCTTTTATTTTGTTTTCGTTTTTCTTTACATCAAAATTTTTGAGAGATATAGAGACATCAAATGATTGAATAAAATTCTTTTTTGTATTTCTTGCCTGTTTCACTGATTCAAGTATAGACATAAACACCACGCAACAATGCTCCTGCCTAAGCAGTAAATAATTAATGGACGGAAAGGTATTTAAATGTTCTTTTCTCCCGGTAAGAGAATAAATAAGAATTATTCCTTATAAAAGGGGTTATTTTTTATTTTATTCTTCTATATACATATCTTCATTTGATTGCTCCTTTGATTGTTCTATAATTCTTATTCTGTCATCCAGACTTCCGATTCCCGCTGAAAAAGTCTGTTTCATGTCATATAGTTTGTTCTCAACTTCAATAATTTTTTTCGCAATTCTGTCAAAATTTTCCTTGAATTCCTGCCTTGGATTATGTTCCTGTATGCATTCTTCGGCAATATGGTACATATGCTCTATGGTTGGCAATGACTTAAGAGAAGAATACATATTTGTGCATATTCGTTCAATGTTATTTAGCCTTGTTGTAAGCCCGGGCTTCAGTTCATTTTCTATTATATGCTTGTCTTCCTGCCTGCTTATCTCAACAACAACAAGGCTTATGAGTATAAGAGACACAATAATCTCTATCACATTATATCCAAGAACCTGCAGACCAAGAAAAAATATTGTTAGTGAAGACAAAAACCAAAAGAGTTTTCTCAGCATAACATAAGTAGAACAGAAAAGGATTTAAACATTAATTTTTCGTTTCTTATAAAAATTGAAAATATCTTCAGCCACTTTCTTTAGTGACCTGACTTTAGTGTTGAGTTTGTTTCCTATATTCTCGCCTGTGCATGCTTCTGCATAAGATAAATACATCTCGCTGGCAATGCGAGATATATTTTCAGGAAGTTTTGGCGGAGGCGAACAAAACTGTTTCCAATCTTCAATATTCAGGTCTTCTGCTTTTTTCTTTGCGTTATTTGCAACATTCTTCCATCCATTCATTGAATACCAGTTTCTTAGAACCTGTTTGCTGAAATCCGCAAATTCGTCATCAACTTTTACCATAAATCTGTCTTCATCCAAAGTTCCAACAACGTCAACAACCATAAATTCGCTTTCGCTGTCTTTTGCAACTTCTATTTTTCCGTCATAATGCACCATTCCAAACCCTTTAGAGTGTTTTGTTATAATATTATTTACCTTAAATGCAAGTTCTTCCAATTCATTCATTTCCTTGTTTGTTAAACCTGCGAGAATGCGGGCTTCTTCTCTGTCCAAAACCCTGTCTTTTGCTTCAAGTTTTGTTGAATAACTTATTTTGGTTTCCGGGAGTTTTTCATTCGGCTTAGGCATTTTCTCATATCCAAGTTCCTTGAATGTTTTCCTGCCTTCCATGATTTTTTTCAAGTCAGAACTCTCCGGGTGGGTATAGTTCCTAAAAATTATTTCTATGGGAAGAAGGCATAAATTTGAATTTGGATTAAGAGGTTTGTATGGTTCTGGAATATTGACAACGCGAATATTCATTTTGTCCATTCCATCCATTCCGGCATAATGCGTTTTTATTCCTTCCTGCTTTAACAGTTCAAAATATTTTTTTGCAGCAGCAGCCATTGCAATTCCTTTGTATTTTATTGGACTGTTCAGAAATCTTCCCCAGTCAAAAACAGAAAAATAGTCAAGAAATTCAAATGCGCCTTTTCCAAATTCTGTCTGCGTTGCTTCCTTGTATATTATCGTATTTTTTGAGGAACCTTCGCTAATCCTCATATTATCCCTGTTTTGAGGTTGAATTCATAATGTTGTTGTATATGTCTGTATAAACATTTATCATATCTGGTTTTTTGCAGTTTTTGCTGTATTTATATGCAGTTCCGCTGTTTTTGCATATCATAAATTTTTCTCTTGAATAGTTTGAAAACACAATTTCTGCCTGAAAACCAAGACACCTTTCATAGTATAGTTTTGACACTCTTATGTATTTTGTTTCTTTGAAATAGTTTTTTATTGTTTCTTCTGCTATTGTTGCGTTTTCAAGATTTCCTGATATCTTGAATGCCGGTTCTTTTTCAAGTTTGCAATAACCTGAAAAGATGTAGGAGTAGTTTTCTTGCAATGAAGTTCGTATGCCAAACCACGCTATTATGATAGCCAGAATCATAATTACGTTAAGTATAATAAGGAGTTTTTTCAATCTTTTAAGTTTCTCTTCATAGAATGAAGTTTCCATAAATAAGTATTGATGAGTTTATTTATAAAACTCTGCTTTTTTCATGCTATTTGATTTTTTCATCCCACTTTCCTTCATCAATTTCTTTTGTTATTTCCTTTGGGTTCTTTCCTTCTATAGTGACCCCAACGCTCAGGCATGAACCAACAACCTGTTTTACTCCGCTTCTTCCATTAAGATCTTTTGATTTTGCTATTTTCACGACTTGGTCAAATGCAAGGTTTCCTGCAGGTTCGGAGCATGCTGTTTTGGAAAGTTTCTGCAGGTTTAATTCTTTCTTTATTAATGCTGAAACCGGAGGAGTGCCAACTGTTATTGTGTATGACTTGTCATCCTTTATGGTTAATTTAACAGGCACTTTCATTCCTGAAAAACTCTTTGTTTTTTCGTTTATAGCAGATATAACCTCGCCAATATTCATTTTTGCTTCTGACAGTTTTGGACCCAGCGGCGGTGTTGGAGATGCTTTGCCGCCTTCAACTAAAACTTCAATAGTTTCCATGCAAATCAACCTTCATTTACTTTTTCAACAACCCTTACAGAGTCGCTTGATATTGTTATGGGTATTGGTACTGCGGCTTCAAGGAACTCTACTGTAATTTCGTCTTTTGTTTCATCAACTCTTGTTATTTTTCCTTTCTCTCCCTTAAATGGACCTGATACTATTTCCACAACATCGCCTACGTTGATTTCAACTTCTGATTTTTTGTTTTCCAGAAAACGCTTTATTTGTTCAAAAGGAACATCTTTTCTGATTATGCCTCTTACATGCGGCACTCCTGAAACAATTTTTTCAGTTGTGGGTATGTCAGCTTCTAAAAATATGTAGCCTCTCAATTCTGCAGGATGAAAAATTGCCTTGACATCAGCGCCGAGATTTTTTACTTTATTTGATATGCTGTTTATTACAGAATTTTCTCTGCCTACGGTTGTTCTTACTGACACTATCATGCAAATCACTTTAAGAGCAGATATATCATTGATATTATAAATCCTATAAACCCTATAAGCATCAGGCCAATGCCTGTTATTTTTGTAGATGAAATAAACTCTTCTCTGTCTGGCTTTCTGCTTACTGATATAACTCTTCTATATTCCAATATTTTGCTTTTTATTTTTGACGGCGAGAGAAAGCCAAACATAGCTTATCACTTTAAAGAGTTTTAGTCTGTTACCTATATAAAGATTTATGGCGTATTGACTTATGCCCGATGCACATTCTCTCCTGTCAGTTTGCCTTCACACAAAGTCTATTCCCAATATTTTTTCTATTTCTTTCTGCTTTTCTGTTGTGTATTTTCTCTGAGGCCCATATATCTGGCTGCTTTTTACGCCAGTAACTATTAGCATAGTTCTGACAACGTCTCCAAGCTCTTTCATTATCTGCGCTCCCCATATTATCTTGGCATCTTGCGAAAGCTTTGATGAAACAGCTTCTACAATTTCCTGGCATTCCCTTATTGTGATGTCAGTTCCTCCAGACACATTTATTAAAGCGCCCTGCGCTCCTTCTATATCTACATCAAGCAATGGGTTGTTTAATGCCTTTTCAACAGCTTCTATTGCTCTGTTGTCTGTGTCAGATTCGCCCATGCCTATCATTGCAATTCCTCCTGTTCCCATAACTGCTCTTATGTCAGCAAAGTCAAGATTAACCAGTCCGGGCTTTGTTACAAGTTCTGCTATTCCCTTCACGGCATTTACCAGAATTTCATCAGCAACTTTAAATGCTGTTGATATTGAAACATCAGGCACTATTTCAAGCAGCTTGTCATTTGGTATTACAATAAGCGTGTCAACTATGTTTTCAAGTTCTTCAAGGCCATATCTTGCATTTTCCATTCTCTGTTTGCCTTCCATGGAAAACGGCAATGTAACTATAGCAACAGTCAGCGCGCCGTTTTTCTTTGCTGTGTCGGCTATAATTGGCGCAGAACCTGTTCCTGTTCCTCCTCCAAGTCCGCATGTTATGAACAGCATGTCAACATTTTCCACCATTTTTTTAATTTCATCTTTGTCTTCTTTGGCAGCTTCCATTCCTATATGCGGGTCAGCGCCTGCTCCCAAGCCTCTTGTAAGTTCCTTTCCAATAAGAAGTTTCTTGTCAGCTTCTGTGTATAATAGTTGTTGCGCGTCTGTATTTATTGCAACAACTTCGCAACCAGTCACACCTATTTGTTTCAATCTTGTTGCAGTGTTGTTTCCTGCACCGCCGCAGCCCACAACTTTTATTACTGCTCTCCTGCTTTCAAGTAATTTTTTTAAATCATTATCAATAGATTTTGTTTTTTTATCATTAATTTTGGCTGGCATTATATCACCTTTTATAATTTTGATTTTTTGCAACAAAATTACTATTTTTTATTTTGAACAAATCTATATAAACATATCTGTTTTTTTCACAGGAGAAAATATTTTATAAATTAATTTATAATCACTTGCCTTTTTCATATAATTCAGAGAATTTAGTTCTTTCAAAGCCAAGGATGCTTCTTGCAAAGTCGGCTATTTTCTTTTTCATTAAAGGAGAAACCATTGGAGGCACTGTTATTTCAAGTTCCTTTTCGGATACTTTGACATCTATTTTTTCCTTGGGAACTCTTGCAAAAAATTCAACGAGCGCTTTTGCTTTTTCTTGCACATCTTCAATTTTTTCTTTTACTTCAATGTCATAAATAAGCGTTTTTCCTGCTAATGGATGATTGAAATCAACGCGCACTCTGCCGCTGTTGACTGAAAGGACTCTGCCTTGTATGCCGTCAGCAGAAATTATCATGCCGGGATACGGCATTGTATCGTTTTTCTTAAATTCTGATAAAGGCACAAGTTTTATAAATTTCTGGTCGCGGACGCCAAAAGCCTTTTCAGGTGGAATTTCTATTGTCTTTTTTTCGTTTACATTCATATTAATAAGCGCTTCGTCAATTCCCTTTATTACAAATCCCGCGCCTACTGCTATTGGCACATTGCCTTTGTCAAATTCCTGTCCTGTTTCCTTTATTCTGCCTGAGTATTCAATTCGCACAAAATCATTTTTTTGCATGCACATAATTGAAATAGAATCTATAAAAAGGTTTGCATTGCAGAAAAATAGCAGGTTTTGCGCAGGGTAGAAGAGATATTTGGGTTTATAAATCAAAATATAATTGAAGGTTTAAATAGATATCCGCAGAATACTAATTATGAAAGAAAAGGAAATATCAGAATTCTGCGATGTTCTTCTGAAAACCAAATTGTTTGACAAACTTGAAATTAAGATTATCAGGTCAATGCTGCTTCTTGAAAGGGAAAAAAGAAAAACTGTTACTGCTTCCATGATTGCTAAGAATGCCAAAATATCTGTTACTAATTGTTATAAGTATCTTTATTCTCTTCAAAAGAAAGGCATAGTTGAACATGAGACAGGGAAAAACAAGATTTTCTGGTTGTCCAGAACAAATCCGTTTAAGAGGCTGTTCAGCATTGTTGCAAAAGAGTATCTGGAGAGGAAGAAGCAGTTTAGTTTGTTGGAAAGTTACTATAATTCTTTTATGCCTGAAAATGAAATCTGGAGAGGAAAACAGGTGTTTGACAGGTATTCTTCTGAAGATGATTTCATAAACAAGACAGCGTTTCTTTTTGACATAGCAAGAAATGATGTTATGATAACAGCTGAGGATATTGTTGAAGATATTGTTGTTTTAGATGCAATAAAAAGGGCTGTTGACAGAGGAATTAGAGTAAGATTGCTATGTTCCGATATGCCTGAAAATAAAATTGAACTTCTCAGAAAGATAGGAGTTGAGGTAAAGTGGATTGATAAAATTATACAGCCGTTTGTGATGGTCGTTGACAACAGGCATGGAATAACAGTTGAGATGAAAAATGAACGCAGCGGAGTATGGTTTCTTAACAAGAATACTGATTACAAAAAAAAGTTTGACATGATTTGGGAAAATGCCGGAGATGTTTAGAATATTTCTATTCCAGGCTTTCCGGGTTCTGCTTTTTCGGATTTCTCTGAATCAGAATCTTCTGCTTTTACTACTTCAACAGGGCATTTGAATTCGTTTGACAAGAAATCTTTTATCAGGGCAAGCGTTTCAAATTCCTGTTCCTGTGCAATTAAATAATCTGGTTTTGCCTGCTTCTTCATAAGCGCCTGCACAAACTTTACAGCCGATTTTCCGGCTGTCTTTATTTCTTCATAGTTCATTATTTCTTTAATCAAGTCATCAGGACTTCTCTGCGCAATTTCAAGGATTTTATATTTCCATTTATAAGCAACATAAATATTTATTTTCTCAGGTTGCCTTCCAACAATTTTCTTTATTTGATTTATATCTTCAACTGTTCTTTTTGCAAGGTTTTCCATTGCTTCGGCTTCTTCATTTATTAGCGTTTCGTCGGCTTTCGGCCATTCGGCGACAGATACAAACCCTTTATTGCCCAACTTTTCCCATAATTCTTCGCATATATGGGGAGTGAAAGGCGAAACAAGTTTTATTAAGGCTTCTAAAAAGTTTCTTAATGTTTCGGGATTGCAATTTTCAATTCCGTTATTGAGATTAATATAAAACCTAATATCATTCAATGGCTCAAAAAAAGAGTAAACTATGCCTGACCTGAATTTTAATTCTTCATACATTTTCGTAGAATTCTTTATGTTTTTTTGCAACTTGCTTATTAGCGCAATTTCTCTGAAATCTTTTGTTTTTTTCTTTGCTGAGTTTAGATTGTCCAATACAGACATAAGAAATTCATATTTTGCCCTGAAAGTTTTTATATTCTCTGCTCTCCAGTCAGCATCTTCAAGCCCTTCATTTGCAGATATTATGTTTATTCTGACCATGTCTGCTCCAAATTCTTCAAGAATGTCGCGCAAGGGTATGAAGTTGCCTTTAGATTTTGACATTTTTTCCCCTTCTACGGTAACAAAACCATTTACGCTTATTGCTTTAGGCCACTTGTCCTTTTCCCATATAGCCGTATGATGGAAAATGTAAAACGCCAGATGGTTTTGCACAAGGTCTTTTCCGCTGTTTCTCATATCAACAGGATACCAATACTCAAACTCCTTTTTCATTTTTTCCAGTATCTGCTTCTTTGGGTTGTTGGTTAAAGGTTTGCCGAGAAACAAATAGTCAAATGCGTCGTCTGTTAGGTCGTCTGCTGTTATATTGTTTTCAGCGATTGCATTTGCTATTGTGTAGTATGCCATGTAAATTGTGGAGTCTCCAAGGGTTTCAACAATCCATTTTTTATCCCATGGTATCGGGGTTCCAAGCCCTGTTTTTCTTGCGCATGCTTTGTCTTTTAGCCAGGAAAAAGTATTTTCAAGGTTTTGCTTTACTTCGCTTGGATACAAGGTCATTGTATCAAGGCATTCTCTTGCTTTGTTTTTCCAATTTTCATCTGAAAATTTCAGGAACCACTGGTTTTCAAGAATTTTGACATGGCATTTTGTATTACATCTGCATATAACAGCATTAGTAGTTTCCCACATAGTGTCTGCAATTCCCCTCTTTTTGAAATCTTCTATTAACTTGTCTTTAACTTCTGACACTTTCATTCCCGAGTATTCGCCGCAGTTTTTTAGAATTCCGTTGTGGAACTCCTTCTTATACAGAATTGAGGTTGCTTTGTCAAGTTTTTCAACCTCATTTAAAGATTTGATGCCCATTTGTTCTGTTATTTCTACTGCTGGCGTATTTTTGAAATCTTTGGATTCTATCAAAACTATTGGCTCCAGCTCATCTTTTGTTACTCCATACTGTTCCAATTTATCAGATTCTATAAGCTCTTTTATTGCAATCCAGTCGTATGGGGCGTGCGAAGGCACTGACATTACGATGCCTGTTGCATTATCAGGTTTTACAAAATCTGATGGAAGGATTTTTAATTTTCTGTTTGAAAGCATGTCTAAGCATTCCTTTCCTATAAGTTCTTCTGCATCAATTTCTTCAATAATCTCAACAGACTTTAGCTGGTCTTTCAACTTATCAACAGCATATTTGCTTACAATCCATTTTTCGTTATCAACTTTTGCGATTGCATATTCAGATGCCGGATTAATCCATATGTTAGTGACGCCATACAATGTTTCAGGCCTTAATGTGGCTGCTACAATGAAGGAGTCGTTGTATTTGAATTTTATTAGCGTATAATCTATTGGGCTTTCTCCTTCGCCGCTTAATCTGTCATGGTCTCCTGTAGGGCTTTTGCAGTTTGGGCACCATACAACAGGATGAGTTCCCTGCGTTATATATCCATTCTTCTTTAATGTGTTATATTGCCATTCTATGAATCTTGAATATGTTGGAGTTATTGTTGTTGTTACAAATGTTCTTCTCCAGTCAATTGAATATCCTCCAAGCTTCATGTCTTCTATCCATCTTTTTACCCAGAAATTTACAAGATACTTTGGGTCATGCTTAAATTTTTCTATTTCAGAATCTGTAGCGCCAGACATTTTTAATGCATTTATCTGCGTTTCATTATTGTTTCTTAATCTTTCTACCACTCCAAGTATAGGTTCTCCCGTGGCATGAAATGCCTGAGGAAACAAAACATTATAACCCTGCATGCGTTTATATCGCGCGTATGCATCTGTGCGCATTGATGAATAACTGTGCCCTATATGGGGAGCCCCGTTTACATATGGATAAGGAAATGTGATAAAGTATTTTTTTCTTTCGTCAGGGTTTGCTTCAAAAAGCTTTGCTTCTTCCCATTTTTTCTGCCATTTTTCCTCTATTTTTTTGAAATCCATTAAAATCAACACTTTGTTATTTTTAATAACTATTATTTCAACTGTATAAAAACTTTTTCAGAAGTTTTATAAACCTGGAAAATTTAAATAGTTTGTTTAAAAAAATAATGATATGGGCGTGTAACTCAGCTTGGATAGAGTGCCAGCCTTCTATGTCCAATAGAAGATTCGAGCCAAAATACTAATTATTTTGACTATGAGATGAAGAAAGCTGGAAGTCGCGGGTAAGTTTTTCTTTTGGGAAAACGGAGCAACCAAAAGAAAAATTTCGCGAATTCAAATCCCGTTACGCCCACCATTTTTAAAGTTTTTAAATTTTCCAAATCCATAAAATTTTATGGGCCGGTGGTCTAGCGGCTATGACGCCACCCTTACAAGGTGGAGGTCGTCAGTTCAAAATAAGGGAAGGTGCAGAACTTGTATTCCCTTATCAACCCTTAAGGAGAGTCTGACTCGGCCCACCATAAAATGGGCTCGTGGCGCAACGGAAGCGCGCTACCTTGGCATGGTAGAGGTTCCGAGTGGGTTTTTCTTGAGAGAAAAACCAAACAGGAAGTTCAAAGCGGGAGTGAAACTCTCGGCGAGTCCACCATTTTTTGGATTAATTGGGGGCAAAATTTAAGGAGATTTCTCAAACTAATTATTGATTTTGATAAAGTTGCGGAGTTAATGTTTTTTATTTTTCCGTCCCAAGAATCAAATATTTTATATCCGTCTTTGGATTTTTCAATAACAATTATGAAATGCGGATAATGATTAATTTTCCAAAGATAATAAGAATCCACATAAACAATTACGGGAGAAGTTTTTATGAGTTTGCTAACCAATTTCAGATTTATTTTTTCTTGAATCAAATTTATTTTATTTGAGAAATTGAACTTTTTTATGAAATTAAAAAACATTCTGTTATCAACATAAAAATCAAACTTTGTATTAAATTTTTTGGCTATAAAATCCAGATGCCCAATTGTAAAATTGTTTTTGGAAAAATCAAGCGCGTAATTAATAACTTCTCTTTCTATTTTTTTAGAAATCTCCGCTCCAACCAAATTCAATAAATCCACGGCTAAACAGGTTTCAAATGTTGTTTGTTCATATTCTTGAATCATAATAATAAATAATAATGGCACTTTTTATTCTGCTGTGCATTTGCTTCTTAATATCCATTCTTTTGGTCTTTTGCCGCCAATTAATTTTTCAATATAATTTACAACCCTATTAATGTTTCTGTATTGTTTATCAATATTTTTTTCAATTAAAGCATTTGTATATAGTTTTTCAAATTTTTTGTCAATTGATTTTAACTGCTCTTGTAGTCTTTTAGATTTTTCTTTTGATATTCTATGCACTTTGAAAAATAAATCCAAACATTCTGATAGAATATTATTCGCAATTAAATAAAAAGCAAAAATATCTTTTTTTAAATAAACATCTTCTAAGTCTTTTTGAATGTCATCAATACTATATCTTGCAAATTCCAAATCTATTTTTTTCATAGGAGGCATTTTCTTTTTCAAAATAGTTTTTGCTTCCTTAATCAGTTGATTAACGGTTTTATCTCTTTGATAAAGAATTTTAGAATTTGCAAACATGTGAGCAGTGCATGGGGATTTGCTTCCAGTTTCAGTTTTGAAATAATGTCTAACTTGATTTACGGGATTGATAAAATATTCAATTTCAACACCATTAATCCAAGTATTTCCCCTTTCTCGCATTTTTGATTTTTCAAGTAAGATATATACATCTAAATCAGAATTTTTATCTGGACTTGAATGAATAAATGAACCTGAAACGAGGATTGCAAGAACATTTGGGTTTTTCTTGTATTTGTCAACAAAAATTTTAAGCGCTTTATCAAATTTTGCTTGTAAGTTGTTTATCATACCATTGATTAATAACTGAATAATATAAATATATGAGATATTCAACAAAAAAACAGAAATGATAGGGATTCACATTTGTCAATTACATGGTTCATATAATTCTTTGAATTATAAAATTCAGTTATGATTTTATTTTCTTATTTTCAGATTGTTTATAAAAAGGGTTCCGGGAAAATGTGAGGAAATATAAAGGCAGAATCTCGTCTATCTTCAGAAGGAAAACATAAACATCTTGAATACATCTATAATCTTATTAAGGTATTGAAGTGAGGTTTATAAAATCATAAATATTAATTTCTTCTCAATTATTTTTATGATATCTGTCATAATACCTGCTCACAACGCTGAAAGAACGATAGAGAATTGCCTCAAGAGTCTGCTCAATCAAGATACAGATATGCCATATGAAATAATTGTTCTTGATCATGGCTCAGCAGATAAAACTGTAGAGGCGGTTTCCAAATACATGTCCAGATATAA
>CAZJGC010000007.1:19089-28375 GCA_964545795.1 uncultured archaeon
AAATACATGTCCAGATATAAGAATATCAAATTGATAAAAGCGGATTCAGGTTTTTCTATCGGAAAATTGAGGAACATAGGAATAGAGAATTCCAGAGGGAAGTACATAATATTCATAGACTCTGATTGCATCACCGAACGGAATTTGTTGAAGGGGTACATGAAATATCTTAAAAAATATGATGTTGTTTTTGGCAGATGGTTGCCATCAAAATATAGAAACATTTTTGAGAAATTTAAAGCAATAGAATTTTTTACTTTCAATAAAAAGAAAGGTCGGCAAAAGAGGATATCTTCTGAAAATTTTATCCCCCCTGCATCATGTAATATGGGTATAAGAAAGAATTCTTATAAAAAATTCCTGGGTTTTGATGAAATAAATTACATTTTCAGACCTCCTGCTGGGGAGGACGTTGAACTCGCATGGAGATGGCTCAACTCAGGAGCCAGAATACTCTTTTCCCCTGACTTGATTGTGGAACATGAACATAGATTTAATTTCTACACGTTCTTCAAGAAATCCCTCTCCTATGGGAGGACTTCATTTGTTTCAAGGTCTTTGAATATGAAAAAAATCCAATGGGCAGGAGAGATGCCGCTGCCAAATGTTATGGATATTTTATTGATTTTATCCGTGATGAATTTATCCCTACTAATTCCCTGGTATCTACTTAAACTTTTAGTTTTAACCAAGAAATACAAAAAAGGCATAACATCTATAAAATGTATTAAAACCACGCTGCTGCTCCCCTTTATAGATACAATTTACCAATGGGGAAAATTTTTGGGGTTCGTTCACGAATTTTTCAGGGATAAAACCAAAAGACCGAATCTCGTGAGAGTGGTTGTGATGAAAGGAAAGGATTTTTTGGTTCTGAAGAGAAAAAGTGGAATCTATCAATTCATCACAGGAAAGATAGAAAAGAATGAAAGCACAAAAGCCGCAGCCATCCGCGAACTTTACGAGGAAACAGGCATCATTAATCAGGAACTCAGGAAGATTGGAAAGATTATGGAATTTGAGATTGACGATAAAAAGGTAAAGGCTATCACATTCCTTTGTGAAACAAATAACGATAAAGTAAAAATATCGGACGAACATGTCCTCTATAAAATTCTTTCGTTAGGAGAAACCCTCAGGACTTTAACATTTGCAGATGACAGGCAGATTGCCATTGCGTGTTATGAAATCAAAGAAAATCTTTAATTTTATTTTTAACTAAAAACATAAAAATAAAGACAACCCAATATTTTTTTATAAACACTTCAAAAACAAGTGCGTATTTCCTTACTCTTATGTAGAATTTTTTATATTATAAGTTATTTGGTAAGATGGGTAGATTTTGCTATGCAGATATTATTAATGCATTTTACTTCCTGTTTTATAGGCGGGCATTCAATCTTGGAACATTTTCCTCTTTTTTCTTTGTCACAATTTATTTTTCGCCATTTTCCTCTTTCTAACATATCTACTGTATTTATAACTTCTGGGTTGCACCCCATACAACAAGAATTTCTACCATAAAAATCAAGAGCGCAGTCAGAATCTTCTTCACAATATTTCTTGTTTGGTTCATAATTTTGAGTTTCTGTTGATTTCCAAGTCCATAATCCGGTAATTAAAATTGTTCCAACAGCCAGAATTCCAATCAAAATTTTAATTTTTACGTTCATGGTAATCCACTATTAATAAACTTTTAAGGATTTTATTTATAATTTTATATCACTTTATTTTTATGTAAAATCATCAGAATAATTATTCCGGCAACAAAGGTTGTGATTCCTAATACAGTTAGTGCTTGAATTAAACTATAAACATCTGCAACCCAACCAGCAATAGGAATTATTGCGGCATAGAATAAACTTCTAACTAAATTGTGAGCAGATAAAACAGTGGCTCTTATATCTGAGGTAGTCAATTTGTTTATATAATCTGTAATAACTGGTTTTGAAAATCCTCTTGCAAATTGTTGTAAAAACGCAAATGAGAAACTAAACAAATAGATAAAATTACTCATTAAAAGATAACTTAGTCCAACCAAGACAACTAACATGAACAAATAATATTTTGGACCTATCTTTTCTTCAATTCGGTGAGCATATTTTGAACTAATAGCACCAACTATATTGAATGTTGCAAACACAAATCCAAAATAAAAGATATCTAAACCACTTAATTTAAAATAAGGTTGGTAAAACAATAAACCTGCGCCATTAAATCCTGCGATAACTGCTGAATAAATAATTAACCATCTAATTTTTTTATTTTTTACTAAAGAAAGTCTAAGCATTCTAAACAATTCAAAAAGATAACCTTGTTTGAAAATAAATTTGTGTCTTTTTGGTTCTTTTAGACTGAACGATAAAGGAATTAATAAAATCATAAAGGGTAACATAGCATAGAATGTCCACCTAAAATTTATTTTTCCGATAAATCCTCCAATAATACTGGCAATTGATGTTGCAATCATATAATAAAATATTGCATTGCCCCAAATTTTTTTATACAACTTTTCTTGTTTTAGGTCTTTTAATGTATCATAAATAAGCGCTGAATCTGTTCCGGAAACTAAAGAGGTGCCAAATGCCCACAATACTTCGGCGATTAAAAATTGATAAAAATTATATCCTAAACTATAAGCAAAAATGCCAATTGCTAAAAAAAGACTAGCAAATATTAGTATTTTTCTTCTGCCAAAAATATCTGCAAAATAACCAGTTGGCACTTCCAAAACTACAACTGTTAGAGAATAGAAAGATTGCAGAATCATTATCTGAGTTAAATTTAATCCATTATCTTGCCAAAATAAAACTATGATTGGCAGAAAGAAAGATAATCCAGCAAATACTTGAAATAAATAAAATTTCCAAATGTTACTTTTCAACTTTTGTTGCCCTATATCATTATCATTCATAATAATAAAAAAATTAAAAACTTTATAATATTTGCCAAAATCTTTGTTTTTGGGTATTATGTCCGTTAGGATTGGGTCTATAAATATAACATGCTGGGGATAAGCAAAGTTCAGAGCCGAAGGCAACAAAGCCCTCTTAATTGCTGTTAGCAGAGTTTTGCGAAGCAATTTTGAGTTCCACCAACCGAGTCACCTTTAAAACTATTCAATTAGTTTTTCAAACGTCTTTCTAATTTCATTAATTTTCTCTAAATTTAACTTTTCCAAGTAATCAAAAACAATCGCGTTAAATTCTTCCGCATCTTTAATTGAATCTTCAACATCTCCTCCTATTATACTGAAATCAACATAATATTGTTTATCAATTCTTTCTCTTTTTGCATTTAAAATCTTTTGATTGTTTAAACCAATCAATCTCTTAACAGAAAAATAGAAGCTGTGTGGTTTTCGCTTTTTATTCCAACTCTAAATAGCAAAGCAAGTAAGGAGTAATACATGCTATAATAAGCCATTGAAACAGCTTCTTCAAGTTTCTTGTTTTTCAATAAAAGTTTTGCGGATTCTAAATAACTTGAAGATTTTCTTAAATAAGCTTCTTTAACTTCTTCGCTTGATTCAGAAAGTTTTAACTTTCCCTCATTTTTAAGTTTTTTTCAAAAAGTCCGTCATTTTCATAGAAAATTTCAACTCCCTTTATTATCACATGATTTTTTCTATCTCCTTTATCAATAAACTTTTTCTGTCAAATTTACCTATTTTTATATTAATTCTTGAGTTAGCACTTTCTATTTCTTGCCTAATTTTTCTGTTGTTAGTCTCAATAAAAATGTCTATGTCGCTTTCTTTTGTTGCAGTTTCTCTTGCATGAGAACCAAATAAAACCGCGAGTTTTATCCTCTTATCTTGTTTTATTTCTTGAAATATTTTTCTTAAGTAAGGATATTTCTTTAAAACTCTGAGAAGTTTATAATGTTCGCTTATTAAGACATATTGGAAAGCCTCTAAAGTTCTTTTGAGAAAATAAATTTTGTTTCTCCCTTCCTGTTTAAAATCAACGATGTTATCTTCATAAAGCTCTTTTATTTTTCTTGCTATTGTTGTTTGATTTGTTCCAATCTCTTTTGCCAGCCCCCTTATATGATTTTCCTTCTGCAAAAGGGACTCAAGCATCCTTAATTTGTAATACTTTTGTGACATATGTAATATTTTTGTTACAACAATAATTAAAGTTTCCTATGATGAGGCGGGCGGAGGTGGGCTTAAATCAATTTTCTAATTCTATCTATACTTATTTTTCTATATTCTTTATCCGGGTTGTAAACCTCTAAAGTAACATTTCCAGAATATTTTATTTCTTTGAGCTTATCAAAAATTGGCGCAAAATTAATTCTTCCTGCTTCAATTGGAAGGTGTAAATCAAATTTTTCAGAATCTCCACCAACATTATCATGTACATGGACATGTTTAAGGATTTTGCCGAAATTTTTTATTAGATTTATGGAGCGATTTTCTTTTGCAAATAAGTTTGCATGCCCGATATCTAAACAAAAACTAATTCCTGGAATTTTATCAAAAACTTTTTTTAGAATATCTACATCTTCTTCTGTGTTCTCAAGAGCAATGATAGAATTATTGTTTTTGGCAAAATCTGTTAATTCTTTTAGGCTTCTAATTTTTAAATTGATATTACCCTTAGTAGGTAAATTTCTACTAAATAAGTGGATTACAAATAAATTTATGTTTTGGTGAGATAAAATCTCTATAAATTTTTTACATCTTTCTATCTCTTCTTTTTTGAAGTCGATTTCTGGCAGGTGTCCAACTAAAATAGGAATTATATTTCTAACTTTTTTTAATTCTGTCTCAAAAGATTCATTCGGTTCTATGGGTAAACCTAAGTCTACTTCTGCAAAATCATAACCAAGCAATTTTAAATTCTGCAATTCAGATTCAAAAGGTTGTTTGCAGTATGTTGATCCTCCAATTTTTGATTTCATACTTTAATGATTTGTTAAGAAGTTTATTAATGTTTTTATTATCTCTGCCGTAGTCGAATTTCGGACAGCATATGCGATTTAACGAAGTCCTGCGTAAGCAGGATTTGGGTGGAGCGAGGTGCAACCGAGCGTAACCGTTAAATCGCTGATATACTCTCTGACCGCAAGAGAGGGCGAGGAAAGCGGAGCTTTCCAAAGAGTTGAATTCTCGCTATATCAATCCTGCGAAGCAGACAATAGTTTAGGGGAAGGAGGTGTCTTTTTTCCTAAAAAAGAAGACGGTGCGTCTTTTGCTTTAATAGAGCGCCGAAAGATTTATATATTAATTGTATGATTAATAATACATATGTATGAAAAAATAAGAATTACAGAAAACACATTGCAGATATTATCTCTGTTTACCAATGACTTTAAGAGAGAATATTATATTCGGGAAGTTGAAAAACTATTAAAAATAAGTCCGAGAACTTCTCAACTCATCCTTGAAGATTTAGAGGGTAGAGGTATTATAGAATCAAAGACAAGAGGGAAGATTAAGACTTATAAGATTAATCCAAGTGGGTTTACTAAAAGGTATCTTGTTTTTGTTGAGCAATACAAGGCTATTGCTTTTTTGGAAAAGAGAGTTATGATTAAGGAAATAATAGAGAAAATCACTCCCCATATTAAAGGAATTGGGATTATATTTGGAAGTTATGTCAAGGGGTTGGAGAAAAAGGGTTCTGATTTGGATATTTTTGTTGCCGGTAATTACAATAGAAATGAGATAAAAAGGGTTTCAAGAAACTTAGGAATAGAAATAAGCGTAAAATGTTATCCTATGAAGACTTTTGAAAAGAATTTGAACAAAGACATTCTGTTAAGGGAAATATTAAAAAATCATATAGTTTTCGTTAATGCTGAGCAATTTATAGAGGCGGTGTTCAAAAATGAATAAAATACTATGGTGCGCTAAGAAGAAAGGAGGGTTAAGCCTGATTGAGCCAAACCCTGATCTTGCTCAGGCTTATATCAAAAAAGCTGAAGAAGCTCTTGAATCAATGAGAATAAATGTTATAAAAGACTGGAAAATCTCAACAGCATATTACACCCTTTACTTTTCGCTTTATTCTATTTTAACAAAGATTGGGGTAAAATGCGAAATTCATTCCTGCACAATAGAATTTGCAAAGAGGTTTCTTAAAGATTATTTCAACGAAGAAGAATTAGACTTTACTGAGGATTCATTAAAAGCGAGAATAGATTCCCAGTATTATGTTGATAGGACAGTTCCAGATGAGCAATACAATAAAATGATAGAAAATGCTCCTGAATTTCTGATTAAATGCAAATCTATCCTCATTAAATTAAATGAAAAGAAAATTAACGAGATAAGAAATGAATTTCAAAAAGAAGTGAATAAGAGGAGATAACTGAATGAATACCCAACAATTTATAAACAAAAAAGCAGAATATTGAATATTTGTATCTTCTGTCTAACATTAGTTAAGATGTTTCACTTCGTTACAGCCAAATTTTTCTGGTATTATTAGTAGAAGTTCTTTAGTTTTCTAACTTTTCATTACTAACAATTTGTGTCGGATATGTCGAAAATACTTTGCTACTTATAATTTGTTCTTTAGTTATAATTTCTGGGTTATATATAATTTCTCCTGCACCCTCTGAATAACTAACTTTTGCTCCCACAACACCACTCAAGCTTTGCAGAATGCTTTGAATCCCAAAAGCACAACTTTCGCAAGTCATTCCACTAATCTTAACTCTTAGTTTATATAATTTAGAGTTTTTTATCATTTCATTGGAAGAATTATGAATTGACAATTGTGTTTTTGCAACAGCATTGCCATAAATAAGAGGACTGATTGCTGGAACAAGAATATACAAAGCAAAAACATAAATTACTGCCATACATACAACAACTGAAATTATGAATTTCTTTTCTCTTTTTAGCCCCTCAGCACTAAAACAGTTTATATCGCATGTTTTATTTTTCTTATTGAGATGTAAAAAAATTGCTCCTATCATAAACAAAAACCCAAGTCCTAAGAAGTATGGTCTGTACTGGCTTAAACTCAAGGCGAAAGATACGCTTCCTAAACCAAACAACACTATTACAAGAGGACCAACACAACATAACGATGCAAGTATTCCTGACCAAAACCCTGTTTTTACTCCTTTCTTAAGTTCCGATTTTTTAATTTCTTTTCTCATTTTTAGTGTTCCTCTGCTATTGGACATTTACGATCACCATAATCACAAAAAACACAGCAACTTTTTTCTGATGATATTGTTTTTCCACATCCCTCACATTTGTAAAATGCTTGGCATGAAGAAGTAGGAATTTCCATCGGCTGTTTATGTCCGCATTTTGGACAAGTTACATTTCCCATTAACTTTTCTTTCTTATTTTTACTATCACAATAATAAACCATTTTTATCCATCAATTTTCAGTTTTTTCTTTAATTCTTGCTCATTAAAGCCTACAATAATCTCATTTCCAATTTCAATTACTGGGACACTCATTTGTCCAGACTTTTCAATCATTTCATCTCTTGCTTTTTCATTTTCAGCAACATTTATATCTTCATATTCAACATTATGCTTTTTAAGAAATTCTTTAGCCTTTTTACAGAATGGGCAAGTGGGCGTAGAGTATATTTTTACTTTATTCATTTTCCAATTACCTCGCAACATTCAAGTCTTTTCTTGTATTTTTTGATATGTTTTTCAAATAGATTAACAATTGGAACTATGGTTTCATTATCTAATTCATATTTTCTAAAATTTCCATCTGGCTTGACCTTTACAAACCCACAATTTACCAAGCATTTTAGATTATGAGAAACTCTGCTTTGCTCAAATCCAGTTTTATTGCATATTTCTGTTACTGTAAGTGGGTTTTTCTTCAATAACCGAATAATTTCCAATCTCGTTTTATTGGAAAATGCTTTGAAAAACAATCTATATAAGCTATCCATATGATAAAGTTATCATATAGTTTATTTAAAGTTTTCGGTAGTTTCTCGGTCTAAATGTTCTTTTTCAGAAAAAGAAACAAAAAAACGGGCGGGCAACCTCTCCTAATTTAAGGGCGGGTGGTGGGTGGTTTAAGGTTTTTGGCTATTGGATTTAACGTTCCGGGCATATACGAAGTTGCGGCCAAAGGGACAATTTCCCGAAGGGCAAGGTTGCGAAGCAACCGTAGCGGATATGCACCTGTTGTGCGAACCCGTAAGGGTCGGAGCGGAAGCGGAGAGTCGTAAGTAAGATCAATTAAATCAAATTCTTTTTGTTAATTCATTCCAAATCTTATTTCCTGATTCTCTATCTACAGAAAAACATGTCATCATGAATCTATAGTCAACACCAGTGATTGTTTTAATTTCGGCTGCAGTAAGAGGCTTTTTTATTTTAGAAAAAGACTTTAATTCTACATAATATTCCTCATCTTTATCTTCAGGTTTACCGGGATAATGAGATTTCTTGAGATCGCTTTTTACTATTCCTCTCGCAACAATACCTGTACCAGATTTATAAAGAAAAACATGATCCCCTTTTTGCAATTTTTTAATATGATTCTTCCAAGGATAGTAATAAGCTGCAGCTTTTTTATTTTCCAACATGTCCTCATGACATAAAGGATCGTTGCTATAATTTGTATTTATAATAAAATAACCCTCTTCTATATCTTCAAATGGATCATCAATTGTTTTATATGTGTTAAATTCTAGATAAAGGTCTCCAGCCTTTGTTTTATATATTCTATAGATCCATCCTTTTATATCTAAACCTTGATTCCTCCAATATATAATAGCTTCCCTCGTTCTAACATCAATTCCATTTGTCAATACAATGTAATGTTGTTTCTTATTGAAATCTCCCTCGTTAATTTTTTTATCAGGAAATCTCTTTTTATGGGCCTCAATTAGATGTTCTTTTGAAAAATTTGAAAAAAGATTGTTTAACTGCTCGTAATTGTATTGACCGAAAATTTGTCCATATTTCAATACCTGAAGTACATTAGAACTATGAGATTCCCATGCTTTTAACTCAAAAATATAAAGATCACCGTTTTCATCTACAGCCATTAAATCAGGCTCTTCTTGCCACTTTTTTGATTGCATTATCACTAATAACTCTTCTTCTCTGATAACTCTCTCAAGGTTTTCAAATAATAATTTTTGTAATTTTTGCTCATTCCAGCCAAAGTCTCTTAGATACACTCTTTTAACAATATCTATAGTTTCATTTTTCGGGTCCAACCTAAATAGCATTTTATTCACCTCCACTTATTTTTGACCTTACTTACGATTTCGCACAACATAATGACATGAAAACACTTCTTCTTAAAGCCCTGTGCCAATTTGAAAATAT
>CAZJGC010000008.1:0-27422 GCA_964545795.1 uncultured archaeon
AGGTTCAAGTTCCATGAGAATAGGCGGAGGCGGAGGCGTAAATTTCTTCAACGGCGCTATAGATGAAGTATATATCTGGAACAAAGCCTTGACGCCAGACCAGACAGTTGTTATGAAAGAAATTGGATAATATTTTACAGTTTTTGCGCAGTCCCAGTTCTTTCATGCTCTTCACTAAGGGTTGATAAGGGATTTCACTTATTGCACAGTCCCCGTTTTTGCATGCTCTTCAATGGGGTTGTAGGGGATTTCACTTATTGCGCAGTCCCCTACTTTGATGAAAAACCTTTTTGTTTGAGTAAAACAAATATTTTTTCATGTTTGCTGTTGGTTATAAATGTTTAAGATGCGGAAAGAGATATCCGCTAAATATCAGATTCAGATGCGATTGCGGCAGCACACTTGATATTGAATATGACTACAGGAAAATTAAAAAAACAATTCCCAAGAATTTTTCCGGTTATCAAAATCATTGGAAATATTGGATGTTTTATCCTGTCAAAAAAATTGTTTCAATGGATGAAGGCGGAACTCCTTTATTGAAATCAAAAATCAGTGAAAAAATCGGTTGCGATGTTTTTTTAAAATGCGAGAATGTTTCTATGACAGGTTCTTTTAAGGACAGGGGTTCAACAATAGAAATATCAAGAGCCGTTGAATTAGGGATAAAAAAACTTTCATGTGCTACAACAGGAAATATGGGAGCATCTGTTTCGGCTTATTGCGCAAGGGCAGGAATAAATGCTTCTATATATGTGCCTGCAGATACGCCCGCATCAAAACTAGAACATATAAAATCATATGGCGCAAAAGTTATTGCTGTAAAAGGAACTTATGAAACTGCCGCGAAAAGAGCAGAAAAATCAGGAACATATCTGGCTGGCGACTACTCTTTCAGGAAGGAAGGTGAAAAATCAATAGGTTTTGAGTTATGCGAACAAATTAAACCGGATTATATCATATGCCCGGTAGGAAACGGCACAATGATTTATGCTGTATGGAAAGCGGTTTCTGAATTTAAGTTGTGCGGGCTTGTAAAGAAGACGCCAAAACTTATTGCTGTCCAGGCAAAAGGATGTAATCCTGTTGTGCAGGCATTTGAAAACGGATGGGATTATGTTGAGCCTGTAAAAAAACCGCGGACAATAGCAGATGCGATTGCATGCGAAAATCCTATAGACGGGTTCGGAGTTCTTTATGCGTTAAGAAAGAGCAAAGGTTTTGCTATAGATGTTGCAGACAAAGAAATTATGTCTGCTATGAAAATTCTGTCAAAGGAAGGCATATACGCTGAACCCGGGGGCGCTGTGGCGACAGCAGGACTAATTAAAACAGCAGATGAATTAAAGGGAAAAAGAGTTGTATCTCTTGTTACAGGCAAAAACAGATGAAACAATTAAAATATCTTTGCCTAAATAATTATTATGTTGCATGCAGGAAAAAGGGAATAATATGAACAAACTTAAAAGAGAACTTGGTTTAGTTGGTGCAACAAATGTTGGTATAGGCGCAATAATAGGTGCAGGAATATTCGTGCTTGTTGGAGTAGCATCTGGAATAGCAGGGCCTTCTGTAATACTTTCATTTATGCTTGCAGGAAGCGTGGCATTTCTTACTGCTTTGTCTTCTGCGGAACTTTCATCATTTATAACCGAAGCCGGCGGTTCATTTATATATGCGCAAAAAGCATTTGGGGATTTTTGGGGATTTATTGTAGGATGGACAAAAACATTTGATTATATTGTTGGTGCAAGCGTGGTAAGCATGGGCTTTGCAGCATACTTTGCATACTTTGTAGGTATCCCGCAATCACTCAGTTTGTTAATAATTGCTCCTGCACTGCCTCTTGCGCTTATGATTATAAACCTAAAAGGCATAAAAGAAGCGTCAGGCACCAATAATATATTAGTAACACTTAAAGTTGCGGCTCTTGCAACTTTCATACTTGTTGGCGGGGCATTTCTTTTAAGGAATGGTGATTTTTCCAAATATCAGCCGTTTTTCCCAAACGGGATAACAGGCATGTTATCCGGAGCGGCAATAATATTTTTTGCTTTTATAGGGTTTAATACAATTACTGTGCTTTCAGAAGAAGTTAAAAATCCAAAAAAGAACGTGCCAAGAGCGATACTGCTTTCTTTTGCTATATGCACAGTTCTTTATATAGGCGTTTCAGTTGTTGCTATAGGACTATTGGATTGGAAGACCCTTGGAGTTTCAGATGCCCCGCTTGAGGATGCTTTGAAGGTTGCAACCAGCAATATTTTTATACTCAAATTTATTTCTTTGTCTGCTTTGTTTGCAACATCTTCTGTTGTTATGTCATCAATTCTTGGCGCTTCAAGGGCAATGTTTTCTATGTCAAGAGTAGGAGTTATTCCAAAATTTATTTCTGGAATTTCAAAGGGAGGTGTGCCTTCGCATGCTGTTTTCATAAGCGGTTTTATGATTGCGTTAATAACTTTCCAGGGCAACCTTCAATGGATTGCTTCAATATTCAATTTCGGGATACTTATGACATTCCTTTTCATAAATCTAAGCGCAATAAAATTAAGAAGGGATATGGCAAAATCTGAGCGTTCATTTAAGATACCATTATATCCAATGCCTCCCATACTCGGAATATTGACATGCATTGTTCTTGTATTTTATCTTAACATTAATGCAATAATATTTGCTGCTGCATGGGTTTTAATAGGCATAATTGTCTATTATCACACAAAAAAACATATATAGCATTTCAACATCCATTAACCTTTTATACATTAATTCATACTTGATATATATGAAAATATTATTCCTAAATCCGCCTTTTCTGCCAAGGTTTTCAAGGCAGTCCCGTTCGCCTTGCGTAACAAAAGGAGGCACTTTTTATTATCCGTATTTTCTTGCCTATGCGGCAGGGGCTTCCGAAAAGGCAGGGTTTGATGTAAAGTTGGTGGATGCTGTTGCAAATGAATGGAGTGAAGAACAGACTTTAAAATTTGCAAAAAAATTTGCGCCTGACTTGGTTGTTATAGACACAAGCACTCCAAGCATTTATAATGATGCGGGAATAGGAAGCAAAATAAAGGAAATTCTTCCTGATTCGCATGTAACTCTTGTTGGCACGCATCCTACAAACATGCCTGAAGAAACACTAAAACTTGGGAATATAGATTCTGTGTGCAGGGGAGAGTATGATTATACAGTAAGAGATATTGCATCAGCCCTTGAATATAAAACTCCCATGGAAAATGTTGATGGCATTGTTTTCAAAAAAGAAGGAAAGATAATTTATAACAAGCCAAGAGAATATATAAAAAATCTTGATGAACTGCCTTTTGTTTCAGAAGTTTATTTAAAACATTTCGGCAGGAAGGGGATAAAAAAATATTTCTATGCAAGTTTGCGCTGGCCGCAGATAACAATTTTGACAGCGAGGGGTTGCCCATATAATTGCGCGTTCTGCAATTCCCCTATGAAGGCATCTTACAGAGCGCGTTCAATTGAAAATGTAGTTGACGAGTTGGAATATATACAGGAAAACATACCTGAAGTAAAGGAGGTTATGTTTGAAGATGAGACGTTTCCTGCCGTGAAGAAAAGGACAATAGATTTATGCAATTTAATGATAGAGAGGAAAATAAATCTTAAATGGTCATGTAATGCCAGAGTTAATACAGATATTGAAACATTAAAGAAAATGAAGGAGGCAGGATGCAGGTTGATGTGCGTAGGTTTTGAAAGCCCTGAGCAAGGCGTTCTTGACAATATTCACAAGGCAACAACAAAAGACATGCAGGAGGAATTTATGGAAAACTCAAGAAAGGCAGGACTGCTTGTAAACGGCTGCTTTATTTTTGGTCTGCCGTCTGACACAAAAGAGACAATGGAAAGAACTCTTGAGTTTGCAAAAAAACTGAACTGCGATACAGCGCAATTTTATCCATTGCAGGTTTATCCTGGAACAGAAGCATATAAATGGGCAAAGGAGAACAATTATCTTACAACCGAGGATTATTCAAAATGGATTGACAATGGTCAAATGACAACAACAGTTTCAAGACCTGATATACCAAAGGATTATCTTTTAAATTTCTGTGACAGGGCAAGAAGAGAATATTATCTAAGGGCGAGATACATAATACCAAAAATTATTCAGAGCGTAAAAAGCCCTTCAGAAGCAATGCGCACATTAAAGGCTGCAAAAGTCTTTTTGAAACATCTCGTTTAAGCCCAGTGATAATAAATGAAATTAGGAGTTGTTATAATTCACGCAAGAAAGCACAGGTCATCAAGATATATTATAGAAGCAGGAAAATACTTTGCAAAAAAACATAAGGTTATTTTATTTACAAACAGGCATGATGCGCTTGATAAAAGAATAAAAGTTAAAAAAATACCTCTTCCGAATCTTGGTTTCAGAGCAAAAGAACTGTTTTTTATTTTGTTGTCAAGCATTATTGTAAAATTGTATAATCCTGACGTGACAATGTCTCAGGCAACAAGATTTTTTTCTCCTGACATTGCATATCAACAATTTGTTTACAAGGAATGGCATAGAAAAACAAAGAGCAATTCTGTCATAAATAAGATGGTTGAGTGGATGGAAGGGTTTAATCTAAGAAGGGCAAAGAAAATAATAGTAATGAGCAATGCTCTTAAAGAAGAAATTATGAAAAATTATGCAATAGGAAGCAATAAGATAGAGACAATATACAGCGCTACTGACAATGAATTTTTCAACCCAAAACACAAAAAAACATACAAAAGCAAAATCAGAAAAAAACTTGGATTCTCCTTAACTGACAAAGTAATGATATTTGTTGGCAACCCTTTCCAGAGAAAAGGTCTAGAATATTTGATAAAGGCGTTGCCAAAAATACGTGATGCAAAACTTCTTGTCATGGGAAGAGATAATAAAGAACCATATATTGAGCTTGCAGAAAGAATTGGCGTTGCTGACAGGGTTGTGTTTGGAGGATTCACGCCAGATATAAATCAGTATTTTGCAGCCGCCGACATCTTTGTGTTTCCAACTTTGTATGAACCTTTCGGTTTGGTTATTCTTGAGGCAATGGCTTCAGGGCTTCCTGTTATTACAAGCAGAACAGCGGGGGCAGCAGAGCTTATAGAGGATGGAAAGGAAGGGCTATTGCTGGATGACCCGGCTTCGCCCAAGGAAATAGCGGAAAAGGTTAATTACCTGATTGACAATAATTTGATTAACAGAATTGGCAGAAATGCAAGAAAAAAAGCGGAAAAATACACATGGGAGAGGACGGCAAAGGAGATGGAAAAGGTTTTTGAAGAAGTTGCAAATATGAAAAACAAATCTTAATGGTGTTTAGCAATGAAACAGAAAAAAATATCTAACCATAGAGTTTCCGTAGTTGTGCCTGCCTATAACTCTGAAGACACTATTGAGAGATGTTTAGAATTTCTTATAAATCAAAATTACAGAAATTATGAAATAATTGTTGTTGACGACGGTTCAAAAGACAACACAGCAAAAGTTGTTGAAAAATATATGAGAAGACATAAAAAAATTAAATTGATAAAACAAAAAAATTCTGGTCCTGCCGCCGCAAGAAACAGGGGAGCAAAAAAAGCAAGAGGAAGGATAATTCTATTTACTGACTCTGATTGTCTGGCTGATAAGAACTGGATAAAAAACATGGTTGAGCCGTTTTCTGATAAAAATGTGGCAGGCGTTTCAGGAACTTACAGAACCCTTAACAAAGAAAAACTTATAGCAAGATTTGTTGGTTATGAGATTGAAAAAAGGCATGAAAAGATGGCAAAATCAGAAACAATAGATTTTATTGGAACTTTTTCTGCAGGATACCTGAAAAACATATTTTTCAAATTTGGAGGTTTTGATACAAAGTTTAGGAAAGCATCTGGTGAAGACCCGGAACTTTCTTTTAGAATAGCCAAGGCAGGCTATAAACTTATATTCAATAAAAAAGCGTTTGTATATCATCCTCACGTAGACAATTTAAAATCATATCTCAAACAAAAATTTTACAGAGCATATTGGCGCGTGCTGTTATATAGAAAACACCCTGAGAAGATGGCAGGCGATTCCTATACTTCATCCAATTTATTGATGGGCACCGTTTTTTCCGGTTTTTTCCTGTTGTTTCTAATGCTCGGTTTCGTAAACAAAATATTCTTCTCAGCTTCCGCGCTGTTCCTTGTTGCTTCAATACTGTTAAATGCCGACCTGTATTTATTTCTCTTGAAAAAAGAACTTAAGGCAGGAGTTGCTGCAATACCAATAACACTATTAACTTATTTTGCATATGGTTTTGGGGTTTTATGGGGACTATTTAAACTAAGAAAACTGCTTTGAAAAAGGAGACGTGCTGTTTGTGCATATTATTTGCCCGGTTAAACATATTTTGTTGCATATTTTCTTTTTTGAATAATCAAAGCCCTTAAATTTATAAACGTCTATATCTCCGAAATTTCTTGCAAAAACTAAATTATTCTTTATTTTTTCAAGATTTTCATAGCCAAAAAATGTTTTGTCTCCCGTGCCTTTATTGACTGCTATTACATATTCTATGTTGTTGTCTTTCATGTATTTCAGAATTTCATCTTTTTTCATGCCTGAAAATGCGCAGGGTCTATAAACAAACTTTTCTTTGTTTGCGTCTTTTGATGCAATAAGAAAAATAAATTCAGAAGAATAAATATCCCCCCTTTCAGAAATTACGGCTACATTTCCTTTCAGGTTTTTGCCTATGAAATTCACAACATCGGCAGTTGAGTTGTGTTTTATGTCAGACAATACAAACATAACTGAACCTGCAATATACACTACAATAAGAATAACAGCAGGTGCAATAATTTTAACATTGTTCTTAAATTTGAGAACATAATATGAGAAGGCAATATACGCAGGCAGGAAAATAAACTGGAAAAATCTGGCTTCCTTGTTTTGCGGAATGCTTAGACCTATCCAGAAAACAACAAACCATAACAGGGCAAATCTCCAGTATTTTTCTCTTTTGTAAACATAGTAAGACAGGCTTAATATAAGCGCAAGCGATAACGGGCCTGTATATATTATGAACTTAACAAAATACCATATCCAGTTTTCAAATGTTAGCAAAGGCGGGTCCCCTTGTCCTATTCCTGTTGCTTGCACAACCAATAACTGAACATCAAGACCTCCTGTCTTCAGCATTACAAAACCATAAGGCAGCATTAGCAATATAAAAACAGATAGCATTAATGCGCTGCCTTTGAAGTTCTTTTTGATAAGTCCGTAAATAAACAAAACAACTATAAGTATTACTGCAGGTCTTTTGCCCATTGTAGCAAGAAATGACAAAATGCCTGCAAGAATAAAATGTTTGTTGTTAGATGATTTTATTGCCTTCGCAAACGCATATACTGATAGAAAGACAAATAACCATGCCGAAAAATCTGTTAGCGCGCGATAACTGTAAAAGATGCTTGTTGTGTTAACAAAGAACAAAAATGTTGACAGCAATGCGATTTTATCATTAAACGTCTTTCTTACAAGAAAATAAAGGGCAATAGAAGACAACATTGAAAAAACCAGCGCAGATATTTTGGCTGTTAGCGCAGAAATGCCAAACACAGAATAAAACAGCATGCCTGTTACGATATGATACAAAGGCGGGTATGTTACCTGAAGTTTTGGGTAATGCACCATATAGTCCATGCCAAAAGCATAAATATTGCTGATGCTAAATCCTATTTTGCCGATATTAAACAGCAAATCTCTGTAGAATAATGATACAACCGCATGCGTGCCTTCATCGGCAAGAAAAGAATTTAAACTGGAAATGTAAAATAATGCAATATAAAATATTGCTATAAATGCAAAAAACATTTTGTCGTGTTTTGTAAGATTCATGATACAAATATTAAGTTTTGCATAAATAAAGTTTGTCAGGTGAAAAATCCAATGAGAGTCTGTATATTGGGAGGGGGTTTGTCCGGTCTCATAAGCGGTAAAATCCTGTCTGAAAACGGGTTTGAAGTGAAAGTTATAGAGAAGGAGGATGTTTTAGGCGGGCTTGCAAGAAGCTTTGAAATTGACGGTTTCAAGATACCTGTTTTTTATCATCACATATTTTCTCATGATAAGGAAACATTGAAAGTGATAAAGGAAGTTGGACTTAGAAATGACTTAATAAAGAAAAAAATAAAAATGGCTATAAATTATAAAGGCAAAAATTATTTCATATCTCCTTTATCCGCTCTTTTCTGGGATTTTCTGACAGCCAAGGATAAATTCAGGTTCGGGCTTCTGGCTGTGCATGCAAAAATAAAAAATTCATGGGATGATTTGGAAGGATTGAATGCACATGAGTGGCTTGAAAAGAAAGTTGGCAGCAATGTTCGGAGGAAAATATTTGAAAATCTTATGCATGAAAAGTATGGTTTGCCTTTAAAGAGAATATCCGCTTCCGAACTTGCAGAACGGCTTGGAGAAGGAGAAGCAACAGGGAAATTCTGTTATCCGAGGAAAGGAATGCAGGAGATGATAGAGAGAATTGCAAAAAAGATTGAGAAGAATGGGGGGCATATAGAAAGGTCTTCAGAAGTCAGAAAGATTGACTTGAAAAGAAAGGAAATTGAATATATGAATAAAAGAATAAGAAAAGAGAAGTATGATATTGTAATAAGCACAATACCTATTCCCGCGTTCTTAAAGGCAGCTAAAGGCTTGCCAAGCGCCTATGCAGAAAAATTGAAAAAAATAAAATACACCAAAAACATATGCGTGAATATAGGAATGGAAGAGAAACTCAGTGAGTATTACTGGATAAATGTGTTTGGAAACGTGTTTGGCGGCGTGATTGAACATACAAACCTTGCTGACATTTATCCATTTAAAATGGCGTGGGTGTTCAAATATGCTCCGCCGGATGAAATATGGAAATTAAATGACAGACAAATTGGAAAATTATTTGCATCAAAGTTAAGGGGCATGTTCCCTGACCTTAAAGAAACATGGATCAGGGTTTTCAGGAGCAGATATGCAAGCCCTACTTATGATATTGAATATAAAAATTACATGCCTGAATATAAGACGCCTGTAGACAGTTTGTTTTTCTCAGGAATTGCTTTAACATATCCAAAATTAAGGACAATGAATACTGCATTCATTTCCGGAGCAAAAACAGCAGAAACTGTTATTGATTGTGTTTAATATGCCGAAAGTGTCTTTTGTTAGAGTGAGGTACAACAGGGACATAAATTATTTTGTGAAGAAGGCAATGAAGAATGCTGACTGGGAGAAGCATGTCAAAGACGGAAAAATTTTCATTAAAATTAATTGCATGGGAAACAGGTTTGTTCCCGGTCTTAATACATCTCCTCTTGTTCTTGGCGCGGTTTTAAAAACAATAAGGGGCAAGTTCCCGGATTCTGAAATAATTATCGGCGATGCCGATTTGTCAACAGTGAAGCAATTGGATGAATCAGCAAGTTTATGGGGTTTTAAGGATATTGCCGAGCAGTATGCTGCAAGGTTTGTTAATTTGTCAAATGAAGCATTAACAGCAAAAAAAATTGGCGGAAAGGTGTTTGACAAAATTCTTGTGCCTAAGGTTGTTGAAGAGGCAGATTCCATAATTTCAATGCCAGTTTTAAAGACGCATGGATTAACAAAAATAACATGTTCCCTGAAAAATTCATGGGGCTTTCTTCCAAGATACAGGCATCAATATCACATGGTTGCGGATATGGCTATAGCCGAGATGAACAAAGCAATACCTGTGTCTTTTTCTGTTGTTGATGCAACCATTTGCATGGAAGGAAAAGGTCCGAGAACAGGAAACATGAAAATATGCGATGCTTTGTTTGCTTCGCATGACAGAGTTGCCCTTGATACTGTGTGCGCAAAATTTATGGGTTTAAAACCAGAAGAAATAGGGCATATAAAAAACGCGCATGAAATTGGGATAGGGAGCATGAACAAAATAAAAATTATCGGAGATAAATTTGTCACCGCTACATTTAAGCCGCCGTCTTATAATATTGTTTTTTTCTGGGAAATGAAATTTAGAAAGGTGCCGATTATAAAAAATCTCTTTTTCGGGCCAATGTTTAATATCTTTTCATGGATAGTCACGCAATACAATACGTATTGGTGGTATCTGAAGCAGGGCAGAAAGGATTTGGAGATGGTAATGAAACACCAATATTATGGTCAATTGTATAATGAGTATATGAAATTAATAAAAGGCTAATATTTTTTCCACATCTTTCCCCATTCAGTCTTCATGAACTCCTTAATATATTTCTTTCCTTTTAACGGGTACCATAGTTTGTCATGGTAAATGGCAGATCCGAGAATGCAGAAATTGAAGAACCATGTGCGGAACAGCAGGGGCTCAATAAAACTCTTTCTTGTGAGCTGGTCAAAAAATATTACAGGGCTGCGTTTTGTGCTGAAATTGAAGTTTATGCCTGAAATGTCTTCGCCTATAATTTCAATCTGCTCAATATCGCCGCATCCTAATCCCATGTCATGCGCTATTTTAATCTTTTTTATTTCCATTGGCTCAAAACCCATCATTTTTGATGCAACAGCATCTATTGCAACAGGGTCATTGCTTGCAAGGAGATAGTTTTTAACAACAGGTATCATTGTTCTTGGCCCTGCGCCGTCTCCGCAGACCGTGCCATCCATTACAGTGAATATCCCTTTATGAATTTCCTTTTGTATTATAAGCAAATCAACAAGAACTTCATGTATATGTTTATGCGAGTGGTGCCTGACTTCTTTTAGCAGACCGCCAAACGCGTTCTTCATTGAGCCTGTCATTATAGTATGTCCATGCGTTTTCATTGTTGGAAGATGAAATACATTTGAACCTATAAAATCTTTGGGAATAAAAACTCCTTCCGGAAAAACTTTTTTGTCCAAAACAAGCAATTCATGTTTTGGCTGATATTTAATCCATTCAACTTCTGTCAATGGCTTGAATTCTATGCCGTATTTTTTCAAAATAGGCAGCCACTTGTTATTTTTCGCTCCTTTCCATGGATTTGTCACAACTGTTTTGTTTTCCATTGCCACAATGTTTTTGTACAAGTCTGTTTTCATTTTTCTGCATACGCCTTCAAGTTGCCATGGAGATGTAGAGCATGCAGGATAAAAAAGCGACCATGATAAATTAAGTTTCAAAATTGTTTTTTCATTTCTTGACAGGGTTTTTTTATATTTGCATGCGTCCATTAATCTGCCAATGTCATCTAATACTGCATCGGTCTTTGTCTTAATTACCGCAACTTCTGCCATAACTTATCACGCAAACAAAATTAGTGTGCTTAATATTAAAATTAGCACTGTGAACAATATAAACTTTTTTGATTTTGTAAAAACATGTTCCGGCTGGCTTACAGGGCTGTTTTTTTCCATTGCAAGCCTGTAATACCATATCATTATGTAGACAAATGCAGGCAGCAATAACAGCAGAAGCATTTTCAGGCTTAGAATTAATGCGGTTATGAAAGCAAGTGATAGTAATGCGGAAACCGATGCAAGCCGTTTAAGCCCTTTATATGAATATAATTCAAGGGTTGCCCTTGATTTTGCGCATTCATTTTTCTCTGCATACCTCTTCAGAAAAAGCAGGAAGCATGCAAGAAAATATGTGAAAAACATTATTGAAACAAAGGAAAGAGTTACTGTGGAAAATTTGAGGGACATTTCTATCACTCTTGGCGGCGCATTAAAGAAAAGGGTTTGTATATTATTGGTTATAATGTTTGTTGATGATATTTGATAAGTCAATGAGAATCTTGCCTGATTAAAAGGTTCAAACAAGTACCAGCCGACCATAACGCGCAGAGGGAAGTTTGCTGCTGTTGTAAACACATCAAGGTATTTTTTCTCTCTAAATTTAAAAGGTTTTTTATTGTAAAGAAAACTGTTTGCAAGAAGGAGCAGGTCTACAAACACTATTCTAATGTCAATTATATATGCAAGCAGCAAGGCAGCCAAAAACAAAAATACTGCAAATACAGCGCCTTCTTTTTTTGATATTCTTCCGCTCGCTATTGGCCTGAATTTTTTCTTTGGATGAAGTTTGTCCTTTTCTGCATCAGAAATATCGTTTATTGTATATATCACGCCCTGCATCATAATCATGTTAATTATGCCAAGTCCAATCAACCAGAATATAAGCATAACATCTGCAGGCATAAGAAATATTGCAGGCATGGCTCCGAACGCAATAAAAAGAGATTTGAACCACTGCCTTGGTCTCATAAGCTTTATAAAATCTGTTAAATTTTTCATTTCTACACCCTGAATTTATATTTCATTAACGAAGCTGTCAATGAACCAATAACTACATACATCCAGAATGACAGCAGCCTTCCTATTAATATTGCAGATGTTATGGCAGCAAGCTCTATGTTAAACAGCGATGTGAAAAGGAACACTGATATTATTTCACCTGAGCCAAGACCGCCTGGCAAAAATGTAAGAATGGCTATCAGGCTTGTTACAGGCACTATTACAATTGCAGCAAAAACAGGTATTTGTATATTGATTGAGGAAAATGATACAAAAAGTATAATGCCTTCTATAATCCATATTGCAAAAGAAAGCAGCAAAGTTGCGAACAGCAGTTTCTTGTCATTATACATAACAAATGATTTATGCAGGTCTTTTGAGAATTTGTTTATCCTGTTTTCCAATTTTTTTATTTTTGATATGAATGAGAAAACTGAAAAAAACTTGGAAAAAAATCTTTTTGTTCTTGATTCTGATGATATTAGAAAAATTCCAAAGCCTATTGCAACAAGATAAAACAGTATTGCGCCGCTAACCCATAAGGATATTCGTGAAATGCCGGACAAAAACAAAATTCCCATTACAGAAATGAAAACTGTTGCGATAACATCAAAAATTCTTTCTATAAACACGGAAGACAGGGAGTTTCCAACACTGTATCCGCATCTCTTCTTTAATATAACGCTTCTTACAGGGTCTCCCAGCTTCCCAGGCGTTATATTTGATATGAACATTCCTGCAACAAAAACTTTCATTATATCAAAAAAATTTGGCGAAATTCCTGCCCTCTTTAGCAACATTTTCCATCTTAGCGTTCGCAAAACAAGCGCAAATGCCCATAACATCAAGCCCAATGCTATGTAGTTGATATTTGCGCTTGAGGTTATTTCAGCGATTTTGCCAATATCTGAAAAGTATAACAAGCCTCCAAGCAAAACAAGGGATATTAAAACAAGCAAAAGCCGTTTTATCAATTTCTCACCAAGAAGTATTTGTTATTAAACTTTAAAAACATTTTATTTCTTCCTGTTTTCCTTAATCTGCTCCATAATATCTTTTCTTGCTGATATAATTTCTTCTATTTCTTTTTCTTCCATGTTTTTATATGTTTTCCACTCATCAAATAAGTAGTCCCATGTTCCTATGTCAATTCTTCTGCCTTTCAATTTATGACCAAGGACAGTATTTCCATCTCTTAGGCAAAGCCTGATTGCATCTGTCAGATGAATTTCATTATTAATTCCTTTCTCTGTTCTTTTCAAGTATTTGAAAATATCATCTTTAAATACATAAAGCCCTGCTATTGCATACCATCCCGAATTTGCTTTAAATTCGTTTTTTATTTTTTGTTGCACAGGTTTTTCATACAAGTCTTCTATTGTCCCGTAATCCTGATTCATGCCAGAAAACTTGACAACTCCATATCTTTCCGGTTCTTTAACATGCTCCACAAGAATGCTTGAGTTTGCATTTTTATCTTTATTGATTTTTATCATTTCCTTTAAGTCGCGGTACTCAGTAAAAACAGTGTCTCCCAGCATAAGCACAAACTCATTGTCTATGTACGGCTCTGTTGTCAATACAGCATGACCAAGACCCTTCGGTTCTTCCTGAGTAACATATGCTATGTTAACTCCAAATATTTCTCCGCTTCCAAGATAGTCCTGAAGCGCTCCTTTCTTTCTGCCTGTTACAACAATTATATCTCTTATATCATTGTTTTTCAGCAGTTCTATTGCATATTCTATAACAGGTTTTCCGCAGAATGATATTAGTTCTTTTGGATAAGCCCTTGATATAGGATATAATCTTGTGCCTTCTCCGCCTGCTGTTATTACGCCTTTCATTCTCTCACTCCATATTTTCTTTTCATCTCATTATTGACTTCAATTGAACTTGACAATATCTTTGGGTTTTTTCCTGATTTCTTTAATAAAAAATTTTTAAACGCTTCTGTGTCTTTGGGCAGGCATGGTCCGCCATAAGCTTTTCCAAATACAGAACCGTATTTTCCTATTCTCGGGTCAAAAGACATTGATTTTATAATAAATTCATAGTCTATATCAAACCCGTTTTTTCTTAGTTCTTTGCATTGCAGAAAAATTTCATTTGAAAAGGATATAGCCAAAGCCAGCCTGCTGTTTGCGGCAAGTTTTGCCATTTCGGCGGTTTTGTAGTCTGTTCTTAATACAGGTGCGTCTGTCAGTTCTCTGTAAAGCCCCTCTACCATGTCCCCGGAGGTTTTGTTTCTTTTGCCTTCTCCAAGGACAATTCTTCCCTCTTTTTCCGGTGTTATGGAAAAATTTTCGTCTTTTGTCCAAGTGTTTTCTATTACAGACAAAAACTCAGGATTATACACAACTCCAAACTCCCTGCCTTCGCGTTTTCTTGAAAACTTTTCTATGCGCGGTATAAACTCCTTTTCTGTTGTGCCCGGAGTTACAGTGGATTTTAGGACAAATACATGATAGTCATGTTTTTCCAGATTTTCGCCGCAATCCCTTGCCACGCTTCTTATGTATGAATTGTCATAGCAACCTGAGTTGCTGAGAGGCGTAGGAACGGCAATAAAAGAAATCTCAGTTTCTTCCAATGCGCATGATATATCTTCTGTCACATCTTTTCCTGTTTGTTCAAGATACTCCAGCACTTCTTTGTCAATATCATAGAATAATACTTTGTTTTTTCTGCTGAAATATTCGCCAATTCTCCTTCCTACATTGCCGCTGCCTATAATGCTTATTCTTTTCATAAAACAGTTAATAGCCAAATTATCTTATATATCTTACCTTTATCCTACCTTATAGTATATTTAAATAACATAAGTTAGAAATAAATTTTATGGCAAAGGAAAAAATATCAATAACAATAGACAAAAACTTATTGAAGGAGATAGATTGTTTTATAGACGGTATTAACATAAGGAACAAGTCGCAAGCAATAGAATTTCTTATCAGGAAAAATCTTCCAGAAAAAAGGACAGCAGTGATTCTGGCAGGCGGACCTGAAGGCAAATTAAGAATTAATAATGTATTAAAACCTCTTGTAAGAATAAACAGAAGGTGTGTTATTGAAACAATTATCAGCAACATGAAAAAATATAATTTTTCAGACATATATTTGGTTGGCAGAAAAATTACGTTAAGCGAGATATTTAAAACTGTTGGAGACGGTTCCGGTCTTAATGTCAGCATAAACTATATTGAGGAAGATGCTTTCAAGCCTGTTACAAAGTCAGATACCGCAAGAACATTGTCATTCTTAAAAAATAAAATTAAAAAACCATTTTTATGCACGTATTGCGACATTGTGTTTGATTACAATCTTGATGCAATATGGAAGTTTCATATAAGAAACAGCGCGGTTGCAACTCTGGTTTTAAAGACTGAAAACAAACCAAAAGAATGGGGAAATGTTGTGCTTGAAGGAAGCAAAATTATGGAGTTTGAAGAGAAACCAAAAAAATCAAAGACATATATTGTAAGCGCAGGCATATTTGTTGCTTCACCTGAAATTTTTAAATTAAAAGGAAACTCGCTTGAATATGAAGTGTTTCCTGAACTTGCAAAAAAAGGTATGCTTAATGGTTTTATTGCATCAGGCAGAAGCAGGCATGTTCATAGATAATAAAATCTTATATCAAACTTTCTTTTGAGATGAATTTTACATTTTATTTATAGATTTCATATCTGCTAAAACAACCAATCGCTGTCAATTTCCCTGTTTTTCAGCAGGAAAGGAAAATAATTTCCTGCAACCCATGCTCCAAAACCTGCAATTTTTGAAACAAATATTACAGGCTCAAATTTTTTCCTGACTTCTTTTTCATATTTTTTGAAGTCTGGAAAACTGTCAGCAAGAATATCTGCTGCTGTTAATGCCCATATAACTCCTCCGCCTGACCAGGGTTTTGTTAATCCTGCGGCATCTCCGCACAGGGCAATGCGCGGATGTTCGGCAAAGACAAGAGAATCAGGAATAAACGCTGATTGCATCTTTCCTGTTTTTTTCCTGCCAATAAATTTTTTAAAAAGAGCAGATGCTTTGTCAATGCGTTCTATTATGCCATATTCTGCAATGCCGGGTGCATGCGGTATTATCCATTTGAATCCGTTTTTTGTTGCAAATGTTTCTATATTCTTTCTTTTTTCTTTAACATATGTCAAAATGCCTAATCTGTTTCTTGATTTTTTTCCAAGACATTTTCTTACAATAGAGTTTGCTCCATCGCAACCTATTACATAGTCAAATTCCATTACCTTTCCTGCGCTTATTTGCGGTCTGTGGTTTTTTAATATAAATACCCTCTTCACTGGCGTTCCAAAATTTATATCAACTCCTTCTTCTTCTGCAAGAGAGGCGGCATATGCGTCAAGTTTCGGCCTGTCAAAGACAAGCATTTTCTGCCTGAAAGACACAGTAATTGTTTTTTTCGGATAATGAATTTTTGCTTTGTCAAATTCATTTATAACAAGCTTTTTGTTTTCCGGAAAAAAATCCCATATTCTTTCTGATATTAGCCCTGAACAGGGCTTGCCAAGTTTTTTCTTCTGCTCAAAAACGCTTACTTCCATGTCAGGGTTTTTTTGTTTCAGTTTTAGAGCAAGATAACTTCCGCATATGCCTGCGCCAACAATAGCGACTCTCATATAATCACTTAATTGATATTTTTTATAGCATTTTCAAAACTCTTGTCAAGTTTTGGAACAATATTGAAGTTCTTGAATTCATTTGGTTTAATCCATTTATATTCTGCATGCTCCCAATTTAGCCTTATTTCAGGCAGATTTTTCAATTCAACCAAGGCAGGATAAACAATCCATATTCTTTTATTGTCTTCAACTTTGTGGGAAATTCCGATATGAATTGATAGAATTCCGCCCTCATTCACGCCAATCTCCTCTTCCAACTCTTCTAATATTTTATTTCGCAACGGGCATGGTTTATCCAAAAAACCTGTTACAGCATTCCATAATCCTTTATATGAAGAAACCTTATCGCTTCTTTTTAACAGCAAAACCCTGTCTTTAACAAATATGCAAACAACAAGGGCTGTTTGAGAATGCGAATAATCAATTCTTCCGTCAGAAAATTTCGGCAAATTTCTTGAAAATGTCCTTATTGTCTTAACAACTTCTGATTCGGTCATGCTCATAATTAAACATTTATATTTAAAAAATTTAAAAGGAGTGTATGAACTTTAATTACAAACTGGTTGCAATAATTCCTGCGTTGTTGCTTGTCATATCAGCTTCTGGTTTGTATATGAAAATGTCAACAACAGGGCTTGAAAGGGATGTAGAGTTAAAGGGAGGCGTGCAGTTATCAGTTAGTTTTGCAGAATTGCCAAAACAGGAAAATATAGAAAGAGTTTTGTCTGATTATGATGTGAATGTAAGAATATCCAGAGGTTTGACAGACAGCGTTGTTTTGATAACTGCTCCTGCAGAAGCAAATGCAACAGAAATGTTGTCTGCGCTTGAAAAGAACTATAAAGTTACGGGGCACTCCATTCGGCAGATTGGTCCTGTGCTTGGTGAAATGTTCTTTTCGCAGGCGAAATTCGCGCTCATTGGAGCATTCATACTTATGTCAGTTGTTGTTTTTATAATATTCAGAGATTTGTTGCCAAGTTTTTATGTTGTTTTGTCAGTGTTTGCAGACATAGTTGAGTCGCTGTTCATTTCGCAGATTATTGGCGTTAAACTTTCGTTTGCAACGTTTGCTGCATTGCTTCTGCTAATAGGCTACTCTGTTGATACTGACATATTGCTTACAACGCGCGTATTGAAATCCGGAAGCAAAATAAAGGAGAGCATAAACAAAGCAATGAAAACAGGGCTTACAATGTCGGTAACCACAATATCTGCGGTAACAGCTCTTTTGATTATGTCAAGTTCGCAGGTTCTCAGAGAAATAACTATAATAATGTTGATAGGATTAATTGTTGACATAATCAATACATGGGGGTTCAACGCAGTGCTTTTAAGATGGCATAAAGAAAGGGGAGGAAAATGAAAAAAATGCTAAAGGATTTCAGAGTCATTATACTTATTGCATCTGTTGTTATCTCAATAGGATTGTTAATACCGTTTGGTCATAGCGGAGTTGTTGTAAAATCTGTATTGCCCGACTCTCCATTTGCAGGGAAACTTGTTCCCGGAGAATATATAACATGGATGAATTCAAAGACAATTAAGGATGTTGATGATTTTTACGCATTTAACAATTTTACAGGGACTATGTTTTTTATGCATTCAGGAAAAAAAGGGATTGACAGCGTTGCAATTGAAAAGGAGGGGCTTGGCGTATTTGTTGAAGAACCGTCTCTTACCAGATTGAAACTTGGTATGGATTTAACAGGAGGCACGAGAGTGCTTTTGAGTGTTTCTGAGAACATAACCCAGATGGATTCTGCAATTGAGCAGACAATAGCAACGCTGCAAAGAAGGATAAATATATACGGGCTTAAGGAAGCGAAAATAACAGGCGTTGATTCTAATGATGGGAGATTTATACAGATAGAAATAGCCGGTTCATATTCTGAGGTGGAAGACCTTCTTTCAAAACAAGGAAGGTTTGAAGCAAAAATACCAAAAATTGTTGAGTTAAAAAACAATACAGGCACTCTGAAATTAGGAGGCAAAAACTATTCTGTAAGCGTTATTGAAGATGAAGTTTCAATAGATGGAGTTGGAAAGTTCGGAATAAATGACACATTCACTCTTGACGGCATATCGTTTGATGTTTCTAACATAACCAATACAACAGTAATAGTAAGCGGTCTCGTGTTTAGCAGCGAGGATATAAAGTCCGTGTGCATGCATGACAGCCCTGGAGTGTGCCGTTCATTTATACAGCCTGTTCCTGATGGATTTAGGTTTAATTTTCAAGTCACGGTTTCAAGAGAAGGCGCTGAAAGGTTTGCGGCTCTGACAAAGGATATGGAGATTGTATTGTCTGGCGGAAGATATGTTCTTAAGAACGGAATTATCAATCTTTACATTGACAATAAACTTTTATCAACCTTGTCAATAAGCAGCAATTTGAAAGGCGTAGCAGAAACGCAACCTTCTATTACAGGTTTTGAAAGGATAAAGGAAAATGCTGTTAATGAAAAACTTAAGTTGCAGAGCATATTAAGTTCAGGAGCGCTTCCTGTGAGGCTGACAGTAGAAAGAGTTGACCAGATATCGCCTTCTCTTGGCCGCGAATTCTTAAGCTCTATATTTACAGCAGGATTTCTTGCAATATTTGTGGTTGCTTCTGTTGTGTTCATAAGATATAGAAACCTTAGAATAGTTATTCCAATGATATTAACATCAATCAGCGAAATATTAATAATACTTGGAATTGCTTCATTGATAGGATGGACAATAGACCTTGCTGCAGTAGCTGCCATAATTGCTGTAATAGGAACAGGCGTTGATGCGCAGGTAATGATAGTTGATGAGATATTATTGGGGAGGGAACGCGTATATACAATAAAAGAAAAGATTAAGAGAGCCTTCTTTATAATATTCTCTGCTGCAGCCACTCTTGTGGCTGCAATGCTTCCTTTAATGATTATTGGTTTTGGAATGATGAGAGGTTTCGCAATAACCACATTAATAGGCGTGTTTGTTGGAGTGTTTATTGCCAGACCTGCATTTACAAAAATAGCTGAAAAAATTTTAGGGAAATAAAGAGGTTTTGCATGTCAAACTTCTATAATCCTTTTTCCTTCAAGCACTTTCCTGGTTCCTTTCTTTGCTTTTATTCCAAGCATTCTTCCGTCTTTAAGGGGTATTAGATAAATATACTCGCTTTTTTTTGCCTTTTAGAACAAGCATATTTTTTCCTTTTTCTGCTGTCTTGCCTGTCTTGATGTCAACATATTTGTATCTGAAAAAACTTCCTTTATCAACAAGCACTCTTGCTTTTCCATCTTTTGTAATCACATCTTTGGGATGCATAATATACAGTAGCAGTTATTATTTTTAAATTAATGCGTTGCGCATTGTCTAATTTGTGCCTAAAACGTTAAAAGATTATTTTTTCAATTTCAGAATGGCTTCTGCAATATCTCCTGTTTCATTAAGCGCTGCTCTTGCTTCTTCTTTGGTTGCGCCTGCCTGTTCTGCAACTAATTTTACATCATCATCTGTAAACTTTTCTATTGGTTTCTCTGAAACATTTCCCATTATCTGAAATGTTTTTTGGCCGTGCATGTCTATTTTTGTAACTTGAGGGTTTGATATTATTATCTCTTTGTTGCCGCATTTTATTATAACTTCTTTGGCATCAACTTCCTCTGACTTCATTCCCATTCTCTTCATAATCTGTTCCATTTGCCTTGGATTTATGTTAAACATACTAAGAAATAAGAAGAAAGAGTATTTAAGTTTTTATTTAGAAAGAAAGCAAGAAACACTGATTGAAGATTCTCCCATTTTTGCCCTTTTAATTCCATGCGCCTTAAAAATAAAAAACCCTGTCATAATAATCCATTTATGTTCTCAATACTTCTTGCTCTTTTGATTGGAGTCTGCATAGGAATTGTTTGCGGTCTTATCCCGGGGTTGCACCCAAACACAACAATACCAATTATTCTTGGATTGTCTTTTTTCTTTGATGCTATTAGCGCTTCAGTAATTCTTATTAGCGCGGGTGTTATTAATTCATTTGTCAACTACATTCCTTCAATTCTTCTTGGTGCTCCTGAAAGCGAAAATGCCCTTTCAGTTCTGCCAGGGCACAGAATGTTTTTGCAGGGAAGGGGTTATGAGGCAATAAAACTTACAGTTATAGGCGGTCTTATGAGCGTGTTTTTTATTATTCTTAGCCTGCCAGCTTTCTTTTTTGTTATTCCTAAATTGTATGAGATTACAAGGCCAAACATACATTATCTTCTTGTGTTTATTGCTTCCTATATGATATTGACTGAAAATAAAAAAGGTTTTGCGCTGTTCGTGTTTCTTATTTCCGGTGTTTTGGGGTATGTTTCCCTGTCGTATTCTGATAAAATGATTTTTCCTTTGCTGTCGGGGCTTTTTGGATTGCCTGTACTGTTTATGAGTTTTAGAAAAGAAACAAAACTGCCTGAAACATTCACATTTGAAACCGAGAGGATAAATAGAAAAGATGTTTTATTTTCTGTAACAACAGGAACTTTTGCAGGAATTCTTGCAGGCATGCTTCCTGGACTTGGGTCAACGCAGGCAACTGTGCTGTCAAGGGAAATGATACGTTCAGATAATAGAGGTTTTTTAATTTCTATTGGCAGCATTAACACAGTTGACATTATTTATTCATTGTTTGCTTTATGGCTTATAGGAAACCCGCGTTCCGGAATAGCTGTTGCTGTGGGAAATCTTGTTTCAATGGATTTCGCCATTTTAATGCTTTTTATATCTGTTGTTGTTTTCTCTGCGGGCATTGGCGCAATTCTTACGCTTAAGATTTCAAAAAGATTCATATTTTTTATCAGAAAAATTAGATATAGGAGTTTATCTGCTGTTGTATTCTTTTCTGTTTTGTTTCTTGTTGCAATTTTTTCAGGATTTGCAGGTTTGCTTGTTGCTCTTACAGGCTTAAGCATAGGAATGATTCCCGAGATGACAGGAGTAAAAAGAACAAACAATATGGGCTGTCTTATGCTCCCAACTGTTTTATTTTTTTCAGCATTGTCTCTATAAGAGAGAAATGTAGTTTTTGTCAATTGTTCTTTCGCAGTAATGGCATTTTAGTTTTGGAATGCTCTTGTTCAGGGTTTTGAAGATTGTTGGAACATTTTCATGGTTTGTTATGCAGTTTTCATAAGGGCATTTTAGTATGCCTTTTACAATATCCGGGATAATTACCTTGAATTTATTTTTTACTGCGTAATTTTCTATAATGTTTATTGTTGCTTTCGGAGATATCAATGCAATTTTATTCAATTCCTCCTTGGTAAGCGTCTTGTTTTCTATTTTTATAATATCTTTGTGCCCAAGTTTCTGACTTTTGAATCTTATGCCTAACATGATTGACTCATTGCCATGACCAATATCTAAAACATTTTTTACAACAATCAGGGCAGTTCCTGCTTTGAGATGGTCTATGACAATGCCATCTTTTATTTTTGGTATTTTTTCTTTTTCGCTCAACTTAATGCACCTAACACAAGAGTTAAGCAGGCTTTTCTTATGTGTATTCCGTTTGCAACCTGTTGAAAGAAGTATGCATGTTTTGTTGCATAAACAGATTGGTGAATTTCATTGACAATCGGGAGGGGGTGCAATACCTTTAGGTTTTCTTTTGCATCTTTCAGCATGCCGGCATGAAGTTTATACGCGTTTTTTACCTTTTCATATTCCATTGCATCTCCAAACCTTTCTTTTTGTATTCTTGTCATATACAATATATCAACTTCATTAACAACATCTTCAATTTTGGCGTGTTCAGAATATTCTATGCCGTTTTCGCGCAGTTCATTGCGTATATGCTCAGGTATTTTTAGCATGTCCGGAGAAACGAAATATAGGCGGTTATTTTCAAACATAGACAATGCATGGGTTAAACTATGCACGGTTCTGCCATATTTTAAATCTCCCACAATGGCTATTCTTAAGTTATTAATTTTTCCCTGCGTCTCATTTATTGTATATAAATCCAATAACGTTTGCGTTGGGTGCTGGTTTGTTCCATCGCCTGCATTAATTACAGGCTTTGAACTTATATCGGCGGCAAGCCTTGCTGCGCCGTCAAGATTATGCCGCATTACAATTACGTCGCAGTACTTCTCCACGGTTTTAATTGTGTCGCTTAAACTTTCACCTTTTCTTACAGAAGAAACCCCTGCATCAGCGAAACCTATCACGTTTCCTCCTAATTGAAGCATTGCTGATTCAAAACTCAGGCGGGTTCTTGTGCTTGGCTCAAAGAACAAGGAAGCAAGCGTCTTTCCCTGCAGAATATTGCTTTTTGTTTCTTTTATCTTATTGGCAGTTTTTAATATATGAAGAATATTCTCCTTAGAGAGGTCATTTATTGAAATAATATCATTCAACATTAAAATTAGAAATACTTTTTAAATGATTTAAAGATTCTGTATTACAATAAATTTTATAAATCAGTTCCTATAAATTGTTTTAGTAACAGCAAAAAGGATGATATTATGTCCTTTAACGAACTGCCGTTTATTTTATCAGTTATCCTTACAATGATTTCCATACCCATTGTATCTTCTACAATTTCTTATGTTGACGATTATCCTGCAAGAAATTTGCTCAATGACAGTTACAATTTAACCTTGCCTTCAAAAGTTTCAAAGTCAGTGACTGAAAACGGAATATTTTATTCATATAAAACACCTTACGGAGAATATTCAATTTCAATAACTCCAGAAAAGGTTCAGCAAACCCTTCTTAGAATAGGAAAGAAAGTTTCGTCTGTTCAAGGAGTTTCTGAACAGGTATGGGAGATTTCTCTTCCTTCAGAAAGCCTGAAAATAAACCACAGCGAGCAGAGAGTTGTTGAAATTTATCGCAATATTAATGGCTATCTTAGAATAACGTTGCAAAACGGTTATCCGCAGTTTGAAATGTCAGGAACAGCAACGCAGGAAGAACTTCGGGAAGGCATGTTTAATCTTGAAAGGGAGTTAAATCAGTCAATAAATCTTATGAAAGAGATGAGCGAGCATGTTTTGAATTTTACTGAAGAAGAGTCAAAGATTAAATCAAATGTTGTTATAAATGAGTTTGAATTGAATCCTAAAGGGGCAGACTCTGGAAACGAGTGGATAGAACTGTATAATCCTACTCAAAACATTATAAACATAAGCGGATGGAGGATTTACAATAAAAATCTTGACAGCAAAAAAATACCGGAAAACACGACAATAGAACCAGGAAGTTATTATGTGCTAAATACAACAGGTTTAAACCTTTATAATGCCAATGAACAGTTGATTTTAAAGGATAATGAAAACATTATTGATATAACTCCTGTGAAATCTGATGAATCAAATAACAATAAATGCTGGGCTCGCGTTCCAAATGGTTATGACACGGATAGTGATTCTGACTGGTCATTCCAGATATGCACTAAAGGAGCATCAAATAATGGATAGGTGAATTAATTGGGAGAAAACAGGCGTTGGATGCATTTTTTAGGCATAATTGGGTTGTTTGCGGCTATACTTGGGGTTGCTGGAATAATCACAGTATAAAATCATTTCTGCTGCTCTCTCTTAATTTCTCTGTAAATTTTCATGTCTAACTTGCTTGGTTTTTGCTTCTTTTTCCCATTTTTCCTAATCTTCTTTATTGTATTGACAGCACCCATTACAATATCATTTATTTCATCAAGGAATTTATAGAATGCAAAACCTGTGAACATAACGCCCAGACTCAACAAAACAACGTTGAAGTTAAAGTGGAACAACATTACAAAACAGAATATTGTTCCTATAACTGTTGGCAAAGGTATGTTCTTAATATTAAACGGGACTTTAAATATTCTTATCATATTTGGTTCTTTTATTCTTAAAACTATTAGAGAAGCATTCACAAAGAAAAATGTCAGGAATGCGCCAAAATCTGTAATGCTTGCGACAAACTTAATATCGCCCATAATCACAAACAGAATTGCAACAAAAGTTATTATCAGTATTGCGCTGACAGGCGTTTTAGTCTTGGGGTCAACATACGAAAATATTTTCGGCAATGAGTGGTCTTTCGTAAGACCATAAACCATTCTTGATGATGCTATCGTGAAAATAAGAACTGTAGATGCTGTTGCAAACAGTGCTATGATTGACATAAAGAAAGGTGCGCCTGGCATGACATTGGAAATTGAGTCTGATAGGGGTGCGTTTGACTTGGAGAGTTCCTGCCATGGCATTAATGAAACAACAGATAAAGCAACCAAAACATATATTATTGTTGCAATAATTAGGCATAATATTAATGCTTTTGGTATTATCTTCCTTGGATTTTTTGTTTCTTCGGCAATATTCACTATATCTTCAAAACCAAGAAAAGCGAAAAAAATAAATGCAGCCGCAGATAAAACTCCGGAAATGCCCTGCGACATATCAAAATAATTCACTGAACCGAATGAACCAATGCCTGCATATATTATAATCAGCAAACCAAAAATAGTTATTGATGTAAAAACCATGTTTGCTTTCATTGACTGGTCTATGCCAAGAATATTCAAGCCTGAAAGAAGCACCAGCAAAACTACTGCATTCAGTATAATTGGCGTGCCGAATATGCTGTTAAAATAGCCGCCAAAGCCAAGAGCGACTGTAGCAGCGGCTATTGATGTTGCAAAAATTATGAACCATGAAAGGGAGAATGAGAAACTTCTGCTGGAAAATGCTCTCTTGGTGTAGACATATTCCGCCGCAGATTTTGGCATCATTGATGAAAGTTCGGCATAACTCAGTGCTGTGAGCGAGGCTATAAAGGCGGCAAGTATAAATGACAGCCACAATGAATTTCCTGTAAGTCCTGATGCTGTTCCTATCAATGCATATATGCCTGCTCCAAATATTGTGCCAAGTCCATAAAATACTACATGGATTATTCCTGCTTCGCGCTTAAGTCTTGGAGACATATTAACACTTGACTTTTTTGTCTTCTATTAATTTTACCATAACTGTAGAATATAAGATTGTAACTGTTACAACTATGAAAACTATATCAGGAAATATTGTTGCATTTGCGATACCATAAGCAGCAGGCAATGGAGCAAGCACAACGGCGGCAAGACCTCTCGGAGTCATGACATATATTAATCTTTTTTCTATTTTTGTTATATTCATTCCATAACTGCCTATTTTTGATATTATAAGTCTTGTTAGAATAAGAAGTGCCGATATTGCAATGCCGTACAATAAAAGTTCAAATTTTATAACAACAATTAGCCCTATATAGACAAAAAAGAATGAGCGTATGAAGAATGATATTTCCTTGTGAAAACTTTTCATTGATGCGTCAATAAAAAATCTTTTCCCGATTTTGAAAATTTTTGAAAATATGTTTGCGTTGCCTAACATTAAACCAAATACAAGAGATGCTATTGCCCCAGAACCTGATACTGATTCTGTGGCAACGAAGCATATAAAGAGCATGGCTAACGTAAGCATATAGTCAAACGGGTTTCCTTTCAGTTTGTCAAGAATAAAAACCCATATAGAACCAAAGAAAACACCTGAAACAGCTCCTATTGAAAAGGCTCCTATGATGCTGTTTGCCGCGGATGACAAAGGGACAGAAGATATCATCATTTGGACAATTGTTATTGTCAATACTATGCACAAAGCGTCAGTAAAGATTGATTCTAAACCAAGTATTGTTTTTGTTTGCGAGCGTATATTTAGTTTGTTTACAATAGAAAGCACAATAGGCGAACTCGTGCCTCCGAGGATTGCTCCGAGTATCATGCCTAACCTAAAGTCCATTCCTATAACAAAAAAGAAGAAACCCACAACTACTATTGACACCAACAAACTCATTGATGATAGGAATATGCTTCTTATAAAGTCGCGGACTAACTGATAAAAATTCATGTTTATTCCTGCGTCAAAAAGTATTATCAGTATAGCAAGCGCTCCGAGCAGTTCTGATGATGTCAAAAATATGTTCCTGTCAAGAAATCCCGAATAACTGACTATAAGTCCGAACAGCATAAGCCATATGACATCAGGTATGTTTGTTTTTCTGAATATAAGCGAACCTATATATCCAAGAAAAATTGTCAGACTGAAAAGCAAAAGTATGTTCAAAACCGGAATTGTCATAAACTTATTAAATGAAATGAATATAAATTATTTACTTTATAGATAATTTTATGAAATTTATAATTGTTTTGTTTTTTGTTGTTTTAATAAGCGGATGCGTAGCCTTGCAAACAAACAATAAAACAAAAGACGGTTTTTGCGGCACATCAACCAACGGGAGTTGCAGTTCGGATTCGGATTGTATTACAGGCGGGTGTTCAGGAGAAATATGCCAATCTGCAGCAGAAGAGCCTGTTTATTCAACATGCGTCTTAAAGGATTGCTACAATGCAAATGCCTATGGCATGGCTTGTAAATGCGTTGATGGCAGATGCGCTTGGCATTAATTAAAAATTCAAACCATTTTCATTACTACTGTCTGGTCTGGCG
>CAZJGC010000009.1:0-8906 GCA_964545795.1 uncultured archaeon
TTTGTGATAACGCCTTTTCCGCAGTTTCTTAAGTATATCTGGTTTTTGGATATTGTATCTATTTTCAAACAGCCTGATAACTGCTTTGTAAGTTCTGATGTTGTCTCCTCTGTTGTTGATGTTACTGTTCCTGTCAGGGCAGAAGACCATACATAAACAACAGAGATTAGAGAAATTGAGATTAGCAGTAAGAGAACAACAACTATTATTGCTGAGATTGCTTTCATAAATATAGATGGTCTGGGGGATTAAAAAAGGTTTATGGATAATTAAAATTTTAATAATCAAGAACAACAGATAATCTATGATGACGCTTAAAAAAATAAAAGAAGGAAAAATAAAACTGTTTGTGCAGGAAGGAAGAATATATGACGCAAGCGTTTTTTACAACCCTGTCATGGAATTTAACAGAAACATCTCTGTTGCAGCGCTACAGGTATTCCAAAACAATTTTGGAAAATTAGAAGTATGCGATGCAACTGCAGGCACAGGCGTGCGCGGATTAAGATATGCAAAAGAAGTTGCAAAAACAACAGCTGTTTTAAACGATAAAAATCCTGTTGCCGTAAAATTAATAAGAAAAAACATAAAGGAAAACAAACTTGAAAGGAAATGCACTGCAAAAAAATCTGATGCAAATATCTTAATGCGGCAGAAAAATTTTGCAGCAATAGACATAGACCCTTTCGGTTCTCCAAACATATTTCTTGATTCTGCAGCATATTCAATACATAGAAAAGGATTTCTAATGATTACTGCAACAGATACCGCGCCTCTCTGCGGAGTTTATCCAGAGAAATGCTTTAAGAAATACGGAATTAAATCAATAAAAACTGACTTTTACAATGAACTTGGAATAAGAATTCTGATTTCATCAATTATTATGTCTCTTGCAAAATATGACAAATCGTTCATACCTGTTCTGTCATTCTCCCATAAACACTACTTCAGGGTAATTGGGAAAATTGGCAAACAAAAGAACAATCTCGGGTTTGTTATGTTCTGCGAATGCGGAAACAGGGAAACAGGAGAACTAAAAACAAAATGTCTATGCGGGAAAAAATTTGATTTTGCATATCCTGTTTATCTTGAAAAAATTCAGGACAAAAAATTCATTGCAGAAACAATAAAAGAAAGTGAAAGAAGGGGTTTTAAAAACGAGGAGAAATTTCTGAGGTTAATAAAATCCGAATCAGAGCTTCCTGCATTTTATTATGACATTCACTTTTTGTGTCGCATACTGAAGAAAGAATGCCCTAAATTTGATGACTTAATTAAATTATTAAAGAGCAATGGCTTCAAGGCAGGAAGAACGCATTTTTGCCGCACAGGAATAAAAACCAATGCAAATTTTGAAGAAATCAAAAAAATTATGGGAAACAATTCTTAATTTATTATATGTCCTTCCTATATGTTTAGCCAGACTGCCTACTGATATATACAGGCATGCAATAGCCGCACACTTGCATTCTTCTTCCAGAAATCCAAAAGAATATAATTCACTATTTTGCTTTTGCCCTTAATTTCTCAAAAGTTGAACATGTTCCAACACGCTGCCAGAAACACTGCGGACCAAGACACTCTTTCATGCCTTGATAAAAATGGCAGGTCTGAACACGATTGCCCTTTCTTATAACACTTGGCCTTTTCGGAGTTATTTTTCTAAACATATTTCATCACTACATAGTAATTATACAAACTACTATTTAAAGATATTGGTTCTGTAAACTTATTGTTTGTTATAGGTGTATGCGGTTGCTTCGCTCACCAATGTTAAAGAATATATCCTTAAGGATATGATATTGAAGACATATAATTAATAGGATAGATATTTATAACTTGGCTATTAATACAATTCTCATTCATGACTCTCACAAGCTTTAAGTTGCTCGCTATCGCTCCGTTATACATTTTTCTAATTGATAAAATTAATAAAACTACTCCCATTGCAAGTTATTGTGCATCGCTTTTTCTTCTTCTCACCGATTGCCTCAAAGTAATCATGTGGAACATCCTTCCTGCCAATGCACAGCAAGAATAGTGAAATCAGTGAAATCTACTATGCCATCATTATTGAAATCTGCGCGAGAATCAAACCCTTCATCTCCATTACTTTTCTGCCATGAACCAGCCAATATGCTAAAATCTACAAAATCTACGCAACCATCTCCATTTGCATCTCCAGGAACAGATGCAGCAGAAACTGTTTCTGTATTTTGACCTATTGTGATTACGGGAGTTATCCCGCTTGATATTCTCACAGTGCTTGTAAGGTTATAATTTCCATACGTTGCGTTTGAAGGAACAGTAATATTGAAAGTTGCGGTCACAGTGCTGGCAGCAGGCACTGAAAGCCATAAAACTTCATTTGCAGAAGTTCTGAAAACGCCTCCGCCTGTTATTGAAACAGGGGTCATTGTCCATCCGTCTGGCAAATTATTAGCAAGCAAAACTCCAAATATTTTCTGATTTGCGGTAATCTGCACAGTTTTTGTAAATGTTTCTCCTGGCGCTACAGTAGATGGGTTTAAACTCTGAACTGCTGTTAGCTCATTAACGGCAAGAACTGCCGAAACTATTCCAAGCATTGAAACCAGCAAAACCGCAAATATTATTTTTCGCTTCATTTTTTATCAACCTGCCGCCCATTGCTGTATAAGGTCTAAAATAGCATCAGTGCTTAGAGTACTGCCGTCACAAAGAGGTGTATCATGAGCCCACATGTCAATGGCTTCAAGAATTTCATTTGTAGAAATTCCTGTACCTTCCTCTGAACTCGGGTCATTCCAAGGAATATTATCGCCTGTTTCATCACTTGAGCATGGACCAGGAGATGAAGGTGTCATGGAAACCAGAGGATATCTGTCCATGTTGCTTCCACCCGGAATGTTGTAGGCTGAATCACAGATGTTATCATTGTTGTTGTCTGTACATCCTTCAATAGGTTCATCATAGTCGCTGTAGTGGTTGTTGTTCCAGTTGTTAGAAAAGCTGTCCCAAACTTGTTTCATAATGTTATTGAAATCATTAAGTGTTATATTATTACGATTAGATTGATAGAGTTTAAGACCCCAGTCATTATCTGTAATATTATTGCTGATGATTGTATTATCATCGGCATAGGACAACGAAAGCCCTTTCTGATTATTATTAAGATTATTATTCTTGACAATATTATAGGTTGACAGACTTAGATATATTCCATGGAGGTTCTGGAATGCTTTGTTACTGCTAATAATGTTGTTATGAGAAGTGTCTACCTGTATTCCAGGCTGAGTGTTAAATGAAATAATATTATCTGTGATAGTGTTACTATCTGAAGACCGTAAGTGAATCCCTTGAAGACTATTAGAATTAAAAGTGCCAGACTTTAATTCATTACCAGATGACGACAACAGAAGCGCACCTTCACCACTATTGGAAACAGCAGTAACGTTCTCTATCAGATTATTGTTTGAACTAGACAAATATATTCCCTGAAATGTATTTGAACTAAAAATACTGGACTTTATTTCATTGTTACTGGAAGAATCCAAGTACCCTCCAATGAAATTGCCAGAAACATCATTCTGATATAACTTGTTGCTGTCCGACCCTCCAAGATAGACGCCATAATTATTGTTAGAGTTCACATTGTTCCCTTCAAGAGTGTTTGAGTTTGAAGATGATGTCAGATATATTCCATTATAGTTTGAGGCAACAGTGCTGTACTGAATGTTGTTGTTGCCTGCATTTTCCAGTCGCATGCCGTTGTAACACCCATGCACTTCTACATTCTTGACAACATTGTTGTTTGACTTTATTTTAACACACGCTTGGTCCGAAGGTGAACGCCACCATGGCACACTATTTGTAATATTGAAACCATCCAAAACTATTCCGTCTGTGAGAAGTTGCACCACATCACCAATCCAATCACCCTCAATCACAGGCAAACCGCTCCCGTTATCTCTGCCCTGAAGCGTAACCTGCCTATGCACAAAAATACTTTCATGATAAGTTCCGCTGTTCACAATAATCATGTCGCCGGGATTTGCCGCATTAATCGCATCCTGAATTTTCTGATAATCGCCATTGCCATTAACATCCACAGTCAAAGTAGACGCACTCACAACTGTTGCAGAGACAAGAAAAAGCACCATAGCAGAAAAAACAACTTTAAAAGAAATTTTGCTCATTTACACCAGCATTCATATTTTATATTTAATGATGCAAGAACCTATATTTAAAACTTGTCATACTTCTTAATACTAAAAAATAAAATTTTATTCAAAAGTCTTAATAACCTTTGCCTTGATTTTTGCCTTTCCGCCCCTTGGTATTGCTATGTCTGAACCGCAAACAAGACATTTAACTCTCATAGCAGCCTTATTAAACACTATCTGCTCATTACCGCATATTTTATTATCACTGACCTTATGCGTGCACATAACCTTTAAGAATTTTGTCTTGTTCATTTCAATCACTTTGTTAACTCAAATTTTTTAACTCTGAAGCCCTTTCCAACAACATGAGATTTTTTGCATTCCCCGCATGTGTATCTCAGGTCAAGTTTTCTTGTAGGCTTTTCCCTGTCTTTAGGGTTTGATTTAGGAAAAGAGCCATAACCCTTCATTTTTCTTTTAAAACGCCTCTCGCCTTCTGATAGCGGAGACTTCTTCTTGCCTGAAACTTTTTTAACATCATGCACAGTATGCTTTTTGCAATAAGGGCAATATCTTTTTTGCGTTTTAGGTATTTTCATGATTTATCACTTCTCTACATGCATCATTCAAAAACTTCTGTCCCTTCGCAGTTATTTGCCTGCCTTTTTTGGTTCTCTTAACAAGACCTTCCTTTTCAAGTTGCTGAAACATTAACCTAATGAATTTTCCGCCAGCCTTTCTATGATGCGCAGGCTTGTGCCCCCTTCTCCTTCTTCCTCCAAAAGCATTTCTCATTCTTTCAACTCCCACAGGACCATTTAAATATACTTTTCTTAACAAAGCAGCAGTTCTAATATACCAGAAATCAGGCTGCTGCGGAGGCCTTTCGCAACATGCGCCAGACTTAACAAACATTGCAACTTCCGGCGGTTTTATATTCTCAAGTTTAGCCAACTTCTCCTTAACTGTGTCTATTAAAACATCAGGTTTTATTTTCCTAATCACTAACACCACTTTAATTGTTTTTATACCTTGTCTATTAGGTTGTTAACACTTAAAAAACTATCTATATGCAAATTATTTATATTTCTTCCCAAACAACCTATACTTCTTTTTTATTTTAAGTATTAATTCTTTATATCTTTCATTATAATGGCTTCTCGGATGCTCGGATATAAGTTTTTTCAATATTTCTATGCGTTCCATTGCTATTTTCTTATCTGTGAAAAATTTTGACTTCTTTTTCATACCACTTATTTCTGTCTATACCATTAAATATATTCTGTTCAATCGTATTTGAATAAAAGTCATGTTATTTTTGGTGCGGGGAGTCGGACTTTCTTTAAGGTTGCATGCTCTTCAAAAGGGTTAATAAGGGATTTCAAGTTCTGCACCTTCCCTTATTTTTCATGCTCTTCAATGGGGTTGATAAGGGGTTGCATGTTTTGAACAGCCCCGCTTTTCATGCTCTTCAAAAGGGTTGATAAGGGATTTCAAGTTCTGCACCTTCCCTTATTTTGAACCGACGAATTCACTAAGAAACTAGGTCTCTTCTGCAAAATCCTAAGCCTAGCGCCTTTGACCTGGCTTTGTCCGTTTTCCTGCAGCATGCTGCAAGAAACGTTTGGCTATCCCCGCATATCTAAAATTTTTGCATATCAAGAATATAAATCTTACTTTTTTATTCAATAGAACGAAGCTGCGAACGCAAACGCTCAAGTTCCCTGCTTAATTCATCTACATAAGATTCTACCTTTCCCGCATGCAATTCTTTTGATTCCTTGCTATCATCAGCGCTTAACTTAATTCCTTCAGGTATGCCTTTAGGTCTTACAAACTCCTTATCCATTTCCGCAATATTCTTTACTATTTCCTGTATGTTTTTCTGCAAAAACATCTCTGACTCAAGCTTTATTTTATCTATCTGCTGCATCAGATTAAGAAGGTCTCTCACTCCAAGAAGTATTGATTTAAGATTGTCTATTGTAGCCAGCACATTTCTATATCTTTCTATTTTCACAAAAAGCGGAGCAAATGCGGGTCTCTCAGGCATTTTGGCAATGTCAATTTTTGGAATTTCCTGATTCTTACTTTTTTGTTCTGCAGAAACAGCGCGTTTAACATTTTCTAAATCTTGTTTTTTCTTGCTTTTTGACCAGAATACCATATGTTCACCACTGCCAATTATACACATTAAAGTTTAATGAAGCAAGTATTTAATTCTTTTGGTAGAAATATATTTCAAGATTTTTAATTCTAAAAACACTATCTTGGGCACTGATAAGAAAATGTGGTTATCTTTTTCTGCGAATAGCCATAATCTATAGTTATTAAGTGTTCTTTATCACAAAGATTCCTATTAATTCTAAACTTAATTCCCTGCCCTGACTGAATAGGGATTTCTCCTTTTACTAATTCAAAACCGGCACTGTCTCCATCAACATATACTTTAACCTCGCTTATATTTTTACCCAATTCGTTTTGCAATAAAAAAATAAAATCCTTTCCATTAAAATTATAACCGATATCTAAAAAATGTTTGACGTTTTTGACGGTGTCCTCTTTTTTGTCATTGTTAAATGAAACCAGAAAAAGAATTAGAACAAAAATAAAAACAACGCCAACAACAAAAGCAAATTTTTTGCCTGTTTTCTTATTATTTTCTGATATTGTAAAACCTGCTTCATTCATGAAACTCACATCAATAAATTTTTACCCATTCAATATTATAAGGCCGCGTGCATGGGTCGCAACCTAAACACCAAGGATTGGATGTCACAAACCTGACAAAATTTGCCTGAGAAGACATTATGTTTGTTGTATGCGTTTTTATCAAATTATTATCCAGATAAAATTCAACCTTCCCTGGAGACCATACAATTTTGTAAATATGATAAACATTCTCCGACACATGCGCAACTCCGTAACTGTTTGTGCATACTCCGTTGTTGCATGTTATAAGGTTTGCACTGTTTCCCTGCGTATACATTGTAATATATGTATTTGTTGGCGTATCAACATCTCCATTGCCTCCTGTGCTTAATGTTACTGAATGCCATGGGCAACAGCAACCGCTTTCATTTACCATTGCCTTATACTCTACAGTGCCATAAAGAAATGGAGTTGTATTAATATATACTAAAGTAGATTTGGGCAGTGAAAGCCCTGCTCCAACAGAGGGTATGTCTGAACCATACTTATTCCACACAATGCTTGCATCATCCCAGCTCTTATAGTAACTAAAATCGTCTCCAAACAAAGCCTTTTTAAGCGCATGCGCACCCAGAGTATATTGTATTTGAGTCGCGCCATTGCTGATTTTTAAATTATCGCCTGTTCTGAGATCCATTGACTTTATAACAAGCGGTTTGCCTGTTCTCAAAACTCCCTGTTGCTCTTCTGCTATTGTTTTATCAAGATTTGCTTTAATCTTTTCATTATCCAAAAAAATATTCAAACTTTTGTTAGTTATCACGCCTTTTCCGCAGTTTCTCAAATAGATTTTATTTCCTGATATTGCATCTATTTTCAAACAACTGGACAATTGTTTTGTCAGTTCCGATGTTGTTTCCTCTGTTGTTGATGTTACTGTTCCTGTAAGGGCAGAAGACCATACATAAACAACAGAGATTAGAGAAATGGAAATTAGCAACAAGAGAACAACAACTATTATTGCGGATATTGCTTTCATAAATAAAGATGGTCTGGGAGATTAAAAAAGGTTTCCAAAATGCTATTGCCTGAAAACTATCATTATAACAGACGGCAATGATTTTGCAAGCATTATTATAATAAGTATAATCTTAAAGGTTAATGGCAAAAGAACATCGCCAAATGCAACCAAAAAAACTGAAACAATATCCACAATATCCATAATTATGCATGGCATATACAAAAATGGTATTGGAAAAATTGAAATTAAACCTTTAACAAATAACAGAAATATAATAATGTCTGTCAAAAACCCGAAAATCTGAACATTGTTAGTGAATAACAAGACTGACACAAGAATGTCAAACAAACCAAAAATTTTTTGAATCATTCAACCATCACCAAAATCAAAGCCAAGAACAAGGCTTGCATCACTTCCCTTTATTTTTATTTTTTGTTTTAAATATTCATGCCCCTCAATGTTTGGCGATGCTGAAACAACATTGACAATTCCGTCTATTTCTGCCTCTGGAAAAGGCAATGCAGGCAATATATATTTCCATGACTCAACACGCTCATAAAATTTGTTTCCTGAATCTGTAACTTCACCTACTATATTTCCATTATTTACCAACAAAACAATAGGAAATTCCGGCTTCCGAAATTCAGTATTATGCGAGAACGCTATTGCGCATGCCCTTGAGAGAACTGACAGCATGCCGGCATTAAAAACATCCTGATTTTTTTCAATTGCCAGAAGATTTCGCCTATCTTCCTCAGAAAGAATATAAAACTGATTACCAAGACCTTTTACAGTTCTCAATTTTTCTATTACTTTCTCTATAATTTCTTTATTTATTTCTCCTTCCGCTTTGCAACAAGAAGAACAATCCCAAACAATTCTGCCATTCTTCCTCTTCGGCTTGCCATAAAAAAAGCATGGATATTTTCTGCATTCCGAACTCTTCATATGTTTTGGATATCAAAAAACAAATAAATAAATTGGTGCGCCGACAGGGACTTTCCTGTAAGAAAAGGTTGCTTTGAACCCTGGTCATCAGCTTTCCTCTTTTTTGATTGTAGGGGATTACAACTATTGCGCAGTCCCCG
>CAZJGC010000009.1:9006-26537 GCA_964545795.1 uncultured archaeon
TTCTTTCATGCTCTTCAAGGGGGTTGTAGGGGATTACAACTATTGCGCAGTCCCCGTTCTTTCATGCTCTTCAAGGGGGTTGTAGGGGATTACAACTATTGCGCAGTCCCCTACTTGGAAGGCTGAGATCCTAGCCATTGCCCGCTTAAAGCCCTAGACTACCGGCGCATGCTTAAAAATAATTAGTCCTGCAACTTTTTAATATTTATCTATTGTCAAAAGCAATTTATATGCATGAAAATCATGCTTGACACAAACATTTTTATTTATGCAGTAAAATCAAAAATAGATATATTCTCTCAACTTAAAGGAAATGAACTATTTACAACAACCGCTGTTATAGAAGAACTTGAAAAATTAGCAAAAAACAAAAGCAAAGAAGCATTATGCGCAAAAACAGGGCTGTTGCTAATTAAAAGGAAAAGTTTAAAAGTATTGTATACAAAAGAAAATGCAGACAAGAGCCTTCTTGATTATGGAAAAAAAGGCTATGCAATAGCTACGCATGATAAAGTTCTCACAAAAAAACTAAAAAAACTTGGTTGCAAAACTATTTACATAAGACAAAAAAAATATTTGGAGGGATTATAATGAATCCGGAAAAAGATATACCTACAGGACCAAATGTTCCTGAAACAGTTTTCGTTTATATAGAAGTTCCAAAAAACTGCCCTATAAAATTTGAATTTGACAACGACTTGGGATTAATAAAAGTTGACAGATACCTGTTTTCTCCAATATTCTATCCCGGGGATTATGGTTTAATACCTCAAACGCATTGCAATGACGGAGACCCGCTAGACTGCTTAGTGCTTGTTTCAACTCCCTCTTATCCAGGAGTTATTGTAGAAGCAAGACCTGTTGGAGTAATAAGGATGGAAGATGAAAAAGGCAGCGACGACAAACTAATATGCGTGCCTGTCAAAGACCCAAGATTTGAACATATAAAGGATATAACAGACATACCAGAACATACGAAAAATGAAATCGCGCACTTTTTTGAAGTTTATAAAGCGCTTGAACCAAATAAATGGGTAAAGGTAAAAGGCTGGGAAAATGCTGAAAAAGCAAAAGAAATTGTTAAACATGCAATAGAACTTTTTAAAAAGATTAAAGAATAATAAAAAATAAAAAAAGGTGTATTTATTGTATCAGATAGTCAAAGTAAAGGACGTGATATCTGTTCCTCCAGCAAAATTTGACATGGATTTGGAAGATTCAATAAAGGAGAGCATTGAAGAGAAGTTTGAAGGCAAGATTGACAGTCAGGTTGGAGTGGTGCTTGCGGTTGTAGACATAAATGAGCTTGGAGAAGGAAAGATTATACCTGAGGACGGGTCTATACATTATGATACAGAATTTAACCTGCTTACATGGATGCCTAAAGAACATGAAATAGTTGAAGGAGAAGTTGTAGATATAACAGAATTTGGAGCATTTATAAGGGTTGGGCCCATGGACGGCCTTGTGCATATATCTCAGGTCATGGATGATTATGTAAGCTATGATGAAAAGAATGCTCATCTTGTGGGAAGGGAATCAAAGAAAATCCTGAAAATCGGAGATGTTGTAAGAGCAAGAATTATATCAATAAGCCTGAAAGAACAAAACAAACTTAACTTAACAATGAGGCAGCCTTATCTTGGAGCTCTTCACTGGGAAGCAAAGAAAGACGCAAAAACTGCCGAGAAAGCTCCAAAACAAACAAAAAAGAAAAAGAAAAAATAAAGATGTGTTTAAATGGTTGAACAAGCGTGCAAAATTTGCAGAAGAATTGTAAAAGGGAACATGTGCCCTGTATGCAAATCAAACGAAATTACAAAGAACTGGAAAGGTGTGCTTGTTGTTTTTGACACTGAAAGCCAGATTGCAAAAGAGTCTGGAATAACAGCACCCGGAAAATATGCAATAAAGGTAAGATAAATACCAAGGGTGAATATTTATGAATATTGAAATAGCGGAAGAGAAAACAAATCCGTTCTTAAAGAGAAAGGAAATTATAGTGAACCTGGCATTTGAAAACGGCACTCCAAGCAAAGCAGATGTTCAGGAAAAAATATCTGAAAAGTTTTCTGTTGAAAAGGAACATGTAGAAGTATCAAAGATTATGAGTGAAGTGGGCAAACCTGCAGGAAAAGCATGGATAAAGATATGGGACGAGAAAAAAGCTCCTGTTTACAAAAGAAAGGAAGAAGAGAAAAAGGAAGACAACAACGGTTCAGAACAAAAAGAAGAAGCAAATGACGGAACAGAAAATAATGCAGAAAACAATTAAATATAAATATATTCAATGAGTATAACAGTTGATTTTTATGGCAGAAAAAAAAGAAAGGAAAGGAAAAAAACCAAAAAGCAAGCAAAAACACAAAAATGTGCAGGTCTGGAAGAAATACAAAATAGAAGGCGACAAAATTGCAAGAACAAACAAGACATGCCCAAGATGCGGAGCAGGAGTTTTTCTTGCAAGCCATAAAAACAGATTAACATGCGGTCGCTGCCATTATTCTGAGCAGAAAAAATCTTAACTTGAAAATTCTCTAATTTACAGGGAGAAATATTGCAGAGCCCAGTTTACTCCAAAGAAACCGGAATATGCAAGAAACAAGGATAGCAGCATTTTGCCAATTAGCGAGGCAAGAAAAAATTTTTTTACAGGATACTTCATTGCTCCTGCGGCTATGCCAACAATGTCATCAGGCAACGGCGATGCAGCAAAAATTAAAATAATCCAAAACCCTTTGTGTCTCTGAAACCATTGTTCTGCAGAAGCCAGTTGTTCTCTATATTTTTTAGCAATCTTATGGCTTCCATACCCAATTCCATAACCTGTCAGTTCCCCCAAAGCAGAACCTAAACCAGCCGCAATCGCGACAAGAAAAGGACTCAAAAAGACACCGGAAGAAAAAATTATAAGAAAACTTGGCAAAGGAAACAGAATGCTTGCAGAACCAATAAAAGAAGTTAAGAAAACTCCAAAATATCCAAACGTCTGTATAAAATGCATGCTTAAAACAGAAAACTGCTGAACTAAATCCGCAAACATATATTTCCCTTATCTTTACCTATATATAATGATTTATTAGCGAATTTAACTAAACCAATAACTAATCATCCTTTTAAATTCTTATCAACAATAATCATGATATGCAAAACATGGTTTGTCTTGGAATTGAATCAACAGCGCACACGTTTGGCGTTGGCATAATCAGAGGCAAAGAAATTCTTGCAAATGCAAAAAGCACTTACGTTCCTGAAAAGGGCGGAATACATCCAAGGGAAGCCGCAGAACATCACTCTCTTATTGCAGCAGATATAATAAAAAAAGCCCTTAACGAAGCAGACCTGAAATTAACAGATATTGACTTATTTGCATTCAGTCAAGGTCCCGGGCTTCCGCCATGCCTGCGAATCGGCGCAACAACAGCAAGATATCTTTCCCTAAAGCATGACAAACCAATTATTGGAGTAAACCACTGCATAGCGCATATAGAAATAGGAAAACTTGCAACAGGCGCAAAAGATGCTGTAACTCTTTATGTGTCAGGCGGAAACACGCAAATCATTGCATTCGCAGAAGGCAGATACAGAATATTCGGCGAAACTCTTGATATAGGCATTGGCAATGCTCTTGACCAGCTTGCGCGTCACTTTGGTCTGCCCCACCCCGGAGGACCTAAAATAGAAAAACTTGCAAAAACAGGCAAATATGTAAAACTGCCATATGTTGTAAAGGGAATGGATTTATCATTTTCGGGAATTCTTTCAGAAGCAAAACGCCTAAACGTCAAAAAAGAGGACTTATGCTATTCATTCCAGGAAACAGCTTTCGCCATGCTTACAGAAGTCACTGAAAGAGCTGTCGCGCACACAGGAAAACAAGAAGTTCTGTTGACAGGCGGAGTTGCCGCAAACAACAGACTAAAAGAAATGCTTAAAATAATGTGCGAAGAAAGAAAAATAAAATTTTTCTCTGTGCCCATTGAACTTGCAGGAGACAATGGAGTTATGATTGCATACAACGGGCTATTGGCTTATGAACATGGACAAAGGCAAAAATACAAAGAAACAAAAATAATTCAGAAATGGCGCACAGATGAAGTGGACGTCAACTGGCTTTAATGAATTTCAAACCTATTTTAATCTGGCAACTTTCAGTTTATACATGTTAAACTTCAAAATATCTCCTTGATTAACAGGAATTTCGCCTCCTATGATACGCTTCATTTTCCCATTGCAATATATATCGGTTCCCGCAATACTGTAATCAATATATTTTGCTCCATTCTCATATATATTAAATTCTCCATGTTTGGGAGAAACCAAAACATCTGGAATATAGACATCGCGCTTTGGACATCTGCCTATCTTAACATTGTCCTTGTCAAATTCAAAAAATCTGTTATAAACATATTTGCCTTTTGGCTGAAATATAAGCTCTAACTTTATTGGCATATTTATTATTATAGACAATAATTTAAATGCTTTTATTCTACTAAAGTTATGAAAATCCTGTATTTTGACTGTTTTTCCGGCATAAGCGGAGATATGGTTCTGGGAGCATTTATAGATTTGGGCATCAGCATAGACTATTTAAGAAAAGAGCTGACAAAACTCAATCTTGACGGCTGGGAAATAAAATCAAAAAAAGTTTTAAAAAAAGGGATTTCAGCAACTCAGGTTGAAGTAGCAACAAAACAAGAACGCAAACACAGAAAATTAGAAGATATAGTAAAAATAATAAATTCCAGCAGTTTGTCTGAAAAGATAAAAAAAGACTCAATTGAGATTTTCAGAATAATTGCAGAAGCAGAAGCAAAAATTCATGGCACAACCATTAACAACATTCATTTTCATGAAGCAGGGGCAACCGATTCAATAATAGATATAATAGGCGTTGCTGTCTGCATTGATTATTTTAAACCTGAAAAAATATTGTATTCAGAAATAAACACAGGTTCCGGGATTGTAAAATGCGCGCATGGATTGCTTCCTGTGCCTGCTCCGGCAACAGCAGAAATTCTGAAAGGAATGAAAATCTGCTCAAGATTTGAAGGAGAGCTTACAACTCCCACAGGGGCTGCAATACTTAAACATTTCGCTGAATATGGAAATTTACAGAATTTTAAAACTGAAAAAACAGGATACGGGGCAGGAAAACAGGAATGCAAACACCCGAACGTATTAAGGATTTTTCTTGGCAATCAGGGCAACAGCAAAGACATTGTAAATGTTATAGAAACAAATATTGATGACATGAATCCTGAATTCTATGATTATATAATAGAAAGATTATTAAAATCCGGCGCTCTTGATGTTTATATTACAAATATACAAATGAAGAAAAACAGGCCAGGCATAAAATTAACTGTAATAGCAAAAGAAGCAGAAACAGACAAAATAATAAAAATTATTTTTGAAGAAACAACAACACTTGGTGTAAGAATTTACAAAACCAAAAGAATTAAAGAGAAAAGAGAAATCAGAATAGCAAAAACAAAATATGGGGACGTGGAAGTAAAAATCGGAAAATTTGAAAACCATATTGCAACAATATCTCCTGAATATGAAAGTTGCAAAAAAACTGCTTTGGAAAAAAATATACCAATAAAAGACATTTATGATGAAGCAAAAGAAATAATTAAGAAAAATAAGAAATGATACTATGAAGAAAATAATAGCGCAGGGCGCCGAAGCTATATTGTATAGACAGGAATTTGAAGGCAAATCCGCCATAGCAAAAGAAAGGATTAAAAAAGGTTACCGCATCAGGGAAATAGACGAGCAGTTAAGAAAAACCAGAACAAAATCTGAAGCAAAATTGCTGAACGAAGCAAGAAGATGCGGAGTTTCAACGCCTCAGGTATTTTCCATAGAAAAATACAAAATCATAATGGAGTTTATCAATGGAAAAAGAATAAAGGAAGTTTTGCTGACTCAGGGAAAAAGGAAAGAGATATCTGAAAAAATAGGAACCGCCATAGCAAAAATGCATTCGGGAGAAATTGTGCACGGAGACTTGACAACAAGCAACATGATTTTGAAAAATGAAAAAATATTTTTTATTGATTTTGGACTTGGTTTCTTTTCAAAAAGAATTGAAGATTATGCCACTGACCTGTCAGTATTAAAGGAATCCATTAAAGCCACGCACTTTAAATATTTAAATGAGCTTTGGCAATTTATTATTGCAAGTTACAAAAAAAAATTTGATAAATCCGAACAAGTGCTTGAAAAAATAAAAGAAATAGAAAGGAGAGGGAGATATGTCAAAAAAATATAGCAATGAAATATCTGAATCAATAAACGAAGTTGCCAAATACTGGAACAATTCGGTAATTCCCATAGTAGATATGGGTGATATTGACAAACTATTTGATGAAGAGTTAAGAAAAGTGGATGTGAATGCAAAAATTTTGAAATTGTATTAAATTGGATAACATTAAAAACAGCCTAAAAAATATTTTTGAGTGAGCGAATGAGAAACTTCAAAGCATGGATTAAGGGAAGAAACAAACAGGAAAATCTTGAAAACATCAGTTTTGCCACTCTTGTAGTTGCAACCTTTCTTGTAATTATTGGCATAACCCTTGGCTCATTTATTTACGGAACAGTGTTATTTGCAATGTTTGGAGCATTTTTAATTCTTGTAGGAATTGTAATATACATTATCTCACAATTTAGTGAAGATTGAAAACGCAAAACAACATTTAAATATCTTTGTTTCAAATATTTTTCAGGAATAGCTGAGTTTCTAACCCGGCTATATCGGTGAAAGAAAATGGCAAGAATGTATGCAAGAAAACGGGGGAAATCAGGAAGCAAGAAGCCTTTAAAAAAGGCTAAATGGGTAGAACACAGCAAAGAAGAAGTTGAAAGGCTTGTTGTGAAATTCAGCAAAGAAGGGCTTCAATCAGCAAGAATAGGTCTAATTCTAAGGGATCAATACGGCATACCCTCTGTAAAGGACATAACAGGAAAATCTATAACGCAAATAATGGCTGAAAATAACGTTGCTCCCAAAATGCCTGAAGATATATTCAACTTATTAAAAAGGGCTGTTAATCTTAGAAAACACATGGAAAAAAACAAAAAAGACTACCACTCCAAACGCGGGCTTGAACAAATAGAAAGCAAAATAAGAAGACTTGCAAAATATTACATAAGAACAGGCAAACTAAACGAAGGTTGGAAATACGACCCAGAACGCGCAAAGCTTATTGTAGAAACAGGCAAATAACCTTCTATGGCGCATTCTGCATTATTCTATTTTTACGTGATTTCATATGAACAGACTTGTTGAAATTGCAAAAAAGGCAGCTCTAAAAATAAAAAATTCTGACAACATAGAACTTGTAAGCCATTTTGACTGCGATGGAATTGCATCAGCAGCAATAATGATAGACACATTAAAAAAACTTGGCAAAAAATTCAACGCAACAATCATAAAGCAGATAGATGAAAATATTATAAAAGAACTTAGCAGAAAGGACTGCGAACTTATAATATTCACAGATTTAGGCTCAGGATACCTTAATGAAATAAACAAACTTAAAAAAAGCATTATTATAGCAGACCACCATAGAATAGAATCAACTGCATCAGAAAACATAATACATATAAACCCTGAAGAATTCAACATCAAATCGCTCTCCGGTTCATGCGTAACATACCTTATAGCAAGAGAACTGGGAAATAAAGATATGGCTGTGCTTGCAATAATAGGAGCAATAGGAGATTTGCAGGAATGCGAGTATGGGCTTAATGAAGAGATACTTAAAGAAGCAGAAAAAATTGGGCTTAAAAGACGTTTGGGGCTTGGGCTGTTTGGAAGAAAAAGACCTCTTCACAAATCATTGCAATATTTTGACCTTGAAACAATTTCATCAGAATCATCGGCTGTCCAGTTTTTATCAAAAATAGGAATAGAAATAAAAAACGGCAACAGATGGAAAACTCTGAATGACCTGACAGAAGAAGAAATGCAAAAACTTTCAGACAAACTTATACAGGAAGCATTGGTGAATGGAAAGAATGAAAAAGACATTTTTAAACAAACATACATGATAGGGGACACGGACATACGCGAATTTGCAACCCTTTTAAATGCATGCGGAAGAATGGAGGAATATGAAACAGCCATAGGCGTTTGCCTGAAGGAAAAGGAAGCCGAAAAGAAATCAGAAGCAATAATGGAAAAATACAGAAATCTTATAGGCAAATATCTTTCATGGCTTGAAAATAACATTGAAAAAATGCCTGAAACAAAAAACACGCTTTTTATAAAAGCAGGAAACATGATCAATGAAAATATGATAGGGACAATTGTATCCATTTACTCAAAATCGCCAAAAAACAAGAAAGACATTATAATAGGGCTTGCAGACTCCGGAGATAAAATAAAAATATCTGCACGCTCCTCAAAGTTTGACATGAACAAACTTATTTCAGAATGCGCTGAGAAAGTCGGAGGAGCGGGAGGAGGACATGAAAGAGCGGCAGGAGCAATAATTCCAAAAGAGAAGGAAGATGAATTTATTAATCTTTGCAAACATATGATAGAAACATGTAGTAAAAGTTTATAAAGTTAAATGTTGAAAGATATTTAGCAATCATGAGATGATGCAAAATGGCAAAGAGACCAATAAAAGTGAAAGATAAGTTCAAAGGCAAAGAATGGTTTGAAATACTGGCTCCAAAATTTTTGGATGAGAAGTTTTTAGGTGAAACTCCAGCACTTGATGCTGAAATGGTAAAAGGCAGGGTTGTAGAGTCAAATCCCATAGAATTAATGAACAATCCCAGCAAGTATTATATAAAACTTTTCTTTATGGTAACCGACGTCAAAGGCAAAAAGGCTTATACAAAATTTGTTGGACATGACTGCACAAGAGATTTTGTAGCAAGAGTTGTGCAAAAAAGGACAAACAAAGTTGAAAGCAACGACAAAATTGAATTTTCAGACGGCATATTGGAAATAAAAACACTGACAATATGCAACAGAAGAGTGCATAAATCAATTGAAACAAAAATAAGAAAAACAGTCAGAGAGAGAATGGCAGGTTTCAAAAAAATAAAAATTGAAACATTTGTAAAGGATATGTTGTCTGGCAAGGCCCAGCAGGAAATTATAAAAGACCTGAAAAAGATATATCCCATACGAGTTTTTGAATTCCAAAAATCAGAATTGATAAAATAACTTATTCTTCCTCATGCACAGTCGCTGCTGAAATCCAAAACATTCCGCCTATAAGTATAAGAATAAATGCTATAATATAGGCAATCATCACGCTTCCAAATGTTGCGCCAAGAACCGTAGGTTCAATAGAACCTGCAACAACTGCTCCAAGAAAAACGCATATAGCGCCTACAACCCAAAATCCCAATGCCTGGTTTGTTGTCATAAATCTCAATTGTATTTTAAATTTATAAGTGTTTGTATCATTCATTTAATCCGTTTTTTCTCTTTTGCAAAATAATATGCTGCCCCTGCTATAATTCCAATTGTCAACAGAACAAACAGCCACCTATAATCTGTTTTTGGCTGTTCCTTTGCTGTTTTCTGCTGCTCTACATTTTCTTTTTTATGTTGTTCTTCCTGCTTTGGCGGCTGCTGCTGTTTTTCGCCTGCCTGTTTTTCTTCTGTTGCAGGCATCTCTCCTGCCACTGCAAATATTGAGAATCCTGGAGTTGTTGCTTCATATTCTACCTCTGCATCACTCTCAGAAAGCTTCTTAGTCGGCAACTTTTCCCACTTGCCTGCATAACGATAAAGGCTTATTAAAGATGAATTGAAGCCGTTTTCACTAATCCATGCCTTGCTGACAGTGAATTTTATTTTTCCTGTTTCAATATCTGAATCGTCAAGGTTTGTTTTTGTTATGTTTATATATTTGTAGACTTTTCCTGCCATTTGGGCAACAGATTCCGGACGTTTGTCAAGTTTTGAAATTGTTAATACAACACCCACAACAAGATTTTTTACTGAAATATAAATTTCTTTCAAACCTGTATTTGTATTTCTAAGTTCAATCTCTCCAATAGTTCTTGGAGTTATTGGCGTTATTGAAGTAAATCTCTTTTTCAGCATCTCTCCTATAATTAATGTTGATGCAGAAGAGCCTCCACTTGACGAAGCAGAACCTCCTGTCGTTGTTGTTGCAACAGGCGCAGAACCTGTTAGCGTAGGTTGAACCCCAGAGAAGTGCGGGATTTTCAGCCATATGTAATTTGTTGTTGTATTCATGAAACAATTTGCAGTGCTGTCTGTCTTGCTGCACCCCTGTCCGCTAAACCATGAAGTCGGATAGTCTTCATATTCGTGATACACGCTGCCAGGATTTGGTCCATCTTCGCTAACATTCCATATCATATTCCAGTTCTCGTCATACAAATATGGTATTTTAACACTATAACCCCAGCTCTCATTCAACCCGCTATAAGGTATTCCCACCCATACATAATCATATATATTCGGAGCAAGGCTTCCAAACCTCCAAGCCTTTTCCAAGGAAGTTGATGTGGAAGCATCAGATATTGCATCCTGACTTAATTCAGCATCAGGCGGTCCTGAAGCAAGCAAATCAACATTAATGAAGTATAATGTTATGTTCGTTGTTTTCAACCTTATTTTCAGATTGCTCTTTCCCGCCATTAGCGCTTGAAATGGGTCAAATGCTCCTGAAAACGAATTTCCAAGTTGGCAAGAATCTGGCGGGTTTGGGACATTGCACTCATTGCTGTTTCTATAAAATCTAATGTCTATAAATTCCTGTTTTTCCGTTTCATTGAAATCAAAATCTCCTGTTTCATTTACAAATTCCATATCAAAACTCTTTAATGTTATATTTGTCCAATTTTTACTTAAATTAAGTTTTATTGCTCTCGGCGCAGAATCCTGAGAAAATATCTTAACTCTTACAGTGCTGTCATTCAAAAACGGCATGCTAAATGAGCCATCTGTCAACTGTTCAATTATATAATGAACCGGCTGTCCGCCGTATAAACTGTTATGCTTCACTTCTACCTCAACATGAGCATTTGTAGTCAATGCCCCGCCTGTTGAATTTTGCAATTGCACAGTTACCTTGCTTGTGTTTACATCTCCGCCAACAGTATAATTCCCTGCAAGTTTTGTTAATGTAACATTAAGTTCTTTATCTTCTTTTATTGTAACATTCCTGAATGAAGCAAAATATTCGTTGGTGCCATTGCCATAAAACTCAACAAGATATTCAATTCCTAAAGGCGAAGCCATAACAGAAATATTATAGAATGCTATGTAACCAGCTTCTTCACCCTTTGTGAAATTGAAATTTCTTGTTATGTTAAAACTCTCTATTTCAGCCTTCATTGGAGGCACAAAACCAGGCCATGGTATCAACTTTGGAACAATTCTTGTGGCATTCACAGCAGTTGCGTTTCCTGAAACATTAATATAACCGTATAGATAACGCTGAGAATAAGAACCATTTACCTGAACATTCATAACATAATCATTGCTTTCTTCAAACATTGAGCCATAAATTGAATTATTAGACACGGGCGGAGAAGGGCAAAATGTCTGGAAAATTTTCGGTCCGTCTACAGACCAGCATTCCTGACTTTCATTAAATATTTCCGGGTCTCTCATAATCATGACAGTATAATTTCTGTCTCTTGGTACAACCACTCTCACATTTGTTACATTGCATTTTATGCAACTTTTTATCGGGAAACCTAACTTTTGATCAATAATCTCATAACCGAAATTGATTGTATCATCAGTAGCATTCAGAACAGTTATATTTATTGTTCCTGCAGGCTGAAGATAAATTGTGCTTCCATTAAGTCCGCTTATATCAGGAGGCAGTTGAGCGCCTGGAGATTCCTTGAATATCATCTCTGCCGGGAACGGAGGCAAAACAGGACCAACTTCTGTTACATTTCCCCTGCTGTTATTTAAAGTCACATAAACTTTAAACATTGGCTGCTGTCCCTGCTGCCTGGAAACATTCACATCATAAATTACAAAACTCCCGCCTACAGTTAAGTTTGATTTAACATACTCCTCTATAGGCGGACCATTCTGCTGTTGGATAAATTTGTATAATGAAACGTTAACTCCGTCAACAAGGCTTCCTGTGCTGTTCTTAACAGTGCCATATAAATCGCTTACTGCTATCAAAATAGAACGATTGGTCATATAATTGTAATTTCCAGCAGTATCGTTAACTCTGCAACCCCATATAAAACTATTATGCGCCTGTTTAATTATGGTTTTATCAAACGTATAAGTAATATTAGTATAATTTAAATTCCCTGTTCTCTGAGTATCCCACTCAATAAAAAATGAGCCATCTCCGAACCAAACTGTTATTCGGATTGCATCTAAATTTATATTATCATAAGCCGAACAGTTGAAAGTTACTGTCCTGCTTCCATATTCCCCTTCCATGGGCAAACTTTCCTGGTCAATAACCTGCGGCGGTGTATTGTCAACTATTATATTGCCATTTGTATCATTTAAAACAATTTCACCTGTTAAGTTTGTTGCATTGGCAAAAAATTCATAAACACCGTCCTTAAGAATGCTTGTATCAAAAGAAAGAGTAAGATTATTCAAATTTCCTGAACCATCATCTATGCCTGCGGTTTCATTTATATCTATATACCCATATCCAGAACTATTCAAATAAAAAAAACTTACATTAGTTACATTGCCGCCTTGTATTGTTGCATTTAATATATATGTTCCTTTTATGTAACTATTGTTTGCAGGCGACTCCAATATTAAAACACTTGCATCACCAAGAATGCTTAAAACAGGAACAGCATAAGCATAAAACAAAAAGAGGGCAACAACGCATACTGCCAATAAAGAAAAAATCCTAACAGCATTGTTTTTAGCGTTAACATTGTATTTACTCATTTGTTAACCCCTTTTTTGGGTTTTGTTTTATTTTATTTGCAAAAAACCATTTATAAAGTTTTGGGTTTTGTTTTATTTTATTTGCAAAAAACCATTTATAAAGTTTTTATTTTATTTAAAAAAACCTATTTATAAAGTTTTTATTCAAGAAACCGACTAAACCAGCAACGACAATCCAAACGCTGTTATTACAGGCATTGTCAGGTTGTCATCCATTCTCATAGGCAATGACTCAACTATTGTCCCGATAAGAGCCGCAGGAAAGGCAAGAACAGGATTTATAAAAAAGCAGAAGATAAATGAAGAAACAAAACATGCAATTGCGCCTTCCCATGTTTTACTTTTATTGAAAAAAATCTTTCTTTTCCCAAAAATTCCAACAAGAGTTGCAAATGAATCGCCTATTGCCAACACAGTTATTGATAATATTGCCACATTAAGAGAAAAACTCATTAAAGTGATGCCGGAAGAAAAATAAAAGTAAAAAGCCCCTCTGTAATTATTCCCGCGGCGTTCAAACATGTTTATGAATCTGTGAAATACATCTTCCTTAACATAAAGTTTTCTGATTTTTATAATTTTTCTTATCTTACGCCTTCTTGCCATATATTCCGAATAAAGAAAAATTAACAATGCAACAAAAAAAGAAATTTCGCCTATAATTCTTCCGCCAAACATTACTGCCAAGGGCACAATTAAAATTCCGTACATATGTGCAAACTGCCTGCGAATTTCTATTAGATGTTCCATTTTTATCAACAACTATTGCAGAAACAATTATTCAATTACAATAGGCGTGCTTATTTTTGAAGCAATGAACTGTTTTTGCAGTTCCATCAACTTCTTTTCCATTCTTTCCATGCGCTCTTCAAAAACCTTTATTTCAGGAATCTGCGCAAGTTTTTTGTTTAGCTCCTGCTCTCTTTTTATAAGATTTTCATTTCTTATTTCCCATACCTTTAAGCTCTCAAGAAGCTTGTTTGCAAACTTTATTTTCTCATTAACAAACTTTCTTTCCTGTTCAAGATGTTTCCATAATTTTTCAACGTCTGAATTCAAAGCAAAAACTTTCAGCGTTTCTTCAAGGTCTTTTTCCTTGAAATATGTCTTATCTATTTCATCTTTTATTTTGCTTATCTCTTTGTCTATTTTTTTCATGCTGTCAGACACAAGCGAATTAAATTTGCCTTCAAACTCTTTGTTTTTCTCTTCAATGTTTTTTACAGCATTCCTGTTCATCTGCTCAAATTCATCAATCTTGCGTTCAATGTCCTTTAAATCCTTTTTAGAAACAAATTTTCCTGACAATTCATTTATTTTTGCCTCCAAAATATTCACGCTTTTCTCCAAATCATCAGCAGAAACAAAACCATTCATTTTTTCTTCAAGTGCATTGAATTTCTCGTCTGTTCTGCTTCCCATTTCATTAAGCCGCTGTTCAATATTATTGACTTTGTTTATATCTTTTGTTTTTTCCTCAATACGTTTTCTAATCTGCTCTATTTCGGTTTTAACATTCTTAACTTCCTCTTCTGATGCGCATGTTTTCAGCCTTGCTTCAACCGACTTTACCCTATTTTCAATATTTTCTTTAAGTCCATCAATCTGCAAATCTAACTTTTTATTAATTTTTTCAATACCATCCTCTGCCTCTTCTATGCGTTTATTGTTTTTATTTATTGCATCAGAGCACTTTTTCTCCAATTCCTCTATATTCTTCTTTATATCCTTCACAGACGATAATGCATCAGCATTGCTGGTTTTTAGAATTTCGCTAACAGATTCCTTTATGAAACTTTTACCCTCAGACCTTAATGATTTTATTTCCTCATCCAGTTTATTAAGCCTGTCCTGAATTTGTTTTACTTCAGGCATAATGCTCTTATCTGAAATATGCGACCCAGCAATATTTCTGATTTCCTCAATTTTTTTGTCATAATCCTTAACAAGTTCATCCAAAACACGTTTAATATTATCTAACTCTTCTCTTAATTTCGCACTACCTGTTTCTGGAATATGTTCAACCTTCTCTTCAATATCAAACACTCTTTTTGAAAGCAAAGACAACTCTTTTGCAGCACTCAACTCTTTTTTAATATCAACTTTCTTTTTTTCTTTTTTCTTGCCTGCTGGACTATACTTCTTCTCAAACTCATCAATAATCTCCTGCAACTCAAGCACTTTTTTATTCATTTAAACCATCACTTAATTTTTGTTAATATTTTCTTTATTGACTCAACTATTATCTCAATATTTTCCTCGGTCTCCTGTTTGAATGACTCAAACTCCTGCCTTAAATCAGCATCTCCAACAATCTTCGCATGACCCTTTGACATATTGGCTTCTAAATTCTTTATCATGTTTTCAATTTCATTCAAGCGCCTGTTCTGGATTATAATATCCTTAACTCCTCCTTTGCCTTCGCATGGCACACTTGACTGGATTTCCTCTTTAAGTTTTATAATATCTATGTTAAGTATCATTAACTGGTCCTCTATTGTTTCAAGCTTCTCTTCTATTTTACTCACGCGTTTTTCCTGCTCTTCAGAAAGAGCTCCTCTAGAAAAAGCCAAATCAATGTTTTCAAATCCCTGTTCAAGAGCAACAAGCCTTTTTTCTATTTCAAAACCCATTATTTTCTGTTTTTCCTCAAGTTTTTTTATTTTATCTTCCACATTCATATAAATACCTGCTTAGAATTATGTTTTATATTTTTATTATTTTGCCTACTTAATAAACTTACGTTCAATTCCAATTTTTATTTTTTCTCTGTTTTGGGATACTGCAAATTAATTATTTCATAAATCTTCTTTGCCTTAACCCTGCCTATGCCCTTAATTTTTGCAAACTCATCAATGCTGCTTGAAAAAAGAGCAGACAAAGTGCCAAACTCCTTAAGCATCCTCTTGGCAAGAACTCTGTTCACAGCAGGCAGTCCTGCAACTATGAATTCCTGAACATCAGAACATGCCGCAGCCTTTTTCCCAGACCTTATTGGAAAAGTTTTTTTGCAGTTATTTTGCTCGCGTTTTGCAATTTGAAAAATTATATTCGCGGTATCTATAAAGGATTCTGACCATAATATAGGAATGGAAAAATCAAGCGCAACAGAAGCAAGCGCGCCTCTTATAGAATTTGGATGAATGCCTGACTGATACCCATTCCTTTCTATTAAAAGCACAGGCTTTTCATATATTTCCTTCATTCTTGAAAGCTGGGAGAATAGGCGACCGTCCATTATTGAAGACACAAAATCTGAATCAGTTTTTCTTTCCACTGCCACGCGCTCAGAACATATATAATCTGCTGTATCCAGCACTTTCTTTTTTGTTTTGCATAATCTCTCCAATTCAGATATAACATTTCTATTCTCGCGTTTATCTACAAACACAGTAACAGACATAAGTTTTAAATATATTTTGAATTTAATAAAATTTATTGAGGATATCCTGAATTCAGATGGCTTATCTTCGGATAAACCATCAGTTGGGAAGAAGTGTTTTTGAGTGAAACTTCAACCCAATCAAAGAATTCTGGACCTTAAACAACTATGGTTTTGCTTCTTCTGCTCCTACACTTGCTGTTGGCTCTGGGGAGGCGTATTTGCGGACGCGGATATTTTGCACGAAGCCGCTGCTCCAGCCGTTGTTCTTTCCATAGTAGTAATTGCTGGTATCGCAGGGAGAAGATGATGCGCTGGATGATTGAGACATGGGAAGGACGTAGTTCATTGAAGCGTTGCTTACAGTCAGTGTTACAGGAGAGCCTGATATATGGATTGTCCGGGAAGCATCGCTATAGAGTGAGAGAGTTCCAGTGGTCCCGTTCCTGGTAATCGTGCCGTAATAAAGAGTTCCGGGGTTTATACCTATCCCAGCGCTGATATCATCTACTCCATTGGTTCTCTGCACAAGACTTAGATGTGCACCGCAGCAATGCGGCGCGTAATAAAGATACGCGCCAATCTGGTTTGAAGAATCGCACACAGAGCCGGCAGTATCCCCGACACCTGCAAAATAGACGTGCGCGTCATTCTCAGCGCTTGAACCGCCACCAGTCAGCTTGTATTCAAAGTCATAGATATAATTCTGCAAGGGCTGTATCTGCTTGTAAGTGTATGTTCCTATAGGCAGGTTCATCGGATGCAAACCAGTCCAACTTATAGTTGAAGAAGAAACGCCCACCTGTGAATTGGGATCAACTTCCGTGACTGAACTGAGATTGAAAAACTCAAATGTTGCTGTTCCATTGCTCTCGCTAATTGCAGAAGGATTCCCATAATACATATAGATTTTTGTTCCTGGAATTGGAATAGATGGCACTTTAACCCATATTCTTGTTGAAGCTGAATTGCATGTTCCGGGTTCAATCCAATGAGAAATCTCAGTAACACCAGTAAAATCTGTAAATCTTATATCTGAACAATCCGATTTCATCTTCCCTGCTGAAATTAATGAAGCGGTATCTGCTGTTACAAGAACCTGATAATCTGTTAACATTGCAATAGAAGTTATAGTAACAGGCATCCTGTATAACCATGAACCGAACCATGACACCACAACTGCCAGGTCATAGTTTGTTGTCTTTGTTGTTGCTCCATCGGTTCCTGATATTGTTATTGAAT
>CAZJGC010000010.1:0-24098 GCA_964545795.1 uncultured archaeon
TGTTTTGCCTTTTCCCTTAATTCTTCCTAAAGTATAAAACAACTAACTGCAAAGTAAATTATATGAGAATATTAATTACGCATGAACTGTTCATGCCTGACTTTGCAGGAGGCGGAGAGAAAATTGTTTTTGAATATGCAAAAAGGCTTAAAGAACGCGGTTATGATATTACTGTATTGACAACAGGAAACCCGAAAATAAAGGACTATGAAGGAATAAAAACAGTGCGCCTTCCTATACCGCGGTATTTATTCAATTTCGCATTTTTATGGATAGCAAAATATGCAAAAGATTTTGACATAATACAAACAAACAATTACAACGCCTGCCTTCCTTCATTCTTAGCAGCAAAACTAACAGGAAAACCTGTTGTATGCATGGTTCATGGAGTTTATGGAAATTTATGGACAAAAATGCGTGGAAAATTGTTTGGCGCGGTATCAAAATTCGCGGAGAAAATCCAACTGAACAGGGATTATGACAAACTTGTTTTCTACAGCGACTTTGCCTTGAAGCAAGCAATTGAAATAGGAATACCAAAAGAAAAAACAACTGTGAATTATCTTGGCATAAACCATAAAAATTATTATCCCGGAAAAAAGGAGAAATATGTTTTATTTGTTGGCAGGCTTGCAAAACAGAAAGGGCTTGAAATTCTGCTTGACGCTGCAAAAGAACTGCCTGATATAAAATTCAAAATAGTTGGAAAAGGCGAATTGGAAAGACTCAAAAAAACAGCAGCCAACAATGTTGAATTTCTCGGATTCAGAACAGGCAAAGAACTTTATGAATTGTATGCTCATGCTTCTATCTTTTGCCTCCCGTCCCTCGCAGAAACATTTGGGCTTGTTATCCTTGAAGCAATGGCTTCCGGGTGCGCAATAGTCTCCACTGTTGACCTGCCTTATAAGGGATTTAAAGTTGAATATGGAGACAAAGAAGGTTTAAAAAAAGCAATAAAATACTTAATAGACAATCCAAAACTTGCTGAAAAAATGGGAAAGGAAAATATTAAAACAGCAAAAAAATTTACATGGAACAAATTTGTTGACAACCTTGAAAAGATTTACAAAGAATTATTAGCGTCCTAACCTGTATTTTAAACCCTCTTTTATTATGAATAATAAAACGCCCAAAACCATTTTTATTCCTCTCGGAACTTTTGATACATTATGATAATTTACTGTTACAGGAACCTGTTCAACTTTTAATTTATTTTTGACAGCGCTTGCAAGCATTGAATTTTCAATAATATATCCTCCATGAGGTTTTACTGTTTTAAGCGCCTTTTTAGACAATGCTATAAAACCGCAGTTGGTATCGCGAAATTTTGTGCCGAAAAGAACATTAAAGGCAGTCCGCCAGATAAAATTGCCAAGTTTATGCCTGAATGGAACCAATTTCCAATTTCTGCAACCCATCACAAAATCTGCTCCTTTTTTTATTGGTTCTGCCAACTTGCTTATTTCCTCTGGCTCAAACTGCATGTCAGCATCCATAACAACAACGCAGTCAGAATCTGACAGAAAAGCAAATCCTGTCTTAAGGGCTTCGCCTTTCCCTTTGTTTTTTTTGTGCCGCAAAACCATTACGCCGTTCTTCTGGGCTATATCTAAAGTTTTGTCTTTGGAGCCGTCATCAACTACAACTATATTCGTAAAACCTGCGTTTTTTGTTCGCCTGATAACCTCATTTATATTTTTTTCTTCGTTGTAGGCAGGTATTAAAACTGTTACTTCCATAAAAAAACTTGGTTTTACTTTTATATATTTATTAAAACCATTTAGATTTATGAGAATAATTCTCGTGAATCCGCCGGCTTCAGAAAGATTTCCTTCAACTTCAAAAGTGCCTCCACTCGGACTTGCTTATATAGCATCCTGCCTAAGAAATAACGGATTCAAAGAAGTTGCAATAGTGGATGCAGCAATTGAAAAAAATATCAATAAAATTATGTCATTTTCTCCGGATATAGCAGGATTTACTGCAATGACACCTAATTATCCTGAAGCAGTTAATCTGGCAAAGGAAATTAAAAACAAAAAACCGAATATCAAACTTGTAATAGGAGGCTCGCATGCAACATTTCTCCCGGAAGATGCGCTTTCTGTTTTTGATTTTGTTGTTCGGGGAGAAGGAGAGCAGACAATGGTAGAACTTTGCAGAAAAATTGAAGCAGGAAAAAACGATTTTGAAACAATAGACGGCATTTCATGGAAGAAAAACGGAAAAATTATCCATAACAAAGACAGAGAATTTATAAAAAATCTTGATAAACTTCCAATGCCTGCTTATGATTTGCTGAATATAGAAATCTATCAGGACAAAACGCCGCCGAGCAATATAAGAAAAGGCAGATGGGTTTCCTATTCTTCATCAAGAGGATGCCCTTTCGGTTGCAGATACTGTTCTGTTACTAACTTTTGGGGCAGAATATGGAGAGGTCACTCCGCTGAAAGAATAGTAAATGACATTGAAGCGCTTATAAAAAAATATAATCTTGAAAGCATTTTCTTTGTGGATGACAATTTTACTTTCAAGCGCGAACGAATAATGGAAATGTGCAGATTAATAAAACAAAAGAACCTGAAATTTGAATGGTCTTGCTCATGCAGAGTTGATCAGGTTGACGAAGAGCTTCTAAGAGAAATGAAAAAGGCAGGATGCTGGAGAATTGGCTTTGGAGTTGAAGCAGGAACGCAGAAGATTATAGATTGGTATGGCAAAAAAATTACAATAGAAAAAGCTGTGGAAGCTGTAAAGCTTTGCAGGAAAGTTGGGATATCGCCTTTTTGCTTTTTCATAATAGGAGCCCCTGTTGAAACTGAAGACGATATTAAAGAAACAATTTCTGCTGCAAAGAAAATAAATCCTGACATCATTGGAGTGTCTTTCTTAACGCCCTTCCCGGGAAGCAAACTTTACGATTATGTTCTTGAAAATAATCTGCTCCTGACAAAAGATTTCAGGGAGTTCGCTGAAGACAAACCTGTTATGAAGTGCATAATACCAAAGGAAAAAATAAAAGAACTCAATAGCGAAGCATACAAGCAATTTTATTTTAGACCAAATTACATATTAAGCCAAATTTCATATATTGCAAAAAACCCAAAACTTGCATTGCGCGGATTTAAAACAATTTTAGGTTGGGTAAGGAAGAAATAATGCCTTATTTTAATATCTTTGCAACAACTATTATATTCTCTCTTAAAATTTTAGGCAACATATAGTTCATAAACTTTCTTATGAAAAACAATTTTCCAAAAGGGCTTAGTATTTGTCATATGGTATCAAAAATATATCTGCAATATCAAAACCGTTTTTAATTAAAAAATGTTTAATAGAATTTATGTCAAATAAGTTTTTATGATACTTATGCTCATATGCTTTCGTTATTCTGTTCCACCATGACTTTTTGTTTGGAGTTGTTATTATCAAAACCCCGCCTTGTTTAAGAATTCTTTTGCATTCTTTGATAAATTTCTCTGGATTCTCTAAATGCTCTATAAGTTCTCCTGCAGTTATGCAGTCAAAAGAATTATCTTTTATTGCCATTTCTTCGGCATCTGAACAAATCAGTTCAACTTCCCCCCCCCGCACTTTCCAGCCACTTTCTATCATCTATAAATTTATCTAATCCAACTGTGTTTTCTGTCTTGATTTCTTCAAAAAAGAAATGGCTGTTGCATCCAACATCCAAATGTTTTCCAATAATAAATCTTCTTACAATTTTTCCACGTAAAGAAACTATGCCTTTATTTTGTTTTTCTCTTGAAATTTCATCTATCTTTTTCATTTCATTTAATGTGTGGATTTTTTCTGATATTTGCATTCTCTCACTCTAATCTCTTATTATACTTCTCAAGACCAACAACTTCATATATTTTTACCTGATTGTTCCTGAAAACCTGCTTGAAGTTTTTCAATCCATTGCCTTCCAAAAAGAACATTTTTGTAAACACGCTGTTCCTCAATTGCGGAGGTATCAATACAACATACGAATAATCTTCAGGCACATATGCAGTTAATTGAACTGTATCGTTCAACATTCTAAATCCAAGTTGATTTACTACTGATGATATCTCTTTCGCAAGAACATCTGCCTCTGATTCAGAAAGCGAAAGGATTTTTACTCCGCCGTTTTCATAGTAGATTGTCTCTTTAAAAGGATATGCATTTCCGTTTTGAGTATAAAGCACTATTGGAATCTTTCCGTTAATTTCAATCAAATTTGAATAATACCTTATACCAACTTCTCCGTTAGGCGCATATCTCATGTAAGATTGCGGAATCTGATAATAAAGCGGGCATTTCCTCTGACCATCAGGCGTATATTGCCCTGTTCCATCGCAGCCTGTTCCAAAGAACTGAAGCCACCTGAATTTTCCTATTAAGTCATCAGACGCAATCCAATAAACCTTTGGAGAAGTGCCCTGATATTTTCTTATCAACTTAAGAGATACATTTTCATCTGACGTTGCAAATATCTTTCCTAAATCAACAATCCTGTCGTTTATTGTGTACATGCAGTCAAAACCGCAGTGCGCTCCGTCTGCTACAACCCGTCTTTCAGCCAGACCTGTTATCATGTGTCCCGGGTCCCACCATGTGCCTACAAGCGAGTTCTCAGGGGTTGTTCTTAAGAATGCCCATGCAGAATCCCAGTTGCTATTCATGTCAGGTCCAAGATTCTGTCCAAGCAGATGCCCTAAACTTACCGCCAAAAACACTAACGCAAAACACAACCCTGTTGAAAAAATTTTCAGGAACCTGTCCCTTTTAGAGTATTCAAAAAAATATCCAAAACCAGCACTAACTATAACAATGAAAAGCGCAGATGAAAACTCAGTAAACCTGATTCCACGGAAGGTTGTATAAACAGCAACAAAGAATATGGCAAGTATAACTGATGTTTTGAAAAGATTCTTCCTATATGTAGCCCACAAACCAAATCCTATTAACGAGAAGAACACCAGCAATATCAAGTTATCTACTGCAGGCATGCCTATGCTGAACTTTCCCATTGCAAGCATCCATCCCTGCCAGTTGAAAATATTAAATGGTTGAAGCTCGGCTATTGAAATATTGACAATCCATGCTTCTGCTTTCCGGGCAAACCCAATAAGAGACAGCAAAGCCCCTATGGGATTTGCCCGCAGAACTACGCCAACAAGAATTATGCCTATAGCAATAGACACCAACACTATCAATGAACGAATTGTTGAATTTAAATCAACCTTGCGTTTTATCAAAAAATGAAGAGTATAATAAACTATTGCAGATGCCAATACAATAAAAAACGGATACCAGAACATTCCCCATGTCATCATAAACATTGAAAAACCTAACACGGCAAGAGCAACACTGCCTATTGTCTGCTTTCTTAATGCATATATGCCAAGATAACTTGTCAATAAAATGAAAAACAAAACAATCTGGTCTGTATCAAAGGACGCGCCAAATGTTCTTACCAATATTTGCGGTGCTGTTCCAACAAGCATTGCCGCCATCAAGCCGCCATACTTGTTTGACAATTCCCTGCCAAGCAGAAATGCAGGAATTGTTATTAATGCGCCTAAAAATGCTCCCATAAATGCAGCAAGCGTTTTTAGAGTTATAGAACTTTTAACTAACAAATAAGCAAATGCAGTAAGATACCACATTAATGGAGGATTGTTTAATGGAGAAATTCTCCTTCCAACATAATAAGTCAGTTCATCCCATGCAGGAAGATGCCCAAAATCAACCAGATATTTTGTGAACCTATACTGGAAAACAGGGTCAAAAGAAAGTATTCTGTCAGGCACATTATTCATTGCGCGAATATAAAATGAGAACAGGAAAATTATTAACAAAACTGCCAAAAACCAGTATTTTTTTATAAAATGTTTCAACTTCAATCAATTCACCTATAATTTTAGAATATCTTACCACTTAATATGTTTTTACCTTTTATAAATAATTATAGAAAAAGGTTCTTATTTGATTTTCCTGTCTAAACCAAATAAATCCGCAGCCTCTTTTGATAATGGGTACAGATTTTTCCTTTTGCCAACAAGACCTGCCACTGATTCCACTTTCTGGGTTGCGCACAGCACCCGAAGTTCCTCTTTTAGAGCTTCAACATAATTTACTACTCCTTCAGATTTTGCGCAATTTGCAGCAATTAAAAACGGCCTGCCCATGCTAACTCCTGATGCACCGAGCATCATTGCCTTGCCAATATCAATGCCGTTATTATAACCGCCAGCAAGCAGAATATCAAAATCCGGCTTTTTCTTGAGAGCAGAAAAAACCGCTCCGGAAGGCAGTGACATCTCATTCATAACCAACCAGGGGCTCATTCCTGTTCCGCCTCCATATCCGTCTATAGTTAAGCATTCTATTTTCACTCCCTGCTCCTTCTTAATCTTCTGCAAATCTGAAATTAGTTTGGTTATTCCAACACCAAACCCGGTTTTAATCCATATCGGCAATCCTGTTTCTGAATATTTCACGAGATTATCCTTGAGTTCTTTATAGGAAAGCGAACCAGGCATTACATGCCTCTGATAACTTCCATCATTGTTTTCTATCACAATATAGCCAAGTTCTTTATATTTTTCCGCCTGTTTCTCGCCTTCAAACCTTATTTCGCCTCCAAGCCCTTGTTTAGCGCCTTGACCTAATTTTACTTCTATTGCATGTGCGCCATAATCAATAGCCACTTCAAATATGCCTTGTTTTATATCTTCAGCATTTCCCTGCAAAATCAAAGCGCCATATTTTTCATAATTATCAAAAAACGGTTTTATTCTTTCTTTAAGCCCTGACTTTCCGTATGTCGCAAGAACATTTTCTCCTATTACAATGCCTATCCCTGCCTTTGCCGCGCCTTCTGACATCATAGCCCCTCTTATATGCGCCACTTTGGTAGAACCCATAGCACCGATAAAAACAGGGGCGGAAAATCTCAATGAACCTATCTTTACTTCAGTTGAAACATCAACAAAATTAATAGAATCACCGTATAATTCAGGCAATATTTGAATATCTTCAATATTGGGCACTCTTTTTTCGCTTCCAAAATTAGCAACGCCAAACGGATTTGGAAAAATTGTCCTTCCTGTCTTGGCTTTTAGCCCTATTTCGCAGTTGCCTTCCATCATGCAGACAGAACATATTCCTCCCTGGCATACATGCTCTTCAAACATATGCCTTGTCTTTGACGTAATATCTGCATTTTCATGCCGTCTTGAGCCTTTCATAAACATGTCAAAAAAATAGAAGAATTAACTTATAAATTTATAGCCGCAGGAATATAGAGATATCAGAACATAAATTAAAAAAAATTAAAAAAGTGAAGAATATTTTATTCTTCACTTGCTTCTTCAGAAGTTTCCTCTTCTGTTTCTTCTGAAGTTTCTTCATTGCCTTCATTCATGTTTTCATCTTCCATTAAATCACCTCAAAATTCCAATAATAATAAACATATTTAAATACAACGAAATTTTATAACGCCGTTATATCTTTCCATTACATTTATATAGAACCTATTATAAAAATATGGGCTATTTCTGCAAAATTTGACACTCGCAATCTTTTTTAAGCTTTTATTTGCAACACTAATTATGAAAAACCCCTTCAACAAAATTATGTTAAAGAGAAATCTGACAGATTTGGCATTTTCCATGGCTTCAAGAACTGTTAAAAAGGCTGACATAAAGGCAGAAGTTATTGAAAAAGCAAGGCAGAAAGAAGGAATAAGAATAAAAACCGTTGGTTCTTATGTTCATTCTTCTATAATGGCATGCGTTAAATCTCTGCCAGATGCATCAAAACTGCCGGAAATATACAAAGAAATATTGAACATATTCATATCAGAAAAGGATCTGAATAATGCAAAGAAAGAAATGAAATGGACTGCCAACAAAGTCAAACAGTTGCAAATGTTCTATTTGGACAAACTAAAAAAGGCAAGACATACACAGGATTTCAGAATGGCAAGAATGCAGTTCTATGGCAGGGTTAAATCATTAATCAAAAGATTTGAAAAAAACAGCAAAAAACTGGAACCTTTACTGATGCTAAAAAAACTTCCGGATTTTGAAGATGCGCCTACAGCCGTTCTTGCCGGACTGCCAAACACAGGAAAGAGTTCATTAATGAATGCCCTTACAGGCTCAAAAGCAAAGGTTCAGCCTTATCCATTCACAACAAAAGGCATTCTTCTTGGCTTTATTAACAGAAGAAAAGGCAATATAGAAGACTCCTCAAAGCAGCCAATACAGATAATAGACACTCCCGGGTTTTTGGACAGGGAAAACCATAATAAAATAGAAATGCAGGGAATAGCAGTGCTTAAACGTCTTGCAGACATAGTGATTTTTGTTTTTGATGCAAGCGAAATTGCAGGAAGCATTGATAAACAGATATCGCTGTTCAAGAAAATAAAAAAGTTGTTCAATAAAGAAATAATTGTTGTTGAAAACAAAATAGATATAGCCAGCAAAAGAATCCCGAACCTTGGCATAAAAAAATTCTCTGTTTCATGCGAAACAAAAGAAGGCATTGATTTGCTGAAAAAAGAGATAATCCGAAAACTCACCAATAAATTTAAATAGTTGGTATGTATATACATACTTACTGTGATTAAATGAGCGAAAAAAATGATGCAAACAAGAAAGAGGAAAAAAACAAGCAAGAAGCAAAGATAAAGGAATTAGAAACAAGAATAAAATACCTGCAGGCTGATTTTGAGAACTATAAAAAACATATAGACAAACAAAGAGACATCTCCGCAAAACTTGCATGCAAAAACCTGATTATGGATTTATTGCCGTTTATTGATGATATGGAAGCGGCAGTTGCAAAAACCAAAGACAAAGGCATTGAAAATCTGCTGGAAAAATTAATGAAAATACTGAAATCTCATGGTTTGGAACAGATAAAAACAGGAGATGCATTTGACCATTATTATCATGAAGCTGTCATGCAGACGGAAGGCGAAGAAGGCAAAATAATAGAAGAACTTCAGAAAGGATATATGCTCAATGGAATAGTGATTCGCCACAGCAAAGTAAAAGTAGGAAAAGGCAAGAAATAATATTCACTGCTTCAAAAATTTATTGTCAAGGTGATTTTTATGGCAAAAGAAAAAATTATTGGCATTGACTTAGGAACAACCAACTCTCAAGCCGCGGTTATAATGGGTGGCAGACCTACTATAATTCCAAGCGCTGAAGGAGCAACAGTAGCAGGAAAAATGTTTCCTTCAGTGGTTGCCTTCACAAAAGACGGCCAACTGCTTGTAGGAGAACCTGCAAGACGCCAGGCCGCTTCAAATCCGGAACGAACAATAATGGCTGCAAAACGAAATATGGGAACAGACTATAAATATAAAATAGACGGAAAGGAATACACTCCTCAACAAATATCGGCTTTTATTCTGCAAAAAATAAAGAGAGATGCAGAGGAATTTCTTGGAGAAAAGATAAAAAAAGCCGTAATAACCGTGCCTGCATATTTTAACGACAACCAGAGACAGGCAACCAAAGACGCAGGAGAGATAGCAGGCCTTGAAGTTGTAAGAATTATAAATGAACCTACAGCCGCAGCCCTTGCGTATGGACTTGACAAAAAAGAAGAAAGCAAAAAAATAATGGTGTTTGATTTTGGAGGAGGAACTCTTGATGTTACTATTCTTGAAATGAATGAAGGCGTATATGAGGTAAAATCAACATCAGGAGACACGCAACTTGGCGGAAGGGATATGGATGATGCTCTTATAAATTATATAGTTTCTGATTTTAAATCTAAAGAAGGCGTAGACTTGAATACAGACAGCATGGCAATACAGAGGGTTCGCGAAGCAGCCGAAAAAGCAAAAATAGAGCTTTCCACTGTGCTTGAAACAGAAATAAATCTGCCATACATAACTGCAGATTCATCAGGACCTAAACACCTTGTAATGAAATTATCAAGAGCAAAGCTTGAAGAAATAGTAATGCCTATCATAGAAAAATGCAGGCATCCTATGGAGCAGGCAATTTCAGATGCAAAACTGACAAAGAATGATATTGACAAAATAATTCTTGTAGGCGGTCCAACAAGAATGCCTGTTGTGCGGAAGTTTGTAGAGGACTTTATTGGCAAAAAGGCAGAAAGAGGAATTGACCCAATGGAATGCGTTGCAATGGGAGCCGCTATTCAGGGAGGAGTTCTTGCAGGAGAAGTAAAAGACATTGTGCTGCTGGATGTAACTCCATTAACGCTTGGTATAGAAACGCTTGGCGGTGTTTTCACGCCAATAATAGAAAGAAACACAACAATACCAACAAGAAAAAGCCAGATTTTTTCAACCGCGGCAGACAATCAAACCGCTGTAACAATTCATGTGTTGCAGGGAGAAAGGCAGATGGCTGCAGACAATACAAGCCTTGGTCAGTTTAATCTTACAGGAATACCGCCTGCGCCAAGAGGAGTTCCTCAAATAGAAGTAACATTTGACATTGACGCAAACGGAATACTTAATGTGAGCGCAAAAGACAAAGCCACAGGAAAAGAGCAGAAAATAACAATAACAGCATCAACCAAGCTCTCAAAAGAAGAAATTGATAAAATGATTAAAGATGCTGAACAACATGCCGCTGAAGATGCTAAAAGAAAGGAGGAAGCAGAAATAAGAAACAACGGGGATTCAATGGCTTATGCAACAGAAAAAATGCTTTCAGAACTTGGAGATAAACTTGACAAAGACAAAAAAGAGAAATTAGAAGCAGCGCTAAAAAACCTGAAAGATGCTCTTGCAGGCACAGACACACAGAAAATAAAAACAGAAACAGAAAATCTTGCCAGAATAAGTCAGGAAATAGGAGCCTCTTTATATCAACAGGCAGCAGCAACGCAGAGTTCGTCAGACAAAAAAGATTCAGATGAAAAAGTTGTAGATGCCGACTACAAAATGGAGGATGAAGATAAAAGTTCTAAATAAATAACGACATTTTTCATCTTTTTTATTATTTTTGTTTTTATGTGATATTATGAAAAAGGATTACTATAAAATTCTTGGAGTTGATAGAAATGCTTCTCAGGATGAGATTAAAAAAGCGTTCCTGAAACTTGCAAAAAAATACCACCCTGATGTTGCAGGAAAGGAAAATGAAGAAAAATTCAAGGAAATCAATGAAGCATTTTCTGTTTTGGGAAACCCTGAATCAAGAGCAAGATATGACCAGTTTGGGCATGCAGGCATAAATTCCGGTTTTGAGGGATTTGGCAGCGGATTTGAAGGGTTTAATTTCAAAGATATTTTTTCAGGAACAATGTTTGATGACATATTCAACATGTTTTCAGGGCAAGGCAAAAAATCTGGAGAAGACATCAAGTTTGATATTGATATAACATTAGAAGAGGTTTTTCACGGAACAACAAAAACAATATTCATAGACAGATATGAAAAATGCAGTTCATGCAATGGCTCTGGCGCCAAAGGAAGGTTGAAAACATGCAGAAGATGCGGAGGAACAGGAGAACAAAAAAATATTAGAAGAATGGGATTTGCGCAGTTTGTGAATATATCGGTATGCAAAGAATGCAATGGTTCAGGAAGAATTGCAGAACACAAATGCAATGAATGCAGAGGCACAGGCAGAGTAAAAAAGAAGAGGAAACTTGAAATTATTATACCAAAAGGAATTGAAGACGGCCAATTCTTAAGAATTCAGGATGGAGGCAGTTTTCTTAACGGCGTATATGGAGATTTGTTTGTTGTTGTGCATATCAAACCGCATAAAGTATTTGAAAGATATGACAATGATTTGTTCTGCAAACTCACAATAAGCATGGTGCAGGCAGCTCTTGGAGATGAAATTGAAGTTCCAACAATGACAGGCAAAGCAAAACTAAGAATTCCGCCGGGCACGCAAAGCCACACAATCTTCAGACTGCGCGGCCAAGGCATTAACGGCGGGGACCAGCTTGTAAAAATTGTGGTTGAAATTCCAAAACATCTTACAAAAAGGCAGAAACAACTTCTGAGAGAGTTCGGAGGCAGGGAAGTAAAAGTTGAAAAAGGATTCTTTGAGAGAATGAAAGAGTATATTTAAAACATGTTTTTAAACACTAAACTTTATAAGTTGGCATGTATATACATACTAATAGGTGATGTATATGCCAAAGAAGAAAAACAATGAAAACAAAAAGCTTCCTTTGTGGTTTGAGAATATGGATGAGCCATTCCAGAATCTTATGAAAATGGAAGAACAGATACATAAAATGATGAAAGACATGTGGGAACGCCCGCTAAGTTACAGTTTTGCAAGAGCTATGGAAACGCCTTTTGGATTAAAACACAAGTTCCTTAGAGGAATACCCATTGACTTGGCAGAAACTGACAATGAACTTATAGCAAAAGCCGACCTTCCTGGATTCAACAAAGAAGACATCAAACTGAAAATAACAGAAAACACAATGGAAATTGCAGCAGAAAAGAAGAAAGAGAGCATTGTAAAGGAAAAAAACTTCTACAGACAGGAAAGGAGTTATGGCTCTGCAAGGCGCGTTGTTAGTCTGCCTGTTGAAATCAACCCTGACAAAGTAAAGGCAAAGTTTGAGAACGGCGTATTGACAGTAACAATGAAAAAGGTTGAACCAAAGAAAAAGTTCAGGGAAATCAAGCCGGAATAACAAAGCATATAAGTTTTTGTTTTTTTATAATCAAACATGTCAGACCTGAATGTTTTTTCAAAGTCATATCTTCAGAAACCCTTTAAAGTATATCCAACCAAACTGTCTGAAGAAACAGCAGATGCAATAATACCCTTATCTGACCATTTTGAATTGTTGAAACAAATATATCCTTCTCTGGACATCTATTACAGCGGCACTCCTGTATGGATGCAGAAAAACGGAATATTTATAGGGTCAATAGGCGCAGAAATAAAAACATATGGAAATACAGAGAGCATTATGCTTCTAGACAATTCGGTTTACAAAAAAATTTTTGGAAAATCCGAGAGTGCAAAAGATTCATTTCTAATATTAAGAAATGATAATTTAATAAGAAAAATGGGTTTTAAAATCTATGATTATTGCTAACAACTTCTATTATTCCTTGTTCTCCGAGATTTCCATGAATTTTAAATTTAACTGGCAGGAATTTTTCTATTACCCATATATTTGTCAAACAATGTTTTGTGACTTCTGAAACAGAAACTCTTCCTGTAGCAAAGGCAAGATAAGGCAGAATCTGGTCAGCCATCCACTCATCCAGACAGGCATCTGAATTAATCTGTTTTTTAAAAAGCTCTGCGCACTCTTTTCCAACTGCTTCTGCAGGTTTGCCAATCTCCCCAAGACTGGATGCTCCAATTTTGCAGTTTTCATAATGCGCGTGAATATGAATAGCTGAGCCTGTTGATTTTGACGGCACATACAAAATATTCTCATTCTCAAATTTTTCATTCAGAAAATTTTTCGCTCCCTTAACCTGCCTTTCCGCAACATTTGCCTTTTTTAAATTCTCAGAAGCAATGCTCCATGCATCAATTCTCTTAAATTCTCCTCTTTCTATCAAATCTAACTTTTTAAATTCTTTGCATGGTTTGATATTCACAAAAACTTTTCCGCCTCCTTTTGGATAAAAACCATACTGTCCTATTTCAACAAAAATCTCAATGCCTACTTTCTTTAAAAAATCGCAGAAAATATGCTGAAAGTAATCATAAGAAGGAGACCATCTCACATGAGTTCCTCCTGTTATCTCCATGTTGATTTCCGCGTCAGCATGTATTGAAGGCAAAACAAGCGTTTGTAAAACAAGAGAAATTGCTCCTGCTGTACCCACATCAAATTTATAATTCCCTCCTCTGATTTTTCCTGGCTTAAAAATTATCTCCGTGCATCCTCTTTCATCCCCGACTACTTCAGCGCCGCAAATTTTTGCGCATGCTCTTATTCCTGTAATATGCTGCGGCTGCAATCCCGGATTGCACCTCCCAGCCCTGATATTGCATATGCGAACAGACTTCCCTGTTATCGCGGATAAACCTATAGATGTGCGAACTATTTGCCCGCCGCCTTCTCCTTCCGAACCGTCAATCTCAATCATAATAAGAAATAAAAGCAAAACATTATAAATTTCTTTGCGCAGCCCTTGCAATTACTATAAATATGAAGAAAACAAATCCCAATATAAAAACAATAGCCAAAATTGTCCAATTTACCATTGGCACAACAGCCGCTTCCATAAATGTCTTGTTTACATCTTCATCAAAAAGCTGTTTATATGACACATTCCAGTTTTGCGGAGCATTATTAACAGTACCTGTTGCTCCTATAAGATTTCCATTATAATATTTGTCATTATAATACGCCCATACTTTTACAACAGGATATTCATGATACTTCCAATAATCAAAAGGCAGTTCATCTCTCGTAATAAGCTTTTTTTCCTCATCATCATAAAAAGGTCCGTTTGTCGGGTCTAAAACAACCCAGCCATCATCTTCAAGAATCTCAACCCAAGCATGTCCGGTAGGTCCTGAACCAAAATCAACTTCTCCAAGAGCAACCCTCACTTTCTCAGCAGGAAGTATTGTCCTTAGCATAGAAGCCAGAGTATTTGCCTGTTCCTCGCAGTCGCTCACAGAAACCGAAAGCGGGTTTGTGTCCATATAAGGCGTTTTAACTAAAAACTCTTCCGGATACAGCCATTTCTCAGGAACTTTGTTTAATGTCATATCAGACATCCAGACCCAATCTGAAGCCTTTTTATAAATCTGTTCAATTGTCAACCCATCAGATAATTTAACAATATCAGAATTGTTTGGAGTAACAAAAGACTGTAGTGGCGAAACTTTATCCTTCTGAACTGTTAAGTTTTTTGCTATTTTCTCTATATGTTCATAAAGAGCATCCTTTGTTGTTTTATTTAACTTCATTTTAGAAATTCTGATTTTTGTTTCATTTCTTATTCTTTCCTTCGCATATTTTATAAATGTTTTAAGCCCTTTTTTATCAGACACTTTTATTACGCAATCGCTGGACAACAACTTTGTTATATTCTCCCTGCTGATTTTCGCTATTCTAAAAACACGTTTCTCTGTTTTTATGTTTTTTATCTCCTTGAAACTAACATTTATATAACATAAAGGTTTTGTTTCCATAATAACAACATATGGTTTTTGCTTCCTGACTAATTCACGCCTATATCCAAACCTGACAATATTGGAATTGTTCTTTGGCAGAATATTTTCTAACTTCTCTATAATTCTGCCTGCCAAACTTCTATTTTCCTCAGTAATATTTCTCTTTGTAACTTTATGAACTCCATATCCTCCAGCAGAACTGTAATTGTTCTTGTCTCTTAAACTTTCATTAATAACAGCAAGTATCTCAGCACTTATCATGCTTCTGTTGTTTTGCATTATTTTTGAGTTTCTGTATTTGCCTGTAACATTTCTTATATTCAATTTTTTCCTTACCGCCTTATAGTTTTTTACTGCATGCAAAACATTTCTTGCCTTTCTATATTTTGCGGACTTATTATCTGATATATTCGCAATTGAATCAGAAACATCTTGCCCGGGAATTTCTATGTCTGTACCAGGTTTTATATTCCCTGTATCTGACTCAATAGGCTTGATTCCAGCAGGAACTTCTCTGCTGCCTGCCACAGAAGACGCATCACTTTTAACTATCGCACTGTTCACATCTGTTGCATCTTTCAAAGCAAAATCCATCTCCGCATAAACAATAGAAGAAGTTAATAAAAACAAAACAAAAATAAAAATAATTTTTTTCATATTTACTTTATATTTTAAAGGTTATTTTTATATTTTTCTTTATATAGATATATTATCTCCATTCTTTGGAGCAATTGCATCAAAACCCATTTCCTGCAATTCTAAAGCAAAATCTTCGCATCTGTCCCCATGCATGCATACAACCTTTCCCGGGTTGGTTTTCTTAATAAACTTTATAAGTTCGCTTCTGCCCGAATGTGCTGAAAAATCAAGATAATTAATATTCATCTTAACTTCCAAGTCAATATCCTCATCTTCCTTTACATAATGACCGGTTTCTATTAAAACCCTGCCCGGTGTTCCCTGAACCTGAAACCCGGTAAAAGCAATGGAACATTTTTCATTTTTATATAATTTTTTAATAAAATGCGAAACAGGACCTCCTGTCAGCATGCCTGAAGTGGAAATAATAATAGAAGGTCTTTTAATAGCCATCTGCCTGTCTTTATTCGTATACAACGGTATTACATGTTCAACTGCCTTCTCAAGAGCCTTATGGTCTCTTAACATTTCAGGGTATCGCAATGCTATCTCAGTAGCTTCCTTTGCCATACCGTCCAGATATTTTGGCGCATCTATTTTAAAACTGTCAATAACCATAAGCAACTCAGCCGCCCTTCCAACAGCAAAAACAGGAATAAGCACAATGCCGTCATTCGCAAGAGTTTGTTCTATTATTTCCTTGAGCCTTTTTTCTGTTTTGCTTCTGTCAGCATGTTCCCTGTTTGAATAAGTGGATTCTGTAAACAAAATATCAATATCGCCTAAGTCAAATCTTGCCCCATTAAGAAGGCGCGTAGCACTCATTTTATAATCTCCTGTATAAAATATCCTTTTTCCCCCTGCCTCCACCAAAAACCCTGCAGAACCAGGAACATGACCAGCATCATAAACATCAATTAAACTGTTGCCTATTTCAAACTGCTGTCCGTAAGTAACTCTGTTCTCGCGCATATTTTTAATATCACGCTCTGAAAAAAACTCTGGTTTTTTGTTTAGTCTTGCAACTTTTATGCTGTCTTTAAGCAACAGCCTTGCCTGGTCAAGCGACGCAGCCGTAGAATATATAGGAGCTTTTATTGTCGGAACTACTCCGCTATGGTCAAGGTGCGGGTGAGTAAGAAGCGTGCCATCAACTTTCCCTGCCTTCAACGGTATTTCGCTTTCTTCAGTCTTTATGCCATAATCAAAAAGTATCCTTTCAGAACCAGTATCAAGCAAAACTCCGTTTCTTCCAACTTCTCCAAATCCTCCCAAACACCTGAAATTCATAAAACTTGATTAACTTATATATTTAAATAGTTTACATGCCTGCTATCAAATTAATATATTCATGCTTCCAACTATTTATGTGGTTCTATGGACATTGAAAAAAAGATGGAACTGGTTTTGAAGGAACCTACAGAAGAAATTATAACTAAAGAAGAACTAAGAACGCTTCTTGAAACCAAAGACCATCCAATACATTACCAGGGCTTTGAAATAAGCGGCAAACTGCATATAGGCACTTTAATAGTAAGCGGTTCAAAAATAAACGACTTGATAAAAGCCGGGTTTAAATGCCAAGTATTCCTTGCAGACTGGCATTCAATACTTAACAGAAAACTTGGCGGAGACTGGGAAAAAATAAAAAAGGCTTCAAAATATTATGAAGCTGCCTTCAAATTCTTCTGCCCGGGCGTGAAAGTAGTTCATGGTTCTGACCTTTACCATAATAACGACGAATATTGGAAAGATGTTGTCAGGTTTTCGCTGAAAATAACGCTTTCCAGAAATTCGCGATGCCTGACAATAATGGGAAGAAGCGAAGGAGAAAAACTTGACTTTGCTCAATATCTTTATCCTCCAATGCAGGCAATTGACATAAAACACATGAACGCTGATGTCCCGCATGGAGGAACAGACCAAAGAAAAATACATGTGCTCGCAAGAGAAATATTTCCAAAGTTGGGATTAAAGCCGCCAATACCCATACATCAACATCTGCTAATGGGATTATCTCAGCCTGAAAACACCGCAGGAAAAAACAAACTTGAACAGGTTGAAGCAATGAAAATGAGCAAGTCAAAGCCATGGACTGCCATATTCATTCATGACACGGAAGAAGAAATAAAAAACAAACTAAAAAAGGCATGGTGCCCTGAAAGGCAGACAGAAATGAATCCTGTCCTTGAAATAGCAAAATACGTGATATTCAATAAAAAGAATGTCCTTGAAATAGAAAGGCCTGAAAAGTTTGGAGGAAACATAGAATTTGAAAATTACAATGAATTGGAAAAAACTTACAGAGAAGGCAAACTGCATCCTATGGATTTGAAATCTGCTGTTGCGAAGGAACTTAACAAGATAATAGAACCCATAAGAAAATATTTTGAAAAACCTGCAAACAAAAAACTCTTGGATGTTTACAAAGAAGCAAAAATAACAAGGTGAAAGTATGATTGACATAAAATTGGTGCGAGAAAACCCTGACATAATAAGAGAGAACCTCAAAAAAAGAGGCGATGCTGAAAAGCAAAAAATGTTTGAAGAACTGATAGAAATGGATAAAAAATGGAGAAATCTAACAACAGATGTGCAGAAACTAAAAACAGAAAGAAACAGAATTTCAGAAGAGATTATAAAATTAAAGAAACAGGGAAAGGATGCAGAAGAAGAAATCAGAAGAAGCTCTGAACTGGCAAACGAAATAAAAGAATCAGAAAAAAAGCTTGATTTATACAAAGAAAAAATACGCTTCATATTAATGCGTCTTCCAAACATTCTTCACGAAAGCGTGCCAATAGGAAAAGATGATTCAGAAAACGTTGAGATTAAAAGATGGGGAACTTTTCCAGACAACCCTAAAAAAGACCATTTGACAATATTAAAAAACCTTGGCTTAATAGACCAGGAAAGAGCAAACAAAGTAGCAGGGCACGGGTTTTACTACCTTAAAAAGGAACTTGTAATGCTGGATTACGCATTGCAGAAATATGCAATTGACTTTCTTATGAAAAAAGGTTTTACACTAATAGAGCCTCCATACATGATGAGGACCGAAGCTTATGAAGGCGTTACTGATTTGGAAGAATTTGAAACAGTGCAGTATAAAATAGAAGGTGAAAATCTGAGATTAATTTCAACCTCAGAACATCCTATTGCATCAATGTTCATGAATGAAACCCTGCTGAAAGAGGAATTGCCGCTGAAATTTATAGGCATAAGCCCTTGCTTCAGAAAAGAGGTTGGTTCGCATGGCAAATATACAAAAGGTCTTTTCAGAATGCACCAATTCAACAAAGTAGAACAATTTATATTTTCATTGCCGGAAGACTCATGGAAATTTCATGAAGAACTTCAGGAAAACTGCGAAGAAATTTTCAGGAGCCTGAAAATACCCTACAGGGTCGTGAATGTTTGCACAGGGGATATAGGAATTGTGGCAGCAAAAAAATATGACACTGAATTTTTGATGGCTGACGGCAACTACAGGGAAATCGGCTCAAACTCAAACTGCACTGATTATCAGGCAAGAAGACTAAACATAAAATACAGGGAAAAAGAAGGAGCGCCGCCATCAGGTTTTGTCCACACTCTAAACAGCACAGCAATTGCTACAAGCCGCGTTATGATTGCAATAATAGAAAATTATCAGCAAGAAGACGGTTCTGTGCTTATTCCAGAAGTTCTTCGGCCATACATGAACGGCTTAAAAAAAATAGGGTGATAAAATGACTAAGTTATATCTGCCAAAAAATAAAGAGCAAAAAATACTGTCTTTGCTTGAAAAATACAACATTGAACAGACCAACCTCAACGGATATTATCACGCATACGGCACAGATGTTTTTTTAAGAAAAACATCATCTGAATTGCAGATAGAAGTTAACACAAACGACGCAACTATTGAAAAGGATATTTTAAAACTCAAATTTCAATAAAAACAACCTTTGATAACCAGAAGTGCACATTTACGTTGAACGTCTACAATGCAACTTCAGATGTGGGCACACACTCTATTTGGTTAATAATGCTTAAATATTTTAAATTTTTTTCTTGTTGAATTATAAATTTATAAAAGATAAAAATTAGAGAATATTATGCCTTTAAAGAAACCAAAAATCGTGGTTGTAACAGGGGGGGTATATTCCGGACTTGGAAAAGGTGTAGCCGCTGCTTCTATAGGAAGAATATTAAAATCAAAGGGTTTTACAGTTACTGCAATGAAAATTGACCCCTACATAAATTATGATGCCGGGAACCTTAACCCTTATGAGCATGGCGAAGTTTTTGTTACCAAAGATGGAGGAGAAATAGATATGGACTTTGGACACTACGAAAGAATTATGGACATTGATGTCGGCAAAGAAAACAACATAACAACAGGAAAAGTATATTCTTCAGTAATTCAGGATGAAAGAAAACTGAAATATGAAGGAAAAACAGTTCAGCTGTTTCCGCATATCTCAAATGAGGTTAAAAGAAGAGTGAGAAATGTTTATGAAAATGAAGGCGCAGACTTCATGATAATAGAAATAGGCGGCACTGTGGGAGATGAAGAAAATAGAATTTTCATGAAAGCCTTGGGAGAAATGAAAGTTGAGGGTGAAGATATTGTTACAGTTCATGTAGTTGCCTTGCCGTACAACGAAGCCGTAGGCGAACAGAAAACCAAACCTGCGCAACATTCTGTAAAAGCATTGAAAGAATTTTGGAATCCTGACTTTCTGATAGTCAGAGGCACAATAGATAAGTTAAGAAAGGAAAAACTATCCATACTGTGCGGCGTTATGCCGGAAAAAATAATTGAAGACCCTGATGTGAAATGCGTATACGAACTTCCTTTGGAGTTTGAAAAACAAAACCTTGGCGAAAAGATTTTGAAAGAATTTAAGATGGAGCCAAGAAAAACGGATATGGAAGACCTGAAAAGTTATGTGTACAAGAATTTAGACAAAAAAGTCAACATAGCAATTATAGGAAAATACTACAAATACAAAGAAACCGAAATAAAACATGAACATTCTGATGCATACGTATCCGTGGAAGAGGCATTAAAACATGCGGGAGTTTATTTGGGAGCGGATGTAAACATAACAAGAGTTTTCACAGGAGATTTAAAGAAAATGCAAGACCCGAAAAGTTTTCTTTTGAAATTTGACGGAATAGTTGTGCCGGGCGGTTATGGAAAATCAGGAGCAGATGAAAAAATATTCGCAATAAAAACAGCGCGCGAAAATAACATACCTTTCTTAGGCTTGTGTTTTGGCATGCAACTTGGCGTAATAGAGTTTGCAAGAAATGTGTGCGGGCTGACTGACGCCGACACCACAGAAACAAACCCAGATACAAAACACCCTGTAATAGATATAATGCCGAGCCAGATAGATATATTGAAGAATGAAAACTATGGAGGAACGCAAAGGCTTGGAAATTATGTTGCCAACATGAAGAAAAGCGAAATACTAAATTGGTATGAAAAAACAGGCAGGCTTGAAGAAGACATGAAAATTATAAGAAAACTGAAAAATGAAAACCCTGATTCAATGTTATACGTAGAAGAGCCTGCCGTGATAGAGAGGCATAGGCACAGATATGAAGTTAACCCAAAATTCGTAAAAATTCTTGAAGAAAACGGAATGGTTTTCGCAGGCAAGCATATAAGAAAAGATAAACAGGAACTAATGGAATTTTTTGAAGTTCCAAAAAACAGCTGCCACATAGCCACGCAATCGCATCCTGAATTCAGGTCAAGACCAAACAAACCTTCTCCTATGTATGTGCAGTTTATTTATCATGCTTTAAACAGGCAACGCAACTAAAATATTTTATATTTGAATGTTAATTTCTTATATGAAAAAAATATTTTTAATTTTCCTTGCTATCGCAATCTTAAGTTTTCTTGGCATGCCTGTTCCATCATGGCTTGAAAAAATAGTAAATCTGCTAACTTCAATTATCACAGAGATTATAACAATAGCAGCGAAACTGCTATCGCTTATCAAAATTTTATCATGATAAACTTATAAATTTCTTTTTATAATTAACTAAAGCGGTGAACAGATGGCAACAATAATAATAGCAGAAAAACCGGACGCATGCGAACATATAGCAAGAGCTTTGGCAGAATCAGGACTGAAGAAAAAGAAAAGCGAATATGGAGTGTCATATTTTGAGTTCATAAGAAACAAGAAAAAACACATAGCGGTTGCCGCAGTTGGACATCTCTTTAATTTAAAACAGGAAGGAAGCAAAGGCTGGACATATCCTGTTTTTAACATTCACTGGATACCTTCATATGAAGCAAGAAAATCATCAGATTTCTCAAAAAAATATTTTTATACAATAAAAGAATTTGCAAACGGAACAAACGAGTTTATATCAGCATGCGACTATGACAACGAAGGTTCATTGATAGCATACAACATATTAAGATACATATTCAAAGTCAAAGATGCAAAAAGAATGAAGTTTTCAACTCTCACAAAACATGACCTAATAAAAGCATACAATGAAATGTCAGACCATCTGGATTTTGAAAACATTGAATGCGGCGAAACAAGACACTATCTTGACTTTTACTATGGCATTAATACGTCCCGTGCGCTAACTATCGCAATAAAGAAATATGCAAAAAGGTTTTCCATTCTTACGGCAGGCAGAGTCCAAGGACCTGTGCTGTCGCTGCTCGCAGAAAAAGAAAAAGAAATAATGAAATTCAAACCAAAGCCATATTGGCAGATTGAAATTAAAATTTTTGACAACATAACAGCGTCTTTTGAGAAGAACAAAATATGGGATGAAAAGGAAGCAAAGAAAATTTATGCGTCATGCAAATCAGCAAAAAAAGCATATATAGACAAAGTTGAGAAAAAAGAATACAAACAAGCCCCTCCTGTTCCTTTCAACATAACTTCTCTTCAGACAGAAGCATACAGACTCTTTGGTTATTCTCCCCAACAAACTATGCGAATAGCGCAAGATTTGTATACAAAAGCATTTATCAGCTATCCGCGAACATCTTCAGAAAAACTTCCTCCTCAAATAAATTATAAAGAAATAATCTCGGCTCTCTCAAAAATAGGAAAATATAAAAGTCTCTGCAACACGCTTCTTAAGAAAGACAAGCTTGTTACAGTAGAAGGAAAGAAAACAGATGCCGCGCATGAGGCAATACACCCAACAAACCAGCCGCCATCTTCTCTTACAGGACAAAGGCAAAAGATTTATGACCTGATATGCAGAAGATTTCTTGCTGGATTTGCTGAACATGCTCTGCGCGAATCAGTAAAGCTTACTTTGCTTGTCAATAAAAACAAATTTACCACAACAGGAAGAAGAACAATAGAAAAAGGCTGGATGAAATATTATGGTCCTTACGCAAAATTTGACGAAGCAACCCTGCCTGACGTTAAAGAAGGCGATAAAATAGACATAAATAAAATAGATTTTCTGTCAAAAGAGACCTCTCCTCCGCCAAGATTTTCGCAGGCATCAATAATAAAAGAAATGGAGAAAAGAGGTTTGGGAACAAGGGCAACGCGCAGCGCAATAATACAAACGCTTTATGACAGAAAATATATAGAAGGCAAGAACCTTACCGTTACCTCGCTGGGAATGAAAGTTGCGGAAGTCTTGAAGAAATATGTTCCTGACCTTGTTGATGAAAAACTCACAAGAAGATTTGAAAAAGAACTTGAAAAACTGTCGCAAGGAAAAACCAGCAAAGAGAAGATTTTAAAACGCGCGGAGAAGGCAATCAGAAAAATATGCAAAGAATTTTCAGATAATGAGAAAAAGATTGGAAACTTATTGAGCAAAGCTATTGTTGAAACGCAAGAGAATGCAAACACTGTAGGCAAATGCAAATGCGGCGGAGACCTGAAAATTATGTTCAATCCTTTCACAAAGAAAAAATTTATTGGCTGCTCCATGTATTCGCGATGCAAAAACTGCGGTTTCACAAAAACTGCATGCAAGTGCAAATGCGAAATATGCAGCAAGCCGAAAGGCAAATGCAAATGTTCCTGGAAGGATAAAAAATGGGAACCATCATGCCAAATAGGATACCCTCTGCCGGGAATGGCAACAATACAGAAAACGGAAAAAACCTGCGAACAATGCGGAACTCCGATTGTGCAGATAATAAGAAAGGGCAAGAGGCCTTTCAGAATGTGCCTTGACACAAACTGCAAAACAAAAGAAGAATGGGGCAAAACCAAAGAGAAAAACAAAAAGAAATAGCATCATGATTAAAACATATGTTTAATCGCATATGTTAGTTGCAATTGGCGGGCTTGTTTTCTTTTATTATCTTGATAATAAGTTTGT
>CAZJGC010000011.1:0-21247 GCA_964545795.1 uncultured archaeon
TTTCAAAATATGGAAAAAATCAAAAGAATTTAAAAACAGTTTTTATTGGATGTGTTTGGATTTGATTGGAAGGTATGTGTCATTATGGCAAAGAACAACTAAACTCTTTCAGCAACAATAAAAATAGTCGGACGTATTCTGGGAAACAAAAAACATATCAACCTAAAAAACAGATTTCTGCTCCAATATGTGTTTAACAACTCCTTTTTTAATATTGCAAATCCAGCCTTTTTCACAAGATAGGCAATCATTTCTATATTCCATGAATTTATATGCGGGTCGTTTCTATTAAGCCACTTATCATTTCTTGAGACTATATGCTGCAAACCTATCATGTTTGGTGTTGTTAATACTAAACGCCCCTTATTTTTTAAAATTCGCCTGCACTCTTTTAGGAATTCTAAAGGCTTTTCAAGATGTTCAATCACTTCTCCGGCAACAATTGTGTCAGCAATTTCAGTTTTTATTTTATATGGAAAATGGTTCAAGTCTTGTTTTATGTCTGGTTCACCCTGAAAATCAACTGAAATAACTTTTGACTTCGTATTCTCAACAAGAGCGTTATGCAAGTCTCCCTCAGCCCCCCCCATATCAATTATAATTCCTTCTTTAACATTATCTAAAATTTTACTGTATCTCCTAAACTGCGGGCGCCAAAAATACTCCAGCATACACTTCACTTTCTGATTATCCTTTTTAAATAATAAACTGCCCATTTCGGGTGCATTAACATTTTTTTAACAATACTTTTATTGAAAAAATACTTCATTTTCACATCAATTTTTCTCTTCTTTTCATTCTCAGTTATAAAGTTCCTTATTTCAGTTAATTTATTTTTAAACTCTTCTTCTGTCATATCTTCAGGCGTAAAGTATATCTTCTGTTCTTCTTTAATGCTTACATCAAAATCATTCCATGAATCCGTATTCTCAGATACAATCCCCTGTTTCTTGGCCTCCTCCCATACTATAGTTCCAGGGAGAGGCACCATTGTATACACCTTTACATCATGTTCTACATATTTTTTTATGAAGTCAAACGTTTTTTCTATATCCTCTTTCTTTTCATGGGGGTTTCCTATTATGAAACTTCCTGATACTGTGAGACCATATTTCCTGCAAATCTGAACAGCCCTTTCGTTGTCCGCAGGAGTTACAGATTCACCTTTTAAGTATTTCAACACCCTTTCCGAATTTGACTCAAAACCAAAAGAAACAGCCCTTACGTTCATCTGTTTTAATAACCTGCACACATCATCATTTATTAAATTTGCTCTCCCCCATGTCGCAAACTCAACTTTCTCATTTATTCCCTCATTTTTTATAAGTTCAACCACTTCCTGCAATCTTTTTTTAGAAGCAATAAACAAATCATCATACAGCGATATAACATCTACTTTATACTTCTCAATAACTTCCTTGATTTCTCCGACAACATACTCTGCAGAATGCAACCTCAATTTCTTCCAGAATGCTGAAGAAGAACAAAAACTGCATTTATATGGGCATCCCCTTGTTGTTATTATATGCGTTCCTATTGAAACTTTTTCTGAGAAACCAGGCAGCCTTCTTGGCTGCAAATAATACTCTTTCATCTTAAGCAAATCTCTGGCAGGATATGGAATACTGTCCAGAGGTTCTATCTGGCTTCTTTCTTTTGTAATTTTTATTGCAGAACCATTATGATATGCCAAACCATCAATACTGTTTATTTTTTCTATAGGAAAACCGCCATACTTTTCAAACAACTGAACAAGTTCTAACATTGTTTTTTCTCCTTCACCTATAATGCCAATATCAAATGCTTTTGGCAATGTATGCGGCAAAAGCGAAATATGGACCCCTCCTATTAAAACAGGAACGTCAAAAACTTCTTTGATTCGGCTGGAAACTTCCATTGCCCTTCCAAACTCTTCTGTTACAGCGCTTACACCGACAACATCAGGTTTTTCTTTTTTTATTCTCTTTATAGGGTCTTCTTTATCAACAATAATAATGTCATTAAAACTTCCATATTCCCGCAAATAAGAAGCAATATAAGCAAGACCTAAAGGCGGCGTTCCCCCTGATTTGTCAAGACTAATTAAGGCTAATTTCATTTACATCATAACTCTTAATTTTAATAATTCCAAGAACATTTTTATATTATTTATTCCTAAATTCATTTTTGTATTTCCTTCATGTTTCCATTCTATAGGCACTATAGCAATCTTATATCCCATTTTTCTGGCCCACATAAGCATTTCAACATCAAAAATCCATCGCTCCATTATCAACTTGCTAAATATTTTCTTTCCTTCTCTACTTCTCATACCCTTAAATCCACATAAAGTATCAAAAATCCTCAAACTTGGAAACAACACGTTTGCTGAAAGGTTAAATATCTTTCCAAGAATAATTCTTATTAATGGTTGTTTTCTTATAATTTTTGAGTTTCTATCTATACGACTACCAATAGCAATTTGAGATTTCTTCAACGCTTTTAATAGTTTTGGTATTTGACTAGGACTCGTAGAACCATCCGCATCCATAAAAATTATATTACTTCCAGTTGCCGCAAGCACACCCGTTTTGACTGCTGCACCCTTCCCTTTATTAACATTATGATTTAAAACCCTTATTTTGTTTTTGTATTTTTTTAAAATCTTGTATGTTGAATCCGTTGACCCATCATTAACAACAATTACCTCTTTTATAAAGTTATTTTTTTCTTTAAAATACAACAATTCATTTAAGAATTTTTCTATTCTCTTCTCCTCGTTATACGCTGGTATTACAACGCTTGTTGACTTCATACTTATAACCTTTTTGCTACTGCAATTATAGATATACCAAAAGGTAAATTCAAATATTTTATCAAAAAACACTCTACTGACAATATAAATGATAAAATTATATTAATTATATTTCTAGTTTTTTTAATATCCGAACCACCACCAACGTTTAACAATTTATAGATTGATATTAATGGAAATAAAAAGAAATTCCAATAAGAAATTTTTTCTACTTTAAAACCATTTTTTGTCAAAAGACAATGTATCTGACTTTTATTGTATCTCCTCTTATGATGTAATAAATCATCATGTTTTGACCATAAAAAATTAAAAGCAGGCACAGATAGTATAAGAGTTCCGTTCTTTCTTAAAATTCTATGAATTTCTGATATAACAATATTATCGTCTTTTATATGTTCTATTAAATCTAAAGATAACACAACATCTACAGAATTATTACTAATAGATATTCTTTTAGCATCTCCCAAAAACAAATTTTTTATTCTGCGTTTTGAGGATAATAACAAAGCATTTTTTGAAATATCCATACCTATTACATTTTTGAATAGGGGTTTGAAATATAAAAGATTATAACCAGTTCCACATCCTATATCTAGAACATTATTCCTATATTTTATTTTTTTGAGTAACTCAAAAATTAATTTTCTGCGAGATTTAAACCACCAATGTGTTTCCTCTAATTTATACATTTTAAAATATTCATTGTCTTCCAAAAATGACACCTTTTTATATCATAACTTTAAAATTAAATGTATATGAAAACAATATATATTATTTTATTGTTATCATTATTTTTATTAACATTAATTAGTATTGATAGTATCCTTAACCAAAGTATTGTTTCAGACGAATATATTTACTTTATTTCTGCACAACTCTCATGCAAAAACCCTTTTTTTCCACTATCCATTTACGAAAAACATCTATGGTTTTATGACCATCCCCTCGTAGGACAATACATATATTCTTTATCATGTATTATCCCTAATATAAACTTCTCAAGGATGATATCAATTTTATTTGGGATATCATCTGTATTTTTATTATTCTTAATAGGTAGACAACTTTTTAACGAAAAAATAGGTCTAATATCATCATTATTTTATGGCTTCTCTATACCAACACTCGCATATTTTAGACTAGCTATACTAGACGCGTTTTTATCTTTCTTTATTTTACTTTCTGTATACTTATTTTTAACGAAAAAAGAAAGACATGCATGGTTTTTTGGTGGCATTGCATTCGGCGTAAAATACTCTGGCTTGATATTAATACCTATTTTTTTATCTTGGTATTTTATAAACAAAGAATTTGAATTAAGAAAATCTATAAAAAACATTGGCATTTTTGTCATGGCATTCTTATCTACAAACTCTGCAGCAATATTAATGTGGGATTATATCTCACCAAATAGAGGTCTTTTCATTAAAATTCCAATAATTCTAAAAACTTTTATATATCAAACATATGCTCAAGGAACACTAAATTTTACAACAGTTTTTAATAATATATTGTCTTACATGAATATTCTTTATCATCAAATAGGTTTGACGTTCTTTATTGTCTTTACCTTCTCATTATACCTAATATTTAATAGAAAAAATAAAATAGGTTATTTCTTAATATTGTGGATATTATTTACATTCCTATTTGCAGTAAAAATATCTGTTGCAACAAGATATTTGATCCCTATGTTACCTGCTTTTTTTCTATTAATCTCTTATACAATTTATGAACTCTATAATAAAACAAATACAAGAATAATATCGTTTTTTATTTTGCTTATTTTAATTATTAATATATTTAATAATATAATATCTATACATCCATACTATCTTATGTTTGGTTTTGATAAGAACACCACGAATGGTGCCTTACTATATGGTCAATATACAAAAGAAGCAATAGACTTTGTAAATGAAAATTCAAACTTAGATGAGAAAATATATTGGAAAACACTAACATGGCATCCTGCTGCATTCAAACCATCAAAATATAATATAATTCTTCATAGAAATGTAACAACGGATATTACTAATGCAGACTACATCATTGTAGACTTGGAATATAAATTGAAACATCCAAACAATGAAACAATCCGCTATATAGAAAATAATTTTATTTTAATAAAAGAATTTAAGATAAAAAACATAACAATGGTTTGGATATATAAAAATTAATTCCTTCAAGTCTTAAGTTTATATGAAGAAACTACTCCACGTGTTTTAAAACTCTTGTGGATTAAAATCTCACAGGCAGCACAACAACCTGTTCCGCAAAAGATGTTTTAATGTTCATTAAATATCTTATAAAGTTTTTATTTTTGCCTGTATAACCAGTATATATATTTTTTACTTTCATTATTTAAAATCATTTACTTTTAAGAGTTGCTCTTAAAACTTTATTAACATTTAAGATAATTATAAATTTAATATATTATCAAAATTATCAAAACTTATAAAACATTCAAACTGTTAGCAAAATATCTTTTGAAAACATTTCCTTAAAACCCCAAGGAATAATTGAAGGCTGGAAAAAGTAAAGTTTAATAACCGATTAACGATAGCTTATTTTTGCTTAACGATAGTTTAACGGTAACCCTTAACGATTTTAACGGTAAATTTAACATTAATCTTTGAGTTTCCACTTTGTTGCAGGACCCTTCCCTGTGGTTTGCACTACTTCAAGTTCCGCCAGTTCTTTGAGCTTTTTAATTGCCGTCGGTTTTGAGATTTTCAGAAAATCCGCAACCTCTCCAGAACCTTTCGGCGTCTGAAGAAATTCCAATATTTTCTTTAAATCTTCAGGAAGTTCTAACTTTCTCTTAAAGATAATTTCTGTAAAGTTTGCAGAGAGTTTAAACTTAACTTCTACTCCGTACTGAGCGCATAGTTTCTTAATAAGTTCTATTCCGCTTCCCTGCCTCTCTACATAGCCTGCCTGAAACATAAGTTCATAGAGTATAGGGTTTCTTGGGACAGGCTTTGGGTCTTCGGGAGTGGTTCCAGGAGGAAAATTTCCGGGATTTCTTATTGAAATCTGCATAGGAGAAATGTTTAAAAACACTTCAGAAAATATTGCGTAATTTCTGTGGACGAGCGCATTTATCAAAGCCTCTCTTACGGCTTTAAGAGGAAATACCTCGTAATCCTTTCTCTTTGCCTCGTGAATAACATAAAATTTTGGCACAATTTCCTTGAATCTTTTAATAGCTTCTTCGGCCATTTTCCACACAGGGCCTGAAAGCCTCTCCCACTCCCTTTCCCTGTAAATAATCCTTACATGCGCATGGGGATAATATTCTTGCGGTCTTTCATAAAAAAACAATGCTCCAGCCAGCGTAAGATGCCTCGCGCCATTGACTTTCTTAACTATCCCAAGTTTTTCTTTAAGGTTGGAAACTTCCTTTAGTCCTCTCTCAGCTCTTTTTTTCAGGAACCATTCCCAGATTCTTTTGCTTAAATATTTCTCTAAAATCGGAGTTGAAGAACTGTCAACAGGCGTTAAAACATATTCAGCCCCCATAGCAAGAATCTCTGCGAGAGACAAAGGTCTTTTTGAAGTTCCTACGCGAACATATGCAATACCTCCTATGCTGCAAAGAGATTTTGAAGGCATTACCCTTACTACAGTTATCCTCTTTCTCTCTATCTTCGCATCTTCTATTTTCACAACCGGCGGAGGAGAAATAGACAGAATCATAGAAGATATCTTTTCTTTTATCCTTTCGGTACGATGGCCTATGATTTCGCCGTTGTCTGAAACTCCTATAAGGATAGTTCCTCCTTCGCTGTTTGCAAAAGCGCATATTTCTTCTCCAATACTCTTTGCAAAATCTCTTTTAAATTCTATATCCTCGCTTTCGCCTTTTTTTATCAGTTGCAAAATCTCAGACAGGTTCATAGATTTATAATTAAAATCCGCGATATTTAAGTTTAACGATAGCTTATTTTTGCTTAACGATAGTTTAACGGTAACCCTTAACGATTTTAACGGTAAATTTAACGATAAAAAAGCAAATTTATAAGGAATTTTTTATCTAACTTATCAACCATTTCCATAATGGAACTATTTTCACACCTTCTTTTACTTCTTCCTTATTCCATGCAATGATTAATAAATTCCTGCACTTTAATTCTTTTGAAGCTGCCTTTAAATTTTTAATTTTGTCTGCGAGCCTATTATTTTCATATGTTACCTCTATTAACTGCTTAACCTTATTCCCTTCTTTAACAACGAAATCTATTTCTTTATTCTTTTTAGTCGCATAATAATTTATTTCCGTTACCTTGCAGTTATTTCTTCTTAATAATTCAAGAAAAACAATGTTTTCCATCCTTCTTCCAATATCCATCGGTTTGGAAAAAATGTTCATGAAAGAAGTGTCTACAATATAACCTTTTTTAGGAGATACTATCTGTTCTTTTGCAGAATAAGAAAATTTATTTATAACGAAAATTAGAAAAGACTGCTCCATGTATCTGGCATAATTTATTAGCGTTTTTGTGTCAATATTAACATTTAACCCTTCCAGAAGCCTTTTTAAAGACCTCCAGGTAAAAGTATTGCCAAAATTTGCCAAAATGAAATAAAATATTTCCTGAAATATTCCAATATCTCTTATTTTATACCTTTCTACAATATCTCTGTAAAACATGGTTTCTAATAAATTAAGTATCTTCTCTCTTGATTTTGTTGCCCAGACTTCCGGAAATCCACCATACTTCATGTAGTCTTCCAGTAGTTTCAAAACCCTTCCTTTTTCTCTAAATGTTTTTATCTCAAAATCCGCAATTTCTTTGAATGATATTGGAAGCAGAACATTAGATATGTACCTGCCTCTAAGTTTGCTTGGAATTTCTGAAGACAATAATGCTGAAGAAGACCCTGAAACATATATTTTGAATTCCTTCATATCATGCATCCATCTTAAATTAAAATCCCATTTCTCCCATTCCTGAATCTCATCAAGAAACAAATAAACTTTGCCTTCAGGATATTCTTTTCGTATTAACTCAGCAAATTGCCTGACACTTACCTTTTTTAACCCAGGTTCATCAAATGGAGAGTATATTACCTGCTTTTTATTGTCCATTAATTCTTTTGCCTTTTTCAGCAGTAAAAAAGTTTTTCCAACCCTTCTTGGTCCTGTTAATGCCAATATATCAGAATACTCTTTTAACTGCAAGTCTCTCTTTATTTCGTTTACATATTTTAACGACTCTATATATTCATATGTTATTTGTTTTAGATTTATCATGTGTAGAATATTGTTCCACAGGAATTTAAAGTTTTGTGTATTTACGTTCCACACATAAAACATTACAGGATAATACTCATGAGATTTCTTTTCACAAGACCTGATTTATATCTATCTCCAAAAAGCTCCTGCGCGATAAATTCCAGAATATCCTCTGATAGTAGTTTGTCTTTGATCTTTTTGATAGATTTTGGTATTTTTTCAATATTAGAATAAAACAACATTGCGTAAATATCGCACGCGTCTTTCATTCTCTTTTCTTTATTGTCCCTATGTAGAAAAGACTCACACTTCATTTCAAGAAGATATTCCTGTTTGGGTATATACACGAGATTCCCATCTATTTTCCCAGAATTCAGCGCATGTTCGGTTACAATTTTTTTTACAATACTGCTTTCCCAGACTGAAAGAATCTTATTTTTTCTGTCTCCAAAAACGTCAAGGAAAATATAAATCAAATCAAAAACCTGTTTTTGCGCTGATTCAGACTCGGTTATTGGTTTTAGTGTATTCCTGTCAATCAACATCTGGTATCTGAAATAGTATCCGCTTGGAGCAAAGCCCATAGAAAAAATAATTTTTTTAAATTCTTTCAAAAACCTGTCGTCGCATTTTATAAACACATCAATATCTCTTGATTTTAGATACTCCTTTCCTGTTGCCCTTGTAAATTTTTCATTTACATACAGGTATACAGCCCAGCCTCCGAGAAGCCCAAAATTCTTACTTTTAATTTTATTGAGAATGCTTATCAAAACTTTTTTTGAAACATCTGTTTCTATTGGGTCATACATTCAAACCAACTCTTTCCGCAAGATATTTAGCAGCTTCTCTTTCCCTTCCTCCGCAGCTAAACAAATCTGAAAATAAAAGTAGATTCGAGACAACTTTTATTCCTCTTATATTTTGAACAGCATAAAATGGGTTTATCTCGGAAATTGTAAGATGTATTTTCCCGTCTTTGCTCGGATAAATATTGTTTTCTTGAAAAATTTTCTGCCATTTTTTCAGGTCTTTTTCTTTTATATAACAGTATATTTCGTTCGGCACAACATAAGGGGCAACAAGTTCGGTGCCGGCTAAATGCGTGAAAGCATAACCTAACTTATTTTTTTCTGCAAGTTCGCTTATCTTCTTAATCAGATATTGCGTCCTCTCAAGGCTGTCAAATGAATTTTTTTTTAATCCTCGAAGTGGATAACAGAAAGATATTATATAGACAGCTTCTTTATTCTCAAGCTTTATTTTCGGTTTTTTTCTCAAATAACCTGCTTCTTTTAAAGCATTAACATAATACGAGCATTTCCCCAATGAAACTCCAGCTTCTTTTGAGAGTTCTCTGACTGTTGTTTGTTTTTCCATGTTCAGAAGAACGTTTATTATTTTAAGCGCTGTTGTTGTAATAATTTTGTTTTTCATATTTAAAGTATGTTCACATTAGTATATATATGTTCAGGCTTAGTGGACTTTCGCCAAAATCACAATTTGTTCCGCAAAAGATGTTTTAATGCTCATTAAATATCTTATAAAACTTTTTAGTTTGTTTTCTCCGACATGTCCTATTTCTTCACCATTTCAACTTCTATTTCTGAAAATCCGCCAACCCAATAACACCAAAACCTTTCGCAAAATCTTGGATTCATATTAGCAAAAAAAGAGAAAAATGAATTTACAGCCTTTCTAAATTTTGTATTTCTAAATACTACATAATTAAGTTTTATTTTATTAATTTTAAAATTACTAAACACTCCATTATTAAAACTTGCTAAGTTAAAATAATGTTTATGCTGTAAAAATGATACAGCAGTGGCAGATGAACAGTGTGGAACTTTTACTACAAATCTTCCATCTTTTTTTAATAATCTATATGCTTCAGAAACAAAATCAGATGGGTTATCTAAATGTTCAATAATATGAGAAGCATGAACAACATCAAATTCTTCATCCTTAAACGGATATGGAAAACTCTCCAAATCATGTATAACATCAGCCTGTGAATTTTTATCTATATCAACACCTACTACTATATCGTTTCCATTTCCTTTGTATTTTCTATTCCCGCAACCTAAGTCAAGTATTTTCATTTAATCTCCTCAAACACTCTTAGCCATTCTTTTGCCGTCCTCTCCCATGTGTATTTTTCCGTCTTTTTTCTTGCATTTCTGCCAATTCTGTTAATCAAATTATTGTCAATCAGGTAATTAACCTTTTCCGCTATTTCCTTGGGCGAAGCCGGGTCATCCAGCAATAGCCCTTCCTTTCCATCCTCTATAAGCTCTGCTGCCCCCGCTGTTCTGCTTGTAATAACAGGAAGCCCTGAAGCCATTGCCTCAAGAATAACCAAACCGAAAGGTTCATACAAAGTTGGAAACACAAAGATGTCGGCGGCTGCAAAATATTCTGATATTTTGTCAACAAATTCTATATATATTATTTTGTCTCTAACTTTTAGTTTTTCTGCTAGTTCCAAGTATGGATTTATGTTATCCCTGCCTATAATTATCAATTTTGCATTTTTTATAAAAGGCAAAGATTCTATAAGAAATTTAAGACCTTTTCTTGAAAACGGGTTTCCAACAAATAACATTATTTTTTCATTTGTCCTCATCTTGTATTTCCTCCTGATTTCATACTTTATATTTTTTCTGTTTTTCAGAGAAAACTGCAAAAGATTCACTCCGTTATATATTGTCTTTATCTTTTTTTCTGGAACATTATAGTTTTTCATCAGTTCGTTTTTAATGGCATCTGAAACAGCAACAATCTTTTTTGCTCTTTTCACATTAAACTTTTCTATCTTATATAGAATTCTGTTTGCAGCATCAGTTGGTTTTGAACCTATTTTGCCTGCAGTTGCGCAGATATGCACACCTGCAACATCAGGAGAAAAAAACCTCCCGGGTTGCGAATACACTATGTCAAACTTATGCTTTTGCAGGCCCACGAGAATTGTAGAGAAAAGCGTGAAACAGAACTCCTGAATAAGAAAATTCCAAGAAAGGATAGGAATCTTATGAAAACGCACATTCTCTATTTTATCCCATTTATTTGCGAACACATGAACTTCATGCCCTTCTTTCAAGAAATACTTTATTACCTCTACAGCATACTTTGAAGAACCCTTCTCTGTTAAGTGCCTTAAAACAAAAGCAACCTTCATAATCAAGATTTTAATTTGCAATATTTAAATAACTAAATCATAAACTAATTATGGAAAAGAGGTGTTGAACATTAGCAAAGTCTTCATTAAATATACTGAACAACTGAAATATGAAGATGTGGAAGATGTTGTTAGGAAAACAACAGGAGAAAAACAATATAATACAGTTATAATAAAGCCAAATCTCTGCTTTGCAGAAAGAATACCGGGAGCAACAACATCCCCTGAATTGGTAAAATTTGTTACAAGATACTTTGCCAAACATGCAAAGCAGGTTTATGTTGTAGAATCTGACGCTTTATTAAATACAGCAGATGAAGCATTTGACAACTTAGGAATAAGAAAAGCAGTTGAAGAAGAAGGCGGAAAAATTCTAAATCTTTCAGAACATTTCAAGAAAACAGGATACAAATATCTGGAAAAACCATTTACAGAGCATGATTTGTTTGTGAATTTGCCTGTTCTCAAAACCCATGAATTTGCATTGATAACAGGCGCTGTAAAAAACATGTTCGGCATGGTTCCGGAAATGAAAAGAATAAAATATCATCCCATTATAGCAGATGTTCTTGTAAAAATGTGCAGGATACACAAAAACCAGCTTATAATAATGGACGGCATAGATGCTATGGAGGGGCATGGGCCAACAAGAGGACGTTCAATAAGAATGAATATATTAATAGCAGGCACAAACCCTGCGGCCATAGACACAGTAGCCGCGGAAATAATGTCTATTCCATTAAAAGACGTGCCTCATATTCAGCAGGCAAGAGAAGAGTTAGGTGTTGAAAATGTTGATATAGAATGCGATGGAACAAGCATGGATAAACTAAGAAGGGAATTTAAAAGGCCGCAACTAGACCCGATAACTGCAGCAAAAATGTGGGTATGGAGGCATAAATTCTTCAATAATATTCTGTTTGCTTCTCCCCTTTACAAAATAACAAGATTCTTTGGATTGAAAATAAGAAAATTCACAAGATGGGTTTTGAGAATGGAAAAGATAGATGATTGAGAAAACAATCCGGAACTAATTTTGAACGTATTTTTTAAATATTCTATAAATGAAAAATAGCTCGCCTATTTGTATATATAAAATAAAGTAAAATAAAATCTGTGTAATAATGAATATGCTGATTGCTGTTAAAATAAAATTCTTTTTGTAAAAATCCTGAAATTTCATTTTTCCCACTCCTTTAATTTTTCTTCTATTATCCTAAATATCTCAGGTTTTTTTCTCCTCAATTTTTTTATTTTCATTTTCTTTGCTTTTTTTATGGCAGAAAGCAAATCAGATATTTCATACACAGGTATAACCTGCTTGTTTTTGCTCATCTCCTCAACTATCTGCAGTTGATGGTCATTTACATGCTCCCCGAATTTTGAAAGTCTTGGCACAGCAATAACAGGTTTTTTCTGCGATATAGCTTCAAGAATATTTCCTGAACCTCCATGCGTAATTATTATTTTCGCATTCCTGAATGTTTTGTCAAAATCTTCCTGAGTCATATATTTTTCCGACTTAATTTTACTGCTTTTGAATTTGTAGTCAGTAAAACCAAGTTGCACAAAAACATCTTCCTTTATCTTCCCTTCTTCAACAAGTTTGTCAATTTCCTTCACAAGCCTTAAAAAAGGTCTTTCATGCGTTCCCAACGAAACAAAAATAATATCCTTCAAAAAAACACACACCCGCCATATTTTGCTTTTTTGCCATAATATTTCATTACGCCAGGCCACTGCACAAGAAACAAATCTGCTATAGGATACAACAACCTGCCTATAAGAGATGGTTTGTCAAAACGCGATGAAGTTTCTATAAAAATTATTTTTTTGCCAAATAACTTTGCAAGATAGCACGGAGTAAGAGCAACGCCTGCCCCGCTTGTTATTATAACATCAGGCTTTTCCTTTTTTAATATTTTAACAACCTGAAAAAAATTTTTTATGAATGCTTTTACTCCAAGTTTTCTGTTTCTCAAGTCAGGATTTACCACTTTATATACTCTGCCTTTCAACCCGGATATAATTTTTTCATCTGCAAATGTTATATAAAAATAATCATATTTGCTTACTATTGGCAGTAACTTGTTTATTTCTTTCAAATGCCCTCCAGCGCTGCAGACAAGACATATTTTCATACTAATAGTTATTCTGCTATCTTAAATTTATATACTTCAAAGCAATGACGTTGCAACGCTATTAAATTTAAACATTAGTAACGTTATAACGTAATTTATGAAGCAGATTAAAAAACTTATTGAAAAATACAACGAAAAAATTAAAAAAGCGATAATTCTTGATTTAGAAAAGGAGGGGAAAAAAGATAATATAGAAATAATACCCATATGGAAATTTTTGTTGAATAAATAAATACTCTGCCTCTAATTATAACTTATGAAAATCACAGGAAAAGTAATATCCAACAGTTTTTACATTTTTTTGCAATGGTTTTTCTCAGCTTTGTTTGGATATATTTTCTGGGTTGTCTTGGGAAAACTCCTCTCCCCTGAGGAAGTGGGCGGTTTTTCAACAATAATAAACATGGCGCTTCTTATAACAGGTTTTAGTTTCCTTGGCATAAATTCAGCCATGTCAAAATTGCTTCCGCAATATCAGATAAAAAAGCAAACAAAAAAACTTGGTGCTACAATAAGATGGACTCTCAAAACACTGTCTGCTATCAACCTGCTTATATCCTCAGTAATTTTCATATTTGCCGATTTTATATCAATTTTTTATCTTGACCCCCTTACTTTAAGGCTAATCTCAATAACAGTTATAGTATATTCATTATTCTACTTTTCTTCAACTATTCTATACAGCCTGCAACAAATGAAAAGGCTTTTTTTGACTGATGCATCTGTGGCAATACTGAAACTAATTACAGCGATTATTCTTATTTTTGCCGGTTTCAGTTATTTCGGGCCTTTGGTAGGATTTTTGCTGTCTGCAATTGCTGTGGCATTATACAGATTCAAATGGTTTCCAATGCAAAAAGGAAAACCGGACAAGAAACTGATATGGAAATATGCCGTGCCTGCATTCATAGGCGGCTTCGGCTCAATTCTCATAAATCAGGGAAACATTTTTGCCTTGACATTCTTTGGAAATATGTCATCCATAGGTGTGTTCACAATTGCCTTCATGTTCACAACTCCCATGAGAATGATACCATCTGTCATTTCAACAGCAATTTTTCCAATCACAAGCCAGGAATGGGCAAAGAAAGAGAAGAAAAGAATTAGAAATTTGATTTCGCAAACATTGAGATATTCCTACATGGCTTCAATTCCTATGCTTTTTGTATTTGTCTTCTTCTCAAGGGAATTTATTTTATTTTTTACAACGCCGGAATATTTGTCAGCCGTATTTTCATTTAAAGTTCTTGCAATTGCCTATGCGCTTTTTGGATTTGGGGTAATATTGTTAGGAATATTATACTATACAGATAAACCAAACTTAAACAGAAATATCAATATAGGTTCAGGCATTATCAATATCCTGCTTTCTCTTGCGTTAATCCCGTTCTTGGGCATACTCGGCGCTTCCATTGCATTTTTGTCTGCCTCCTTTTATCTGTTCCTGTCAAGCTTCTATTATGGTTACAAACACTTGAGATTTTCTTTAGAACTTCGCAGTTTCGCCAAAATTCTTCTGTCTTCACTTATTATGGCTCTTGCGCTCTTTTTAATGAGGCAAATCAACGAAACATTGCCTTGGATACTGCTGTCAATAGCAGTTTCTTCAATTGTGTATTTTGCCTGTTTGCTGCTGCTAAAATTCTTTAAAGGCGTTGACGTAAGAATACTAAAAGAGTTGGAAAGAAAAACCCCGAAAAAATTTAAACCAATAATAAAAATATTAATAAAAACAATCAACTCTGCCTCAAAATAACAACGCAAGCGCAAGAATTGACAAAACAGAAAACATGGCATATTTGTTTTTATATATCAATTTAAGTTCGCATTCGCCCTCTCCATCAATAGTTGATTCCATAAAACCATAATTGTTTAACTTTAAACCGATTTTTTCTTTGTTCAAATATGCCTCCCAGAAATTATCATATCCCTCCTTTATCTTCAAAACACCTTTCCTGCATTTAAATCTTGCTTTTATTTCTTTTCCGTTTCTTTCAAGTGTATAATCTACAGGAAGGTTATCAATTTCTATATAGGAACTTTTCTGTTTTAATTTGAAGACAGCAAAATCATCAGTTTCATTGTCAAGAACAAACAAACCGCTGTTTGAAAAGAAGTTCATATATTCTGTATAGTTTTTATTTACAACAACGCTATTTACATAACCCTCTTTTAAAAGCGAATAAAGCTCTTTATCGCTTAAGTTGAAAATCAAGAATTTTTCTATTTTTTCAAGGTATGGCATCTTTCTGCCCTTCAACTGAGGCACAATCTGAGATTGCGGGAACCAGCCGTTTATTATTTCCTGACCTGAAACAGGAGCAAGATAAGATATATACATTACTTTTATTCCTCTGGCGCATTCATCAGACATGCAGAAAAACTTGCCAGCCGGATAATAAATCACTCTGCTCTCCGCATTAGGCAGTTCCCATGTCTTATGACCCTCTATAAATGTCAATGGCCTGAAAGTATAAAATGAAAATACAAAAACAAATAATACAACTACAACAAATAAATTGGTTGGCTTGCTTTTTGAGTAAATTTTCGCAATTATTATCGCTGTTGGTATTGACAAAAATATTAGTATTCTGTTATAAAGGGTAAATGTTAATACAATGCCTATCAAGAAAAGCATAAATAAAAATGAATTTGCTTCCCTGTCTTTGAATGAAATTGCATACGCTGCTGTTATAACAAACAATATAACCATTGCAAGAAATTTGATTGCCCCAAGATGGAAAACAGCATTTGACACAAACGAAGATACTTCTGGAACCTTTAAAATATTGCCGCCTCCGTAGTTCAGAATAAATGGAACAAACCAAAAACTTGAAATAAGAAATCCTATCAGTATAGGCTTCAGAACAATCCTCCTGTACGCGAACAGAGACCATAAAAATATCAGATATATCCCAAAAACTGCAGTAAGTTGATGCGTTAAAAGAGAGATGCCGCAGAAAAGGGCTGAAAACCTGAAATGTTTTTTTGCATTTGCATCCAGATATAGTTTAAATTCCCTCCAGAAAAGCAGAACAATAGGCAAATTAACAATCGCTACATAATTTCCATTCCAGAAATAGTACATGTTTATAGGGAAAAAGGAAAACAGCATAATTGAAACTGCCAAATTATTTTTATTCAAAAACTCCTTTGCAAAAAGATAGAAAGTTATCGGAGCAATCAGAAAGAAAAAATCAATCACTATTTTGTATGCTATAACAGGGTTTGCAAACAAAGCAAAAAAACTTCCAAAAAGATAATTGACAGGAGCATAATATTTGAGTGACGGATACCCGCCATACCATGAAGAATCCCAATCAATCTGGTTGTTGGTTGCCGCAAACCATATTCTATGCATATATACCGTTGAGTCAGTTCCATCAAGCATATTGCTGTTTAGAGGATATGATACAAGCAATCTTCCAAATAAAGAAATTATCAATGCCCAGAAAATCCAGTTTCCTGCAAGTTTTTTGCAATCAAACATACCTAACAATTATATTTTTAATTTATTAATTCTATCCCATCAGAACAAGAGCAAAGATACTAATTAAAGCCTGCAACCCTATAATTATCGCAACTATCTGATTTTCCCTGAACCTGCCAAGCTTCATTACAACATGTGTAAGCGAGTATACTTCTTCATAAGGCGCCTGCAAAGTTCCGTCTGCCATTAGAATCCCGAAAGATTCTGCCTTAAACTTTGAACGCGCCTTGAGCAAAAATTCAACAAACCATAAAACAAATACATAAACCGCAAACTTCTCCATGCTGCCTATTACTGCAACCACGGCAACAACAGCGCCAATTGCATAAGGTATGGAATCTCCTGGCATTATTTTTGCTGGATACCAGTTGAATTTCAAAAAACCAAGAAGAGCAAAAGCAAATACGAGAGCAATAACAGATGCTATCATGCTTCCATGAAGCAACCCGTAAATGCCCAGACTTGACAGCAAAACAAAACCAAGCCCGGACTCAAGACCATTCATTCCCGCAAGCATATTTATTGCATTTGAAGCGCCTACTATAGCAATTGGCACAATAATAAGCGGGTACAAGATGCCTATATCTATTTGTCCCAAAAGAGGAATAGTTAAAGTTGTATTACCCGCCATTATAGCCATTAAAGGAACAGCAGCAGGCAATGTTAACAAAGGTTTCTGCCATTGTTTCAAACCTATTCTTTTCAAATTTCCAAACTTATCTTTTCCTGCCCTCTTAGACAAACTGCTCAAATCATCAAACATTCCAATTATTGTTATTATCAGTATTGTTGTTATTGCAGCAAATAATTCTACAAGCCCAACAACTTCTCCATAAAGAAAAACTTTTATCCATATAAAAAGAAAAACTCCGCCAAGAAAACCAAATAGAACAGCAGGCCCGCCCATCTCAGGAATTATTGGTTTTTCTTTTTTTTGTATATCCTTGCCAACAATACCTGTAGCCGATAAAAACTTGATGAATTTCGGAGTTATAAAAAGCGCGGACAACCATGAAACAAAACATGCAATTACCAATGAGATGGGAACATACATATTATCATCTTATTTTTTATAAGACCTTATAAATAATTGCTCCATGTTCTCCATATCTGTTTGTGTTGTCATAAACCTTTTCAAACTTGTCTGATGTTTCCATATAATTCAAAAACTTCAGACTTATTGACTCGCCATATGGAACAATAGATATTGTGAACCTTGGAACAAACACATAATCAAAGCCGTGCAACTTTAAATGCTCATAGGCAGAATCGTTATTAGTAAGCTGAATATAATCCTGGTCAGGAAGATTTACAGTAGAGTTCCTGTTGCAATGATAGGCGGCATGCTGGGCATATGTTGTGAATATGTAAGCATTCTTTGGTGTATTTCTCTTAATCCAATCGCAGGCATCAAAAAAACCTGGAGAAAAATTTTTAATAGAATTCATTGTTGCCAGTTTTTCAGAACCATAAATCCACAAAAAGTAAAGAATGAACAAAACAAAAACCAATCCCAAATACTTTCCAAACTTTTCATTATATTTTTTCAGGAAAGCATAGCCATCAGATGCAAACATTCCTATAATTATTGCTACTGCAGGAAACCCAAACAATGTATATCTTGGCACATCTTCAGCGCGCCCGCCAAAGAAAGACTGCTGAAGCATTACAGCAACAAACAAAATCATCCATAACATCACATAAATTTTTAGTTTTGACTTTCTATAAATTAAAGAAGACAAACCAAAGAAAAGCAGAATAGAAGCAGACAAACCAAACGCAAAATTAAAATAGTTTATAAATCCTATTTTCGTTACTTCTGCGCCTGTGCCTACTTTCGGTACAGCCCCCGGATATTTGAGGGCATTGCTGCTTTCAAGTTTTATATCAACTTTCGGCGGACAATCGCCTAAATAGTTATAACAGACGCTCCCGTAAAGCGCATTATTTCTCATAAGCCATGGAGCAAGAACAACCAGAGCAACAACAAAAATTATGCCAAAAGTTTTTATGTCAACTCTCCTTGAATATATTGACAAAGCAATAAAATACATGAATATCAGAGGCAAGATAAACAAGCCTGTGGTGTCTGTAAGCAGGCAAAAACCCGAAAACAATCCTGCCAGCACAGCATATTTTCTGCTTTTTTCTTCAAATGCCCGGAATGCAAAAAAGGACGCTGATATAAAAAACAAAACAAGAGATGTTTCTACATAGTTTAATACGCCATAAGTAACAAATCCGGGAAGCATTAACAAAGCAAATGCAGACACAATTGCGGCTCTTTTATCATACCTTAAAAGGAATATGTAAAGCATAAATGCTGACAATATTGAAAACACTGGTATCATTAATTTGTTAACAAACTCTCCGCCAAGAAGCCATGCAAATGAAGTGAACATGTAAAACAATGGTTTTGGAGCAAATATTGTATGGAAAACTTTTGTCTGAAAATATGGATGATATATTGGCATTCGCAAATTCTCTGCAATCCACTTTCCATTAACAGCGTAATTGTTTTCATCGCCAAAAACTATTGGGTTTGAAAGACTAACAGAAAGATAAAAAATACCAGCGAAAACTATCAATGCAAAAACCAGCCATTCAGACTTGATGTCTTTGATATTCATGAACTTTTATTTATTTTTGTTATTTTTAAATATGTTTTTCTTATAATCAATGCGCCTTTCTATTTCATCATTTTCTCCATATCCTTCAGGTCAAACAGCAGGCAGTCTTTTATTCTTTTCCTGAAACTCTTGGCAAATATTGCAAAGTATTCTTTTTTTCTGTTCCATTGCACGTGTTTTGCCTTTTCCCTTAATTCTTCCAGAACTTTTTCTGCATTGACTTTGTCCTTCCATTTGCATTCGCAGAAGAGAATCTCCCCGGTTTGCTCGTTTACTGCCACAAGGTCTATTTCATAAGCGTTTTTTCCTTTCTCTCCTCTGAATTTTCCCCATTGTTTGCCTATTTTTTCAAACTGAAACGGAAGTTTTCCTGATTTGTTCAATTCCAACAGAAATTCTTTGCAGATATCTTCAAATCTTTTTCCTGTCCATAAATTAAAATTCTTCTTTAAAATTTCAGCAAGCACTTTTTCTTCTCTCTTTTCTATTAATTCCTGATACTTTACAATATTTGCAAACCAAAAACTGACAAGATTTGAATTAATCTTATATATTCCTTTTTTCCCATTTATTATAGGAACATCCCTTGAAACTATTTCAAAGTCGTTTATTAACAAATGCAGATATTTTGTAATTTTTGTCTGCTCCTTGCCTATAAAGCCTGCTATCTCAGACAGTCTTGTGTATCCCTGCGAAATTGCAGATAAAACGGAAAAAAACATTCTCTGCTCTTTTCCAAATTCCTCTCTAAGCATTACTCTTACTTCTTCATATAATGGTCTTGGATAAAAGACAAACATATCCAAAACAAACGATTCCAAATTAAAATGCTTCATTTTTTCTATTAATTCATAATACTTCGGCACACCGCCAAAAACAGAATATAGCCTAATTGTAGTTTCAAAATCTATATCCAGATCCCTGCATATTTCTGCAATTGTATAAAAATTCAACTCCTGCAATTTTATTATTATATCAAACCTACCGAAAAGCGGGCTTCTATAGTCCTCAATCATTTTTTTCATAGTTCTTATCAATGAACCTGAAACAACCAATTTTGGTTTGTATTTATCTATCAGATGCTGCAAATCAAACAGAAAACTTTTGTTAACTTTAATCAGGTTTTGAATTTCATCTATAAAAATTGTTTTGTCGCTCATAGAAAAAAGATATTCAAACAAATCCCTGAAGGCGCTTACTCTTGGTATTTCTTTATATTCATCTGACCAGTTGCTGATAATTTCTTTTTCTGATTTCTCTGCCGAAACAAATAATGTGATTCTGTTTTTGCTGAAAAATTCCTCAACCAGCCTGGTTTTTCCTATTCTTCTTCTGCCAACTACAACAATCCTGAAACTTCCTTTCAGGTTTTTGAATGTTTTTATTTCCCTTTCTCTATTATAGAATTTCATTTATATACCTGATAGGTATTATACTTAATAAGTATATAAATCTTTCTATTTCATCATTTTCTCCATATCCTTCAGGTCAAACAGCAGGCAGTCTTTTATTCTTTTCCTGAAACTCTTGGCAAATATTGCAAAGTATTCTTTTTTTCTGTTCCATTGCACGTGTTTTGCCTTTTCCCTTAATTCTTCCAGAACTTTTTCTGCATTGACTTTGTCCTTCCATTTGCATTCGCAGAAGAGAATCTCCCTGCTCTGCTCGTTTACTGCCACAAGGTCTATTTCATAAGTGTTTTTTCCTTTCTCTCCTTTGAATTTTCCCCATTGTTTGCCTATTTTTTCAAACCGAAACGGAAGTTTTCCTGA
>CAZJGC010000012.1:0-19988 GCA_964545795.1 uncultured archaeon
TATGTTATGTGAAATAAAAATGGGTCGCGGGAGTGCCTTCGGCACAGATTGTCTCGCCTCTGGCAGGATTATTAATAAGGGGATTTTTCGTCTATGGGAATTAGAAAACGAGAGGGCGTCTCAGAATTTCCAGCCTTCAGTTCTAAACATGGTTATTATATCCATATTTTCTATTTTATACTCATTACAAATAAGTGGTATCTTAACTTTGTTTCCTCTTAACTTTTCTTCAGATACAACAATTCTTTTTATCGTTATTATTGTTTTCTGTGGATTTGTCGCTAATTCTATTGCTAATGCTATAACCCATGGATCTGCACTATATTTACCATCGGTGTTTATTAGTGAAGGATATTTACTCAATATTTCTTTTACAAGTTCTATTTGTCTAGGGGTAGGATCTTTAAACATCTTTTTTTGATTTTTCGCCCATTTGGATAATTGATCATCATTCTGGATAATTTCGTTTAAAACCTCTCTTGGTGCAACCAATCTATCTTTATCAACAAGATCCTTTAATTTTTTCCAGATCGTTGGAAAAACATCAATGGGATTATCTCTATTCAATTTTACAAGAGATGATGTGTCAATAACATAACAATTAGAACTCATTTTATCGCCTTCTCCAACACTTTATCAAAGTTTTTAGATTTTATTGAAAGATAATTTAATGCGTCTGTATATGTTATATAGCCACGGTCATAGTTGTTTGCTACGAGAGAAATAAATTTGGTCCCTATCTCTGAAATACATCTTTTATCTGCGGGAATACCTCCGCCGCCTGTTTTTTCTTCTTTCTTCTTAACTTCCTCAGGCTTTGGTTTATATCTATTAATTATATTTTCATAATCTGTCTGGGTTATGTAATTCAATTTCATCATATTAAATAAAAGCATGGCTTTGCTGACCTTGTATTTTCTTGATAGAGAATTAAGAGTTTTCTTATCTGTTAATTTATCTCTATTTTTTTCAAATAGAATTTTTGCATCTTCTTTTGGTAAAAGAAATGACGATGCAAATTCACTACACCATTTTTCAATTTTGTTTCTGTAGGATATTGATATGTCTGGAAAATCTATTACTGATTCACCCAATAAGATATGAGCAAATTCATGCATCAGAGAGAATAATCTTGCTTCAATACTATCCTTAGTGCTTACAACAATCACAGCGGGAAACTCATCTGATAAAACAAAACCTCTTGCATCTTCTACGGGCATAGAAAACTGAAAAACTAAGATATTCATGTTTTCAAGAATGTCTCTTAAATAGCTGAAAAATTCATATGGTGTTTTGAATTTTCTTTGTTTTTCTTCAGTTAATCCAAAAAGCTCTCTATATTTCTTTGCTATTATTTCTGGATTCTCTGAAAGATTAACTCTTTCGATTTTTGCTTTGGTTTCGTAATCAATATTTTTTGAAAGTTCTTTTCCTATTTCTTGGAGACTTCGTGCCTTTCTCAAAACAAGTATAGTTTTTTTATCAAATATATTCTTTCTATTTGGAATAAACCTATAATCCTTTGGTTTTGGTCTTTCTTTTCTTGGTTCTGAAAGTAAAAAAGCTGCTAAGGGTCTCCTAAAAGCTTGAGATAATTCTTTCAATTGTCTTAGGGTCGGCTTTTTCTCTCCTGTTTCAAATGCCTTCACTATTTCAGGAGTAGTTTTTATTCTCTTGCTTACTTCTTCAATGCTCCATCCAGCACTTACTCTAAGCCATTTAAAAACTTCAGGATTCACATCAACTTTTATTGATTTTTTTGGCATTTGAACACCTTATTTTAAACTTTCCTCTATGATTTTTTGTTCTTCAGGAGTTATTCTGTAGATTTTGTATATTAATTTATCCAATTTTTTCTCATAATTAGAAACATCAACGTTTTTCTTTTTCATCTCGATAATCTTATCTACAACCTCTATTACTTCGTTCTGAGTTTTTTCAGATGGAATTACTAAAGGAAATTTCTTTATAGTGGAGTATTTTAAAGTGTATGCCCCGCCCGCCGTCATAATTCCAATTTGACTAAAATAGAATTGCATAACTTTGCTGTTCAAAACACCTAAAATATACTTCAAATTTATTTTATCCGAAGTTAAGATATACGCATTGCTCGGTAAATAGTGTTTTTTAGTATCTAATGCATATGCCCATTTATCAGCAGTCAAACCCCATACAATTTTATCTTTTTCAAATTCTGAATAATACTTACATGCTCTTAAATTCCACCAATTCTTACCTTGATCTGCACGATTTACTAAATTTTTTTCAAAGTTTTTTAAATGAGAAAAAACATCAGGATATTCTTTTGGAATATTAATATCAAATCTAGTTAAGAGTATATATGTTTTACTATCAGAAACGAACCACTTCTTAATATCTCTTCCTTGCAAAAGAGGTTTAATTATATCTTTATTTTTGTGATTTTTCTTAATCAAACTATTTTTTATACTTTCACTTATCAAAAATGCATCATTAAATCCTGTTGTTACTCCTCTATTGATTTTTATTCCTCCTATCTTTTCTAATGGTTTTCCAGAGGATTCTATTTTGTTTTTTATTTCAATAATCTCTTTTTGTGTTAGATTCCAAATATTCCTACCTAACAAAGATTGCTCAATTGAGAAATGATTTCTATCTATATATTCTAATATTGTTTCATTAGGTTCTAAGTCTCTATTTATAATAGATACAAAAATTTTATGTTTTTCTTGCGGTTCTGTAGAAACAAAAACTATTGAACTAGAAACTAACGCATCAAATACATTTACCCTGTCAAATACAATTATCTGATGGATTGTTTTGTTATCAGTTAAAAAGTTTCTAAGATTTTCTCCATAAGATGTTTTCATAAACTTATTTGATGTTATAAAACATAGATACGAATCTTTTGCTAATAAATTAATTCCCCTCTCATAAAAATAAACATAAATATCTGCTGTTCCTGAATAGCATTTATACAGAGATTTAAAAATCGGGCTTAACCTTCTTAAATTTTGATGTTTTATGTATGGTGGATTGCCAACAATTATATCAAATCCTTTTTCTTTGCCGTCATTACCATCAAATATGCTATAAAACTCAAAACCCCAATGGAATGGATTGGTTTTTCTAAATTCGTCTTCATCTATTTTTGCTTTCTTGCTTATTTCTTGGAATAGATTAATGTCTAAAAGTTTCTTTATTTTTCTATCAAGATCATCAATTTCTGATTTAAGCTCTCTTGCTTTATCTCCGACAGCTGTTTTATATTCTTTGATTTTGTCTTCTCTTTTTTTCAGGAGAATGTTCAAGGATTTTTCAGCACTATACCAGTCAAGTAATGTTAATTTATGGTCTCTGAATTTGCTTATATCAACATAACCAATTAAACTGTTTCCTACTCTTATGTTATAATCAATGTTAGGCAATGGTTCAACCTTGTCTGGTTCATAAGCTGTTACAAGCCACAACCACAATCTTAATTTAGCGATCTCAACAGCGTTTGGATTAATATCTACCCCATAAAGATTATTCTGTAAAATTAGCTTTCTCATGGCAATTTCAGAATTTTTTAATCTTAATTCCTCGTTTATTCTCTTATAAACTTCTAACAATACATCTGCGGCAGCTAACAAGAAAGCCCCAGAACCGCAGGCATTATCGCATATTTTTAGATTAAGAATAATCTTGCTAAAAACTTCTCCTAAAGTGGATTCCCTTAATCTATAAACTTCTTCTATATCTTTTAGAAGTTCAGAATCCTTGTAGCCTTTTTCTTTTAGTAACTTATTTACTTTCTTAACAATTACTGGGTGAATAGTGTTTTTAGAAATATAATTTGTTATGGTTTTTGGAGTGTAATAAGCTCCTGTCCCCTTTCTGTCTGTGGCTGTCATAGCCCTTTCAAAAATGTAACCAAGAATTTCAGGGTCCAGTATTTTTTGATTTGATACATCTTCTGTATGGACAAATTTGAACGAATCTAAGAATTTTATAACTTCCTTAAGAATAAATGATCTTATCTTATAATCTGGATTTTTTAATTCAACATCAGTCCTTACAAACAAGCTACCATTTAAATATGGAATGTCCTTAAATTTTGGATCAATATCTACTCTTTTACTTTTTTTTGTGTTCAGAACAGAGAAAAACAATTGCTTTAATTTCTCGTTTAAGATATTCTCATCAAGCTTTAGCAAATATTCAAGAATATCATAACCTACAATACCTTTAGATTGTAAGAATTTTATGAAAATTAATCTATCCATTATTGTTTGTGCTATTTGTTCCCTATTCTCAGGTTTTGAAACAAAAATGATATTCTCAACAAGACAATCTTTTGGAGAAATTGTTCTTATCTTGTTTTGATGGTCCTTATATTTTCCACCGTGTAAAAGAGCATTATACCAATCATAAAATTTCTTACTTATTTCTTCTTCTATTCTTTCTGATGATACTTCTTCTTTACCTATCAGAATTTCCCTAATTTTGTCTAAATCCTCTCTTAAATCATATTGAAAAACTACTTTAGAATTTTTTCCAATGAAAACCCATTTTAACCCATCTGTTGCTATACCAAATTCATAATCTCTCTGCACTTCTGCCAGTCTAAACAATCCTTTAATCTGATTTACTGCACCATTGATATTTTTTTCAAATAAATCTGAATTTAATGGCTTTGCTTCGGCTAGAAATGACTTGCCCTTTTCATTTTTTAGAATATAATCGACTTTTCTCAAATCATGTCTTATTCCTCTAAAATGTTTTTCCGGTAATTTTGACAAATTGAACTTTCTGATTATTGGTTCTATAAGGAATTCCTTTGTAAAGGCTTCTGGATCTGCCTTCTCTTTTATGAACTCTGTTGATAACTTATAACCATCTTCAAAAACCCTTTTACGCCCATCTAATGTAAGCTCTTCTTTAAATTTTTCCAATAATTGTTTAACATCTGAATCCATCTGTTCACCTTTGCCAACCAAATTTTAAGTATGCTACAACACCGATAATCAAGGCACCTAATAAAGTATAACCTATGCTACAAAAACTTGCTTCTGTTTCGCAAAACGATTTAATTATCATATAAAATACAAAAACTACTATTGGAATTGATAAAATTGTTGCTATCCAATCTTGAGCTGTCATTTTTTCAACTCCTTTCGTTTTTTAAGTTCTTCTTCCATAAATATCTCAAATCTTTTTGATAAAACTAAACCTTGTTTATCACAGTATTCCTTGAACCTGTCATATATTGTAGATTCCACAAACAAAGTTACTCTTTTCTTAACCATTCTAATCACGTTATTATTTACGATTATGTATAATTATTTACTTGATATTTATAAATATATCGAAAGACGCCCTCTCTCAGAATCGAGACAACGAAAAAATCTCCAAAACTTGAATTATATAGTGGAGTATATATTTTTGGACACGACCCATTTTTATTTTCACCCGAGAAAAGTTTATATAATCTCTAATTTATCTCATAAATATGCCTAAGCAACTCAGAGATTTTTGGATATACATTGCACCCAAAATAAAGGGGCGCATAAATGATAAAGGAATACCTGAGGTATTTGATGAAAGAAATGGAAGAAATCTTGATCCACTAGATATTAATGATAAAATAACCATCTATGAACGACAAGTAGATGGGTGGTTTCTTAACCACGCATCAAACCTAGTCAGGAAAGATGATGCGGGTTTTATTGTTTTAATGATATGTATCGCTTATATCGAAGGTGTGGAACAATATAGGAGAGGTCAATGCAGTCATAATAATAGTAGAGCTTTTTTCAAAAAAAGCTTAAGACGTATTTTTGGATTAGAAACAGTTTCTGAAGAAGATTTAGATGAGTTTTACAGACAAGTAAGATGCGGATTATTTCATTCAGGAATGACCGAACATAAAGTAATTGTAAGTAATAATTATGAACAGATAATCGATTTTTCAGATGGTATGATAAAAATTAATCCAAGGTTATTCCTTGATAAAATAAAAGAACATTTCAGGAACTATATTGATAGATTAAGAAATAGTACAAACCAGCAAGAAAGAGAAAAATTTAATCAGATGTTCACTAATTTACTTTAGAGTTTATTGGGGTAAAAATTCAACTTCTTCGGAAACCTTCGGTTTCCTTGCCTTACCCTTCGGGTTCGGTCATATAACAGCCGTTAAGCGGGTCATTTACGCTTCGCTATTCGCCCCAAATTTCCTATGTTTCGCTGAAACTTTTCTTAATCGCATGTGTTATCTGAAATTCTGAGTTTTTAACAGGGGTTTTGCCTTTCGGTATTTATAAAGTTCAAAAAACTAACTGAATTATGGAACACATTGCAATAATGAGAAAATCTTGGGGATTGACTCAAAAAATTCTGACAGGAGAAAAGAAAATAGAATCAAGATGGTATAAAGCAAGATATGCTCCTTGGGACAGGATTAAACCTGGTGAAATTGTCTACTTTAAAGATTCTGGTGAACCTGTTACTATCAAAACAGAAGTTGAAAAAGTGATTCAATTTTCTAATTTAACTCCAGAAAAAGTTAAAAAAATTCTGCATCAATATGGTCAAGCTGATGGTTTGGGTATTGATAAAATTCCGGAATTTTTTGATATGTTCAAACATAAGAAATACTGCATTTTAATTTTTTTGAAGAATCCACAGAAAATAGAACCTTTTGAAATTGACAAATCTGGGTTTGGTGCAATGTCAGCATGGATTTCTGTTAGTGATGTTAATAAGATTAAAACGAAGCTCCAATCTTAATTTCATCATTTGTTTCTTTAACCCCTGCGGAGCAACTAACAGCAAATATGCAGTAAATCTACGCTTGTTTTCCCCAAATTTCGGCAAAGCCGAAACTTCGCATATTTGTGATATGTTAATTACAATTTACTCCTTGCCCCCTCCAAAAGATTTATATTCTTCATACTACACTCTTTGAAATATGGAACTTGATAAAGTGCTTTGGATAATACCTCCAGCAATTATTTTAGGAATAATTTGGTATTTTATTAAATTATTTGGAAAAATGATAGATGATTATAATCCTTATTCTGATGATAGAGCATACAGTTCAGAATTAAATGGATTGACTTATTTTATATCTAACATCATATATCCTTTGTTATTCGTTTTTTTTACCTATATGATTATTGATTCAAGTCAAATAATAGAAAAGTTACCTTTATGGAGTCTTGTTTGGATTCCTCCAATTGTTGTTTATCTTATTTACCTAATGTATTCTGTAAAAATAAGATTTGTTTCAATTAAATTTTTTGATAGAAAAGATTCTTTAGAATTTTGGGATTTTATCTTTGGGATTTTGGATTTCTTAATTAAAGATTGGGGTAAAAATTCTAAAAAGATACTTTTCAAACCCGTGAAAAGAGACAAATTATGGGTATATCTCATTTTTCTGATGGGTTTAATTAATTATTTCTCTTCCAATTTAATTAGTATTGGAATTACAGGATTATTCATGTTTTTAACTCTATTATTAATTCCATCAAATTATTCTATGAAAAAATATGGTTTGATGAATGCAAATATTATTATGAAAAATAAGAAGGATAATATTGATGATTGCCAGATTATTAGGGTTAATAAGAATTCTGTTAGGGCAAAAAAAGACAATAAGATTCATATAATTAATAGATCTGAGATTCTAAAAATAGAGGTATTACCCAAGAGTGGCAATGAGTAAACTTCTTCGTCGCTGCGCTCTCGCCTATCGGCTCGGGACGCCTATTTGAATTTCAAAGAACCTGTATGCTTAAAATAAATCTTAACTTGCTTATTGAAATTCCTGCTTAACTCCCTAATCTCTTTTTCCTTTTCCAACCAAAACTCCTTAGATAAATTTCTGTATTTACCTTCCAATTCAGGAAAATTATTTTTTATTGCTTCTAAAATTTCTTTCTTTGCAGGATTCATATTTAAATCTTCAAACATAAATAAATCTGCGAATGGAGAAACTTCCTTGAAAATTTGCTCTAAATCTGTTAGATATGGCAAAATTGGCCCAATAAATGCATATGTATAAAATCCTTCTTGCTTCAATCTCTTTAATGCTTCTAATCTTGCATAAGAACTTGGAGAAAGTGGTTCAAACACTTTTTTAATGCCTTCATCCAATGTTGTTATTGTTAATCCCAACTCGCATTTTTTGAATTGTTTAAAAACATCTATATCTCTTAAAATTAAATCTGACTTTGTAAGAATACACAACCTCATATTTTTATTTAAATTTTTCAGAACCTTTCTTGTTAGTTGATATTTTCGCTCAATTGGCTGGTACGGGTCTGCAGATGTGCATAGAATAACTGTTCCTTCTTTGCTTTCTTTGGCAACTAAATCGGGAGCATTGATTTTAACATCAACAAACTCTCCCCATTTTTCTTTCTGCTTTCTCCATCTGCAAACAAATCTTGCATAGCAGTAAATACAGCCATGCATGCAGCCAGAATAATGATTTACAGCCCAATCTGCACCAGGAATTTTGGTTTTATGCAATATGCTTTTTGCTTTTATTTCATATATTTTAACCATAACATTAAGTAGAGAATGATTTATTTAATTTATTCCATTTTTCAGCTTGCAGGCGGTTCTTTTAACAGCGTATGTTAGGACTAACCCTCATGCCATTCTCTATGTTATCCGCACTTAAAATTCAAACAGGAAGGCGCGATAATGGCAATTGAATATTTATTTTAAAAACAAGAGATTTATATCATGAAAGACGGAACCCACTTAATACTTGATTTAAAGAACTGCAAAAATTCGGAAAAACTGTCAAATAAAAAATTTATAGAAACCCTTCTTTTTGAATTAGCAAAAATTTCAGAAATGAAAACCATAACAAATCCATGCGTTATATATTATAAGCACAAAGAAAAGGAAGAGAGCGGAATTACAGGTTTTATTATAATTGCCGACAGCCATATAAGCATACATACATATCCTTTCAAAAAATCTCTATATCTTGACTTATTTTCTTGTAAAAGTTTCAAATCTGATAAAATAATAACTTATGTTAAAGAAATCCTTGAACCAGCAAAACTAACAAGGAAATTAATCAAAAGATAATACTGAAATACTTTTAATATACTTAGTGATATTATGAAATACTCAAAAAGAATGGGGCAGCATTTTCTGTCTGAGGATATACTAAGAAAAGAAGTTGAGTTTGCGCATTTGTCAAAAAAAGATGTTGTGCTTGAAATTGGAGCAGGCGACGGAAGGCTTACAGAACTGCTCATGGAGAAGGCAGGCAAAGTTATTGCAATTGAGAAAGACGCCAAACTTATTGAAGTTCTTGAAGCAAAATTGTCGGGGAATGTTAAACTTATATGCGCAGATGCAATGAAAATTGACTTTCCAAAATTCAACAAAATAGTTTCAAACATACCCTACTACTTATCAAGCCCCCTGACATTCAAGTTTTTTTCATACAAATGGGATGAAGCCATTATCACATACCAAAAAGAATTTGCCCAGAGGTTCTTTGCAAAACCATGCGACAAGAATTATTCAAGGCTTACGGTAGCCGTGAATTATTTCTGCACCCCTGAAAAACTTATGACTGTGCCTAAAAGCAAATTCACTCCGCATCCAAAAGTGGATTCAATAATGGTTAGGTTTACATTAAAAAAGAACCTTGTTATAGACGACTTTTTTCTGCATATCACATCAAAACTTTTCCAGCATAAACGCAAACTTGTGAGGTCTGCATTAAAAAACGCTAAATTTAGCAAAAAACAGATTGACAAAATACCTGAACATTTGCAGGAAAAAAGAGTTGTGTGCTGCAGCATGAATGAATTAAAACAAATTGCAGAAACCCTGAAACAGCTATAAAGCTAAATGAAACATTTCAATTACTCAAATTTTTTCATCCAGAACTTAGCATTGCCTTCCAGAATAACAGAATCTTCAGCGCCATAAATATGGAGATTTAATATCCATTGAACAACTTCCGAAATTTTGTTGTCCTTAAATTTTTTAAGTTCTTTGTTATCTTTTTCATTCCATAATGCATATTTCCCTGAAACTTCTTTTTCCACAAAATCAGAGAGTTCGCGCGCTATTCTTATTTTCTCTTCAGGCGACTCTGCCTCAATTATTTCTCTCAGACCTATCAGTATTCTGTCCTTAATCTGGGCTTCCGAAAGCATAATTCAAATTAGATTGCAAATTTATAAAATTGATTAATAAGGATAAGTATTTAAAGATGCAAACACAATAACTGTTTATGAAACCTGTTATTGAATGCAAAAACATTTCAAAAATATACGGAAAGGGAGAGACAGCAGTGCATGCGCTTTCTTCTGTATCATTTGCATTGAAAAAAGGTGAAATTGCGGCAATAATGGGGCCAAGCGGATGCGGAAAATCAACACTCCTGTCAATACTGGGTTGTCTTGACAAGCCAACAAGCGGAAAGGTATTTATAGACTGTGAAGATGTTTCAACCCTTGACGAAAATGAACTTGCAAAAATAAGAGGAAACAAAATAGGATTTGTATTCCAGTTTTTTTATCTTCTTCCAACACTGACTTCATTAAAGAATGTTATGCTCCCAATGGTTTTTTCAGGTTCGCCCTCGGAAGAGCGCGCAAAAGAACTTCTTAAATTAATAGGATTAGAGCACAGAATGTATCACAAACCATCTCAATTATCAGGGGGCCAAAGGCAGAGAGTAGCAATAGCAAGAGCGCTGGCAAACAACCCTTCAATAATACTTGCCGACGAACCCACAGGAAACCTTGACTCAAAATCAGGAAATGAAATAATAAATCTTCTTATCAATATTAATAAGAAAGAAAACATAACAATGTTATTCGTTACGCATGACCCGAACATAGCGCGCTTTGCCCATAAGATTATATTTTTAAAAGACGGAAAAATAGAAAGAATAAAACATAGCAAAAAGAAAGAGGTGAAAAAATGAAGTCAAATAAATTGCTTTTACCAGCACTATTCATTTTAACAGCAATTGCGCTTATATCAAGCACTGCTCTCGCAGCAGAAAATTCAGTATCACTCTCTTATCAGTTAATAGATTCTGAATTAAATCCTGGAACAGAAACCACATTGGTTTTGTCATTAACAAATCCCAGCAGCACTCTGCCTATAAGCAATGTAAAACTCTATGCTGAAAATGGAAAGCATGTTTCCATAACGCCTGCATACATTGAAATTGGAGGGATTGCCCCTTCAACAACCCAGCAGACATCCTTTATTATCAAAGCAAAACCTTCTGCTGTCTCAGACACAGACTATATAAAAATAAGAGCAGTATATCTGTCATCTTCAAGCACAACAAAAGAGAGCAGCATATACGTGCCTGTAAAAATATCAAGAGACCCTACGCTGCAAATAAGCAGAACAACATATTCAACTTCCCCAAAACCAGGCAAAGAAACCATGCTTGCAATTGAAATAACAAACAACGGCAACGGAGACGCAAAGGATATTACCTTAACATTAAATAAATCAAGCCTGTTTATAGCAGACAACTATGAGGCATTTATAAAGGAAATAAAAGCAGGTTCCACGACAAAAATAAATTTCAATATTACAATAAACCCTTCCGCGCCTATAGGCACGCACTCAGTTGCAATTGTTTTTAAATACAAGAATGAGAACAAGGCTAAAATTTTCTCAGAAATAAAAATTATTCCTTTGAAAATAACAGGGGATTTTAATCTTATTGTAAATCCGGAAGAATATTCGCTTGTAGAAAACATGAAAGGATATGTCACAGTGAAGATATCAAATGCAGGCACATCAGAAGCCAGATTTCTTACTCTTGTATCTGGAAATCAGAAGATTTACATAGGAAACCTGAAATCTGACGACTATGACACAGAAAATATTGAATTAACTCCGCACTCATCAGGAAAATATTCTATTCCAATAAAATTAATATACAGAGATGAATTTGGAGCCATTCACACTGAAAACTTTTCAATAGAAGTCAATGTCAAAAGCATGGAAGAATATGAAAAATCAAAACCAAGAGGCTCCGGCATTGAAACATTTGCTTTTGTTCTGTTTGCAGCCTTAATAATATATTATTTATATAGAAAAAGGTCCCGCAAGAAAAGGTGATGTGTTGCTTGCTGAAATTTTCAGAATGGCTGTATATAACCTTTCTTACAGAAAAACAAGAACATTTCTCACAATTCTCGGAATTGTAATAGGCGTTGCCGCCATTGTTGGAATGGTTGGCGCCGCGCAAGGCATAAACCATAGCATAATATCGCAGATAGAAAAATTCCAATCCAACATAATAGATGTAGTTCCGGGAAAATTCAGTTTTTCCTTTTCGCCAGACATAGGCATTGGAGCCGCAAAGAAAATAACTCCGCTTACAGAAAAAGACGCAGAAGAAATAAGCAAAATACCCGGAGTTGACACAGTTTCATCAACTGTCATTGCGAAAAAAACTGTTGAATTTGGGAACGAAAAATATTATCTTACTATTATGGGCATTGACCCGGAATCTAAAAAAATAAACACGCTGGAACTTGATGAAGGCAGATACATATCATCTTCGGATGAAACAGGCGTCTTAATAGGCTATTCAGTTGCGCATGACCTGTTTGAAAATGAAGTGAAACTTAAAAAGAAAATAACTATTGAAAACTCCGAATACAAGGTTATAGGCATATTTAAAAAGGCAGGAGGCTTCCTGCAGAGCCTTGACAGCATTATTTATATGCCGAAAAAAACCGCAAGAGAGAAATTTGGTCTGGATAAGGAACAAGTTGCAGACATATCTGTTAAGGTAAAAGACAACTATGACGTAGAGGCAATAGGCGAGAAAATAGAAAAAAGAATATGCAAACTTCATAAATCCTGCGATGACAAAGATTTTACTGTTATAACACCCAAGTTCTCGCAAGAGATTTCAAGTCAGATACTTTCGCTTATGCAGATACTTATGGGAGGCATCGCGGGCATTTCGCTTGTTGTTGGAACAATAGGAATAGCCAACATGATGTATACTGCTGTTCTTGAGCGCACTCATGAAATAGGAATACTTAAAGCAATAGGAGCAACCGACAACAATATAATGACTTTATTTTTAATTGAATCAGGCATTATTGGAATTATCGGAGGGGTTGTGGGAATTATCGCAGGCTATATTCTTGGAGAAGGTTTTCTTATTTTAAGACAATCTCTTATATCCAGGTCAGGCATTACCACAGGTTTTGTAACAGCCCATATTCTGGTTACGCCGGGAATCATAATTGCATCTTTGGGAATTTCTTTTGTTGTTGGCATAATTGCAGGAGTTTTTCCTGCAAGAAAAGCCGCAAAACTTCAGCCCGTAGAAGCGCTGAGAAGTGAGTGAATGGCAGAAGAAATATGGAAACTGCTCAGGAAAATTCCGAAAGGAAAAGTTGCAACTTATAAAATTCTTGCAGACAAAATTGGCGCTCACCCGCGCGCTGTTGGAAAAATGTTGAACGCAAACCCAAACCTTGTTTCTGTTCCATGCCATAGAGTCGTATGTTCAGACGGACGCATTGGTGGCTACAGGTTAGGAATAAAAAACAAAATCAAACTTCTGAAAAAAGAAGGAATCAAAATAAGGAACGGGAAAATTGACATGAAGAGGCATTTGTTTGAATTCTGAAAAGAATATAAAGATTTATTGCCAATAACTTTATATGGATATTAAAACTCCCGAAATAGAAGCCGACAAAGAATATGAAGATTACATACAAAAAACACTTGAAACTTTAAAGAAAATATATGATGTTTCTGAGAAAAAACTTTCTAAAAAAGGCATATCCCCAAAGCTTCCAAAGAAAATAAAGGTAAAAGAGCTTCCTGGGAAGATTGGCTTTAGAAAATATATGAAATTGACAGAAAAAGGAATATACATATTCACTGTTCCCGACATAGAAAAAGTTTTCGGCTATTATGACCCTGTAAACGACGAGGCAGTAGTTGACCCTATCTTTTTCAAAGACACGGAATTTTCAAAACTGCTTAAGAAATACGGACTCAAAATAAAAAAACCGAGCCTGGAAGAAGTTTTGGCGGAAGAATCAATAATTCATCCCATGCAAAATTATATGGGATTATTGTCTAAAAGCAACAAGTATAAATACGGCATAGGTGCAATAGAAGGGCTTGCGGGAGCAATGAAAGATTATCTTGGAATAAATGCAACTGCATATCCATATGAAACCTGCATGATTAAGAAATTAATAAATGAAATTGCAAACGAATATGGACTCAAAACATCGGATATTCTTACAAACAACAGTTATGATGGCAGAATCTCATATTATGATATGCTTTTCAAAGAATTTGATAAAAAGGCAGCACCTTGTTATGAACAGGGAAAATGCGCATGCAGTTAGATTTCTATGTTCTATTATAAAAAGAAGAACAAAATAATAAAATTAAATGTTCCGGAATCTGTTTATGAACCCAGTGAAGATTCAATTCTGCTGGCAAGAGTCATTGAAAAGGAAATGGAAAACAAAAACATAAAAACAGCGCTTGAAATTGGGTGCGGCTCAGGGCTGTTGTCAATTATCGCTTCTGAATTTGCAGAAACAACAGCAGTTGACATAAACGAAAAGGCTGTTGAAACAACAATAAAAAATGCGCAAATCAACAAAACAAAAATAAGATGCCTTCACTCAGACCTTTTTGATAAAGTGAGCGGGAGTTTTGATTTAATTATCTTCAATCCGCCATATCTCCCTGAAGAAATTGCAGAAAACAATAAAATATGGGCAGCAGGAAAAAACCTTGAGTTGATAAAAAGATTTGCTCTTGGAGTGAACGCTCATTTGAATGAGAATGGAATAATTCTCATGGTCGTAAGTTCTCTGACACCGGAGATTAAAGCAATAAAAATATTTGAAGCGCAAGGATTTAAAGCAAAAATTCTTGCAGAAGAAAAAATTCCATGGGAAAAACTGTTTGCGATAAGGTTTGAAAAACAATATTTATAAAGTTCATATTGCATGTTATTTTTATGTTTGATAAAAATTTTATAAGGAAGTTTCCGGAATGGGAAGATTGTCCTGTTCCGCTTTGCTCGGGAGGAGATTTCCGGGCTCTTACTTTTTGTTGCAAACCCGGGCTCCCGCTCACTTTTGGGTTCAAGTGCATGCGAGACCAGACACTGCAGAAACTTGGCATAACTCAAGAAGAATTCATAAAAATAAAACAGGAATTCTCTAAAAAGCATGGATGGGATGACGAAAGGGTATGTTTCGGCTCTCTTTCTTACTGTTGTTTGCGAAGCAAAGGCTGTCCTGGAGGCAGAGATATTGCTATAAGAGAGCGTTATGGAGAAAATGCTTTTAGCGAATATCTTAAAAGAAAACGGCTTCTTGCTATAGAAATACTGAAACATGCCAGAAATCCAGAAGCAGAAAAACTGCTGGAACATGAATTAAGAAAGGAGAAATAGTTTTTATATAAAAACTCCCATAGTTGCCTTATGAGAATTTTTATGCTGTTTGCACAGAAAGCAACAATAGAACCATTTCCATTAAACAACATGCCTGGAGCAGGAAGAATGGACATTATTGCAAGATGCGTTACTTCGGCTCTCTGGGTTTCTCATGGAATAAGGAGAGATACAAAAATATACTGCTTTCTGTTAAAAGGAAAAACCGTGCTGTTTGACGGAAACCTTGTGCGCAGACTTTCTCCTGATGAGAGAAGCGTGGGCTCATGGTTAAACAAAGCGCTGGCAAAAGAATGCAAAAACAAATGGAATAAAGTGCAAGAAGGCATTTTTGTTTCAGAGGAGCCGATAGAAAACATTATAAAAGATGTCTCAAAAGGAAAACAGATTTTTATTCTTGACGAGAACGGAACTGATATAAGAGAAGTGAAGTTTGAAAAGCATGTTGTTTTTTTGATAGGAGACCATATTGGCATTCCTAAACAGATAGAAAAAGTTCTCGGAAAAATAGAAAAAATATCCCTTTGCAAAAAAAGTTATCTCGCGTCTTCATGCATATCAATAGTTCACAATGAAATTGACAGACGCAATTAATCTTAAATATATGCTTCACCAAGTTTTTATATGGTTGAAACTGCTGATGTAATGAAAAATTCAAGGCTTGTTCTGTGTCCGAACTGCGACAGCGAATTTAGAGTAGATATTGCAGATGAAGATTACATATGCGATGAATGTGGAGAAGAATTTGAAATAAGAGAAGAAGGCTACCCGGAAGAATTTGTCTGGCATCCTGGAAAAATGTATTAAATTTATTAATAAGTTATCTAATATAATTTCATGGAATTAAAAACATTCAAAGATATTCCAGATGAGAACATTCTTACTGGAGGGCATGCCGCCTGCGCGGGATGCGGAGCTGCTATTGGTCTTCGGCTTGCCCTTTTGGCTCTTGGCAAAAAAACAATTGTAATAAATTCTGCAGGCTGCTTTACTTTGCTTCCCACATACCCATACACACCGTTCAAAGTTCCATGGATACATCTTGCAATAGAGAATGCGGGGGCTGCGGCAACAGGTATTTATTATGGCTTGAAGGCTTTAAAGAAGGAAAAGAACGTAACAATACTTGCCTACATAGGAGACGGTGCAACTTATGATATAGGTTTGCAGTCATTATCTGCCGCCTGCGAAAGCGGGGCAAATTTTATTTATGTCTGCTATGATAACCAGAACTTTGCAAATACAGGAGTGCAAAGATCATCTGCAACTCCAGAAAAGGCTTATACAACGACAACGCCTTTTGGAAATCCTTTCAAAAGAAAGCCAATAACAAAAATAATTGCAGCCCATGAAATACCCTATGTGGCAACCGCAACTATAGGGCATCCGCTTGACTTTATCAATAAATTAAAAAAGGCGCAGAAAATTAAAGGAGCAAAATTTATAGACCTGCTTACTCCCTGCCAGCCGGGATGGGGTTATAACACAAACAACGCGGTTAAGGTTTCTAAAGCAGCAGTAGACACATGCGCATGGCCTTTATATGAGATAGAGAACGGCAAGTTCTCTTTGACTTACAAACCAAGCAAAATAAAAAACATAGAAGAATACTTCTCTCTTCAAAAACGTTTCTCTCATTTGAAAAAAGAAGAAATAAAAGAAATTCAGAACATTGTTTTAAAAGAATGGGAAATGCTTGTGCAGGGCAAATTCTGGGATGCTGTTGAATATTAATAAATATTTAAGCATTCAAAGAAAAATATATTAACAGGCAATGATTAAACCGTCCCAATAAGAGGCTTCTGTCAATGAATTGCGGAGTAGCTTATGAGCCTGTAACAATTAAAAAATAAAAAAAAGAATGTGCAAAAGCACAAAAAATATTTTTTGAACAAAAACAACAATTTAAATTCTTCTTATTTTCTTCTTGCAGTTTTTCTTTTTGCGGTTGTTCTTTTTGTTGTTGTTTTCCTCTTTGTTGTCGTCTTTCTAGAAGATGTTTTTCTTGCTGTTGTTTTTCTTGTTGTTTTTCTTGCCGTCTTTCTAGCAGTCGTTTTTTTTCTTACAACCATTTTTTTCACCGAACAAAATTTATTTTTTTAGTTAAAATTAATTTGTAAAAGTAATATATAAACTTATCATGTTTTACAGTATTATAAAATTTATTAATTATTTTTCATTAATTACAACAACCACTCTTCTCTAATGTTGTTAGAAATAATTTTTTTGCAAACTTTAATGAAGTTGTTTTTGCTAAACGGTCTGCCGCCCAAAGAAACTATAAGCGACGTTGCATTCTTTGCTAATGATTTTATTTCAGGGTAAAGTATGCCTCCGCCTCCAGGAGAAATATTGTTTTCTATCACAATTACTTTTCTGCAATTTCTCAATGTTCTTTCAATTTCTTTTTCCGGGAAAGGTCTGTAACATAAAATTCTCAAAAGACCTGCCTTTATTCCTTCCTTTCTCAAATCATCAATCCTCAGTTGCATTATTGTGCTTAAACTTCCAGTCACAACAAATATTACTTCAGCGTCTTTTGTTCTGTATTTTTCTATCAATGAATATTTTCTTCCAAAATGTTTTCTGAAATCATTAAAGACAGACGGTATAACCTTTAATGCATTCAATGCAGCTTTTCTTTGCTGTAACTTAAAATACATATACTCATTTAACACAGGAGTTCCAAGGCTCATTGGCTTGTCTACATCAAGCAAAACTTTTGGCTTATACTCTGGCAGGAACTTATTCACTTCATCCTGCGATGGTATGGCTGTAGGCTCTCTTGTATAACTAAGTATAAAACCTTCCATATTTATTATAACAGGCAACAGAACATTTCTGTCTTCTGCTATTCTGTAGCTTTGAATTATAATGTCAAGAACCTCCTGGTTGTCTTTTGCAAAAAATATCATCCAACCTGAATCGCGCATAGCAAGAATATCATTCTGGTCGCTCCATAAAGTTATAGGAGCTGACAAACCGCGCGAACAATTTACCATAACAATAGGCAAACGCATTCCAGATGCAATGTAATGCATTTCATGCATCAACAATAATCCCTGACTTGAAGAAGCTGTAAAAGTTCTTGCTCCTGTAGCTTCGCTTGCTATTGCAGCGCTGAGAACGCTATGTTCGCTTTCCATTGGCAGAAACTCGCCCTTCCATTTCCCTGTCTCGTTCCACTTTGCAAGAGTTTCTATAATTTCAGTCTGGGGAGTAATGGGAAAGTTTGGAACAACCTTCACTTTTGACAGTCTTGCCCCCCATGCAGCAGCAGTGTTTCCATCCATTAATGTCTTTTTGCTCTTCATTTATCATCATCCTCGTGCATATCTCTCTCTGATGTTATTGCTTTTACAGGACACTCTTCCTTACAAACAAGACACCCCTTGCATACATCATAATCTATCACGGGCTTATTGTTTTTCCATGCTATTGCAGAATCAGGGCAAAATGTAAAGCAAATTTTGCAGGATATGCATTTCTTTAGGTCGATAGACGGTCTGAAAACCCTCCAATTTCCTGTTTTATGCCTGACAGAGTTTCCTGCCTCTCTCACATGCGGTATTCCCCTCACGCCTTCATATTTTTCTTTCATATTAAACAGCCCTTATCAATTCGCATTTTTCATTGACTTCTACAAAATGTTTTGCAGATTTTCCATACTCGCTGCACTGATTTTCTGGATTGTCGTCAATAGGTTGTCTTGGGTTATGCGCCACATCGCATACCCATCCTGAAACTATCTCATTAGATAAACATGACCCGTTTGATAAATCACTGGCTGACAGGCATTTGCTTATGCAGGATTCTATTGCCTTGCTCTTTTTGTCATCAAAATTATTTGATGCGCTTCGGCTAAAAAACATTACAACCGCAACAATCAGAATTATTATTGCAAACCATACTTCTTTTCTATTTCTCAACCTCATGAGCCATCACTTTATAGCACTCTTCAGCTGTTTTTATGTTTTGTTCTGTCATTTTTTCTATTTCCTCTTTTATCGCTTTCCTTAGTATTGAAATATTAATTTTCTTTATTTTTGCGAATGCCCCCACCATCGCAGAATTTGTTATTGGTTTTCCCATTATTTTCAATGCAATATGTGTTGCATCTATTGTATATGTTTTTTGCTTTATTTTGAATTTTTTTCTGAAAAACTCGCCATCTTTATGGGAATTGACAACAAGTATGCCGTTTTCCTTCAATCCGGATGTCATGACACCAAAATTAAGAGTTGAATCAAGAACAATCACTGAATCAGGTTCAAAAATATATCCGCGTTCAAGTATCGGTTTTTTGTCATACCTTACAAAACTTGTGACAGGCGCTCCGCGCCTTTCTGCCCCGTATATTGCAAAATCCTGAGTTTGGTATCCGGAAAGAAAGAGCGCTTTAGAAATAATCCTCGCGGCAATCTTAACTCCTTGCCCTCCTCTGCCATGAATTCTTATTTCTTGCATAGAAATACTTGTTTTTCTATTTTAAAAAACTATTCGTTATAAACAAAACTAACCGCATTTGGCAACGCTTACTGTTTCATTT
>CAZJGC010000013.1:0-18718 GCA_964545795.1 uncultured archaeon
TAACACCAGCACAGTTCATAATAGCTGCATTTCCTGCAGTATGGTTTTTTCACTGGCTCTGGAGGTTTTTGCTTTGAAACTATTTCATGCATGTTTTCCAATATTCTCAATATTTCTGCCTCTTCTTCTTCAGTTAAAATAACTTCAATTCTCTGTTTCAGCAAAGGATAATGTATAACACCTTTTGTATAAATTCCTCTCTGCTTAAGATACCATAGGTAATATAAAAGCTGCCACTTATGTGCCTTCTCTATCTTTCTTGACTTTTTTATTTCATGCACTTCCTTTTTCTTTACAAAGTCAATTTTTATCGGGCCGATGTTTATTTCCTTTTTATCTCTTGAATAGGAGATTTCATGTAGCAGAGAACCTAAAGCTACTGTATCTGATGTTTGTTCTTGGTTTAGCTGGTTTGTAAATAGCCAGAGCTTTCTTTTGCAGACAAAATAGTAATTCGCCTGCGTTCCTGTGAAAATCAGGGTTTTATCTATTGTCATTTATGAGAATAATTGGTGTAATTCTACATAAATATAACGGCTTCATAGTTTAATAAATAAAAATCCGCTAGTGAATTATGTTGTTTTGAATATTTTCAGATTCGTTAATTTCTATTTGGTCTAAGGTATTTTCTTTAATCTTATTAATTCCATATATTTTTATTTCAGTTAAATTTTCTTTCTTATCCTCCTTAAGAATAAAAAAACCCTTAAAGGAGTTTCTTTTTAAATTTTCAAACCTTATCTTCTCATAACCAAAAATCGGAAGACTGAACGAATAATTATACAGGACGTTCAGGATTTCCCATTTATTTACTGCTTTGCCGGTTTTGTCTTCAATCTTCTTAACTATTGAGTCCTTGTTTTCATCAGAAGTTTCAAGAGGCATATTCCAATTGTCTTTATCCTCATTTAGGATTTCACATAACGCTTTATAAATTTCGTTCTCTTCATCTGGCAAATTCGGGACAAAGACCTGGATTCCTGCAATACTTCTAAATATTTTTTGTGCTTCGCTTCTTTTTTCAGCCGAATAGTAATCCAGCCATTCCAAGTTTTTGCTTATTTCTTTCTCATAATATCTCATTAGTTCATCGCTGTAAACAGAGTCAATCAGTTCTCTTTCAGATTTATAGTCCAAAACATTTTTCTTCAGTTCGCTTTCTCTGTCTTTCAAAACTTCTATAGTCTTTTGCAAACTCTGCCCGTTGTATATCGCAGAAGTTCCCCTGTCAATTCCTGTAAAAATATAAACATTTGGTTTATCACTTTCATAATTCAATTCCTCTTCTTCGCTGTTTCTATTTCTCCAAACTCTTCCCCACCTCTGAATTTGACTGTCAATTGGCGAAATTTCAGTAATGAGCAAGTCAAAATCCACATCAACAGACGCTTCCACTATTTGGGTTGCAACCAAAACCAAACCTTTTTCTCTATTTTCAAGCTTCTCTTTAATTTCTCTTATTCTTCTGCCTTTCTCTTTTTCTATCAACCTTGAATGAAGCAAGTAGAGGTTTTCTTTTTTTATTTCTAACTCTCCGGAAATTTCTTCAAGTTTTTTATATAACTCTATCGCCTTTCCAACAGTGTTCAGAATAATCAGTATATTTTCTCCTTTTCTCTCTTTGATTTTATTTTTGATTTCTTCAAAACTGTCCTCTTTGAGAATTAACTCAAGTTTTTCTCTATCTTTCTTTTCTTTATACTCAAAAATCTGCTTGTTTATTAAGTCTATTTTATGCCTCTTGGTTTTGTAGTTTTTTATTTCATCTTCCTTAATTTCACCTCTATTTATAAGATCTTCTATTTTTATGGTTTTAAATTTTAGACCATTTTCTAAAAATTTTCTGAAATAAGGCGGAAAGGTTGCCGTGATTATCAAAACGCTTCCGCAAAGCTCTTTTATTATCTCCAAAGTTTTTATTACCACAGCGGCCATTTCGGGATTATACGCTTGTATCTCGTCTATTACAACGGAAGAAAGAGGATAAACAGAAAGCAGTTTGTCAAAGCCGTAGTATTTCAAAGAAGAAAGGAAAACCTGGTCAGGAGTTGTTAACAAAATAGGCGAAGAGAACAATTTTGCAGATGTCTGTTGAAGACTTATGTCTATATTTTTTCCTTCCCTCTCTTCTTTGAGATATTCCATAAATGATGTTGAGTGAAGGATGTCAACAAGATCATTTTCACCACTTTCGCTGAAATACCCTTCGTTTTTTTCACTTTCTCGAAATCTTCCGAATAAATCATTCAGCGCAACCCTCAAAGGCAGGGTATAAATCAATTTTTTCTTCCTGTTCTTCGCCCACAGCAGCGCAAATTCCGTTTTTCCTGAACCAGTGGGAGCCACTAAAATTAGATTATCTTTATCATTTTTTTCTAGAATTTCTTCCTGCCATAATTCTCTCCTTTCTATACATTTCTTAATTTTTTCAGGCAATTCCTTATAAATTTCTCTAATTGCTTTTTCTGTTTCTTCTATTTCCACGCCTCCGCTTGCTGCATAGTCGCACCTTCTCAAGGCTCCCAAAAAGACAAAGAAATCAAGCCAACCTTTGTTATTGTCTTCCTTGTCTGGAATTCCGTAAAATTTTATCTTTGTTGACAAACCGTAACCTTCAGCCAAACATTCTTTTAATGAACGGAGTCTGTCAAATTTTAAGTTATCTTTAAGCTCTTTTAAAGTTTTTTTAATGACATCATCCCTTAAATTTTCAATACAAAAATCAAGCAAGTCTTCTAACAATTCTTTCACTTCTTTCTTTTCCAGTAAATCAATATATTTTTCAAGATCAGGATAATCATCAAAAATATATCTTATGTTTGCTTCTCTGTTTACATAGAAATTGTTGTAATGATGAAGAAGGATAGCGGTTCTGATTTTCTTCTCACTTTCTTCATTACCCAAAAAAATATAGGAGTAGAGAATTGAGACAGCTTCATGGTCTTTAATATCTAAATTTTCATATCCTGCGAAAAGACTTTTTATCTGCTGCCACTCTTCATTGTCCTCGTTCTTTTCTTCTTTTTTGAAAACCTTTTTCTGAAAGTTGCAATTTATCTTTCCCAAATCGTGCAGAAAACAGGCAACAATCAAATCCTTAAAAAAACTATCATTATTAATCAATCTAGAATATTGTATAGCTTCTTTATTGATTGTTACAAATTCTCTGAATCTTCTTGCCTGTAATATTGTTTCTTTTATATGATCTATCAATAGATAATTCTCATCATCTTTTGATTTTGCCCTTAATACTTTAATTAGTTTCATCATAACCATCCAAAATGATTTAATATATTAATAGTCTTATCATCAATCTTAAATGTTTCTATTTCTACTTTATCCCGTAAAATAATGCTATAATCAACCCCTGTATATATTACGGTTTCAAACTCCGGATTTCTTTCTGTGTTTTTTATGATTTCAGCTTTTGAACTTACAGGTTTTCCGTTGTTTTCAAATACAACCTTTGTGGGGAGAGAATAGACAGGAAATTTTCTCTTCTTGATTGGAAACTCTCTACCTTCGCTATCCTTCAGCTTCATATATGTTGGATATTTCAGTTTAATATCACCCTCTACTGAATCTTCTTTTTTGGGTTTAATGAATTCTTCAGGGATTTTCCTAATAAAAACAATGTCTTCGCTTCTTCCAAGATAAAGAATTTTTTTCAAATTTTCCAGACTTACTTTTATTTTTCCGAGTAAATCTTCATCTCCTCTGATAAAAATATAGAGATGTCCGTTGAAAAGTTCCTGCTGATAAACAGGAGATCTCTGTGCAGTTAATTCACCAGCATACAATGGAAGCCATATTTCTCCTCCAGGATTGTTTTTATGCTTATTAAGTAAGATCCCTTCCCTGTTGAAAGCCAAATCCCCTTTTATCAACTGCTGGTAGTTCCAAAAAACGCTTTCAAAACCACCGTGAATACTTACTTTTAAGTTCCACCATTCATCTGCGCCCAATTTGCTGCCATACCAGTCGCAAACGGCATTTTGCAGCATTCCAATTATTGTGGATTTTGGAGGCAAAGGAAAAGTCTGCGCGTAATAAAAAGTGAAAGGGTTTCTGTATTGCGCAAAGGGTTGAAAAATTTCTATAAAAAAGGTTTTTTCTTCCATACTCTCACTCTTGTATTTTGGAGATTATTTTTTCTATTTTAGATTTCAAGTCAGGCAACTTATTCTTAACTATATCCCACACTATTTCTAAATCCACACCAAAATATTCATGAATAAGAATGTCCCTTAACCCGGCGATTTTCTTCCATTCTACTTCTGGATGTTGGTTTCTGAGTTCTTCTGGAATGTTTTTTGTTGCCTCTCCTATGATTTCCAGATTTCTTATTACAGCGTCCTGAATCAGGTTATCATTAACAAATTCTTCAAAATTAATTTCTTTTGTATAGTTTTCTATTTTTTTGATAGCGTTCAAAACATCGTTTAAATAAACCTTATATTGCCTTGGCATATTTGACACTTTTTAGGATGTGAAATTTAATGTCTTTTTTTATAGATTCTTTTATTACCAAATCGGCCTTGCAGTTAAACAATTCCTCTAAGAAAATCTTTAGTCCCATGTAATTGTCAAATGTTTTCTTTCCCTCTTTGAATTCCACCAAAAAATCAATATCGCTTGTTTCTTTTTGTTCATTTCTCATATAAGAGCCAAACAACCCTAACCTTTTGACTCCGAATTTTTTTATTGTGCTCTTATTTTCCATTAGCTTTTTCATAATTTCTTGAGACGTGAACATTTTCTACTCCTCTGTATTTCTAACTTCTGTTTCTGGAGACCTAAAAACGTAAATGCCATTTCCATTATTTGCCAAAAACTTTTCTATTCCTTTTCCATTACCAGTAATTTCTTCTTCATTAATGATCTCTGGCTGAGAATTTCCCCAATTCTTGAAGTTCTCTTTGCCAACAATTTCAAAAACAGGTTTTTGAAGCTTAACAACCTTTCTAATCACTTTTGTCTTGTTTTCATTCTTCCCGTCTTTAACTATCTCCTCTTCATAAATTTCTTCGCAGGTATTTGACAACCTTATTCTATCCTTGAAAGTTTTGTATTCACCCTCATAAAGTCCTAGAACTAATAATTTTGGATGCAAAATTTCTTTTCTTGCTTTTATATCTCTGTTAAGGTTTAGTATTGCTTTTATAAGGTTTTTGATTTTTTCTTTTTTCAGACTTTCAACATTTTTCACCTCATGAATAAACTTATGAATATTTCCTAAATCCTCGTACTTAATATCTATCTCGCTATCAAAATCACTATATTCTCCTATAACTTCCTTATTTTTCGCTTTTTTGATATTAATTTTTTTGTTGCTGTCCCATTCTACATCCACCTCCCAATTACTTCCTTCCTTATTAGCCAAATAAACTTCATTCTTTCCAATCCTGTCAACATCAATTACAACCGTGTAAATATAATATGTCTGGTGCTCTTCTACTGTAAATGGATTCGGATCTATATTTCCTGCTTTTCCTGCATTTTTAATCCGAGTAGCCAAGTCTAAATTAGCGCAAAAATGACTGTCATAATTATACGGCGTCATAGATACGGCATGGCTTATTTTGACAGAGGCTTCTCTTGAATTTTGAGGAGTGGTTCCAGTAATCAAGTAGCCAAAAAAATCATAGTCAGGATATTTTAAAATCTCTCCAGAAAGAAGCGCCCTAATGGAAGGCTGAATTACCGTCTTTCCTTCTCCTTCTCCTCTGGATCTTTCCAATATTTTTCCCGGAGCAGCAGGCCACAATCCAAGCTGTTCTCCGGTTTTCAACAAACTATATCTCAAAGCATACCTGCTAACCAAAGTATATTGTTTGCCGTCCCACCTTGTAATTTTCTTCAATTCTTGCAAGTTTCCGCTTCCTTGGTCGTAGTTCAGAGAGCTTCCGTAAAACACAACATCGAGGACTATAAACTTCTTTTTAGTTGCATTATTTTGATTTTGACTCTCTATTTGGGTATCTTCACTCATTTCCCTCACCACCACTATTTTTGTATGTACTCATAATTCCAATAATTATAGAATATGCAAAATTAATAAAAGCCTCTTCAGGCAAAATATCGTAACACTTTTCAAGCCTTTCCCATAATTTTTTAAAATTTCCTTTTGGCTTGTTAATTGCCTTCAAAAGCAAATAAAAGAACCTGTTTTGGTCTTTATTTTTCGCTGCTTCTAATAAGTCGTAAACAAGTTTTTGTTTATAACTGTCCGATTCTTTTGAATTAGAAAAATCTTCTTTGGCAGCGTCTTTTAAGTTCTGCAGATTTATATTCAATTCTTCATTTCCAAGCGCCAATCTCCAAACCAAGACTTCACTTTTGTTCATTTTTATACGCCACCCCGGCAGTTAGGCATAACGCGTACATATGCCAGCTTTTATCATTATTTATTATTTTTTCAAATATCTTCTCCAAAAACCCTTGATTTATAATCTCTTTAGAATTATTTAAAGATTTTAACAGGATGTTGAGAAATCTTGCTTTGTCACCTCCATATAAAGAACCGAGCAGCAAATAAGCAATTCTCTTTCTGTTTTCATCTGGGATTAATCTTTTGGTCTCGTTTATTGTGTAATAAAAAATGCTTGGAAATTCTTCCTTTACTTTTTTGGTTATTTCACTGTAGCTGTTTTCAAAAAATTCTGTTGAGAATAATGTTTTCTTGTTTTTACCTTCTTTTTCTCTAAATTCCAGAATAGAGGCATCTATAAGCAAAGAGTAGAGGATGGCGGAGTAGTTGATATAACTAGTATCTCCTGTCAATCTCAGCTTAATATGTTGAAGCGCCAAAGGATAAAGAGGTTTGCCTTTTATGAATTCTTCAAGAAGCCAGACATTTTTATTCCCTCTGAAGTTTTTTCCTCTGACCTGTAAATTATTATTTATAGCGTTTCTTATTCTATCATCTAAAAGGACAGAAGCTTGGAGTTTTGGAATGCCGATGTATTCTATAGAACTCAACTTGTTTTTCTCTATATTTAATTCTACAATGTACATATTTTCAAGCAAAAATTCAGATTTTCTTTCTATTAATTCATCTAAAACAGATGACCAAGTCAAATAAAAAATATTTCCTCTATTTTTTTCTCTTGCTTTTTCTAATTTAATTTTTAACCTTTTATTTACCGAATAACATACTTTAAGATTGTTTGTATAAAACATTATATTTTTCTCCGAAATAGGTAAAAACGCTTGCTCAAAAGAAAGAAGGCCAATGTAAAGTGGGATAGGAGGCTTTAATTGTTGAATTATTTGTTTTACAGAAGGCAAAAATGTGTATCCAATATTTGAAAATTGTTTGTCCGAATATAAAAATGGATTTATTGTTGAATCAGGAATTATCTCATAGGTCAGCCCTTCATCTTTCCTTTTTTTAATTTTGCTTTTTACAAATTTTGTAAATTCTTTAAAAATCTTATTATATTTCTCTTGATTGTTGCTTCTTATTGCTCCGTCAAGTTCTACTAAATATCTTATATATTGCAAAGATCCTAAACTATCTTTTGTTAATCCAGAATTAAATAAAGCAAAGTTTCTGCCAATTGCAGGTGTTTTTAATTTAAAATCAGAAAAAAATTTTTTTATTTTATCTTCTTCTCTCGTGCCATTGTCTCCAAAAAATAATTCATAAAGTTTATCTTTCTCAAATTTAATTTTATTTCTTAAATTTTCAATTTCTTCGTTTTTATTTTTTAACTCTTCTTCAAATCGTTTTATATTTCGCAAAATCTTTTCTCTTTTCTTCTCAAGCTCCTTAAATTTTCTACTACTCTCTTTTAATTCTTTTGACTTGCTTTCTATACTTTCCAATTTTTGTTCTTCTTCTCTTCTTTTATTTAAAATACCTTTTTTGTTTCCGAATATCTCATTTTTAAGCTTGTTGATATCATCAAATATGAATCTTATTTTAGCATGATAAAGAAGATACCCAAACGGAAAATACCCATAATAAACCAACTTCTCATTTTCTCTAATTTTCTCTTCCAAATATTCTAAAAAATCAAACTTCCACTCTGATTCTTTGGCATTCTTCTTTCTCCATTCTTCCTTCCAGACTTCTCCATAAACCTCCTCCATCAAATTCACAAACCCCAAAACTCCCGCGTCAATAAACCAGTTTCCCGTAAATTCTAATCTTCTTGACGGATTACTCATAATTTTCACTTCACCACATTCATAAATCCAAATCCGAGGGAGTTCAGTTCCCCGAATCCGCAGTCTATTGCGAACTTTAATATTTTTTGTTGCTTCCGATTTAAATAGTTGAATGAAAACTTCCATAATGAGCCAAACAGCTTTATTTCCCTGCCGTTTTTTACAATATGGTTTACAACAGGCTTTTTAAACTCAATCTGCTGGAGCAGCGGATCTTCATCTGCTGAAGTCTTATAAAAATCATTGTACTTTTTGTAAATATTTTCTGTAAGCTGTTTCAGAAATGCCTCAAAAGAATGTTTTGGTTTCCAGAAAACGTAATCATACTTTTCATTTATTCCATATTTTGCATAATTTGATTTTGGTATGCGCAGAACAATAGGCGTGCCTGTTATAATGGAGACAGAACTTGACAGTTTGGCATCTATAGTGGAAATATCCTCTAAGGAAAACATATACTCTCCTATGTGTATCTTCTCCTTCTTTTCTATCTCTTCTTTCATTGTTCTTATCAAAAATTTGTCTGGTGATGAAACTATCAGGTTTTTTATCTCACCTTTTCTGCTGTCAGAAGGAGGGAAGATGTTTGAAAAGCAGAAAAACTTATATCCCTTCCTGTCATGCAAATGCGAATATTTGCTGTTTCTTATCAGGTTATAGAGAAAGCCCTGCAACTTGTTGTGGTACATAAGGCTGTATACGCAGTTGTTTTCGCACTTTAACTTTATCAAAACTCTAATAATGCTCACCGTTTAAAACATAATTATATGAATGTATATCACTGTTCTGCTTGGCAGTTTCTTTCAATTTCAGTATGGTTTGCATAATTATTCACAAATAAACAAATGGAATAAATTTTATCCTTGTTCTATTCCCACTCTTTGCATGATTTGAAAATAAACATCTATTTATTTCAAGTCATTAACAAATCATATTTTTATGGCTTCATATCCAAGTTCTGTTAAGTATCTTACAGGGTCTTTCTCTTCTGGAACTTCGTATGTGTATGTTTTTCCATTAATCCATAGTTCTACATTTTTTGCAAGAGTGATTTTTTCTGAATTGTTTAGATAAATAGTTATGCTCCAGATTCCTGTTGAAATAGCTGTAGGCCCTGAATGCCGCTTTGCATGCAGAAATATATAGTTTAACCTGTCAATAATTTCATTAAACTCTTCTTCAGACAAAGACCTGTTGTATGCATCGTATGTAATTTTCTTCACGTTCATTGTTGTAACATTGCTCATGATTAGTGTTCTGTTAGCAGTTGCTGTTAACAATGTCCCGTTTGCTGAATGTTTTACGGTTATTTCAGGCATTTCTGTTGAAATTAACGTGCCTGTATTATATTTTAAGACAATTTTTTCAACAGACCCCTGCGTTAGGGTAAATTCTTTTGCAAAACTTGGGAAATAGGATTGAAAAATATATAGCGGCGGGAAAAACAATGCCCAAACTCCAAATACAACCAAAATCAAAACACAGGTAAGCAATGCGCTCTTTTTCATTATTTACTGCCTCTAAAAATTTAAGAATATGTTATTAAGGCTATTAAAATAGCAGTATTTAAATTTTTCTATGTTGCAAATAACTTATTTTACAAAATCTCGCTCTCTCCGGCAGGAACGATTTTCTGCAGTTCTGTTTTGGAGATTCCAAGCATTTCGCTGACCCTTTTAACTACCGCCTCCTTGGGCTGGGTGCCAGGAACAAGAACAACATATTTTTTTGCCTGCCCGGAAACAGCTTCTCTTGAGCCTGCAACAACTTTCCCGTTCCTGCCTACAGCCAGTTCCATCTTAACCCTGATAAAATTCTTCTTGCCCCTTATCATGAACGAACCTTTTGGCAGGTATTCGCCTGCCTCGGCGGTTTTGCTTATCTGTTCAGGTTTAATCCAGTAAACGTCAGCCTCTGCAAAGCCCTTTTTCCATGCTGAACTGTAAACTCCAGCCATTACGGAAGCTTCCCTTACCACTTCCTCTGGAATTTCTCTGCCTTTTGACTTTATCGCAACAAGAGGAGCCCCGGGAAGAAGCGCATGAAGAACAATGTCATTGCTTTCAATATATTTCCTGAATATCAGTTCATTCTGCGATGCGTCCCTTCCGCCAATAATTAAGAAATCCTTATAAACAGTCCAGTGAAATTTCTCATACCATCTTTCTTTTGCGCGTTGCTTTTCTTTTGCAGTTTGTTTGAGTTCAATTATTATTTTTTCTGCGGATGCCACTTTCCTTTTTGCCTTTTTTGCAGCCTCAAAATACCTGCTCGCGTTTTCCTGCACAGATTTTCTAAAGTCTATTTCTACGCCTGAAAAATAAAACACTCCTTTTTTGTCATCCAATTTTTCCACTTGCCTGTTTTTCATTATTTTTTCCTTTATTTCGCTCCAGTCTGTTTTTGATTGCCTCATGTTGTTTATTTCCCTGATTATTTTGTCAAGGACATCAAAGTTGTTGTAAATTAATTCCGCCTTTTTCTTTGACTCCGCTTCCTTTGCCTTTAATTCCTTTAACTTCTGCTCATAGTTTCTTATTGTTTTTTCATACTTTTTTTCTTCTGGCGTTTTTTCCTCTTTTGGCGAGAAAAAAACATCAAGAACTTCCGAGAATGTTTCAAAATACTTTTTGCTTCCTTCCAATTCAAAAGGCGCAAATGAAACTTTTTCGTTGTTTTTGAATATTATATTTGGCTTGAATTCAAGGGAATGCAGGGTTTTGTAGATATTTTCTATTTCTTTGTCGCTGACATCTTTGCATTGCTTTTTTATATTGGCTTTTTTGCAGATTTCTTCTGCATATTTCCCTGACAGGCTCAGGTCAGATGCGAGAAAAGCAACTATCTCCTTTTCGCTTTTTGCTATTTTTTCTTTCAGTTCGTTTTTGCTTAAGGAGAATGGATTAATTACGGAAGGCGGGTAGCAGTATTTTATATTTTCCCTGATTTCCCTGTCCTTCCATTTCTGCCTTTCTATAACTTTTAGTATGCTGTAATTCTTGTCGCAAAATATTGCATTGCCTTTTGAGAATATTTCAAATATCAGGATATTGCTGTTGGTTTCAATTTCAAGAATCCTGTCAAAGTCTTTTTGCCTGATTTCCTGTATTCTCTGCCCTGCTAAGTGTTTTCTCAAGTACTGCGAAAAATTCTGGTTGCCTGTTTCTCTTTTGCTTTTAGTCAGAAAAATGATATTGGGTTCATAATAAAGTATTTTTGTGCCTTTCCCAGGGACATAAATTTCAATATGAACAATCTTGCCTTTCTGAAAAATCTTTTTTATTATCCCGCCTTTCAGTTCAGCAAGTTCCCTGACAAGAAAATGCAGGTCAAGCGCGGATATTTCCTTTTTCATAATCAGAGATGGGATTTAGTTTATATATGGTTTTTTATCTCTTTAAGTAATCCCCTTATTATTATTCTCTGCTTTGGCATGTCCTATTTGTTTTGTATTCTTTTAATTTTATCATATTTTGATTGGAATTATAGCCAAAACTTAGAATTTTTAAGAGATTTATGATCCCTTTAACAGAATAATGGCAACTTTAAGAATAAATTATGCAATGCTTCGGTATTTATCCGAATTCCCGAACTCTCAAAAATCATATTCCAAAAATCTTCCGTGTTCCATTTTCTGCCGGACGAGTAACTCATGAACGACAAAAACAGAAAGAAAAATTTTAAGTTTATATTTTTCACTAAAATAAATATGAACCAAAGATTATATTTAGCCAGAGTATATAATAAGGAAATAGGAATTATGACTAATTATGAGATTGATAAATCATTTTCTGAAAGTGCAGAGCTATATTTGCCTGATGTGAAGTTCAGCCAATCTAAAGAATTATATGTTTCGCCAACGCATATAATTTATTCTTGTTTCTCAACGCAAAATAAAAAGTTTGAGAATAAAAGGAATTTAATACATTTAGAGGATTATGATAAAAAATTACTTATAAATGATACCTTGATGGTAGCTTCTAGACTATCTGATGAGTTATTAATCAAAGATAAAGTTTATCCTATACACTCTTCTTGTGTGGCAAAAAATGAGAGTGCTGTTCTGCTTATAGGCTCTTCTTCTACCGGTAAAACTACAACTGCGCTCAAGACTTGCATAGATGATAATGAAATAAGTTTTTATTCTGGTGATAAAACATTATTAGAAGATAATTTTGTTGTTGGTGGAACTAAAAGAGTACATGTTAGAAAAGGTTCTGTTTTATTTGAGTTACCATATTTAAAGTCATACTTTGAAGTTGAAGATAATGATAAAGTATGGGATGAATATATACATCTACGGGCATCATCTATAGGTCTACAAGAAGATTCTGAAAAGAAGTATATTGAAGCTATAGTAATACCAAAGAAGGTATCTTCAGGGCTAAAAATAAAAAAATTAAATAAAGACGAATCATTTCTTAGAATACATGAAAATATGACTCATTTTCTTTATTATCCACATGTCCTTAAAGGCCAAAAAGCTCCTATAACTCAATTTTTACTTGATAACGACGACAGATTATATATTACAGAATATGCAGATAACATTTCTTCGTTGCCGACATATAATGTCAGTGGCTCATTAGAAGAAATATCAAAATTTGTAAGGCAGTTATTATGAGAGATATATTACATAGAAATGTAGAAAAATATGAAAACTTTTATGGTCATTTTACTTTATATAGATTTTGCTTTGAAATATTTTACAGGAGCAGATATACAAAGAAGATTATAGATAAATATAATAGTGATGCTAAGAATGTCTTGGATATAGGTTTTGGTTCTGGTGAAACTCTTAAGTTGTTAAAGAAATCAAATATTTATGGCATTGAACTCTCAAGCAAATCTGTATATAATTTATTGAAAGTTTTGCCACACGCTAAGGTATATTTTCAGAACTTAGATGATAATTTCAAATTAAAATACCAAGATAATTTTTTTGATGTTGTAATACTTTTACATATATTGGAACATATAAATAAATACAAACAGTTATTGAGAGAAGTATATAGAGTTTCTTCAGAGAAATCAATAATAATTATAGCAATTCCAATAAATCAATCAGAAAATGATGAGTCGCATATCCGTAAATTTACTGAAGAGGAATTAATAACGTTTCTAAGAAGAATAAAATTTAAGATTATTCTAACAGAGAAAAATTTGTTTATACCAGAATTGCCCGCTGTTTTTAATTATAAAAATAAAAAAATAAACATTTTTTCACTTTGGTTGAATATCATATTATCTTTAAATTATAGAATTCTAATTTTAATAGATAAAATTATGAGTTTATTTACAAAACCAAGGCAGATTTTTATTGTATGTCAAAAGGGTGGTAAATAATGGATGAAAAAGTTGGAGAAATTAAAAAAATAATTGAACAGCATTTAAAAAATGAAGATTTTTTAATTTCTCTTTATCTTTACGGCAGTATTTTAAGAGACGATTATAAGCAAAATGTAAGTGATATTGATGTTTTAATGATAGTAAAGGATTATGCAGATATAAATAAAATAAAGCAAAAAATCAATGAAATTAATATATTATATAATAATCTAAGACTGGAATTTACAGTGATTACGGAATATGAATTTTATAATGGTTTTCATCCAGGCTGGAGTAAGTATTTCTTTGTTGCATTAAAGCATAGCAACATATTTGTTTGCGGTCGCGATATTATAGATGAACTTAATTTTGAGATTGATTTTGATTCAATATACAAAAAAACAATATGGCTGTGTCAGAGATTGAGAAACATTGTTTTAAACAATATAAAACAAAAAGAAATTGAGTTTTGGGATAGAAAATATGATAAATGGATAAAAATTATAGTTTCTGAAATTCTTTATATGCGCGGAATATATGAGCCGTCATTACAAAGTTCGTTGCTAAAATTTAGACAATTATATCCTTCAGTTTATATAAATCTTGATAATAATGAAGCGAAATATCAAACTTTACAGTCTTTGGAAAACTTTTTGATTGCTTTAAGAAAAAATGAAAGAATAAGGCAAGGTGTTATAGTTATTTTAAAAAAGTATAATAAAGAGGAATTTTTGTTGTTGCAGTCTAAAGACGAGTGGAAAGGGTGGGAACCTATCAAAGGTGGTATTGAAATAAACGAAACAATAGAAGATGCTGTCAGGCGCGAGATATATGAAGAAATAGGCATAAAAGATATTGAGATTAAGAAGATATTTCCATTTAAAGTTACACTGAGTATGATTTCGGACAGAGGTTTAGAAAAAAGAGTATATACGCCAGTTTTGGTTGAATATAATGATAAGAGTAAAATAAGATTGGAAAATAAGTTTATAAAAGCAGATGCCTTTGCTATGAAAGATATAGTTAAAAAACTTAAGTGGCCAGCTTATAGAAATTTATTTTACAGGGTTCTTTCCATTTTCTGATGATAAATTAAAAATATGAATGCAATATTTCAGCGGAAAACTACACCATAAAATTCTCCATATCTTGGTTTTTTATTTGTTTTCCTCTATTTTTTCAAAAAGTTTTTTTGCATCCTCGGGGTTTTCCAGTCCGAAATATTCTGCAAACTCGCGCGTTGGCACCAATGCCTTTGTTCTGCCCTGCTTCACTGTTTTTATCAGCCCCTTTCCGACAAGGGTTCTTACGTATTCATATGTGCGGTTGCCTATAACTTTCACAATCTCTGACTGCGTTATTGGCTGTTTATATGCAACCAGAGCAAGAACCCTGAGCAATCCCTTGTTCATATCCTGATAAGGCGTTAAGTGCCTGACAGAAGAAATGTACTCTGGTTTTATCCTGAACTGAAAGCCGTCTTTTGCCCTGAAAACAAATATGCCATGTTCTTCCGATGAAAGTTCGTCTTCAATATTGTTTATTAATTTTTCAACTTCCTTTTCATTGCATTCAAGAATTCCAGACAATTCTTTTGTTGACAGGGGTTTGGTTGTCATAAATAGCGCGGCTTCAAGCAATGCCTTCTTGTTTGCCATATTAACCACTCTGCTGTTCAATTGCATTTTGTTTTATTTTTATAAAAATTTCATTAAAAAGCTCCTGCTGTTCATATTCAAGCTTGTTTTCATTTGCAAGGTGAAGCATTGGTATAAGTTTGTCTACAATATTTTCTCGTTTCCATTCTTTAACAATTTTTGAAAATTCAACTTTGTCTTCAATGTCTTTTATTATGGATTTTATATGCGAAAGCAGTTTGTCTATTCTTTTTGATATGTCTTCTTCGTTTTCAGGAATCATGCCGTAAACAGCTTTTTTGAGCCTGTGCTTTCTTATCTTTCTTCTTTCCTGGACTTCAAATGCCTTTTTAAGCGCTGTTATAAGTTCATTCATGCTGACATTTTTTACAGGGAGTCTTTTTACAGGAGGCTGTATCGGAGGAATGGAAGCAAGAGTTCTTATTTCCTCTTCTTTCTGGTTTTGTTCAGAAGATTCCGGTATAACCGTCTTCTTTTTCTCTGCAAAAATGTCTGATTTCATTCTCAGGAGTATTGCAGATACAAGAATGAATCTTGCAGGCACGCGCAGGTCATTTTCCTGCATTTTTTCTATATATTTTGTAAAGGAGTCAGCCAGTTTTACTATGTCTATTGACCATGGGTCCATGTTTTCTTCAGCAACTATTTTCACTATTACATCTTCCCAGCTTGGTTCATTTATCATAAGCTGTATCATTTCATTGTCAGAAAGCATAACAAGTATTTGGAAACTTATATTAATAAATAAATGCCTTTTTCCTGCAAAATTTTAATAATTTTCATGAATAATTAGGTTTATGCCGCTTAATGCCACTGCTGAGTATTATAAGGCAGAAGAAAAGTTCCTTTCAGCCAAGACAAGAGAAGAGAAGATTTCTGCTCTGGAAGAAATGATAAGGCAGTGTCCAAAGCATAAAGGCGCAGAGAAACTTCTTGCTCAATTAAAATCAAAATTATCAAAATTAAAAAATCAGGCAGAAGCAAAGGCATCAAGAAAAGGCACTGCAATAAAAAAGGAAGGAGATGCGCAGGTTTGCATTCTTGGCATGCCGAATTCAGGAAAATCAACTCTTCTGCGAAGGCTTACAAATGCAAAGCCAGAAGTTTCTGATGTGCCTTTTACAACCAGCGAGCCGGAAGTTGGAACAATGGATTTTGAGGGAGTAAAAATACAGCTTGTAGAAATTCCGTCAATGTTTAAAAGAAATCATATGAGCATAGTGCAAAATTCAGATGCTGTGTTAATTGTATATAAAAACAAAGAAGAAAAACATGAAATACTCAAGATAATGGATGAATTTAAAATAGAAAAGCCTGTTTCTTATGCAGAAGGAGATATAAACGAAATTAAGAAAAATATATGGAAGAACTTGTCGTTAATAAGAATTTACACAAGGGTTAATGAAAAGTATGATGATAAAAGACCAATGGTCATGAAGTCAGGTTCAACTGTAAAAGACGTTGTTTTGCATCTGCATAAGGATTTTCTCAAGTATTTTAAGTTTGCGCGCGTCTGGGGCTCAACAAAATTTCCGGGAGAGAAGGTGGGGTTAAAATATGTTCTTTCAGACAAGGATGTAATAGAAATTCATGCAGGATAAAGCCTTAAAAATATATTTATAAGTTTAATTCAATATTTGTTATAATGAGAGAAAAAACTGTTATTGAACATATGAATACATGCCCGAAATGCGGAAAAGACCTTGTTATAATAGAAGGCATGTTTGTTAAGTGGCTTAATTGCCCAAACTGCAAATTCAAGAAATTGGTTAAAAACGAAAAAAAGAAAATTATAAAAACAACAACATTATAGTTGTTCTGGTAAAAGAGTAAAACCTCTTTTTCCAAGACAACAAAACTTATAAAGGCTCTGGCAAATCTATTTATAGTTAATATACAACAAAAATTTTATTGTTTAGGTGTTAAAATGGGAGAATTCAGCGGGAGACAGTTGAAGAGAAGAAGGCAGAGAATGAGATGGAAGGATATCAAGTATCAGAATAAAGTTTTAAAATTAAAAAAGAAAAAAGACCCTTTGGAAGGCGCTCCGCAGGCAAGGGGCATAGTAATAGCCAAACGTGGCGTGGAACAGAAGCAGCCTCACTCAGGTATTATAAAATGCGTGCGCGTGCAGCTTACAAAAAATGGAAAAGAAATAACTGCTTTCTGCCCAAGAGATGGTGCAATAAAGCATATTAACGAACATGATGAGGTTCTTGTTGAGGGTCTTGGCGGAAGCCAGGGAGGTCCGGTTGGAAGCATGCATGGTGTGAGTTGGAAAGTCGTAAAAGTTAATAAAACAGCTTTGTCGGAATTGAGAAAGGGTAAAGGAAAGAAGTGATAGCATATGGAAAATATAAAATTGTTTAATAGATGGGACACCAAGAATATTAAAGTTAATGACCTTGGTTTGCAGAATGTTATTTCTCTTAAACCTGTTATGGTTCCAAAAACTCATGGAAGAATGGTTGAGCAGTTCAGAAAGTCGGAAATGAATATTGTAGAAAGGTTGATAAATCGTATTATGGTTCCTGGTCATAGAGGAAGAAAGCATCTCCTGACAAGCGAAATGTGCACAGGCAAGGGCATAGGCGCTTATAAAATTGTAGTCAATGCATTTGAGATTATTGAGCGAAAAACAGGAAAAAATCCTGTAGAGGTTTTTGTAAGGGCTTTGGAGAATTCTGCTCTAAGAGAAGAAGTTACATCATACCAGCTTGGCGGAATTATGGTAAGAAAAGCAGTTATAACATCTCCTCAAAGGAGAGTGGATATTGCGCTCAGATTAATGGTTCAGGGTTCATATCAGAAAGCGCATAATACTAAAAAAAGTTTTGTAGAATGTTTGTCTGATGAGATAATAGCAGCATATAATTATGATGCGCAGGCGTCATATGCAATAAGGGAAAAGGAAAGAATAGAGAGGGAAGCAAACAGCGCAAGATAAAAAATCTTTTTTAATCCCCCAGACCATCTATATTTATGAAAGCAATCTCCGCAATAATAGTTGTTGTTCTTTTATTGTTAATTTCCATTTCTCTAATCTCTGTTGTTTATGTATGGTCTTCTGCCCTTACAGGAACAGTAACATCAACAACAGAGGAAACAACATCAGAACTTACAAAGCAGTTGTCAGGTTGTTTGAAAATAGATGCAATATCAGGAAATAAAATCTATTTAAGAAACTGCGGAAAAGGCGTTATCACAAACAATTCATTGTCGGTATTCATAGATGACGTGAAGGTGGGACACTCTGTTGAAGAGATAGGAGAAGACCAGACAGGAACAGTGAACATATCAGGTTTGTGGAAATTTTCCCTTAGTAGACATAATCTAAAAATAACAAACGGGGCTGCCTTTGTCCAAGCCCTTATAGAGTTGGAGCCTAATAAAGATGGTCTGGTTGGATATTGGAGTTTTGACGAAGGTTCAGGCAACAAAGTTTATGACAAGTCAGGGAACGGAAATGACGGCGAACTTAAGAACGGTGTAGTCTGGACAGCAGGAAAGTTTGGCAATGCTTTGAGTTTTGACGGAACAGATGATTATGTTGATAT
>CAZJGC010000014.1:0-18003 GCA_964545795.1 uncultured archaeon
ATGGAGAAAATGATGAAAAGAAAGGCGCATTGAAGTAATATATATAAAGAGAATGTTTTTAATAATAAAAAGGAATTGATAATAAAGGATGGTGATATGGGGAATTTTGCTTATTTGGCGTTGCTTCTTTTTATTTTCGCAGTTTTTGTTATGCTTCCTGCGTCTGGAGTGCTTACAAGCCAATCCGGAGAGTTTAATGTAACGCCGGGGTTGATATTCCTTAATTACACGAACAACTATTCGGCAAATATAACAATAGGAAACACTGAAACATTTATTCTGAATCTGAATATAACAAACTCTTCTTCAAAGACATATGTTGTTGCTAATTATTCTCAGCCAAACAAGCATGTGGTATGCACTAATTCAGATACTGGGAGTTTGTATATTTTTGCAAAAAATGCGACAGGATCTTACAGCAATGTTTTCATTAATGACGGCAAATATGAGAATGTTTCTCTTTATATTTCCTCAAGCACATTAACAAACTGCTATCCTGGAAGATATTACGGAAACCTTACTGTAATGAATTATACAAATTCAGGCGATAACGTGACAATATACATTGCTGTTGATATACCAATAACAGCAAACGTGCTTAACAAGACAACAGGTGTTGGAAATTTCAGTGCTGCAATGCAGGGAAACGCCACATATTATCATAGTTATTATTTTAATGCTTCTGAAATTGAAAATGCAACTTCAGTAAGATTTAATATTTCTTTGCCGTTGGTTGAAATGTTTCTTTTTGACGCTTCCGGAAATTATCTTGCAAGGTCGGTAAATAATAATTTGATATATTCTTATCTTGCGCCAGACTCAATGTATGAGTTGAGGGTGTATGGAAATATCACAAATGCTACATCAAGCCCGTATAATATCACAATTATGTATTCAACTTTGAATGCGACAAATGTTTCTGACAGCGGTTTAAGAGTGTCTGAGATTGATTTTGGAAAGTTAAATGTTTCCGATTATAATATACAAAACATAACTTTGAGAAATGAAGGGAATATTACATATCCGAATGTTGTTGAAGGAAAAGAAATATATTATGTAAAAAGATGGAATAATAATGTCTCCATGGACAGGGAGTTTCTTGTGCCGTCATTTGCAACAAAAATAAAAGTTGCGGTTAACTGGACAAATACAAGCCAGAATTATTCCCTCTACCTGACAGCTCCTAATAAAACTCTTGTTGGTTCTTCTGTCAACAGATTCATAAATGCGAATTTCACAGGCGCTGAAATGGAGGAATATGTGGAAACAACAGATATATCAGCTGGATATTGGAATGTTTCTGTAAGGAACAACACGCCTGCTGTAATGGATAATTACACTTTAGCAGTTTTTGTCTGGTATCCTGCGTCAGAGTGGATTGCAACAAATTACACTGCAATGACATTCAACAGCACAGGAAATAACAATTACACTTCTGATATTAACATAACTCTTACTGTTCCAAACAATACAATAAACGGAGATTTTGAAGGTTTTATTAATTATACCTCTTCCTATGGTTCTGTTCTGGAAATTCCAATAAAGGCAACGGCAAATGCGTCAAGCCTTGTTGTTAATCAGACTTTGAGTTCATCTGTTGTCAAAATAGATGAGAATATAGGTTTTAACACAACCCGTGTTTTGAACATAACATTAAATAACACGGGTTTGTATCCGTTATCCTTTACTGTTGCAAATTCAAGCAGTGCTTTATGGAATGGAAACAAATATATAAATTTCACCTATGAAGTGCCTGCAAGCCCGCTTTCAGCAGAGAGCAATCATTTGATAAACATAACGCTGAATATAACAACAATTACTACTGAGAATACAAAGGGAATTTATGAAGGTTATATCTATTTCAATTCAACTGAAGCAAGGCCTTATCAGGGATTCAATCTAACATTAAGAGTTAATTTGACAGATGCTTTGGCGTTTTCATCAATTACTATAAGAACGCGCGACGCTGATGAGTGGATAAACAAAATATGGATGAGTGAGGATGTAACAAGCGTGTTTAAGTTATTTTATGTTAATGATACAAATACCGAAGTAACAGACATGAATACGTCAAATATTACATCTATCTGGTTAAGCAATGCAAACATAAGTTACAGGATACCTGTTTCCGGAACTCTTGCTGTTTCAAATGGAACAGACAGCGGTGGTCTGTATTGTCCAATCGGATGCCCGGGAGGGAGTAGTCTATATGGAAATTATTTTGTTAATGCAACAGTTCCTGCAAATATTCCCGGAGGTTTTTATGAAGTTCATTTAATAGTAAATTATACAAGGGCAGACGGCTACAAGTTTAATAGCGAGGGCATAGCCAAATATCTTCGTGTCAACCAGACAGGATTGAATATGACACTTAACACTTATCCTTCTTCAACAAACAATAACACAGAATACAGAATCAATGTTACAGTAACAAATTATGGTCTTTATCCGTCAACAGGAGCGAAAATTACTTTGAATAAGTGGAGTTCTTTGACAATTCAAAGCAATGGAATAACAAACTGCACAACTCCGGAATCTGCAGTAAGCACTGCTGATGTAAATCTAATTGCGCTTGGTCATGGAGAAAGTTGCTACATATCTTGGGTTGTAAAAACAGGCTCTTCCGCAGGCACAGGAACAAGCACGATAAACGGGACAGCAGGAGCATGGTTTGGAAATTTATCTTTTTCCACAACAATAAGCGTGCCCTCCGGTTCAACGCAAAACAGCAATACAGGGAGCAATCAGAATACAAACAACAATCAAAACACAGACAATCAAAACACAGCAACAGATACGTTTGGTTTGAAAATAATTTCTTATCCTGATGAAGTGAAAGTTCAGCAGAATTCTTCCAAATCAGTAAATATAACTGTAAATAATTCAGGGACTCTTGACTTGACTAATGTAAAGGTTTTTGTGGAAGGAATTAACCAGAGTTGGTATTCCGCCAGCGGGTTGCAGGCAATATCAAAAGCCGAAAACAAAGATTTTACCATAACTTTCAATATTCCGGCATCCGCAGAACCAAAAAAATATTCAATAACATTTAAAGCAAATTCGTCTGATTCAGATGTAAGTGATGTCAAGTCATCCTATCTTATAGTTAATCCTGATGCAGACATGCAGAAAGAGATAGAAGAAAAAATTTCAAATTATAATGTTGAATATGACAGAATTTATTATTTGATAAACAAAACAGAATCTCTTGGAGGAAATGTAACTGAGGCTAAAGTAATTCTTGATAATGCAAAGGTTCTAATTGACCAGGCAAACTCATATATACAAAGCGGAAATTATGTTGAAGCTTATGCGCTTCTTGGGCAGATAGAATCTTATCTGAAAGATGCTGAAGCAAAAATAACAGCCGCTAAGCCGAAAGGCAGTTCCGGAGGAATCAATATATGGCTAATAATAGGAATAGTTGCTTTCTTTGCTGTTGTCGGGCTTGGAGTATATTTAATGCTGCCAGTGCCTTCCGGCGGATATGACAATACAGGATATTTATATGTCAATCCAGAGGTTCGCGGAAGAAGAAGGATAACAATAGTAATCAAGAAACTCAGAGAGATAAAAGAGAAAATAAAAGAGTTTATAGACAGGATAAAGGAGAAGGCAGGCAGAGGCAAAAATAATCAGAAATATTCCTTTAAGCCAGGAGAAAAATACAGACCTTATTATTATGGAGGGTGAAATAATGGATATCAGGAATTTTTATAAAGAAATTGTTATTTTCATAATTTTCTTTTCTTCAATTGCAAGTCTTATTTTTTCAGGACTTAGTCTGGAAAAATCTATAACATATCCAAATGTTGTCAGCGGTTTGTTTTTGTCTGAGTTGCAGAAATCTAATGTTGTTTCAGCGGTTCTTGTAACGGCAAAGTCAATATTTTTTGAAGTTGTATTGCCCTTGCTTCCATTCTTGATTTTAATGTCTTCCGGGTTTGCCTCTGTTCTTTATTTTAAGCCTGATAATAAAAAACTTGCGCTCACTCTTGTTGCTGTTGCGGTCTTCTCTCTTCTTTTGAGCCATGCAATAGTAATATTTTTCATATGCCTTGGTCTTTTCGTTCTTGTTTTGCCAATTGATTTTATTGAAAGAGAAGGATTTAGAAATGGATATTCATTTTCAAGTCAGATGATGAAATATTTAATTATTCTTATTTCAATTGGTTTGTTTTTCTCTATTTATCTGGTTCCTGACTTTGAGGAAAAGTCAAAAAATCAGATTATTTCAGGTATAACTTCAGTTATTCCCTCAGCCAATGAAATGTCAATAATCCAGAAAGATGCCGCAAAAGATTTTATAACGCAGGCTGCGGCAGGGGTTTCAAACAACATAAAAAATGCATATTCTTCTTTGAATGAAACTATGCTTAATCAGTGCAAAGACGTTATTTCTTCGGTTGATATAGGCATAGAGAATTACAAAAATTCAATTATTTCTGAAATAGACAAAGGGAATATTACAACTATTGACTTAAAGAACCAGATTTCCCAGATGAGCATAATTTCATCTCTTGCAAAAGCATATCCGCTAACAGCGGCATTTATGTTTTTGTTTTTGCTTGAGTTTTTAAAGCCGTTTATCTCTTTGGTCGGCGGGTTGGTTTATTATATTCTTGAAAAGGGTAAGATTTAAATACAGGGAATCATATTTTTTTGAAATGAAACATAAGGCAAGGAAACATGGTAAACATGTCAAATCCCGCAGCAAAAGTAATGAAGCCGTTATTGCTGTTTTTATTGTTGCGTTAATTATAGGAATTATTATAGGTTCATATTTGTCTGTTTCTAATGGTTCAAAAACTCTGATAACAAAGGAGAAGGCGTCGCAGAAAACAATAGACTTTATTAACAAAGTTCTGCAGGGAAAAATAGAAGTAAAATTGATTAATGCAACTGAATCTGATTGTTTTTATGAAATGAATGTCAGCATAGGCGGAAATAAATATGAATTCTATGCTACAAAGGATGGGAAGTTGCTTTTCCAGCAGCCAATAAGGCTTGATGAAGTAAGTTTTAATAGAAAACCAGAAAACAGGAAAACAAATGTTGCGAAATCTGAGAAACCAAATGTAGATGTCTTTGTTTTCACTTACTGCCCTTATGGTCTTCAGTTTGAAAAAGGACTGTTGCCTGTTATTGATTTGCTTGGCGACAAGGCAGACATAAATGTCAGAATGATTGGCGCCATGCATGGTTTGCATGAAGAAGTTGAAGCAAAGAGGCAGCTTTGCATAAGAAATGAACAGCCTGCTGCATTTGCAAAATACTTAAAACTTTTTGTTGAAAGTTCTGAAATTAAAGAATGCCAGAACAAGTTTTACACAGAATTTGGAAGGAATGAGACAAAGATGGAAGAATGTGTAACGCCTGTCATAAACAAATATCTCAAAACTGCAGGGGCTGATATTTCAAAAGTTAATGATTGCATGGCTAACAGGGCAGAAGATTATTATAATCAGGACATGAATCTTGCTCAGAAGAATGGAGTTGGGGGTTCGCCTACATTGATAATAAATGGGGCGGTTGTGAGTGTTGGAAGGTCTCCAGAGTCAATAAAGGAAGCAATATGCTTGGCTTTTGAAAAACCGCCAGAAGAGTGTAATACAAAGTTGAGCGAAGCAATTTCAAGCCCTGGTTTTGGGTCAGAGACATCATCTTCAAATTCAGATGCTTCAAGTTCATGCGGCGGTTAACAATTGCTGTGCGCTGAATAATCATTATTTTTCCTGCGTATCAGTTTGCATATTTCGCAGAATTCCAATGATGCAGAACTTGAGTCATATTCTCCTGATGCAATTTTTGATGCAATATTTTTTATTTCTTGAAGAACTTCTTCGTCTTCAATAATTTTCTTTCCTCTGAGTTCGCGTTTGTATTGGGATATTGCGGGTTGCGTCATGCCAAGTTTTTTTGCGGCATCTTTTTGCGTAAGTCCATGAACTTCTATTAAATCGCGCGCGACAAGAGCCCGCACTGTTGGGAGAACTTCCTGAACAATTTTTTCGCATGTGGGTTTCAAGTTAGCACCTTTGTTTTTATATAACACTGTTATTGTTTTTTATTTATAAAAGTTTATAATTTAAACATAATAAATAGTAATTATATTTTTCCATGTTTCAGGGGGGCAGAGAGAATGTTTCAAAAGATTGCGCGCGAAACCAAAACATTAACATGCGTTGCTGTCGCAGGATTATTTTTTATTTCTGCAATAATTTTTAATATATGGTATCTTATTGTGGTAGGCGCTTTTTTTGACTGGCTTCCCTTGCCGGCAGGATGGATGAAATTAGATAAAAAAGCAAAAAAGAACAGAATTTTAATTATCCTGCATGTTGTAATAACTTTAATTGCTTATTTGTTTGCTGTTGTCTGGATTTTTATTCCTATACAGGTTCATAAATTTTTATTTATGGAAACATGGTGGTTGGCTGTTATGCTCGGTTTAACTGTTAGTAATAATTAATTTTGGGTTTTTGATTATTGCTTTGCTGATTGCGTCAGATAAAATCCAATATGCAATTAATGTGTTGGTGATAACATTTAAAGCAGTTTTACCGCAAACTTTATATATAACACTGTTATAAATATTATAGAAAAATAGCAGGTGTTTTAGTGAGGAGAATATATCTTGACAATGCAGCATCAAGACCTGTCCGTGCTGAAGTTATAGAAGCAATGAAGCCGTTTTTTTCTGAGAAATTTGGCAATGCTTCTTCTCTGCATTCTTTCGGAAGAGAGGCAAAAGAATGGCTTGAAAAGTCGCGGGAAAAAATTGCAAGTCTTGTAAAATGCAAACCGGAAGAACTGTATTTTACGTCAGGAGGAACAGAGTCAAATAACTTTGCATTAAAAGGGCTTTTTTTTGCTAACAATAAAAAACATATTATTACAACTTCAATAGAGCATGACTGCATTCTCAATACGTGCAGGTGGCTTGAAAAGCAGGGAGCTGAAGTAACTTATTTGCCTGTTGACAAGTATGGAATAGTTGATTTGGATGCGCTTGAAAAGTCAATAAGAAAAGACACTCTTGTTGTTTCAATAATCCATGCCAACAATGAAATAGGAACAATACAGGATTTAAAGGAGATTGGGAAAATATGCAAAGAGAAGGGAGTCCTTTTTCACAGCGATGCATGCCAGAGTTTTATAAAGACAGAGGTTAATGTGAAAAAATTCAATCTTGATTTAATGACAATAAATTCTCATAAAATTTATGGTCCAAAAGGCGTTGGCGCTCTTTATATAAGGGAAGGCGTTAACATTGCTCCGCTTCTGCATGGAGGAGGGCATGAGCGCGGAAAAAGAAGTTCAACAGAGAATGTGGCAGGCATTGTTGGATTTGCAAAGGCTGCTGAACTCGGATGCGCTGAAATGGAAACTGAAATGGCAAGGCAAAGAAAATTGCGGGATTATATGATTGAAGAGGTTTTGAAAATAGAAGACTCATGGCTTAACGGACATAGGGAAAAGAGGCTTGCAGACAACGGAAACTTTTGTTTCAGATATATAGAAGGAGAATCTCTTGTGCTTTATCTTGACAGGGCAGGAATTGCTGTTTCAACAGGTTCTGCCTGTTCTTCTACATCTCTTGAGCCAAGCCATGTGCTTCTTGCTCTTGGATTAAAGCCGGAAGATGCTCATGGTTCTATTAGAGTGAGCATGGGAAGATATACTAAAAGAGAAGACATTGAATATTTTTTGGAAGTTCTCCCAAAGACTGTTGAAAGGCTTAGAGAGATATCTCCGTTTAAAAAATGAAATGGTGGTGTTTTTAATGAAAGTGTCAGTTGATGCAGAAAAATGCATAGGTTGCGGCGCATGCGCGGCGATTTGTCCTGATGTTTTTGAAATCAAAGATGGCAAAAGCCATGTCAAAGGCAGCGGTGATTGCGCAAAAGACGGAGCCGATGCATGCCCTGTGGGTGCAATAACAGTTGAGTGAATGCCTTTAAATTGGCGTTCAGGAACGAAAAGGAAGTGTTTTTATGAATTATTCAGAAAAAGTTATGGAGCATTTTCTAAATCCAAAAAATATGGGTGAAATAAAGGATGCTGATGGCATTGGGAAAGTGGGAAATATTGTTTGCGGAGATGTAATGTGGATTTACATAAAGGTTGAAAAAACAAACAGCAAGGAAATAATAAAAGACATAAAATTTAAGACAATGGGCTGTGCTGCTGCCATAGCTACAAGTTCAATGGTTACAGAGCTTGCAAAAGGGATGACAATAGAAGATGCAATGAAAATTACAAAAAATGATGTGGCAGAGTCGTTAGGCTCTCTTCCGCCTGTGAAAATGCACTGCTCAAATCTTGCTGTTGATGCATTAAAAGAAGCAATTTATGATTATTTTGAAAAGAATAAAAAGCCTATGCCAGAAGAGTTGAAGAAACACCATGAGTTTGTAAAGAAAATGTCAGAAAGGCATTATCACTAATTTTTTAAAACAGGAATTCTTTTGATTCAAGATAGTGGTCAAGTTGTCTGTCAATTTCTTCTGTTAATTTTACAACTGCTCCAAGTTCCTTTCTCAGGATATCAGGTCGGGTTTCTACAAGCGACATTTCTTCATCTACTTTTATTTGCGATAAATCAAAAGTCTTATGAAATAGTATCTCGTTCTGATATTGTAATTTTCGAATGTTGTTTTTGGAAACAATTCTTTTTACTTCTGGAGAATTAAATATATCTGCCCTTTCATTATATTGCGTGAACGTAGGCGTTGAAACATGACATTTGCCCATAAATTCGTAATCTTCTGGCAGTTGCACGCAAAATATTCTGTCTGTAAGAGGTTTCCTAAACTCCAAATCTGTCCTGATTCCTTCTTTTGTTTTTATTGTGTATAGTTGCCTTAGGTTGTTTTCATAAGCATCTTCAATATTCAGGTTAAAACGTTCTATAATTTTTTTTGCTGAACTTTTTGTCAGGCTGTCGTAACTCATACAGAATATATATAGTCCTAAACATTTAAATACTTTTAAAACTGTTATTATCAGGCGGTAGTAAACAAATTAGGGCAAATTAGAAAATAATCCTTTCATATTGCGGATAAATATTATAACCCATTTTTTCTTCCTCTTTTATTTTCTGGGTTTTTCTGCCGGCTTCTGCCTCAACAAGTTCTGATAAGTCAATAATATCGCTGATAGCATTTCTGAGCTTATTTTCAGGGCTTTCTGACATTTCATTGCTTGTTTCAGATAAATTGATGCTTTTGTAAAACCCTATTCCGCAACAGCTGTGGAATTTGCTGTTAATTTTTTTAATATGTTTTCTTTTGATAAATTCTTTAATTGTTTGAGAGTCAAAGAAATCCGGGTTTTTGACATACTCTTCCCTAAATGTTTTTGAAATGCAGACTTGGTTCTTGAATTTGTAATCTTCAGGCAGAGGTTTTTTCAGAATTCTTTCAAGAAGCGGCATTTCATATTTCAGTTTTACTGCAAAATCTTGCGTTGAAATTTCATATGTTTTTATAATTGTGTTGTTCCATTCGCTTTTTATGTCTGAATACTCCTTTATAATGTATCTTATTTTGCTCAAAGATATTCCATCATTCATATATAAAAATAATATGCAAAACTTTAAATACATGGTTTGGGAATATACGTTTGATTGAAAGGTGAGTCAGATGGCTGGTGGGCGAGTTTGCACGAAAACCGGAAGATAAATATTCTGTAATTAAAATAACTGATTCAGACATAGGAGTGGAGGATATTATACTGTTTTCAGACAGCAATTTAATTCTCAATGCAGGCAGCAATATAAGAATGAATCTTCTTTCTTTGGAGTATCTTGCATCAATAGGAATTTATCCTGAAAATATAGAATATAGCGAAATTCCCTGCGCTGATGTTTCTGAGGAGTTGCGTTTTTCTTCCAAAGGAACAAACAAGAAAATTTATCATATAAGAAGAAAATCTCCGAAGCATTGCGCTGGGGATATTTTAGATGAACATAGAAAGTATCTTGAAATGAATAAAGAAGAGAGCAGGCAATTCCCTTATGCAACAATACTTTTGGAAGCAGATGGATATGAAATAAAAAGGTTGCGGGATTTTCTCAGTAGTGAAAATTATTATATAAATGGAACAAACTCTATAATATTTAATAGAGATGACTTGAAAAACTCAAAAGGGAGAAAGAGAGTTTCAAGGTTTCCGCTTTTGGATTACAATAAAGTATTAATGCCTGAAAAACAAATTCCTAAAAAATGCCGGGGTGGCAGAACGGTTACAGCAAAACAGCCGTAAATGCACCCGCCTGCAGACAAACTTTTGAAATCTGGAACAGCAAGCGGGGGAATCGAGTTCGACTGCATAGAGAGTCTCGACCCCGGCTCCAATTGTGATTTTTATGACAAAGGAAAAGTTGGTATGCCTTATAAGCGGAGGAATTGACTCTCCTGTTGCTGCAGTTATTGCTTCCAGGCATTTTGACATAGTTCCTCTGCACTTTTCTTTATATCCTTTTTATTGCGCTGGCTCATTTGAATTAACCATAGAAATTATGAAGGCTTTAAAAAAGGAAACAAAGTTTAAGAGTGTGCTGTTATATCCTCATGCTGAGGTATTGTCTAAAATACTTAACAGCGGAAAACTGGCTAGAGAATATATGTGCGTGCTTTGCAGAAAGTCCATGTTCAAGGCGGCTGAAAGGGTATGCGCTTCCATGAAGGCAGATGGAATTGTGACAGGAGAGTCTCTGGCTCAGAAGGCATCCCAGACTCTGCAGAACATGGCTGTTACAACGCATGGTTTAAAATATCCTGTGTTAAGGCCATTGCTTGCAATGGATAAGCAGGAAATAAAGGATGTTTCAGAAAAATTAAAAATGCCTGAAAAACATGTTGGTTGTTGCACAGCAACTCCTGAAAGGCCGACAACAAAAGCAAAACAAAATAAAGTCAATGAACTGTTTAAGAGGCTTGAACTTCAGGAAATAGTTGACAGAAATTTCAGGAAAGTTGTGGAAATTGACCTCACAAAAAAGGCTGAAGAATATATGAGTATTATGCTGGATGCAAACGAATAAGAGCGTGATGATATGGTATTGAAACTTTATAACACAATGACAAAGAAAAAGGAGGTGTTTGAACCTGTTGAAAAAGGAGTCGTGAAAATGTACAATTGCGGTCTTACTGTTTATGATTATGCTCATATAGGAAATTTGCTGGCATATACATTTGCCGATATTGTTAGGCGTTATCTTGAATACAAAGGTTATAAAGTAAGGCAGGTTATGAATTTTACTGATGTTGGGCACATGACGGAGGACGAGGTTATAACTTCTGATGCGGGAGAAGATAAAATGGAAAAAGCAGCAAAGAGAGAAAAAAAGACTGTATGGGATATTGCGGATTTCTACATCAAGGCATTTCTTGAGGACAGCAGGAAAATGAATTTTCTTGAACCTGAAGTAAGACCAAGAGCAACCGGGCATATTAAGGAGATGATAAAACTTATTCAAAAACTGATAGAAAAGGGCTATGCATACGAGGTTAATGGTTCTGTGTATTATGATATTTCCAAGTTTAAGGAATATGGAAAACTTTCCGGAAACACGCTGGAGCAATTGAAGGCAGGCGCTGGAGGACGCGTTGAAGAAAATCCTGACAAAAGAAGCCAGTTTGATTTTGCGTTATGGATAAATGACCCTGACCATATTATGCATTGGGAGTCGCCATGGAGCGTAGGATATCCCGGATGGCATATTGAATGTTCTGCAATGGCAATGAAATATCTTGGAGAAACAATAGATATACATACTGGCGGAGTTGACAACATTTTTCCGCATCATGAGTGCGAGATAGCGCAAAGCGAAGCAGCCACAGGAAAACCCTTTTCAAGATTTTGGCTTCATACTTCGCATCTTATGATTAATGGCGAAAAAATGTCAAAATCTAAAGGCAATTTCTTTACTTTGCGCGACCTTGAGAAAAAGGGTTATAGTCCAAAAGCAGTAAGATGGCTTTTAATGTCAGCAAACCACAGAACTCAACTTAATTTTACTGAGGAAGGGTTGAAACAGGCAGAAAAAACAATAGAGAACGTATTCGGATTTATGGACAGGCTTCGCGGAGAGGGTGATGAAAACCCTGATGTTGATGCATTAATAAAAAAAGCAAAAACAAAATTTGAGGAAGCCATGGATGATGATTTGAATACTTCTCTTGCATTTTCTGCTATATTTGATTTTATGCGTGAAATAAACAGGCTGATTGATGAAAAAAAGTTTGGAGCAAAGAATGCCGAGGATGTAAGAAATTTAATGCTTGAATTTGACAAAGTGCTTGGCTTGGATATTGGCAGGAAGGAAGAAGTGCCAGAAGAAATAATTAAAATGATTGAGAAAAGGGAGCAGTTAAGGAAGGAAAGGAGGTTTGAGGAATCCGACAGAATCCGAAGCGAGATTGAGGAAAAAGGCTATATACTTGAAGACACGCCTTCAGGAGTCAGGTGCAGGAGGAAAATTTAGGCAAGTCCAAGAAGCCAATAACCCAATACCACTAATGCAAACAATGAGAATATTATTAGTTTGAGTTGGTGTTTAAATTTTATTCCTTTTTGTTTCAGATATGCATTCAGCCAGAAGCCAAGAGATGATGCCAAAAAGCCTATAAGCGTAAATGTTATTGAATCTGCCACTCCAAGCCACCTCATAAATACTAACAGCGCAAATTCCGAGCCGCACAGCCCGCAAACTAACGGGACTACCATAAAATATAATTGCTTTTTAATTATAAAACCTTTTAATTGTTTTTATATAAACATTTAACAATATTAAATGTAGTGGTTAATAAATATAAAAGGTGATAAAATGCCTGTAAGTGAAGCTCCGTATACAAGGAAGTATCTGCACACAAAGTCAAGGGGCAGAGAGTCGTTGGTTGTATGCGGTTATTGCGGAAAAAAAGTGCCAAGATATAAGACATTTACAAAGACGCGAGGTTTTAGAATAACTGACCCTGTTTTATTGCAGCAGGTTGACAAAAGGCAGGTGCATATGGTTCAGCATAAAGTTTATGCATGCCCAAGTTGCGCAAGAATGCGGGGCATTGTTCAGAAGGGAAAAAGCATTGGAAAAAAGCATTTGAGCAGGTGAACGAATGAGGTTTGTGAAGGATAAAAGACTTAGTGCTTACAAAAACAAAGTTGATAAAAGCAGGAGCAATGCTGAAAAAAAGGTAAATATTCTTGATACAGTAAAAAAAAGGTTTTATAATACGATAAAACTAAAAAAAGAGCCTCTTATAATGCCCAGTTTTTTTGTGCCAAAGCCCAGAAATCTTATAGTTTTGAACAATGTGAAGAGGATAGAAGATATTGATATAAGGTATTACCTTATGGAGCCTTATTCTTATGCAAGAATTTTCTGGAGTGAAGATGAGAATGAACTTTTATATTATGTTATTGAACCAGAGTTAAGCAAAAAAGACTGGAAGACATATTCTGATATTGTAAGTTCTCTTATGGAAATAATTGATATACAACTTTCAACAGTAAGAAATCCCATGGATGCATTAAAATATGTGGAAGAAAAGGTGCATAGAATAATTAATGAATATGACATACGGCTTACTGAAGGAAAGTATATGAAAATAATGTATTATATTTACAGAAATTTTATAGGTCTTAATGAAATAGACCCATTTATGCATGACCCGAATATAGAGGATATAGCATGCGATGGTTTGGACATATCTATGTATGTTGTGCACAGAAGGTTTGGTTCGCTAAGGACTAATAAAAAATATACAAATATAGAAGAACTTAGGGATTTTGTAGTTAAGCTTGCAGAGCGTTGCGGAAGATACATATCTTATGCTGAGCCTCTGCTTGACGGAACTCTTCCTGATGGCTCCCGTGTTCAGGCTTCTCTTGCCAGCGATGTAACTACTCATGGTCCTACATTTTCAATAAGAAAATTTATGCGCGAACCCTTCTCTCCGATTAACATGATTGAAAACGGAACAACCAATGCTGAGATGCTTGCATATTTGTGGTTTGCCATTGAAAACGGAATATCTATGCTTATAATAGGAGGAGTTGCTACAGGAAAGACATCTTTCCTCAATGTGCTTTCAATGTTTATACCCCCTGAGTCAAAGATAATATCCATAGAAGATACTCGCGAACTTCAATTGCCTCATGAGAACTGGATACCTTCTGCTTCAAGAACAGGTTTCGGCACGCCAACGAAAGAAGGAAGGTATGGGGAAGTAAGCATGTTTGATTTGCTGAAGGAAAGTTTCAGGCAGAATCCTGATTATGTTATAGTAGGTGAAATCCGCGGAAGGGAGGCTTATGTTATGTTTCAGGGAATGGCATCAGGGCACCCATGCCTTGGAACTATGCATGCAGGAAAGGTTGATGATGTTATACACAGGCTGGAAACTCCGCCAATAGAATTGTCGCCAAGCCTTATAGAAACTCTTGATATGATTATAGTTATGGTTCATGCAAGAGAGATAAGCAAGTCAAGCAGGCGCGTAAAGGAAGTAGTTGAAATAGAGTCAGTTGACCCTAAGACAGGAGAAACAAGGTCGGTTAAGTCTTTTGCTTGGCTTCCTGCCACAGACAATTTTGAATATCGCGGAGATTCCTATGTTCTGCAGAAAATATCAAAACTTAAGAGCATACCTCTGAACAAGTTGAAAATGGAAATTTCAAGAAGAAAGAAAGTGATTGAGTGGATGCATAGAAAGAGAATTAATAAATTTGATGAAGTGTCTAAAATAATATACCAATATTACAAAAATCCTGAAAAAGTATTGCGCATGGTTGTTTAGTATGAAAGAAAGAGTAAAAACAGGATTGCCTGGTTTGGACAATATTATATCAGGCGGGTTTCCAAGAAATTCTGTAACTCTGCTTACAGGCACATGCGGCTCTGGAAAAACTATTTTTTCATGTCAGTTTATTTACGAGGGTTTAAGCAAATACAATGAAAACGCTATTTATATGACTTTTGAAGAATCTCCTGAAAGCATAAAGGAAAATATGAAATGTTTTGGCATGGATTTTTCTGATTTTGAACGCAAAGAGAAGGTTGCGTTTATAAAGTATGACCCGTACAAGATGGATGACATTATAGATGTGCTTGAAGGAGAAATAAAAAGAATTAAAGCAAAACGCGTTGTCATAGATTCTATATCTGCCATGGGCATTTATATAAGGGATTTGGCGGAAATAAGAAGATTAATTTTTAATTTGATTGAACTTCTTCACAGGCTTGGATGCACAAGCATATTAATTTCAGAAATGCTTACAGACCAGAAAGGGCTTTCGCGTTTTGGGGTTGAAGAGTTTCTTGCAGATAATGTTATAGTGCTTTATTATAATAGAATTGATTCTTCATATTCTCGTTTTATAAGCATATGGAAGATGAGAAACAGCGACCATACAACAAAAATACTTCCATATAAAATGACAAAGAAGGGAATAAGAATTTATCCCGAATAGCCTTTTATGCAAAGCTTTTTTATTTGATTGTTTAATAAGTATTTATGGAGAATAAAGTAAGGTATGTTTTTCTTAAAAGAATTGCTTTAAGGTTGTTTGGAAAATATACAGACATGTTTTCGGCAACGTTTATCGGTCTTAAGAATGCAATTCTAAAATCAGGCATGGACATAATTTTCAGAACATATGTTTCTCTTATGTTTTTTACTGCATTTTTTTCATTGATTTTATCCTTTATTGTTCTGTATGCGCTTTTCTATTTTAATGTTGTTCCGTTTGCTTATGTTGTCTTCATTCCATTGTGCCTGTCAGTTTCGTCTTTTATTATTTTCTATGCATATCCTTTTTTTGTTGCGTCTTCCAGAAGAAGAAACATGGAAGCCAATTTGCCTTTTGCAATAAACCATATGTCTGCAGTTGCAACAAGCGGCGTACCTCCTTATATGATATTTAAACTTCTTTCAAAATTCGGGGAATATGGAGAGGTTAGCAAAGAATCTGGAAAGATAGTAAGAAACATGGAAGTTTTTGGTCAGGATATTACAACTTCATTAAAGGAGGTTTCCGCAAGGTCGCCGTCAAAATTGTTTAGCGATTTGCTTGACGGCATATGTTCAATAATAGAAACAGGGGGAAATCTGCAAACATATCTTGCGCAGCAGGCTGAAGCCGCGCTTTTTGAATATAGAATGAAGAGGGAAAAATATATGGAAATACTTTCAACTTATGCAGACTTTTATACAGCAGTTTTAATAGCGGCTCCTATGTTTCTTGTTGCTATTCTTGCTATAATGAATATGATAGGGGGAGAATTGTTTGGAATGAGCATAGACCAGGCTATGAATATAGGCATATTTGTATTAATGCCTGTATTGAATATAGGTTTTATACTCTTCGTTCATATGACGCAGCCGGAGATTTAAGGTTGGTAACATGAAGTTTAATGCTATTTTCGGAAAAACAAAACAGTCAAGAATGATTATAGCAGCTTCAATTATAATTGGGATAATGATATTTGCTGTGAATATTGCATATTTTTCAGGGAATAATAGCGTATTTACTACATTGAATTTTATTACTGTAATTGTTGTTATTGGTCCTCCAATTAGCATGCGTTACAAAGAGTATGCATATATGAAAGAAGTTGAAATGAGATTTCCTGATTTTATCAGGGATATAACAGATTCAATTATGGCTGGAATGACTTTGCCTCATGCCATTAAAAATACAGCGAAAAATAATTATGGGGCTTTGACTCCGTTTACAAGGCGCATGGCGATACAAGTAGATTGGGGCGTGCCTTTTGAAACCATATTGAGAGAGTTTGCAAAGAAAGTAGACAGTCCTGTAATGAAAAGAACAATATCTACAATAATAGAAACGCACAGGGGAGGCGGAAATATAGCGCAGGTTTTAAAAGCAGTTTCAGAAAGCATTGTAGAAATAAACAAAATAAAAAAGGAAAGAGCAACGCACATATATGCTCAGATGATAACAGGTTATACAATATTTTTTGTTTTCCTTGGGGTAATGATAGGTTTGCAAAGGTTTTTAATACCAAGCCTTGGCTGGGTTGGCTCATCAGGTTCTGGAATGGTTGGCTCAAACATGATTGCTGGTTTGGACTATAAAAATGTGTTTATGTGGCTTATTATAATTCAGGGGTTTTTCTCTGGTCTGGCAATAGGCAAAATGTCAGAAGGTTCTGTGATAGAAGGATTAAAACACTCTTTTGTTCTTGTAGTTATAGGATATACTGTTTTCATGCTGTTGGCATAAATTCATACTAATTTCCATTCTTTCCCATATTCATATTCTCTTTGAGGCATGAAAAAACCATTATTTTCTTGGCTCCACATATATAATACTTCTCTTTTGCCTATGCTTGTATAAAATGTTTCGTTGTTGATTTCATATTTTATCCATGCATCCGGGCTTTTGCCGGCAAATCCTACATAAAGTTTTGCAGGTATTTTCTGTTTTTTTATAATTCCGTTGCTGTCTTCTACAGACATGTTTCCGGAAGCAAATATGTTTAGCAAAAAAACAGCCCTGTCTTCGCAGTCTCCTCTAAATCTGTTAAAGACATATTCCAGGGGAGTCTGCCAGTAATTGATTACGCCAAACATATCTTTGTCTTCTTCATATATAGTTTTCCAGTAACTGTCGTCATTTTTGTATTTTATATAACCATATTTGTCTATATAGAGTTCGTCTGCAATGCTTTGTATTATTTTATTGTCTGCCATAAGAAATCTGCTCATATTCTCAGGATAGTAAACATAATTTTCTTTGCGTATTTCAGGTTTGTTTTTGCCTGTTTTGTTCTTTTTATATGCATTGTTTGCAGAATTGGATTTATTGGCTGTTGGTTTTTCTATGCGTTTGGCTTCTGTTTCTATAAAATAGTTTTGTGCGTGTTTTTTAAATGGTTGAGAGTTTCTTTTTCCATATAAATTTTTAAATAACATAATTTCAGATTTTGCCTTTTCAACATTCTTGTCAACATAATCTGCGAACTTG
>CAZJGC010000015.1:0-17386 GCA_964545795.1 uncultured archaeon
TTTCCCGCATATTTGCTGTTATATTCTTTTTGCGTAAGCAAAAGTCCGAGCGATAACGAGGAAGTCGGCGACTTAAAGGTTATAAATTTATATAAGTCCTCTAATTTTTGTCCTTATCTCTTCAATTTTTTCATTTGTTATCGTATTTATTATTTCTTTCGTTTTCAAAATTAAATCCCTCAACTTGTTGTAATTCGCAACAACTTCCTTATTTTTCAAATAGTACTGATTATCAATTCTTAATTCTTTATCTTTCTCTAACATTTTTGCCATTCCTTTATCCACAATATTTTCTTTTTCCAGAAATTTTAAAATTTCAATTGTACAATCATGAATTTCTGATTTTATGCCTAAACGCATTAACAAAGCATAACAGGCGAAATACTCACAATAGTATTTTGTTGCTGCTAACCACATGTTTGACTTTCCAACAACATTTCTTAATACAAGCAAGGTTTCTTCAGCACTTCTCAAATATTCTTTTGCCAGATTTTCATTTGGCTCAATAAGTTTCACTTCTTTCTTGCTAAAACACCATTTCAACTTATTGACCATTTTATCAACTCCTCGCTTCCTTGAACGATTAAATGTCTTTTTCTGATTTCCTCTTTTAAGCTTTGGTTTATACTCTTCAAATTTTTAACGTTAATGACATGTAATTTCAGGTTTAATTTCTCTTCAAGTTCTTTTAAGTTTTCTCTTTTGAATTTTCCAACAACAAGTAAATCAACATCTCTTGCTTTTTTCAAAGAATCAACAGCAGAACCGAAAATTAAAATAAGATTATCAAATTTATGCATAAAATTAACTATCTCTTTAAGTAAAAGTTCTTCATTACATCTTTTGATAAGTCTTTCCTTTTCCACTATGGCTGAATAATCTATTAAAAGAGGTGTTTTCTTTATTTTATAGAAAGTTTGTCTCCCTCGTTTTTCTTTCTCTATCAACCCAATTTTTTCAAATATTGCTAATTGCTTTCTTACTGTTGTGTGCGGCTTTTTAAGTTTCTTGGAAATTTCCGCTAGATGAATCGGTTCTGAATAAAGTAATGGTTCCAAAGTTAACCATATTGAAACTTTTTTAACCATATTGTTAATTTAGTGACAGTAGTATATAAATGTTTGATTTTATTGAGTAAAAAAGAAGTCGGTGCTTTAATAAACTTTTTCTTTCTGCGAGCCAAAATTTGGGCGTGAGCCGGGAAACATCGGGCTTAAACGAAGTTGCAACCGCAGGGAGCAAATTTGGGAAAATTGCGAGCTGAGCCATTTTCCGTTTAAGCCCTGTTAAGTGACCCTAACGAAACGAAGTGAGGAAAGCGCAGCGTCCCCTTGAGTTCACAGAGCCCCACTGTCCTATAATTCACCATTAATTTCTTTCTTTAACCTATCTAAAAAACTTTTATAGAATTCTGTTCTTTCTTTACATATCTCTTTAGCTTTTTCAGTATGCATTTTAGTAATCAAAAATTTCAATTTTGTCTCAAATTCTATTTGTGGACTATGTTTAGTTTTGTCTTGAATTCTGCCATTTATTTTGCCGCCTAAATTTTCATCAATATATTTTTCAATATTGATATCAGTATATATTTTGGCGTTATTTCTTCCAACCCAAACAAAACTTCTTGCAATTCCTATTGCACCAAGAGTATCTAATTTGTCAGCGTCAAATAGAATTTGAGCTTCTTTGGTTTTTGGTTCATTTCCTGTTCTGTATCTGTGAGAAATAATGCAATCCTGAATATGTTTTATTTTTTCATCTGAAAAATTAAGTTTTTTTAAAATCGGAACTGCCATTTCAGCACTTAATATTGCATGGTCTGTTTTTCCGGTAGGGTCATCGTCTTCTTTAACTCTTGCAATATCGTGTAATAGTGCAGACGCTTTTAGAACATCTAAGTCAACATCTTCATTTTCTGCAATATATAATGCAAGATTATATACTCTCATTACATGATCCATACTATGAGCAGAACAGGAAAGTTCTCTTTCAACAGCTTCTTTGATTTTTTGAAATTTTTGATTCATATTCATAATGGATTGAAGTTAATTTATAAAAGTTTTTCTTTTAGGTGGGACGTAGTGAATTTCATATAACGTCTGGCGGTTATGAGAAGTTTCTCCGTTAGGAGAAATTTGGGAAACCGAAGTGCAACGAGGTTTCCGCATAAGCCGTGTTAAGTGAGTGCGTCAGCACCGAGCCAGAGTGCAACGTCCTTTCCGAAGGAAAGGCTGGCGAGAGTCGTCGCTCTAATAATAAGAACTGATGGGTTGCCGCCGAAATTTTAACATATCCTGATAGTTTGTTTATAGATTCAAAAGAGGGTGATATTTTCTTTATTTTAAATATTTTTTATATTTTCCACCGCATAATCTAGGTCCAAAACCATACGGATGAAGTTTTTTAATTGTAGTAACTAATGCTCTCTTTTTCTCACTATCTACTACAATAATCTCTATATCTTTTTTTGCCAATTCGGCAAATTCCCAGATCATTTGTCTACAGATACCACAAGGACCAGATAAACTTTTTACTTCAAAAAAATCGCATTTTGCTATTATTGCAATTTTTTCAAAAAGATATTCTCCATTTGATATGGCATTTCCTATGGCAATTCTTTCTGCACATAGAGAGGTATAAGCACAGGTATTTATATTTACGCCTGTATAAATTTTGCCATTTTTCGTCAAGACAGCAGCTCCTACATAAAATTGAGTATAAGGATCATAGGCATTTTCAATTGCTTTTTCTGCTTCATTAACAAGCTTTTTCTGAATTTCTTTTAATTTTTCAAATGGTAATATCATATTTACACCTAAAATTCACGTCTAATAGGTCTATATTTTCTGCCTTTCTTTTCTATATGATCCACTATGTTAAATTCTAACTCAACATCTCCCAACGCATGTTTTAATAATTCTTCCAGATGATTACAGGATCTTTGCAAATTTTCATCATTCATAAGATCTAACTCGCTTACATTTGCCACTATTCTTCGGGGTTCCCTTTGAATAATCTCAAACTCTCTAATGTTTATTCCCGTATCAAACATCCATCTATAAGTTATATCTAAAATTGTTCCTGCAGGAACATATATACCATCCAGTCTAATAAAAGCATCATTTAGACGACCTTCAACTCTTTCAATTTGTTTCCATCGAACATTACATGGTTTTTGCTCACCGATTGTCACAAAGTCACCTTGCACATATCTAATAAATGGCATTGCAGTATTAAGTAGATTTGTTCCAACTACCAGACCAGTACCTCTTTCTATGGGGTAGTAAGTGTTTGGGTCGACTATATCAAGTACAACCGTATCTTCGCATATATGGTAATGCCCGCAAGGCAATTCAAGAGCTATGCGCGTAAGTTCCTCAGAACTGTATTCATCAAGCACAGGACACCCTAATTCCTTGAACGTTTTGCGGACATACGAAGTTCCGCCTTTGGCGGAATTTGGGCGAGTGAAGCGGAGCCGTATGTCCGCTGTTAGGCGACGTGCGTATCATTTTTCTTTAATCTCTGTTTCTAATTCTTTAATTTCTTTTTCAATCTGGGGTAGATCGGACTTTTTGAATTTTTCAAATTTTTCTTCAAGAATCTTTTTAATTTCTTCTGGATCTTTATCTTCATAGTCCTTTGGTTTCAAAATAGTCTTTTTATATATTGTGAACCATTGGGGAGTTAACTTACGGTTAGATTTGTTAAACAATGACCCCTTTCCCTTAACCTTATTATAAATTTTTTCTCTAATTTCTTTTGATCCTGGACCAATAATCAAATGCAAAGATAAACCTTCTTTGTAATTTTGAAATTCAAACAATAATATTCTTTTTGATTTTGTCCATCCTTCTCCTTTTTTGGGAATAAAATCCAAACTTTTTGGGATAAACCTTATGTAAGATTTGCTTGAATCATCTAAGATTAGGTTGTTGTCTTTTTCTATTATTTTAACTAATATATCATATATTTCTGATAATTTATCTGGTTTATACTCAAAAATTAAATCTAATGCTTTTTTGTGTTTTTGATAAATTTTTCTACATAACTCTTGAATTTCAGAATCCTTCATGATATACCTCCTTAACATATCTTTATAATGCGATATAAAAGTTAATATTTCTGATCCTATTTTGTCTTTTTTATTTTTTATGAGATATTCTATTAATGAAATTATTTCACTGTAGCTTATGGGAACAAAGTCACTTTCAGACGGAATATCACCTTCTACAGTTAAATAAACAAACAATTTTTTGTATGATGAATATTCATTCCCGATAATCTCTTTGTATCTTTGCAACTGATTTGAATGTTCTTTTGTATATAATTTATTCTCTATTACACATACGAATTTTTGTTCATCATATTTTACTAATATATCAATATTCCTCCACTCCCGTAATATTTCTGCGTCATCGAAGTCCCAACTATCAATATCGAAAACTGTAACCTCTTTTATTCCCAATGAAGAAGCTTTAAGAGATATCTCTTTAAGAAAAATTTTTAAAAAATAATCCTTTAAACCATGACTTTCTTTAGGATTTAACAACCAAGAAAGAAAAGCAGAATGCCTAATTTCATAGTTTATAATATCCAAAGCCGTAAAGATATTAAATTTATCAATAATCTCTTCTAATAATTCTAGCTCAGGGTTATTTGCGATAAATTTCTCCAAAATTTCTTTTTCTAATTTTTCTGGTTTATTGTTCATTTGAGCTTCCTCCAGTTAAGCATGTCGCCTAACATATCGCAAATATGAGAAGTTTCGCTTTAGCGAAATTTGAAAAAAATCAAACGAAGTGCAGATTTTCCTCATAACCGCTGTTCAACAAGATAAGGGCAAATCCTGAAGGGATTTGAGTGCGAGCGAGCCGTTATAAAGTTGTGATTCTAATGTTTATTGCTCCTCAGATAATCTGATAGCATCTCCATAACTTTTTGCTAATTTACTAATACAAATTGTCCAAGTGGGAAAAGTATCATTTACTTCATAGAGGATACTAAATCCTATAATTTTATCATGTTCTTTTAAATTTAAACTTTCATTACAATCTCCAACATAATACAGTTGTTTAGGATGTAATAGTTCTATTTCTTTTCCAATATAAGGAACGTAGATATATTCTAACGAAGAAATATTCAAAATATAATCGCAATCTTTTTTTGTAATTTTTAAGATCTCTCCAAGAGTTATTCTATGGAAGAGAGCTCCTCTCGGTTTTGGTTCAATTTTATAGAGCTTTTCATTTAAAACCTTAGAATAATTTTCGCAATATTTTTCTCTCATTTTTTCTGTCCATATGGTCATTTTAGATGGTTTTTGAACACAAACTCCATTTTCACATCCTACAGCTTCAGGTGGAGAAGCACATCTATATATACACCTCACATCACCTCTACATTCATCATATTTTTTCACAAGCAATTTAAGAGTATCCAGTTCATTTCTATTTATGATATTCCAACAACCAAATAGACAGTCAAAACTTGTTATTATACAATCTTCATTTTTGTTACAATAATTAGCTTCTGATATTTTCTCCCTGATCTGTTTTTCTATAATGGTACAGTTCCCTGTAGTATAGATTTGATTCTGTAGTTGTTGTTCAAGGAGTAAATATAAAAAGAATCCAAAAATCAAGACTATAATCAAAATCTTAACTTTTGTATTCATAGTAATTCTCTCCATAAGTTTATTTCCAAAGCTCTTATTTATAAATCAATCGGCTCGCTCGCAGTTCGTTGAACCGTATTGCCGTTAAAAGAAGTTTTTGGCGAGGCCAAAAATTTGGAGAAATTTCCACAGGAATTCTCTTTTAACGGCTGTTAGGCGTCCCGAACGAAGTGAGAGCCTGCAAGGCGTGGCAAAATTACGAAGTAATTTTGAGTTGCTCGGCAGCACATTTGGGTGGGTAAATAATGATGGCACACTCTTTTTTAATATTTTAATAAGCATTCTAAAGCAGCATCAAAAAGTTGATACAATTTTTGGTTTACATGCCTTGCATCAAATTGAGGTTCCCACTTATCATCATTAAGAATATCAGAAACAACAAAGGCAGAAGCAATTTTTACTTTTCTAATCTGAGCAACAGCAAAAAGAGCAGACGCTTCCATTTCAACAGTAGCAACATCTTGTTTCCTGTATTTTTGTATTTCTGCTTTTGTTTCTCTATAAGGAGCATCAATAGTCCATGATGCTGCTTTTCGGAATGGAATATTATTTTTTATTAGGCATTTTTCTAATCTTTTTGTGAGTTCTTTATCAGGATATGCAAATTTTCGAGGAGGAAGATAATGATAACTTGTTCCTTCATCTCTAATTGCTTTCTCACATAGAAATATACCAAAATCTTTTAATCCACCAGCAGCACCTATATTCAAAAATTCTTTACCTCCTAAAGCAATCAGTTCTTCAATTACAGTTACAGCATGAGGCGAACCAATCCCTGTCATACAAACTACGCCCACATCTTTATACTGATAAATTGTAATTAGTCTGTAAAGTTTGATTCTTCGGGGTTTGTATTTTCTTTTGAAGTAATTAAGAATTTTTGGATAGTAAATGAGGATATATTTTTTTGGAGCTTTCTTGTAGTCCTTCTTTAAATAATTCCTCCAATTAACATAATCCTGCGGATTGAAAAGTGCTTGTTCTAAATGCTTATTTTGAAAATTCGGATATCCCATATTACTCCTCTTTTCTAAAGTAATATTCTGATATTTATAAAATATTTCATTTGTGCGCCCCATAACTTCAGGGCGCGAGTGCTGCCGAGCAATTACGCCTAACGGCTGTTATCTGTCCCGAACTTTCCGTAAAACGGCTGTTAGTTGCCCTGCAAAGCAGGTTCGACGAACGAAGTGAGGAGAAAGCCGGGCGGGGGGCGGTCACCGAAAGGTTTATAAAGTTAGAATTAAGTTGTTACTATAGAATAGTTAATAATGAGGTGAATTAAAATGTGGAAACATGAATTAAATGATATAGAAAAATATGGCATGGAGCTTCCAAAATGTGGAGGAAAAATAGATGTGCTTTACGACGGCAAAGAAGTTAGAATTAAGGCTTTTGGTTATGAAAGTGATGGAGATCGTGTCGACTATGAGGCAACTTTTGTAAATGGACAAAAACTAACTGAAAGAACGTGTAGAACTACGCCTGAAGGATTATGCGGTCCAGAAGGCGGAGAGTTAGCAATAGTTTATCTCTATGCAAAGGCTGCCCTAAAGCAACTACCACATGAAATAAGAAAACATATTGGACCATATTGGGGCACAAACGAAGGTTTGAAAGACAAAGTATAATTTCAAGAGACCGCCCGTAGCCCGATTGCAACTAACGTATCGTGGTTATGAGAAGTTGCTCGTTAGAGAAATTTGGGGCGACTTGCCGAAGGCAACAAAACCCTCTTAATCGCTGTTAGCAGACCCGAATGAAATGAGGGCGAGGCTTTCGGAGAAAGCCGAAGAGTTGTGGCCGAAGCGGGCATAATCTTTTTATATCTCGCTATTATCAATATTTCATATGAAACTACCTGGCAAAATAACAGCTTCATCAACTGGCAAAATTAAATATGAAGTTGAAATTGAGGAGTTGAAAAAAATGCTCAAAGAAATGATAGAAAATATAAGTAAGTGGCTGAATAAACCTAAAGAATTTAGAGAATTTATGTACAAAGTCGATAGATATATACAAAGTAATTTCTTTAATGCAATAAGCTTACTTCACTCTCCCTCACAAACAAATAAAGGTAGTGAAGAATGGCATAACTCTTTATGGGATTTATATTCAGCATTATCAAATTACACAGTTATATCTACAAAAATACAGTCTAAATCCATTAAACGAGATGAAATAGAAAATCTCAAAAAAGAATTGAACGAGTTGTTAGAATTAAGTGGATATGAAAATTTAACTACAACTGGTAATGGAATTAATAATTTCAATCGGAAATTATCTCAAGTAAACAAAATTTTCAGTAGAGGTTAGGAGCCCGCGTAGGCCACAATTTCTGCTAACGTCCTGCGGACATACGAAGTTTCCCGAAGGTGAATTTGGGCGGAGCGAAGCGTAGCCGTATGTCCGCTGTTATCTGCCGTTGCCATTTTATATCACTCCTTCTCTTCGTGCATGATACAAATAGGCAAATGGAGATTCTCTCAGCATAGCTCTTTGTTGATTTATTCTATGAACCAAATAGTGTCCAATTTGAATCGCACCAGTTGCTCCTAAAATCGGAATTTTGATTTCTAAAGGCAATGACGTGAGAGAAACTCCTAAAGTTGCTAATAAGGTAGGTGATTTAATGCTCAATAATGATTTAAAAGTACCGATCACATTCTGAACATTTTCTTCCTTCATCATCCTTATTAATTTCATGACTTCTTTTTCAACCGTTTCTTTAGAACTTATAACAATTTGTCTTACTTCATTTTTATTTTCAGCAGTTGAGATATTTTTATAAAGGTCGTCAATTACTCCTCTGAAATGTAAAAGTTCATCTTTTCTCTTTCTTTTAAATTTCAGAATGTCATCAATTTTGGCGTCTACACGAGGAATTGGCAAAACATTCATAAATTTCATATTAAGGGAAATAAAGCCATTTTGGGCTGAGGAAGCACCATAAATGATTTTTTCGTATTCATTTCTATCCGTCCCTGGTACAGTAAAATCAGGATTTACATCTGCTAAGTATTTAGCAAGCAAAGACATATAAAGTAAACTCGTTTTCTCTTCCATCAGAATCCAATCCCAATTCCCTTTATCTTCCTCAGCAAGTCCTTGGCTATGCAAAAATTCATAGATTTCATTAGAAACTTTATCCCGATGGACTTTCCATATAGGTTTTCTTTTCCAGTTTGTATTTATAATAGATTGAAATCTATCAGAAGTTACAATATTCTTAAACTCCAGTATAAATTTCTCTTTACTTGCCCATTCTTCTCTTTGATTTAGCAAATGTTGTGGATCAGTAGGTTCAAGTTCTCCCTCCTCCTCTAGGATTTTCATAATTTTGAAATCACATTTATTCCAAGGACTAACCACTTCTTTAAAGTCTAACCCTTCAGGAATAATTGAACTTATTTTGTCAAAATAAAGAACTGCCCATTTTGTCCACTGAGATGGAACAATTATTGTTGGGTAGTAGATTATTTTCCTTTCTATCATTTTATTTCCTCCTTAGAGCAGTGACAGATAACGTATTGCCGTTAAAAGAAGTTTTTGCGTTAGCAAAAATTTGGAGAAATTTCGCAGGAATTTCTCTTTTAACGGCTGTTAGGCGTCCCGAACGAAGTGGAGTGAGAGCCTGCAAGGCGTGGTCGGAGTGAGCAAAGCGAACGGAGAAGTTAAAACGAACTCTGGGACGGCGGGAACCGCCGAAATTTAATAAAATAAAGTGGGGTTGCTTTTAATAATATCCTGCGAAGCAGACAATATGTCCGAAGGACTAATGGCGGGCGTCCAGAAAAAGAAATATTTATTAAGCTGTATAAATATTTATGATTAGAGGGATTAATATGGTTAGTAAAAACATTACTTTAAAGGTTGATGAAAAGCTGTATAATGCTTATAAGAAATATTGTAAAGAAAGAGGATTAATTATTTCAAGGCAGTTTGAGTTGTTTATTGAGAAAGAGTTAAAAAGAAATAAAACAGAGGGATAAATATGCAAAACAAAAAATATACCGAACTGCTATGGAACGGAAAATATCCGGAATCTTGGTTTAAGCAATTTTTTGAATTAAGAAAGAAAGCAACAATTTCCATTGATAAACCAAATCTTGCTTTTCAAAAGGTAGAGACAATAAACCAGCCAAGAGTAAAGCAAGGAGTTCAAAAATCCTTGTTTCCTGAAAAAGAATGGCCTGAAAATTATCCAAAAGATTGGAAAAACATGCTTATTTGGGGAGATAATAAATTAGTTATGAGTTCTTTGTTAAAAAAATTCGCTGGAAAAATTAATTTAATCTATATTGACCCGCCGTTTTTTACTGGTGCAGATTTCACAGTTAAAACAAAAATCGGAGATGAAACAGTTGAAAAAGAACCATCAATAATTGAGGATAAGGCTTACAGAGATACCTGGTCAGGAGGCATGGCTTCTTATTTGAAGTATATGTATGAAAGATTGGTTTTGATGAAAGAGTTGTTAGCGGAGAATGGGAGTATTTATGTTCATTTGGATTGGCATGTTGCCCATTATGTTAAAGTTATGATGGATGAAATTTTTGGGTATGAGAATATGGTAAATGAAGTAATTTGGTTTTTTAAGGGAACTACCAATAGTACTCAAATGTATGGAGATAAACATGATAATATTTTGTTCTATGCTAAAAACAAGGGTAAACATATATTTAATGCAGATACTATAAGAATTCCCTATAACGATTTAAGTGCATATAAACAAGATGAACAAGGAAGATGGTATAAGCAATGGACTAAAGATAGAAGATATTATCCTCCTCAGGAATTTATAAATGGCAAATGGGTTCTAAAGGGTAAATTTAGATATGATGTGATAGATGATGTTCCCTCTATGGCTACTTCTCATGGTGATGAATATTTAGGTTTTGATACACAGAAAAAAGAAGATTTGTTGAAAATTTTTATTCTCGCTTCCTCCAACCCCGGCGATATTGTGGCTGACTTCTTCTGCGGTTCTGGGACAACTGGAGCAGTGGCAGAAAAACTTGGAAGAAGATGGATAATGTCTGATTTGTCTAAGTTTGCTATTCACACAACAAGAAAGAGATTGATGGACATTCACAACTCCAAGGATTTGTTAGATGAGAATAAAAAGAATTATGGGAAACCAGCAAGGCCGTTTGAGATTTTGAACATAGGAAATTATGAGATTGAGTATTTGCAGCAGAAACCTTATGATTATCTTATTTTTATGCTTAAACTTTACGGAGCGGAGCCAATAACTGGCTTTAGATACATTCACGGAAAGAAAGGTATAAGACTGGTTCATGTTAGTTCTTTGAATGCTCCGGTAACAATGGATGAAGTTAGAAAATGCTTAGTGGAATGCGTTGAAAACAAGATAACAAAACTTGATATTCTTGGCTGGGAATGGAGTTATGAAGTTAATGATTTGGCAAAGCAATTGGCAAAAGAACATAAAATTGATTTAAGGTTAATTCAAATTCCATCTGTAAATGAAATTAAATCAGCTCTTGTTGGTTTTGATTTGAAATTGTTGAAAATTCCAGAGCAGGTTATTGATGAGAAGATCTTGAAAAATATAAGATTTAGTGAAGTAGCATATCTTGAAGTAGAGCCAAAAGTTCAGGGCAAGGAGGTAACAATAAAAATAACTGACTTTCAGGTGCCAGAATCTAACTGGACAGATGAAATAAAAGAAAAAATTAGAGAATTGAAATGGCATGATTTCATTGATTATTGGGCAGTTGATTGGGATTATCAAGGCGATACTTTCCATAACCAATGGCAAACTTACAGAACAAAAAAGGACAGAAAAATAGAATTAGAGGCAACAAAAACCTATGAAAAATCTGGAGAGTATAAAATTATGGTTAAGGTTGTTGATGTTTTTGGAAATGATACAAATAAAATTGTAAAGGTAAAAATATGACTTCAGGAAGTTGGAAACAATTTGTTAATAAAGTTGTTTTAGGAGAAAGACAAGGAGAGTTGTATTCTCAATTTATTGATTTTCGTAAAGAGATAGGAAAAGAATTGGCTAATATTTATTTGGGAGCGATAAAGGCAATTTCAGATTTATCTAATCCTGATAGATTTGGTCAGGGGGCCCATTCTTGTAGAGAATTGATGTCTGTGTTCAAGATAAAAGTTTTTGGAAGAAGGGGATACAGTATTAATAAACAAGATGTGGAAATTATTCTTAAGGCCTCGGATCCTTTACAAAACCCACCAAAAGAAACAGTAGATAGTTTATATAAAAGCTGGAATAAGCTTTATTCTTATTTTTCTAAAATAGCCCATCACGAAGAAAAGCCCAACCCTGCTGAATTTAGTAAGAATTTTGAAGAATTAGAAGAAACTTTCTTAATTTTGACTAAACCATCATTAGATTTATTTAAAGAAATTGATGAGATTTTAAATAAAAAACCCAGTAAAAAAGTAGTTAAGGAAGCACTTAGGAAGTTGAAAAATGCTGTTTTGGCCGATTACTTTTATGACAAGGTATATCCTTCGTGGTTAAAGTTTTTGGAAGAGGGGGGTGTATTTAAACATCCACCTTTGCCTATTATTGAGGACAACAGTGTTAGATTTCCTGCGTGGCCTCAAACTAAGTTACTGTTAAAAGCGGTTAAGACAGAACCCGATAGGGTGATGAAAATAATTGAATCATGCCAATTTCCACAGGATAGAAAAAATTGGAATATTTATGTTCTTATTAATTTTGTAGAGATAGCATTAAAAATGCCAAGTAAAATTGGCAAAAGAATTGTTGATTTAGCAGAAAAGCAAAAATGGTTAATGTGTCCTTGTGCTTTTAATTCTTTGTTAGTGGATAAATTAAGTGATTTGATAGTAAAGTTTGTCAATGAAAATGAAACAGATAAAAGTTTGAAATTAGTAAAAATTCTACTTGATGTAACTATTGAAGAAAAAGAGAGTAAAACTTTCAGAGAGGCAAAATCCTACATACGCACATGGGATTATAAACAAATTTTAGAAAAGAAAATACCAGTTATTTTAAGAGCAGAGCCCTTAAAAGCAATTGAGGTTTTGGTAAGTAGACTAAATAAGGCAATTTTTTTAGAAAACAAAGTAAAAAATAGAAAGGCTAATAAAATTGATTACTCAAATATATGGAGACCTTCTATAGAGGATAATCCACAAAATTGGGGACACGAAGATATTAAAAATCATTTAGTAGTCAGCTTAAGAAATTCATTAGAAGGAATCGGAAGGAATAATAAAAAAATGTTAAAAAAGGCAATCAGTATTTTAGATAAGTTTCAGTATCCTATTTTTAAAAGGATTCAACTTCACATTTTTAGACTATTTCCTAAGTTATTTAAAAAAGAAATTCATCAAGCTGTAAAGAAATATTTTGATGATATTACTCTTTGGCATGAGTACCAATTATTAATATCTCAAGAATTTTGTTCTTTTCCTAAAAGGTTAAAGAAGGAGTATTTGGAAAAAGTTGAACAGAACTCTAAGAAAGAAAAAGAAAGCGAGCATCAGGAAATTTATCAATTAAAACGCCTTCAGATAATAAAACACTGCTTAGAAGAGGAATGGAAAAATAAGTTCGGAAAATTAGCAAAAAAATATGGAGAAGTAGAACATCCAGAGTTTTTATCATATTACTCTTCTTGGGTTGGCCCAACTAGTCCACTTTCTGTAGAAGAGTTAGAAGAACTTTTTAAAAATAAAGGAATAGAGGAGATTATAAATTATCTTAAAGAATGGAACCCTAAAAAGCAGAGATTTGGAGAACCTTCTTTTGAAGGATTAGGAAGAAATCTAGAAGAGTTAATAAAAAAATATCCTCAAGAGTTTAGTAAAAAATCTTTAATTTTCTGGCGAGAGAAAGTTAGACCTGTTTATATTTATCATCTATTCTATGGATTGATACAAGCGATCAAAGAAAATAAGAAGGTTAATTGGGATAAAGTTATCAAATTAATGGTAAAAATTACATTAGAGGGAGATTTATATGAATATGAAAAACAAGATAGATTAGAGCCTGATTGGAATTCTGTTTTCAGAGCGGAAATGAGATTGTTAAATGAAGGTTTATCTGCTTCTTGTTCAATTCCATTTAAGGAAAGAAAAAAGGTATGGGAAATAATTGGAAGGTTATCTAATCATCCAGAACCTGATTTAGAATATGAGAAAAAATATGGTGGAGATAATATGGATCCTGCTACTTTATCTATTAATACAATCCGCGGTGAAACAATTCATGGAGTTATAAACTATGCACTTTGGTGTAGTAGAAATCTTAAGAAAAAAATTTTGGTAGAAGAAGCTAAAAAAGTTTTAGAAGAGCATCTGCATACCGAAAAAGAAAAGACCTTAACAGTCCGCTCTGTTTATGGGTGGAGATTACCAAACTTAGTATATTTAGATAAAAAATGGGTAAAGAAAAATTTAGATAAGATATTTCCGAAGGAAAAATCATTGGAAAGTTTTTGGTTGTCAGCTTTTGAGACTTACTTATCTAATCCAGTATATAAGGATATTTTTGAATTATTAGAAAAAGAATATGATAAAGCGATTTCTTATTTAGATTCTACAGAGTCGAAGAAAAAGTTATTTGTCAGCATTAATGAGAAATTGCCGGAACACTTGATAATTGCTTATGCGTACGACGTATGCGATGAGAAAATTATAGATAAGTTCTTTTCTCAAGCCCCCATTTCAGCAAAAACTCGAGCATTTAATTTCATTGGAAGAGTAATTTTGAGTAAAGAAAATTTAGAAAAAAATAAAAACAAAATAAATTCTAAACGAATCCAGAAATTATTAGAAGAAAGACTGAAAAATAAAGAAAAAGAGGTATTAAAAGAATTTGGATGGTGGTTTGCAAATTCGCCTTTTAAAAAGGAATGGAATATTGAAAAACTTTACGAAATTTTAAGAATTACATACGGAGAAATTGAATGGACACATCAGGTTATAGAAAAATTAAAAGAATATGTAGAGTTTTCCCCATTATTAGTTGCTAAATCTTTATTTTTAATTGTAGAAGGAGATAAGAAAAACTGGGAAGTCTATTATAAAAGAGAAGAGTTAAAGAAAATTATATTAGCTCTTCTTAAATCAAAAAATAAAGAAACTAATAAAGAAATTAAAAAATTAATCAATAAGTTAGTAGAAAAAGGATTTTTAGAATTTAAAGAGGTATCAAAATGAATCCAACAGACATACTTAATCCGGGGCAGAGAAAACCAAGTAAAGCTTATTTAGTCAATAAACTTAGAGAGGCTGTTTTTAGCTGGAGAGAGCAGGGCTATCCCAATGTAACTCCAACAACAAAAAGACTGTTGCAGTTTTGGTTTGAAGAAGACCATGTTGTAGAAAAGAATGGAGAAAAAGAGCTATTCGAATTTTGGTTTGCTCAAAGAGAAGCAATTGAAACCTTGATTTACATAAAAGAAGTTTTGAAGAATAAAAATTTTGTTGATTTAGCAAGAGAATTTGGCTCTGGGCCAATGTATGGTTATGATCCAAGCATAGACATTTATCCCAACTATGCTTTCAAAATGGCTACTGGTTCTGGAAAAACTTTTGTTATGGCTATGGCTATTGTATGGGCATTTTTTAATAATAAATTTGAGAATTCAGATGAATACCCTTCTAAGTATTTACTAATTGCTCCAAACATTATAGTTTATGAAAGACTAAAAAGGGATTTTGAAGAAAATAAAATTTTCAAAGAATTTCCTTTTATACCAACAGAGTGGCAGGATGCCTTTGATTTGAAGGTTATATTAAGAGAAGATCCTATAACAACAATTCCGGAGAAAGTATTATTCTTGACTAATATACAGCAATTGGAAGAAAGGAAAAAAGAGGATGAACTTAATAAAATTCTTGACTTAAAAAATGTGCAAAGAGAAAAAATAAGCGAGACCAATCGAATAAAGGAAGTTTTAACCTCCTGCCCCAACGTAATGATTTTTAAGGATGAAGCTCACCATATATATCATATTGAAAAAGCTTGGAAAAAGGTTTTGTTAAAGTTAAATGAAAATCTGGTTAAATTATACGGAAAAGGTATATGGGCGGAACTTGATTTTTCTGCGACACCAAAAACAGAAACGGGTTCTTTATTTCCATGGATTATAGTTGATTTTGCCCTTGCAGAAGCCATTGAGATGAATATTGTTAAAAGGCCTATGAAAGGAATTTTGAAGAGGGCTAGAGAAATTACTTCACAAAAAGCACATGAGAGATACAGGGCATGGATTGATGCAGGAGTAAGAAGATGGCGAGATTATAAGAAAAATTTGGAAAAAGTTGGAAAAAAGCCAATATTGTTTGTTATGTGTGAAAATACAACAGCAGCAGATGATGTTTATAATTATTTAAATTCTCTTCCTGATTTAAAAAATAAAGTTCTTCTTATTCACACAAATTTGAGTGGAGAAATTCAGAAAAAGGATTTAGAAAAGGCAAGAGAAGCCGCAAAAAATATTGATTCTGATAACAATCCATATGAGGCAATTGTAAGTGTAATGATGTTAAATGAAGGGTGGGATGTCAGGAATGTTGCTATTGTTGTTGGCCTCCGTTCTTATACTTCAAAAAGAAAGGTCTTGCCAGAACAGGTTATTGGGAGAGGATTAAGGAAGATGTTCCCAGATCAACCTGCCCAGAATTGTGTAAATATGCTAGAGGTCATTGGTCCTAAAGGTTTAATTCAAATTCTGGAAGATTTAGAGCAACAAGAAGGTATTGAATTAGCTACTTTTGATGTAGATAGGAAACTAAATCTCACAACCATTTTTGTAGATGAAAAAAAGGCAGATAAATATAACATAACAATACCTATTTTATCTCCACGAATTGAACGAAAAGAGCTTGATTTAAGTAAAATAAACTTTAATAAACTAAAAAAAGGGAATTTTGAACTTCAAAATAAAATTTACAAAACAAAATATATCGCTGAAGATATGCTTACAAAAGCGGTTGTTGTAGAAAAAGAATGGACTTTGCCTGTACCCCAAGATTCAAATTCTGTAATTGCTTATTACACACACAGAATTCTAAAGGAAATAAAACTTCCAGATACAACAAACTTTCCTATCTTATATCCATTAGTTAAGAAATATGTAAAGAAAAGGATGTTTAAGAAAGAAATTGATTTAGAAGATCCGAGAGTTCTTTTTGTTTTGAGCGAGCCAGAATCACAGGAGTTTTTGATAAACTTATTTTCAGAAGAATTGAAAAAAGTATCTATAAAAGAAAAAGAACCAGAAATTATAGATAAACTAGAATTAAAAAATATTAAACCTTTTGTATGGTCAAGACAAGTTTATCCTGCTGACAAATCAGTTTTGAATTATCAACCATGTAGCAATAATTTAGAAGTAGAATTTAGTAAATTCCTAGATAAATGTAAAGGTGTAAAAGGGTTTTTAAAAATTCCAGAAAGAAAAATAGGAATTTTTGTAGAATATCTTTCAACTACAGATGTCGTTAAGCAATATTACCCTGACTATGTTTTGGAGACTACTAACGGAGAATTTTATTTTGTTGAAACTAAAGGTTTAGTGGACATTGATGTCAAAAGAAAAGATGAAAGAGCAAAAAGGTGGTGCAAAGATCTAACAAAAATAACTGGTAAAAAATGGAATTTTATTAGAGTGAATCAGAAATTGTTTGAAAGTCACGATTTTAAGTCATTTGAAGATTTAATTAAGGCTCATA
>CAZJGC010000016.1:0-15805 GCA_964545795.1 uncultured archaeon
CAACAGAGATTAGAGAAATGGAAATTAACAATAAGAGAACAACAACTATTATTGCAGAAATTGCTTTCATAAGATTTTATTTGAATAGTTGCCTTAAAAAGTTATGGTGCGGCTATCGGGAGTTTCAAACCGGGTTTTACTAAAAATGGAAAAGAGGTTATATCCTATTTGCCTACATTTTTGAACCCGAGTCGCAGGCTGTTTCCATAACCATTGGGAAGCCCGTATCCTAACCACTAGACCATAGCCGCATCAGCCGAATATGTTTCCAAAACCGCATACAGCTCTTTCGTTTTCTTCTTTTATTTTTTCTTTTGCTTTTTTTAAATCTTCTTCAGGACATTGTTCTATAAATTTAGAAAGAATTTCTTTGCATCTTTCTACTCCTTCACTGCTTCCCTTTATATAAATAAAACTGCCTTCCTTGCCTAAAAGCGACTTTCCGTCTTTAACAGTTATGGATTGTTTTGCCGCCAAATCAAAATCGCTTCTTAACGCATTCTCTGCTGCTGAAACATCTCTCACAAAGCAAATGTATTCCATTTTATCACCTCAACAATGGAGCCCCGAGTGCGATTTGAACGCACGACCTGCTGTTTACGAGATTCGGCACTAACTCAGCCGCTCTGCCAACTGAGCCACCGGGGCATATGATTATAAAGATTTGAAAGTTTATTAATATGTTATGAAAGAAGCAATGTTTTATAAATCTGGCGACCCTGCAAGATGTTTTTTGTGCGCAAGAAGATGTTTAATACCAGAAAATAAAACAGGGTTTTGCAGAGTAAGAAGGAATATAAACGGAAAACTAATTGCTGAAAATTACGGAAAAGTCGCGGCAACAGGCATAGACCCCATAGAGAAAAAACCTTTCTTTCATTTCATGCCAGGAACAAAAACATTTTCCTTTTGCACAGCAGGATGCAATTTTAGATGTCAGTTTTGCTGCAACTTTCATATATCTCAGAGTTTGTCAGACTTCGGTATTGACATGACGCCGGAACAAATAGTTAAAGCAGCATTGGAAAATAATTGCCAAGGAATATCTTATACATACACGGAACCAACAATATTTTTTGAATATGCATACGACACTGCAAAACTTGCAAAAAAGGCAGGTTTGTATAATTGTTTTGTTACAAACGGCTACACAACAGAAGAGCCAATAAGAAAATTGTCAAAGCATCTTGATGCCGCAGTAATAGATATAAAGGGTTCATTAAATTCTGAATTTCATAAAAAAATAATGTCAGTGCCTGAAACAGAACCTATATTAGAAGCAATAAAACAATATAAAAAAAATAATGTGTTTATAGAAATAACAGACCTTATAGTACCAGAATGCCACAAAACAGATGACGTAAAAAAATTGTGTTTATGGATTTTGGAAAATTTAGGAAAAGACGTTCCGCTTCATTTTATAAGATTTTTTCCTTCATATAAATTTGGAAAAAAAGAAACAGAGTTAGAAGTATTAATAAAATGCATGGACATTGCAAAAGACATTGGAATCAAGTATGTATATCTTGGAAACGTATCTGGTTTTGAATCAACGCATTGCCCCGAATGCGGAAAACTGCTGATAGAAAGAAATGGATTTAATATTAATATAAAGGCAAACAAGAAATGTTCCTGCGGAAACAAAATACCTATATTAAGCGGGAAAACAATAAAATAAAACAGAAATGGTGATTTAATGATTGAGATGAATGAAGTTGATGAAAAAGTTAAGAAAGGCTGGATTGATGTTTCAATGACATTTGAAGTTCTTGGAACATCCGAAGGCATAGTAAAAGATTCTTTAAAAAAACATATTGAAAAAATTTCATCGGACGAAAGAGCTAAATTATATAAACAAAACCTTTTTGAAATTCAGGAAGTTGAAAACCCAGTTAAGAATGTTAAAAAAGGATTTTCGCAGTTTTGCGAATTAAACTTAATAGTAAAAAACATGGATAATCTTGTGCAACTTGTTATTGAATATGGCCCTTCAAGCATAGAAATATTAAGACCGAACAAACTTGAGATTGACATAGGAGAAGCCCAGAATATTCTTAACAGCATTGCAAATATGATGCACACATTTGCAGCCGCAGGCCTTGGAGGAATAATTATTTCAAGAGGCTGAGATAATGAGGAAAACCTTAATATTTGCAATTTTTATTTTATTCTTTACACTCCACAGCGCTGCAACATATGCAGCAGGCATAGCGTATTTTGGAACTGAAATATCGCTTTATGAAAATACAGCACATGTTCTGATTACCATAACATTTGACTCATCCAATGTAACGCACATAAAAATACCTTTCTTCAATAACATACAAAACCTTATGTCAGAATCAAACTTCGGAAATGAAAAATGCATCAGTGAAAAAAAGAATTATGGATATGATATTGTATGCAACATAAACCCAACATCAGAAAAAAGAATGCTTAAACTTGAATTTGACTCATTTGACATTATAAAACCCATAGGAAAACAAATGATGTTCAGCAGCGATTTTTACATGCCTCTGAAAGTAAAAACGCTTGATTTCAAAGTAATGCTTCCGGAAGGAATGGTGCTTGCTGAAAATTCAGATTTATTTGGACCTTACACTCCTTTAGATGGAGAGAAAGGGAGCGATGGAAGAAGAATATATGTTTATTGGAAGAAAAACAATATCTCAGCAGGCGAATCATTCAGTTCACGCGTTTTTTATGAATCAATAGAAAAAAATAACTTTGTTTTTATTGGCATGATATTTGGCTTTGTTATCATTCTTTCCATACTCGGTGTTATTATTTTTATTATTAAAAAGACAAAAGCAGGCATGAATGTTGTGCTTCCAATATTGAAAGAAGATGAAAAAATATTAATGGAACTTATAGTGAAACATAAAGGCGCAGTGAATCAAAAACTTCTTGTTCTTGAAAGCAACTACTCAAAAGCAAAGGTTTCCAAAGTTTTGTCAAGCCTTCAGGAGCGCGGGCTTATAAGATTGGAACATACAGGCAGGAGCAACAAAGTTTACCTTTCGGATGAATACAAAAACGTCAAATTTGAAAATAAAGGAAAAGTTTCGTTTTTGCAGAAAATCAAAAATTTTTATATAAAATAATGCATTTAATATGTTTTTATGATAGAAAAATGCATAAAAACAGTTAGGAAACAATTAGATTTGTTTTTATTGCTTATTTTATACTAAAAATATTACAGGAAACAATTAAAGAAGAGCATGAAAACTGTTTCCATAAACATATATATACCCCCTTTTTCAATAATAATCTAACAAAGTATGAGGAAGGTTTCAGAATTTTCATACTTTGATTGCGATACCCTTGTGGGTTTTTCGCAATGGGTTAAGGCGCTTTAAACCACCGTGCGAAAACGCACAATAAAAAATTAAAACGGAGGAGAAGAGAATATGCAATTCAAAAAAATAGCTGCATTGGCAGGTTCAGCCTTAATGGCAGGAATGTCATTGGCAGGAGCAGCAATGGCAGCAACAAATGTAGGCAATATCGCAGAACTTGCAACACCATCTGACCACACAGCAAACTTTCCGTTGTTTGTAATTGGAGCAACAGCATCACCGGCAGATGTTGCAGGAGCTGTTGATATTGCAGTTAGAATGGCAGCTGAATCAAAGACAACAACAGTAACAACAACAGGCACAAGCGGAACTGTAGACGGAGTAGAGAGAGATGGAATAAACATAGGCACATCTTCCGGAGGAAGCAACCTGTACACAGCAATAACAGGAGGTGCGGCTTTCCCAAGTTCCGGAATACTAAAAAACACGCACTACTCCACGCTAAAAGACAGCACGTTCTCTCACAGGGGAACAGACTATGACTACAGAGAACAGGTAGATGTTTCAGGAGTAAGAATGAGACACGACCTATCAACAGACAAAATAAACGGCACAGAAAAAATGGTTATAGGAACAAATGGAGACATAAAATATGAATTTGTATTTGAGAAAGGACTTTGGATAAATAACACTGTAACAACTACAGGTTCAATAAGCAGCCCTGACTATTCAAACCCAATAGAAATAGAAATGCTTGGCAAGAAATTCAAAATAGTCGGCGTTGGTGCAACCTCTCTTAAAATGTTGGTAGGTGATACAGGCACAACAAAGAAACAGGGAACAGAAGTAACAGGAGTAACATCTGGAGATTATACCGTATATGTAACTGCAGCCGCAAACAATGATTGGGCATCTTTTGAAATAAAAGACAAAGACGGCAATGTTGTTGACACGCTGTCAGGCATTTCAGAAGGCAACAGCAAAGATTCATCTGCAACAGGATTGACAGTAAAGGTAACTGATGTGCGTGTATCAGGTACAGACCCTTCAACTCAGATAATAGAAGCAGACGTTGTTGTAGGACCTACAGGACAGATTGAACACGAGTATGACGCCACAGCAGATGTAGATGCAACAGGTTCAGCAAATGAGGCATTCCCAGGAACAGAGAGATGGGGAATACAATACTCGCCGTCTTCAACATCAAAAAGCCAATACATAGGATCTGGTTCAAAAATACAGGTTGTTTATAAACCAAAAGAAGTGCAGTACCTAAAACCCGGCGAGAAAGTAGATCTGCCAAACGACTATGGCTCGCTTGGATTTGAAGGCTGGAATACAGACAAGTTTGCAACAGTAACAGTAAAGCCGTATGGTCCAACAACAGTGTATTTCCAGAGCAATGCAAGTTCAATGCAGTCAGAAATGTATGGATTAGAAGTATCGTCAGACCTTAGCGGCGCAATAGTTTCACCTGCAAACAACTTTTATTCAAAAGCATACCTATTATTCAACAAAACCAAAGCAGGACTATTGCAGGTGGCTGTTGGATATCCAGACACATCAGGCAAGATTTTAGTAAACGACTCATTTGCAACTGACGGAGGCAATACAACATACAATAATGTAGAATATGGATACGCTGTATTAGACAATTCAGACAATGGTCGTGGATATCTGTTCAACTACACATTCAAAATAAATGCAGGCGAGACAGACTACTATTTGAATATGAGAGTTGGTGCAGATAACACAACAGTAATAGACGCAATAACAGCCGGTACAAGCGCCTCTGGTACAATTACACTTGGATTCCAGAACAAGACAGCCGCAACAGACTCAGCAGCACCTCAGTTCAGACTTGGCGCAACAGCAACATCAGCCGAGGAAACAGAACTTAACGTAACAACCGAGGACACAGCAGGCAATGCAGGCAAGAAAACAAATGACGAGATTGTAGACGACTCAGGAATTATGGTATTAAACCCAAGTTCAAACGGAGCATCAGATGTTGTTAAACTAAAAGTGCCTGCCAAGAGACTTGGAGTGAAAGTATACTTCGGCAAGAAAGGCGCTGCAACAACAGGAGGCGAGACAACAACAGACACAGTTGTTCCTGTAACAACAGATGTTGTCAAACTGGACACAGAAGTTACTGATGCAGACAAAACAAACAAAGACCTTGTGCTGGTAGGCGGACCTTGCGTCAACACGCTTGTAGCAGACCTTGCAACAGAAGGCAAATTCCCATACGCATGTGACTCATGGCCAGGCGAGAACTTTGCATTGGTCAAAGTCATAGAAGATGCCTTCGCAACAGGCAAGGTAGCAGTAGTGGTTGCCGGTACAAGAGCGCAGGACACAGACTTGGCTGCATTGGCAATACAGTCAGACAAACTTGAAGGCAACACAGCAACAGAAGTAAAGATAACAGGAACCACACTGCAGGACATTCAAATACAATAAAATCGCTGGCTTCGGCCAGCCTTTTTTTTTAAATTTTTTTAATTCTGTTTCTCTTTAACAAAAAATTTATATTGTTATATCACTAATTACTGAAAAAAATAGTTTATGTTGATAGACTATGGGCACAGAAAAAGATGGGAATAACAACAATACAGACAGCAAATCTGAAAAAAACAGCACCAATGTAATGAAATTTGCTGTCATATTAGCACTTCTCAGTTTTCTGTTTATGGCATTCTTTTTTCTCCAAACCCCTGAGAAAAATCCATATCAAATAAAATTTGCAAATGAAACACTGAATTTCAGAGCAAACCTTGAAAAAGCAAAACTTGTTTCTGTATATCCTGACGGACAGGCAATAAAAGAAGCAATTCTATCCAAAGATGTAGAAAAAATTAAAATTTCATATGCGCCTGAAACCGAATTTAACAAATTTTATTTAGCAGACAGTTTTGAGATTGCATACAAACTAACAATACTGTTTAAGTATTATTATGGAATATCAGGATATGTCTACGGAGATAGACAGGGAGAAAATTGCCTCTCTTTTGAAGAAACGCAGAAAACAATATGCATAATATCAGAGCCTGTGCCTTCTTTGGAGCAAATAAATGCATCATCTTCCGAACCTGTCATATTCCTGTCTGCTTCCAACGAAACTTCTGTCATATTAAAGGATAATATAATCTACATAAAAGGAAAGGATTTTTCAGAAACAGGCAGGAAATATACTGACTTGGACCTGGCAACAGACAAATTCTTAATGCTTTTAATTAATCAGCAATGAGTATAATTGTTCAATTCATTTAGTGATACAATGCCTGTCATAACATCTTTTTCATCTATAACAACAGCAGGAACATTTGTTATGTTATAAATATCTTTAACAAAATTTATGCTTGACAAACCCATATCTGCCGGGAATGTTATATAAATTATTTTGTTTCCGCATTTCTGTTTTAGCTCCCATAATACTTTGTCCATTATTTTTTGCTCGTTTGTTGAATTAAACTGCGAATAAAAATAAACAACTGTTGAAAACAATGGACCGCATTTTTTCTTTATTTCAATACTATTCTTCCAGAACTGCAAATCCAAAAGGGCATACCTTTTCTTTTCTGTTAACAAAGTATTAGTAAGTTTGTTTGCTCCTTCATATCTTTCTATTTTCAAACCTTCCTTGTATATTTCCTCCCCCAATCTCAGGTTTTCGTTAAAAAGAGTTTTGCAGTCAATTTTAGAAGCATCAAACATATACTCATTAAAAAAACGTGCATCGTTCCACAACACATCTATTTTTGTCATGCCCTCTCTTACTTCTTCAACCCTGCTTGCCTCAAAAGATATTGACAACAGAAAAAGCATGAAAAATATTGCTACTGTTATCAAAAAAGCTTTTATCGTAACCTTTTTCATATTACCACTCATACTTATTTCTTGCTAATTTCCATAAAGCAACCATTAGATTAAATGGGTGAACGGCAATATAAAAGAATATGTATATTAGAAATTCCGGCAAGCCTTTTCTTATGCTCATTTCATTTCTCATAATATCAAGGCTTAACTTAAACCATGCCATTGAAAGAGCAAAAACAAATACGCCAATGAAAAACATGACATCTGGAACTAAAGAGAATGAAAATCTTATTGAAGCAGCGCCCATTAAAATGCTCCGAACATATATGTAAACAATATTGTACAATGCCATTGAAACAATGTAAAAAAACATTGCAAGCCCTATCATTGTAAGAATAAAAGAAAGCGTGGCAAACGGGAGAAGAAACATTCCGACATTTGCCGGCTCTTTAAAAATAGTGTTGAAATACTTGATTGTTGTCTGCGTTCCTCCTATATTCCATCTTATTCTCTGCCGCCACCATTTTCCAAGCGTATCAGGAGCATCAGTATAAACTTTTGAATCAACAGACATCTTTATTTTATACCCTGCTTTAAGCAGCCTCCATGCAATTTCTATATCTTCTGTCATGTTTTTAGTGTCAAAACCTCCAAGCTTCCTGATTACATTTTTTCTATATAAACTCAATGGGCCCGGAGTTACATAAATGCAGTTCAGTTTCTCCATAAGTTTTCTGCTCAATATAAGAACAATATATTCAATTTTTTGAAGCTTTTGCATAATGTTGTTTGCATTTTTTACAAGAATAGATGTTGTAACGCCAGCAACTTCCTTGTCTTCAAAGTACTGAACAGCCTTTATTAATGCATCTCTTTGCGGATATGAATCAACGTCTATGCATGCCACTATTTCCCCTTTTGCTTTGTTAATTCCATAATTTAAAGCGTCAGCCTTTCCGCCGTTTTTTTTCCTGAATAATCTAATGCCCCTGATTTTTTTGGCTATATTATATGTATTATCAGCAGAACCATCATCAACTACAATTATCTCCAGCAGTTTCTTTGGATATATCAATTTTTTTACAGCATTAACTGTCTTTGTTATAACTTCCTCTTCATTATATGCAGGTATTATAACAGAAACAGAAGGAAGATTTTTTATCTTTGGTATCTTCCTTATGTTTTTCCTTTCTGAAGCGAAAATTATAAAGAAAAGAACAAGAAAATATACGCTTGCGAATGATATCAAAATAAATAAAATTTCTATTATTGTAAGCATTTTATTACCTCTTCCAGCACAACAGTTGCATAACTTCCTTTTTTAAGCGTAAATTCTATCTCTGCAGCGTTTTTATTCTTATTATAGTTATCCTTAAAGATTTTTATAATCTTCATATTCTTTGGTTTCAACAGAAACGAACGTTCGCTTCCATAAACAATAAATTTTGGCTTGCAAAACATTTCCAATTTTATGCCGTCATTATTAATAATATCCTTAATCTTCATTTCAATTCTGCTTCTGCCTAGTTTTGTATTGCAGCCTATTAAAGGTATGCTTCTGACTTTTATATTATTTTTTATGCAATAATCAGCAACCTGATTCCAGATATATGACTGATATGCATACACGAACATTCTCATTAACTTTTTTGGAAAAACAGACATAGCACCCTTAAAATCATTTTTCTTTATAAGATATCTCAATAACGACCGCTCATACGCAAATCTTTCAGGAAACAATTCCAAAGCCCTTTTAAATCCTGTTTTATTCCAGTTTTTCAGCAAAAAACTTCTTGCCTTCTTTGCCTCTTCAGGTTCTGCCTCAAAAACCCTGCATAAATATGTTTTTACGGCGCACTCATATTCATCTTTAATAATATGCCTTCCTACGATATGGGAAATTGGACGAATCTCCCCAAACCTCTGAACTCCAAAATAATTCGGAATTCCTTTTGCAAGCTCACCAAACAAATTTTCAAGCCTTTTGTTTATCTCTTTTTTAGAAAGTTTTATGTTGCGCAATATTATATTGAATTTATTTCCCTTTAAATCTCCAAGCCTTATTTTATCCCCCTTTGAAACATTTTTAATTTTTATATTTTTCAAACTTAACCCAGAAATTTTTTTATAAATCTCATCTTTTGGGTCATAAACAGAAATGCGCTGCATTGTTACAGCCCTTTTGTCTTTTGTTCCCGCAAAGCCAAAATATTTTACAGACACTCCCAACTTTTTTGAGAGAATTTTTATAGCATGGTTCATATCAATATTTTTCTTTTGTATCCAGAAAACAGTGTATTTTCCATTCCTGCCTTTAACAGGAATTTCCTCTACAACAAAATCTTCAGGCCTTTGTTTTATTTTAACAGCCATACAATTAAATTAATAACAAATGTTAAAAACATTGTTGTTTCTTTTTTAAACTTAAAATTTTATTTCTCCTGTTTATTTGCTCTGCCAACCTGTCTGCGGCATCAAACATTGCAGCAAAACACTCATATGCATCTCTGCGCTTTATTTTTTCCAAATCCTGCCAAGCATGCTCTAACCCCTCGTCTCCAGGGAAATACAACCTGCCGTTCTTATAATGCCACAGGCTGTTTTCATATTTCAAAGCAGGGCCGTTATCACGATGAATTTTGCCATATCTCCAATATTCTTCGCTTCCATTAGCCCATATCACAGCAGGTTTGTCATTATCTCTGTGCCGTTTTCCATGTTTATACCACTCCATATGCCCATCACCTCCTATTACTGCGGGTTTGTCTCCGTCCCTGTGATGCAAACCATGATAAAACCATTCTTTGCCTCCGCTGCTCCATACTATAGCAGGATTATCCCCAAAACTATGCAACCTTCCTTTCTCATCATACGTCGCTTTCAATAAAACCACCTCTTTATGAGAAAGGCACTAAAAGTATAAATAAGTTAAATTAAACTAATTAAATGGAAATTAACAAACCCATTAAGCATATTAAAGAAATAGAAACTCTGACATTTGGCTTTATTGTAGACGAATATGTCAGAGGACTAATAAATTATGAAGATGCAAAACAGAAACTTAAACAACAAAAAAGAAAAGGATATGAACTGATAAGACAGCTTAAAATTGATGACAGAACAAAGCATATGGAAGAACTGGAATATAAACACAGATTATGCCTTGACTCCCTTAATTTTGCCAGGAAAAATAAAATGAGAAAATACAGCATAAATCCTGAAGACATAACTTTATACGCCAATGTTTATGAAGTCACCTAAAGTTATTGTTGATGCCAATCTTAGCAAACGCTATGCAAAAGCCCTTAAAGAGATGGGAATAGAAGTCATATATGTCAACAATAATGATTATGGTCTTAGACCGGATTCAAGCGATGAAGAAATAAAGAAATTGGGTTATCAAATAGGCGCGCATATAGCAACCCAAAATGTGAAGCATTTCAGAGATTATGATAACTTAATTCCTCTAAAAAGTAAAAGAGGAACCAACTATTTGATAGAAAAGACAGTAAAATATTTAATGTCCTGATTTAAAGTGAAAAACATGAAAGAAACAAAGAAAATAATTAAATACGGCTTGACAGGAAAGAAAACATGCGATGACTTTGACATTAACAATGTTAAATATGCAGAAATCAGAATAACGCAGTTTGGAATGGAAATTTCAAGCCTGCAATGCGAAATTACGGAATATGGAAAAAGAAAACAATGTTATTGCATTCCAAAGAACAAATAGTGTTTTTAAGAAATACTTGCATTCCTGCTACATGCTTACTGTCATCATATCCCTTATTCCAAGAGCAAGCCCAAGAATCAATATTATGAATTTTAAAAAGTTTCTAAATTGTTTATTTTCCGTTTGCCTGTCAACAACATACAAAACAGGCAATATAACCCCAATTTTTAATGGAAACATTATCCATGGTCCTGTCAAAGACATTAAAAATCCTGGAAGCACATGCTGTTCATAATAGCCAAAAAATTGTATTGCCGTAAAACTTGCTGACGCATCTAAAAGATGCGCAACCATTATTCCCGCATTTTCTATTGGCAACAGCCCTGGCTTCAGCCTGCTTATTCCGAAAAAAAGCACAGCCCAGAAAAAAACCAACAAAAAGATAATTGAAAACGCTGTCCAGTTGTTTATTGACGTAATTGAAGCATTATATATTAACGGCAATATTCCAAAAACAAAAACAGTTTTATAATATTCTATTCCGAACTTCCTCTGCAATAAAACAGCAACTATTAATGAACCTGCTCCAATGCCGAAGATTATAAAGTAAATGGGCGGTGAACAGAAATACCAGCCCTGATAAAGATTATGGTCTCTTAAAGCCCTTGTCCAGCCTCCATAAATTATTAAAGGCAGAAAAGCAAGGAAAAACTTTTTATCTATTTTTACTTTTGTTTTTTCAAGAAATTTGTAAATTCCAACTGCCGCAAGAGTAAGTATAATCCCATATGTTAATGTGTTCACAGGCGTATAATAATGGCACAGAGGCGCAACAAAATTTTGCTGAAAAAAATCAGATACAGCGCTATTCATAAAGCAGTATTTGTTTTTCCCATATTTAAAGCAACTTCATTTTTTCCGTGACTTTGTCTATTTTGCTGTCTTCAACAGGACCGCACCCAACAGCAGTTTTTGTTCCGCGCGAAACCTGCGTCAACCCCATATCGCTTATTATAACAGCAGGAAGTTTTCTTCTTTTAAACCTATTATAAACAGAAACAAGCTCTTTCTCTCCAGAAACTTTCAAAACAATTTTTTTCATGCCTTCATTTATCCATTTTTGCCTGTCCTCCTCTTTTGCTTTCATAAAAGCGGAAACTGAAGCATGAGCAGCCTGCGACGCAATCTTGCCTTTTCCCATTTTTAAATCCGCGCGTATTATTATCACTTGCTTCATAACAATAATTATTATTCATTATTTAATTCTTTGCCTTTAATGCAATCCAGATTCTCTGAAGCGCGGAAATGTTCACAAGCACGCCCATAGCAGCCAGAAAATAAATTGCACCAGCCCTGTAAATCCATGAAACAAAAAGCGTTGCAAAAATTAAAATCATTCTTTCAGGCCTTTCCATAAGACCTCCTTTTATTTCGCGCCCCTTTTCAAAACCAGCCGCCTTTGCATACGTAGTCATAAAACTTCCGAACATTATCAGAACTATCCACACTCTTGGAGAAAAAACAAACCTTGGATAAGAAACGAAAAACAACGCAAACAAAATCAGAAACTCAACATATCTGTCTGTTATTGTATCCAAATATGCGCCCTTCGGGCAGGCTTTTCCCTGAAATCTCGCAACTGCGCCGTCAACAAAATCCAGCAATGCAGAAACAGAGAAAAACAACAAAGCAAAAGGAAAATCCTCAATATAAATCAAATAAGCCGCCGCAACAGCAAACGCAAAAGATAATATGGTCCATGCATTCGCAGATACAGGCAAATTTCCAAAAACTTTGCCTGTTTCCCTGCTTAAGCTATCAAACCTCCCGCGATTTTTATACAGCATAAAACCATTAATTTATTCTTCTTTATTCATAATAAAGTTTTCTGTTAACCTGCAGGCAACTTCATCGCTAAACTGTTTAGGGGGATGTTTCATAAAATAAGATGAAACCGAAACAAGCGCACCGGAAATTCCTCTGTCAAGAGCAATTTTGCAACATCTTATCGCATCAATTGCTATGCCGGCAGAATTTGGAGAGTCCTCAACGGATAGCTTCAAATCCAATGATACAGGCATGTTTCCAAAATTTCTGCCATCTATTCTTATAAAACATATTTTGTTATCCTTCTGAGATGCAACATAATCGCTTGGAGCTATATGTATATTATCATCTTCCAAAGAATTGCCTACAACCGACTGAACAGCTTCTGTCTTTGAAATTTTCTTTGAAACAAGCCTGTCTCTGTTAAGCATATTCAAAAAATCGGTATTTCCTCCTATGTTTATTTGATATGTTTTTTCTATTTTCACGCCTCTTATTTTAAATAGATTTGCCAAAGTCCTGTGAATAATTGTAGCGCCAATTTGCGACTTTATATCATCTCCTATAACCGGCAATCCCCTGCGCCTAAATTTGCTTTCCCACTCCGGGTTGCTTGCTATAAATACAGGCATGCAGTTTATAAATCCGAGACCTGCATCAAGAGCGCATTCTGCATAAAAATACGCAGCTTTTTCAGAACCGACAGGCATGTAATTCAACAAAATTTCAGCATTGGAATTTATTAAAATATCTACTATCTCTTCCTTTGTTGCTTCTTTTCTGTTAGACACTGCAAACCTTTTATCTCTGTCATACTTATTCATGTGAACAGAAATGCCGTCCAATACTCTTCCCATGCTTACTTTTACGCCCTTCAACCCTATATCTCTTTTAAATACCTTTGCGCAATTTGGCGGCTGGAATATTGCCTCATATATATCTCTTCCAACCTTTCTTTCATCAATATCAAACGCTGCAACAACATCAATATCGCAAGGCCTGTATCCGCCAATATTCCAATGCATAAGCCCTGCAACATTCTTGTTTTCTTCTTTATAAAATTCTATCCCCTGCAATAAAGAACTTGCGCAATTTCCAACACCCACTATAGCAACTTTAATCTTCTTCATATTTTACTGTATTGTAAAACGTAGTATTTATATTTATGCATTACAATGTTTTAAACATGCAAAAACCGTCAGAAAGATTGAAAAGGAAAATAGAAAAAGAGAATTTGTGGCTGTTTATCCTAAGCATGCTTAAAAAGGGAAAGAAATCAGGAAGCGAGTTAAAGGAAGCTATAACCAAAAAGTTCGGCTTGATTACAGGAAATGTAACAACCTACAAAGTTCTTTATCTTCTCAAAAAAGGAAAATATGTTGAATCAAAAAGAGACGGAAAGTTTGTCTTTTATAAAATTACCGCTAAAGGAAGAGCCGAACTTGCTTCCGCGAGAAGGATTTTAAAATTTTATATCTCAAGGATCTAGAAAACTTCAATAAAGTATGCATTGCCATATTCCTGTAAGGAGTATAAGTGCCAAATATTTTCACTTTTTTCTTCAATATTTCCTCAATAACATCATCTTCTCTTATGCTGTTACACTCTATTCCTGCACGGCCTATATCCATAATGTTATGCGCATCGCTTCCTGCAGTTTTAGGTTTTTTGAATTTCTCAGCAAGGTTTAGCGCCTTCATATTCTGGAATTTCTTGCAACTGCCTGCATTAAAAACCTCAACGGCATCAAGCATTTTTGCATTAACGCCCACGCACTTTCTTACAAGAAAATTTGCAAACGGGTGCGCTGCTATGGCTACGCCCGAAAGGTCGTGTATCTTTTCTATTGTTTCCTCCAATGAAAGATTGTCAGGTATGTCTTCGCTTATGCCAAGAGCTACAACATCGCCGGACTTTGTATGTATTTCCATTCCCTTTATTACAGTAAAATCCCTGAATTTTTTTGCATATTCTATTCCAACAAGGCTTCCTTTTACTGTTTGATGGTCTGTTATGGCAATGCCGGACAATCCCCTTCTCCTTGCGGCGTTTATCATTGACTTTGGAGAATTCAAAGCATCTGTCCCCCAGAACCAGTGCTTGCTGTAAGTGGTATGCGAATGCAGGTCAAATTTCATGTTACCACGGAACCTTTTTTATTTTTGCAAAATAAGCTACTATATTTGCCAGCCTATGAATAACAGGAGTTATCAAAATTATTATCAAAAACATCCATATTGTTATTTGCGTAAACATGAATACAAACAATAAACTCCCAAAAACAAAATCCAGCTGGTCAAGTATGGGAGCATCTGCGCCTCTCTTCATTCTGAGCCTTCTCTTTATAAACGAACCTCCCATATCGCCAAGCAACGCCCCAAGAACAAGCAAAAACATGATTGTAAAATTTATTGCAGGCATATAAACACCAAACTTCATAGAAAATTTGTTTACCATAGGAAAAAGAAAAACTTCAACTGTTCCCACAAACATGCCTGCAAACATTCCAAACAGAAACCCTTCTACTGTTTTGCCATCTCCCAACAATCTCTGACCGTCACTTAATTTTATGCCTTTATCTATGGGAATCTTGCCGCCTGATAACGCAGGAAAACTATTTGCCGCATACATTGGAAAAATAAACCATAACGCTTTTATGAACTCTACCAAGATATCAACCATAGCAAATTAATTAATTTTTACATTTAAATTTTTTTATTTTAGAAACAGGACTTAAATTGGTGCTCCCGATGGGACTTTCAAAACAGGAAAAAACGGAATCCATGCTCTTTCTTAAGGATAAGGGGTTGCATGTTTTGGACAGCCCCTTATTTTGAACCCATGTCACAGGCTTGCTTTATTTTCATAGTGTTTGACACTCAATTCTTTCGAACAATTCGAAAGGCCTGGATCCTTGACCGGACTAGACGACGGGAGCATCCTTTGTTTATTTTTTACGCAACATATTTAAACATTTCTAAACCGCCCTTAAATATTCATTAAATCAGGTTGGCGAGTTTTTTGATGTCTTTGTTTGCAACGTGCGTGTAAATTTGCGTAGTCTGCAGATTCTTATGACCCAACAACTTCTGAATATATCTTATATCTGCTCCTGCTTCCAGCAAATGCGTGGCAAAACTGTGCCTTAATGTGTGAGGGGTTACGTTCTTGCTTATTCCTG
>CAZJGC010000017.1:0-13734 GCA_964545795.1 uncultured archaeon
CCTTCCCTTATTTTTCATGCTCTTCAAAAGGGTTGATAAGGGGTTGCATGTTTTGAACAGCCCCTTATTTTGAACCCGCGGCATCTCGGTTTTACTCATCGAAAGAGTTCATCTTTCTTGTTTGGCTCTTTCGTAAAGAGCCGAGCACTCTATTGTCCGAGCTTTTTAAGAAAGCTTCTCCAGACTGAGTTATGGGCCCTTTCTAACTTTATTAAATCCTATTACTTAAAAACTTTAAATTTCTTCGCAAATTTTCCAAAAAGTCCGCGCTTATTGCCAAACATCTTTGCCAACTTCTTCGCCTGCTCATAATTCTTTAACAATTCACGAACTTCGCTTTCCTCAGTTCCTGAACCTTTGGCTATTCTTCTTATTCTGGAAGCATTAATAACAGAAGGCTCTCCCCTTTCATAAGGCGTCATTGACTCAATAATATATTTCCACTTCTTCATTTTATTCTCCTGCTTTGCTACATCAAACTCTTTTGGCAATTTCATCATTCCCATTCCGGGTATTGACTCAAGTATTGACTTTAGAGAACCCATCTTCTGCATTGATTTTATCTGTTCATAAAACTCAGTGAGAGTAAACCTTCCTGACATTATATTTTTTGCTGTGTCTTCAATCCCTGCCTCCTTTGCTTTCTCTATAAGAGAATGCAAATCTCCGAATCCTATAAGTCTTGATATAAATCTTTCCGGGTCAAACTGCTCAAATGCATCTGGTTTTTCCCCAACTCCTATAAACTTTACAGGCGCACCGCTTACGCAGCAGGCAGTAAGAGCGCCTCCTGCCTTTGCTGTGCCATCAAGCTTTGTTATTATAACTCCTGTTATGCCAAGCGCTTTCTGGAACTCTTCAGCCTGTTGCCTTGCAGCCTGACCTATATCTGCAGGCAGAACAAGAAGCCTTTCATCAGCTTCAGCTGTCTTATTTAAGAGTTTTATTTCATCTATCATTTCCTTATTTAATGCATCCCTTCCAGAAGTATCTATAATAACTATATCCCTGTCAGCAAACTTCTTCAAACCCTGTTCCAAAATTTTTACGCTGTCAGACTCTCCTTTTATGCCAAAAAACGGAACATTAACCTGCTCAGCCAATTGCTGCAACTGTTCAAAAGCAGCAGGCCTGTAAGCATCGCAGCATATAAGACCAACCTTTAAACCTTTTCTGCTATAAAACCTTGCAAGTTTTGCAGCGGTTGTTGTCTTTCCTGAACCAAACAAACCGCACAAAAGTATTTTGCCTGAAAGTTTTATTTCAGACTTCACCCCAACAAATTTTACAAGTTCGTCATAGACAACCTTTATAACATGCTCTTTTGCAGTCATGCCCGGCTTTGGTTTTTCCTCAAGGGAACGCTTCTTTATTCTTTCAGTAAGCTCAAATACAAGTTTTACATCAACATCACTTGAAAGAAGAGAACGTTGTATATCTCTCACTAACTCATCTACAACAGTTTTGTCTATATACCCGGCACCGGCAAGTTTTCTTACTGCTGATTTCAGGCCTGAACCTAATTTTTCAAGAACCATATAAACCAATTGCACATAAAAGTTTATAAAAGAATGTGAAAAAGCATTTACTCCAGCATCCTCTCAACTGTCCTGCTAACATCAAACTCTTCCAAATCTTCATATTCCTGTCCTGTTCCAAAATAAAGAATTGGTTTTTTTATTGAATGAACTACAGACAGCACAGCACCGCCTTTATCATAAACATCAGCCTTTGTCATTATAATTCCGTCTACTTCCACGGCATTGTTAAAATACTCTGCCTGCTCAACAGTGTCATTGCCTGTAAGAGAGTCAACAACAAGTATTTTTAAGGCTGGTTTATTTACCCTGCATATTTTGCTGAGTTCATCCATTAAATTAACATTGGCATGCGACCTGCCTGCGGTATCAGCAATTACATAATCTATATTTTTTGCTTCAGCATATCTCATCGCATCAAATATAACAGCAGCAGAATCAGAACCATAATCCTGTTTTATTACTTTAACGCCAAGCCTTTTTCCATGCTCCTCAAGCTGATGTATTGCTGCTGCACGAAAAGTATCCCCTGCCGCCAGAATTACTGAATGTTTTTCCTTTAATTTTGCTGCCAGCTTTGCAGCGGTTGTTGTCTTTCCTGAACCATTAAAACCAAGCAAAAGAATGAGGGCAGGTTTTTTAAGCTTCTCTATATCAGGTTTTTTTATGTCTATAATCTCAGTTATTGATTTTCTTAGGCTTTCCCTAACCATATTTTCTATGTTTTTTCTTCCAACAGATTTGCCAACAAGATTTTGCTTTAAATCAGAACATATTTTTTCAGCAACATCAATAGCAACATCGCTTCCTATCAATGATATTTGAAGATCCCATAAAATATCTTTCAAGTCATTTTCAGTCAAGATTTTTTCAGAAATTCTCTTTTTTATTCTTTCAATAATGCCTTTTTTCTCCTTTCCTGTATGCTCAGGCAATTTCCTGGTTTTTTGCTTCTCCTTACGAGGCTTTTCTGGTTTGTCGGCATGCTCTTCAATAACCCGGTCCTCATGCTTTTCCGGAACTTTTTTTTGCAGTTCCTCCTCCTTAACCTCCTCTTCAACTGCCTCCTCTATTTTTTCAATATCAACATCATTTGCCAGAGAAACTATTTTGTCTTTCGCCTCCTTTAATTTCTTTTTTAAAAAACCGAACATAAAATCACATTAACTTTCCCTATTTCTTTCTCGTTTGCATTTGTATCTTTCTTTCAATTTTTTGCATTTCCGCAGACACATGCTGCATCTCTCTTGAAACATCAGTTAACGTCTTTTCAAGTTCAGAAATTCTTTTTTTAAGAATGTTCTTTGCCTCCTCAGGCGTTTTTTCAATTGCAACTCCAGCCCCCATCCCGACAAGAATCTTACTTACATCTGTAATCTTCCCATAAACAAAATTTCCAGAACCTATTGAAATCAAACTGTCTCCTTTTTCAAGCTCATCTATTGAGCGCAGAGTTTCATAAATCTCCTGCATTCTCTCCATCAAAACATTCTGCCTCTCTGCAAGAACTTTAAGACTTCTTTCATACAACTGCAACTGCATAACCAATTTTTGCTGTTTATCCATAACCAAAAACCTCATCAATTCTTTGCAACTCCGGGCCTGTCACATCTTCAGACACAACAAACCCGCTTTTATTTACAATCATTCCCGACTTTACAAAAGGGCTTCCTCCAATACTTCCTATATCAACTTTTACCTTTAATAACTCTTCTATTACTTCAAGTTCATCCTCCTTTGCATTCATATGGCAGAGGCAACCCTTATTGTTTGCTATGGAAGAAGAACCTGTTATTGAAAGGCCTGCAACTTTGCCTGTTTGAACTTCGCAGCCAAGAACGTCAGATATATTTTTGCTGTATTTTTTAAGATGCGAAGATATTAAACATCCATTATCATTGCATAAAATCAGGTTTCCAAGAGCTGTATATTTTGACTTGATAACAAGAACATTCAATCCAATCTTTCTAAATCTCTTAACCTCATTTTCTGTTGCAATATTAGGCAAAACTATGCCGGAAGAATTGCCTGCTGAAAAAATTCCCACCAACTCAGTTCCTGCTATTGTAGCTGTTTCTATATTCAATTTCAACACTTTTTCTATTTTTTCCTGATGTTTGACAGACAATCCAACTATGCAATAACTGTCAGTTGCAAAACCATATAAGCCGATATTAGGGTCTCCGTTAAAAGATGTTCTGAGGAATTTCATAAAATTAATAGAAAAATGGAAGATTTAAGTGTTATGTTTTATTGAATCAGAATTCCGCAATAACTGACAATAGCATCTGCCCTTCTTGATGTTTCAAAACTTGTTCTATAATCAACAACCTCTGCCTTTTCTGCCCCTGCTTTCCTTGAGTAATAAAGCAAAGCGCTTATGCATCCGTATCCGCATATCGTTCCGGGCATATCTATTAAACGCTCTGGAGCGAAATCTGTTATAGCTTTTATTGCTTTATTGTCTGTTTCCCTAATCTTTTTCAAAATTTGAGAAACTGTTCCAGCAAAGGGTTTATAATTATATGCATCGCCATAATGCGTGAAATCGCTGCTTGCCACTACAAGAATCTTTCTTCCAATCTCAGAGGCAGAATCAAAGATTGCTTCACCCAACTGTCTGCATGTTTTAACATCAAACAAGGCAGGACTAAAAGAAACAGGCACTATTTTAACATCAGGAAAGAAAAACTGAATAAAAGGCACCTGCACTTCTATAGAATGCTCCATTGCATGAACACTATTATCTGTTGTTATGCCCCTTTCTGACATTTTTTCTATGAGTTCTTCATCTGTTTTTACTGAACCCAAAGGAGTCTGCCATATCCCGTCTGATGCTGCAATTCTGCCCCTACCATAATGGTTTAGCCCTACTATCACAACTGCATCAAAATCATTCTCAATAGATTCATAGACAGAAACTGCAGTTCTTCCTGAAAATTCATAGCCTGCATGAGGGGCAACAGCACCAACGCACCTTCTCTTTTTAGCCCCTGATAAGAACCTTTCTATGAAACTTTTTATCTCTGTTGCCGAACGCGGATAAAACGCACCTGCAACAGCAGGCCTGCGAATTTGCATACATACTTATAGAATAGGAGAAATAAAAAGATTTTATTCTTTTGCTTTCCCAGCATTATTTCTTTTGGTTTCAATTTCAAAATCTTCAGGCTTTAATTTCATTTGCTCTCCTCTTTCTTCAAGAATTCCTTTAGCAAGCAAATAATAAAGATATGCAACCGACTTTTTGCCCCTGTTATTGCATGGTATTATCAAATCAACATTTGAAACATTATTCATTGTATTGCAGAAAGCAACTATTGGAATTCTCATTTTAACTGCTTCTTCTATCGCCTGCGAATCAACTGCAGGATCTGTAATTATTATTACATCAGGCTCTATATAATTCCTAAAACTTGGGTTTGTCAAAGAACCCGGCAGGAACCTTCCTGTCATGTATTTCGCTCCAACTGCATCAGAAAAAATAACGGCAGGTTTGTGCCCTATCTGTTTTCTTGAAACAACAACAATTTTTTTGAATTTAGCCAAAAACTTTGATGCAATTTTTATTCTTCTCTCTATTGTCTGAACATCAAGAACCGCAAGTCCATCAGGTCTTACTTTATATATAAATCTGGACATGTCTTTTGTTCTGCTCTTTGTTCCTATATGCACTCCTGCAGACAAATAATCATCCAAAACCATTTGCATCACTTTTTTACTTACAATAAATATTTAGTAATACTTAAATACTTTGCTCCAGAGCATTTGTTAAATCTTTATTATAGCCATTTCCGCCTTTCGTTTTTCTGAAACAGAGTTCCATATTTCTAAAAGCCTGTTTGCTTTTGCAAGCCTCTCCGACCCCATTATCCCGCACTTAATAATCTTTGCTTCTGTGCCAACAGCAAGGTCTGCTATAAAAGGGTCGCAGGTTTCTCCGGAACGATGGCTTACAACATGCATAAATCCTGATTTCTTGGCAAGTTCCACGGTTTCAAGAACACGCGAAACAGTGCCTGTCTGATTTGGCTTTATTATAATGGCATTGCCTGCACTCTTTTTTCTTCCCTTTTCAAGCCTGTTTAGTTTTGTTGCAAACAAGTCATCGCCGCACACTATGCATCTTGCTTTTTTTCTAAGTTCTGAAAAACTTTCAAAATCATTCTCCATAAAAGGGTCTTCCGCATAAACAATTTTGTACTTTTTTATAATATCCAACACGAAATCTATATGTTCCTCTGTTGCAAACTCTCTGCCAAGTTTTTTATATCTGTATATGTCTCTCTTATAGAATTGCGTTGCAGCAAAATCCAAGCCTATTTTTGCGTCAAACTGCTCTGCAATATCAGAAACAAAATCAAGCGTCTTTATATCATTCATATCTGTTATAATAGCCCCTTCATCATTCTTTCCAATAAAAACTCCTGTTTTTTTAAGCATTTTCTCTGCATAATGCCATATGTTTATGTTGGTCTCAACAGCCTCCTGCATTGTCTTCGCTTTTAACGGCAAAACCAGAAACTCCTGAATGTCAGTGCCTCCTCCATGAACTCCGCCTCCTATCAGATTTCCAAGAGGGAACGGGAAATATTTTGGATATTCATTAAAAATCTTATATGCATCTCCTAAGGCAGCAGCCTTGCATACAGCCTGAGAAAAAGCAATGGCAAGATTTCCCCCTATTTTCCTGAAGTCAGCACCCCCGAACTGCTCAAGCATATTATCTATTATCTCAAAATCCTGTTCGCGAAGTCCAATAAAATTTGTTTTAAACTTGTTAAAAAATCTGGAAATCTTTTTTGGCTCCATATAAACTGCTTCATGTTTTCCAACAGATTTGCCTGAAGGGGCGCAAGAACTAAATACGCCTTTATCTGTTGAAACAGAAACTTTTACAGTCCTTTCTCCGCGTGAATTGTAGACAATTGACAGTTTAATATCAGATATCATAAAAAGAATAGTGCATATTGTAGTTTATAAGTTTTGATTTTTTTATAAGTTTTGATTTTTGTACTTGCGTTTCTTTGGCATTCTTCGTTTTACTGTAATAGGTATCACAGAATTATCAAACTCTATTTTTGCTATCTCAAATGCAGATTTTGTTGAATCAATATCTATCAGGACAGGAGCGCCTAAAGATATCTGCAATGCTCTTGCCCCTATTATTCTTGCTATCTCAAATCTTGTATAGCCATCTCTTTCTATGCTCTCCATAATCAACACCTTGCTATTCATGTCATTGATATCTCATGAATTATAGCATAATCATCCTTGCATAGCGCCCTTATTTTAAGTTTCTTTAAAGTTTCTGAAGATGATGGAGCAGTGCTTTGATTCACTCCAAGCAGTTTTGTTGCTCCGCCCGGCTTAAGAGGATTTGTTTTGCTGTACTGGTTTGTAGGCACAAAAGTATAAATATTTGAATCTGTCTTCGCTATAAGAGTGAAATTATAAAGAGACTCTTCTCCGCTGTTCAAAACTGTAACATTTATTGTGCTTGAAGTTCCTGAAAAGTTATATGACACATCACTCTTTGTCGCATCCATCAACGCATAAGTGCATACAATCTGGTTATCTGATTTATCTCCTACATATGTTGTTTCTGTTTTTGTAAATCCTGTCATCCAGCTTACAAGAATTCCTGCAACAGCCATTGTAAAAGCTATTAACAGAACTGCTGCTATCAAAGGGCTTATTGCCTTTTTGGTTTTGTTCATATATTACCACTCTTTTTGTTTTTAGCATGATGCTATGCTTGCTGTCTCATTTGTTTTTTCAACATATAAACCTGGACAATTTTTTGCGATTACTCTTATCTTGGATATTGTGCCATTGCGACCGAGATTTGCAGTTATAACTCCAGAATTTCCCGGCATTAAACTTGTAACTCCTCCTGTTGTTGAATTGACAACAAGATTGCCATCAATTGTAGTAATTAAACTGAAATTCTTAATTTCTATCTGGCCTGCATTTGTAACAATAATTTCAATTTCATTTGTTGTTTTATTGCATTTTGCTGAAACAATATCCAATATTGCACCCGGGCAGTTTGAATTTTTTGTGGCTTTGTCAACCTGTGTTTTTGTCATTGTTGTAAATGAACTTGTTACTATAATGGCTATGGCAATAACAAAGGATACCAAAACAACTGTTGCTATCAAAGGGCTTATTGCTTTTGTCATTTAATCACTTAACATGTGCCGATTTTTGATGTTTCATTGGTCACTTCCATGTAAACTCCGGGGCAGTCCCCGCCTGATGAAACCCTTAACTTGGAAATTTCTCCTGAATTGCTTGTCGCAGCTTCCAACTTAAGTATATCGCCCGGAAGCAAAATATTGTTTCCGTTTTTTGGAGTGTTGTTCACATATATGTTGCCGTTTATGTTTGCAAATAAAGAGAAGTTTGACAAACTTGCCTGACCTGTGTTTGAAACAGTTACTGTTATCAAGCCATTGGAACAGCCTGTATATACTATTTGCAAACCGCCAGCCGAACACTTTTCCTGAACAGAAGTTGACGACACTTTTTGTTTGAAAATAGAGCTAAATGAACTTGTCAGAAAAATGCCTATAGCCATAACAATGCTTATTAAAATAACTGCGGCAATAAGAGGGGATATTGCCTTTTTTGATTTCTTTCCCCAAAACATAAACTTCACCTTTAACATGTCCCTATTGTCTTTGTGTCATTTTTAATTTCTATATAGACGCCCGGACAATCCCCGCCTGACGATATTCTAAGTTGAGATATTGGACCATTATATGTAGTATATGCCTCTAATGTTGTCACGCTTCCGGGAGTAAGAACTGTCTGATAATTCACAGGAGTTGTGTTTGTATATACATTGCCGTTTACATTTGCAAATATTGAAAAGTTTGAAAGATCTATTTTGCCAATATTTGAAATTGTTGCTTTTATTGTATCGCTTGCGCAGGTATAATATACCAATTCAAGAGCTGCTGAAGGGCATTTCTGGCTCTTTGTTGTAGAACTTGTCTGGGTCTTAAATATTGATGTAAATGAAGCTGACATTAATACTCCTATGGTAAACACTACTGCAACCAAAATAACTGCTGCTATCAAAGGGCTTATTGCTTTTGTCATTTTTCACTACCTCTCTATTTTTTCATTATTAATAAAAATTTAAGGCCAAAAAAATTAAAAAAGGCCAAAAAACCATTTAGCAAGTCAAGGTCTTCTCCATTGTAAATGAAGGAGATGTTATTTTTAATGTGCGGGAGTCTTTGTGGTCTGTTGTTTCTACGCCATAAGTTGCTGTTTCTCCCTTTGCAAGAGCTGTTGCAGATATATCAGGCGATGAACTAACTGCTTCTTCATCAACAAATACGTGCATGTCTCCAGACTCTATGTCCACTGCGCCAGCATTCTGTATTGTAAAGTTAATTACATTGTTGCTTGGAGTTGTGTTTGTGCATTTTGCGGCAATTATGCTAATAACCTTCTGCATGGTTGTTGTTGACTTTGTTGTTGATTCTGACACAGAACTTGTTGTTGTTGTCAAAAGTCCGGAAGACCATATGAATACAACGCTTATTAGTGCTATGCTTATTAACAAAAGCAATACCACTACAATTATTGCGGATATGCCTTTCATATTTTTACCACCTTGCATTTTTAGTTTTATTTTAATTATTTTTGCCTATTTATAAACTTTTATAATGTCTTAAATATGGTTTTAACGTCTGTGCAGTTTGTAACAATTCTTAATTGCGTTATATTTGACCTATCAACATTAATTTCTTCTGATATAACAGTTCCCAATCTTCCAGGAGCAATTGTTGTGTTTAAACTGTCAGGCACGCTAACAACTCCTTCGGTTGTTACAATCTCAAAAACAAAATCGCCAAGGGGAACACCCTTTGCTTCCACAACTGCTTTTATTCTATTATTCTCAAATTTTGGATACCCGGGTATAAAGTTTAAATTTCCCCCTCTGCACGCAGAAAGTTTTTGACTCTCTTCTGTAAATTCGCCAACATTCGTAGACACTATGTTCTGCCCCCAGCCCGCAAGAATAGCTGCCATTGTAAAAGTAAATCCTATTAACAGCACTGTCGCTATTAAAGGACTTATTGCTTTTTTCTTATACATAGGCTTCAGAAAAAATTGTGTTTTTTTATTAATAAAGTTTCTTATTGGTTTAAAAAACAATTTTCATCATTTTTCCAATCCTTTTTAGCTGCTCCGTCTTTAAGAAAACCCATTTGCCTTTGCGGGTTATTGCCAATAAAGGCTGAGCCTGAAACGCTTCTGCATATCTTTTCAGGTCTTCAACCTTTTCTGGATAAATATATTCAGATGTCTGGACTTGTATTGCAAGAATTTTTCCAGCTTTTCCAGCCAGCAAATCAACGCCTGTCTTGCTTGCGCTGGAACGCATTACTAAATATCCTTTTTCTTCAAGTTTTCTCTTCAAAGCCCATTCTTTTCTTATTCCTTTTGATTTGCTTGACATAACATAAATTAAATTCATTTGCTTTTAAAAATATTTACTGATAATCAGAAAGAGACTTCTGTTTTTTCTTGCCTTTTATGTCAATTGCTGTAATCCAACTCTTTCTCACAAAATCAGGAAATTCGCTGTTCTCTTCCATTAATTGTTCAAGAAATTTTATTGTTCGTTCATCATGACTATAACCAACTCCAAAATCTGCTCCGACCTGTTTTTTTATCTTGTCTATTTCGGCATCTCTTTCTACTTTAGCAATAATTGACGCAGCTGACACGACGGGATATTTTGCATCAGCTTTGTTTTCAGAAATTATGCGTGTATGGTTCTTTGCGAGCGCCAAAAGATAATGCTTGAATTTTTCCGTAGAAACCTGCGGGGCATCCACTATTGCTATATCAGGTTTTAATACTCTAATTATTTCAGCCATTTTTTCTGCCTCTATAACATTCAGATTTTTTACTTTGCGAAACTCGTCAATCTCCTTTGCCGAAATTTTTATAACAAAGTAATCTTTTGCTATATTTGTTATCTGATGATAAAGAGAGTCGCGCTGGCTTGGCGTTAGCATTTTGCTATCCCTGACTTTTATATCTCTTAATAATTCTTCTTTATCCTCATCTATCATAACTCCAACCATGACTAACGGACCAATTACAGCACCGCGTCCGGCTTCATCAATTCCTAATATAGTTGCCATTATATTCGCACCTCTATTACATTTATATAGTTTCAAAGCATTAATATAAGAATAGCGGGATGGGGCAGCCTGGAGTGCCCGTTGGGCTCATAACCCAAAGGTCAGTCGTTCAAATCGACTTCCCGCTACCATAGACAAATTTTTATTTCTTTTAATCAAATATTTCTTTCATGGATTCTGAATTTATCTTAAAAACAGCAAGGCAGGCAATTGAAACTTTTGTCAGGCATGGAAAGAAAATAGAAATTCCTCCATGCTCTGACGAACTGAAAGAAAGGCGGGGAGTTTTTGTTACAATTCACAAAAACGGCATGCTTAGAGGATGCATAGGATTTCCATATCCTGTTAAACCGTTAATAGAATCATTGATAGAGTCAGCTATTTCTGCATGTCATGACCCAAGGTTCCCGGCTCTTAGAGAAGATGAACTGAATGAGATTGATATAGAAGTGTCTATACTGACAACGCCTGAACTGTTAAAAGAACCTGAAAAATATATTAATGAGATAGAAATAGGAAGAGACGGACTGATAATAGAAGGCTGCGGCAGAGCAGGATTGCTGCTTCCTCAGGTTGCTGTGGAGCAAGCATGGAACAAAGAAGAATTTTTAAATGCGGTTTGCGAAAAAGCCGGACTGCCTGATAATTGCTGGAGAGACAAAAAAATAAAATTGTATAAGTTTCAATGCCAAATTTTTACAGAAAAATATAAATAAGAAAAACTGCATAAAAGAAGCATGGACATTGTAACTAAAGGCAAAGTTATCGCAATTAAGGACAAAAAAGCAGTTGTAAACATAGAAGGCAAACAAAAGACAGTAAATATAAGGCATGACGTAAAACTCAAAAGAGGAGACAGCGTTACAATAGCATTTAATACAATAGTTGACAAGGATTCGCCATGTTAAGGTCAGTTCTCCGCGACATTCTCTGCATTTACATTGCCTACAAACTGCTGTTATTCAGTATATTTAACCAAATTCCAAGTCATCTAACATCATTTATATTGGGCATACTTCTTTTATTTGTCACATTATGGTTTTTCCTTGAAAAAATTGGAATAATACCAAAAATATCTGTTTGACAAATTTGTCTATAAATATTTCATAAATTCTTCCCTTTCAATTCTCAAGTCTTTTCTTATTATTTTATTCAGGAGCCCTCTATCAATATCCTCACATGGATGGTTTGGTATAATCGTTGTTCTTCCGTCACTATACCTGAAAAACATATGACTTCCTTCTTGCCTTATCAATATGAATCCAATCTTCTCTAGAATTTTTCTTAATTTTCTTGGAGAAAGAATTGGCAGTTTTGACATTATATGCAACCTTAGCTAAACTGCTAATTTTTGCAAACCTACAAACTTTTCATTATTGATTTCACCATTACATTTTAAATATAAAGTAATAGCTTCTCTTGTTCTCTTCATAAGTTCATCTAGAGTTTTAGCCTGTGTATGGCAACTAGGCAATTCAACTACTTCGGATATAAAATACCCATCTTCACCCTCTTCAATTATTATATTATATTCTCTTGGCATACAAACATTTGAACAACTAAAGTTTATAAAGATTTCGGTTCAAATTTTTGAATTTCACTTAACAACTTTCACTCTTAACTTCTGTTTATTTTCAGCAGAATCATATCCTTCATTCTTTACAGACAGTTTGAAAGTCCCTTTTGTCCAGTGCGCATCATTGATTATGTCTGTTTTGTCAAACTTTAAAACTAACTGCACTAAGTTAGTAGCGGCATAAGAGAACGCCTTTAATGGCTCAAGGAACTTTTTCTGCTGCACATCGCCTATATATCTGTTAAAGTTTGCACATGAGCCTTTTCCAGCCGCAATATAAGCCTTATCAGCGCTTGTCATGCTTACATTCATATAATAATCTTCTGTCATATTTCCATAGCCGAATCTTATTGGTGACTCGCCTGTCAATCCAACCCATGCGCCTCCATCTTGCATGCATCCATATGAATTATCTCCCTGAATACTGTCATCTGCAAACAAAGAACCAATATGAGCAATAAAGTTTATTGTTGTATTGAAGACCTGCCATAGTCCGCCAATTATTTCCAGTTGCGAATAACTCAGATTAAACATAGTCACATTTCCGTATTTTGCAGAAGGGTCCAAAAACTCCCAGTCAGTGCACGGCGGATTCAGGCATTTTCTCCATCTCAAAGCATTTGATGCTGTTATGTTTATTGTATAATGCGTTCCAAGATTTTGGGTTGTATTGTAAATCATTCTCTTTGTTACATTTCCGAATGGAAAAGCTGTTGAAATCGTATTATTGTCAAATGTTATGTTTGCATCTATTTTTGTCATATTTGTAAGATTTATGTTGTAAATCTTTATTGAAACATTTGTTATATTCATCTCCAAATCATAATTTTCAGGATTAATGTAACCAAACAGTCTTGCCCTGCCCGCCTCATATTCCTGCCGTATCTCTTCCGGCGATAAAGCCCTGTTGTAGATTTTTACTTCGTCTATTGTGCCGTTGAAGTATCGGTTATAATAACCTATTCTGGGACCTATGCCAGCATCACCAAGTGTATAATCAAATACACCACTTGCAACTAATTCACCATTTAGGTATAGTTTCATGTCTGGTCTCTTAAAAGTAGCTAACACAAATGAAAACTTGTTTAAAGGAAGTTCCTCTGGTGTTGAAATACTCTTAGCTATTGTAGTGTTATAACGCAATATCCATTCAACTGACGTTGCATTGGTATAAGGAAAGGTCAGTAGATAACCACCATAACCAGTATATCTATGGACTATACCTTCCCAACCATCTGAACTCATTTTACTTATTGGTTTTACCCACGCTGCAATCGTAATTGCATCAGTAATATTCAAACTCGGTAAATCAGACACTTGCACATAATCATCTATCCCGTCAAACTGCAGGGCATTGCCAACCTTTCCTGAAACAAGTTGAGGTGCTCTGCTTGAACTTCCTCCTCCCAACTGCCCGTCATTTCCATGGCCAGAATAATCCAAT
>CAZJGC010000018.1:0-11573 GCA_964545795.1 uncultured archaeon
ATTAGTCCATGTGTTTGTTCCTATTCTTGAAAATACTGTTATGTTTTTAAGAGTTGTTGAGCCTGTGTTAAGAACTGATAATTTCAACACATAATTACTATTGCCTGTATTGTATTGATTGTTATAATGCTGCAGGATTTCTGATGCTGACAAACTTTTGTTGTATATTCTAACATCGTCTATTGTCCCATTGAAATCATCTCCTATTATTAAATCAAATGGATTTGTGTTTATTGAATATGAGAAAATTGTCTCATTTACCAAAACTCCGTTAATGTATAATTTAAGTTTTGACTTGTTGTAAGTCAATGCAATAAAGTTCCATGCTGATGTGTCTATTGTTGACTCTACTGTGGCTCCATTAGCGTAATTTATTGCATTAGCATTGTATTTTAATTCATCTGTTCCTGCGTTTATGAATCCTTTTACTGTGTTGTTGCTTATGCCAATGCCATAGAAATCTCCCTTGTTAATTATGTTTGAATTCAATTCGCCTGTCCATATTTGGTTATAACTTCCATCTAACTTATACCACACATAATATATCTTTGAGCCAACTACCTGAAAATGAGGATAGGTTGAACCTGTTCTCTGCGTTGCTGTCCAATTAGTTCCGTCTGTGTTCATTTCTGCTGTCCATAATCCGCCGTTTGCAACCCATGCATAATATATCTTTGAGCCAACTACCTGAAGTTGCACATGCTCATTCTGATAGGAATTTGATGTTCTCTGCGTTGCTGTCCAGTTTGTTCCGTCTGTGTTCATTTCTGCTGTCCATATTTGATAATAACCACTACCATCGCTTTGTTGCCATGCGTAATATATCTTTGAGCCAACTACCTGCAATTGAGGCTCATTTTTATCATAAGCGCTTGTTGTCCTCTGCGTTGCTGTCCAGTTTGTTCCGTCTGTGTTCATTTCTGCTGTCCATATTTGCATTTTCCAGTCAGAATCATACTTAGACCATACGTAATATATTTTTGAACCTACTACCTGCATCTGAACCTGATAACTATCATAAGAACTTGTATTCGTCCTCTGCGTTGCTGACCATCCAGTTCCGTCTGTGTTCATTTCTGCTGTCCAAATCTGGTAAGTAGTTCCGTCGCTTTCATACCATACATAATATATCTTTGAGCCAACTACCTGAAAATACAAACCATCTATATACCTATTATATTCTCTTCTCTTTGTTGCTGTAAAGTTTGTTCCATCTATGTTCATTTCACCTGTCCAAATCTCACGTTGACTATTACTATTATTATATGCAAGCCATGCATAATATATCTTTGAACCTACTACCTGCAACCGAGGACCATATTTATCAAGACCGTCTGTTGTTCTCTTTGTTGCAGTAAAGTTTGTTCCATCTATGTTCATTTCACCTGTCCAAATCTGATAATTTGTACCAATACCCCCTTCTCTTCCTAACCATATATAATAAATCTTTGAACCCACTACCTGCAACTGAGGACCATATTTATCATAAGCGCCTGTTGTCCTCTGGACAGCTGAAAAATTGACGCCAGAACCCTTTATCCATGCCTCCAATGTAATGCCATCAGTAATGTTTAAAACACTGTTGTTTCCTGCATTAACATAATCATTGCTTCCGTCAAACTGCAAAGCATTATCATATTTTCCTGTTATTATTGTAGCATTTGTTACTTTGCCGTCATTCCCGTTTCCTGAAGAGTCGGAAGTATAGTTAGAGGCATTGACGCTGTTAAAAGACCAGTAAGCAATTAGATCAGGATCTTTATAAGAGGTTTGAACGCAGTATATATTAAAAACATCCATGGAAGCGCTGCTGCATACTTCCATGGTTGACGCCTGCGAGTATCTTGAAGTGAAAATTGACGCAAAAAATCCTGAGATGAATATGGATAACAGCAGAACTATAAAAACAAGAATTACTGCTGCTATTAAAGGAGATATTGCCTTATGCATAGGAAATAATTAAATTAAATCAATATAAAAATTACTCTTTAACTAATATTTTCTACAAAAATAAAGTTATTTCTTATTTTATTATCCTGACATCAACCGCAACGCAACTGTCTTTATTGCATATCAACGGGTTTATATCCATTTCCTTTATTTTTTCTTTTGTAATTAACGAGCAGACATTAGAAATAATTTTTGATATAGATGCAATCTTAACAGGCGTTCTTTTTGTTATTGCTTCAAACCCTTTCAGTTCTTTAATCATCTCTTCAGCAGATTTTTCATTCACAGGGCAGATTCTGAAAGACACATCTTTTATAACTTCTGCATATATTCCTCCTATTCCAAATATAACAACTGCCCCAAACTGCGGGTCTGTTTTTCCCCCGACTATAAACTCTACGCCGTCCAGTTTTTCCTGTACAATAACTGCTTCTGCATTTTGCATTTTAATAAGTTTTTTAAACGCTTTTACAGCCTCATCATGATTTTCTGCAAACAAAACTCCGCCAATGTCAGTTTTATGTATTATTTTTTTGCCTGATGCTTTTAGAACGCATGGATACTTAATTTTTTTAAGAACATCCTCAAGTTGCTTCTCATTTTTTGCAAACCCATGTTTAGCAACAGGTATCCTGTATTTTTTCACAAGTTCAAAAGACTTTTCTTCTGGAAATCTGGTTATTTCAACAGTTTTATCCTCCTGCCTCTTTTTTGTCATAACTAAGGTATCCATAAACCAATATATATGTGTTTCTATTAAAGAAAGTTTTTAAATACTTGAATTTTCAACATTAATCATGAAAATATCTGATTTGAAAGAAGGTTTGGGCAGAGTGAATTTGGAAGCAACTATTTCCAAGAAAGGCGAAGTTAGAAGAGTAAGCACAAGATTTGGAGAAACGCAAGTTGCAAACGCCACAATAGAAGATGAAACAGGAACATTTACGCTTGTTCTATGGGGCGATGATGCTAATATAGAAGAAGGCAAAAAAGTAAAAATAGAAAATGGCTTCGTTTCTTCCTTCAGGGATGAACTTCAACTTTCTGCTGGAAAGTTCGGCAAAATAAGCGTTGTGGAAGAATAGAAAACTTTAATTAAGGGTTTTTGCAATCTATATTTCATGGATTTTGACTTGTTTGGCATAAGTTTTGACAAAACGCAAACCTTGAGAAAAGGCGCAGCGCGCGGACCTGATATTCTTAGAAAGATTTTCCCAAAACTTGAAACTTTTGTTTCCAATGTTGATTTGAGCAAAGTTTTTCTGAACGACCTTGGAAATATTTATCCGCAGGATATTGAAGAATTAATGGAACAGGCAAAAAAAATAAGAGAAGCGAAATTTCCAATAATTCTCGGGGGCGAGCATAGCATTAGTTTTCCCTGCATAAAATATCTGGAGAATATAAGAAGTTTTGTGTGTCTGGACGCGCATCCCGACTGTTCTCCGGGATTGTCGCTGGCGCATGACAACGTAACAAGAAAGATTGCCGCAGAACTGGGCTCTAAAAATGTTTTTCTTTATGGAATACGCTGCTGTTCAATAGAAGAAAAAAGGTTTTTGGACACTGTGAAAATCAATATTGCAAACAAATTATCTGACCTTAAAAAGGCGGAAGCTCCTGTTTATTTGTCAATAGATTTTGATGTTCTTGACCCCTCAATACTGCCTGCCGTAGGAAACCCTGAACCATCAGGACTGCTTTTCAGGGAAGTATTGGATATTGTTAAACTTTTGTCCAAAAAAATATCTGCTGTTGATTTTGTTGAATTCACGCCTGTAGTTTCAGGGATAAATGAAGTTTATTCCCTTATTGCAGGAAAACTTATTTATGCAACAATGTCTGAAATTATTAAAGGAAGAAAATACATATAATACCAGAGATTTACTTAATTTTCTTCTCAATATCTCTTAATTTTTCTAATATCTGACTAAGACTCTCAGGCATGTTTTGGGGCGCATACATTGACACAATTTTTTCATTGCCATTAATTATGAATTTCACTGAACTGCTTGGAAAATCTGTTGGACAATCAACTTTGCAACCATATTTATCTTTATAATCAAATACATTAGATTTGACAGTCAATGTCCTGATTTCATGCATTTCCTTGTCTGATAATTTTATTGATTTTATTGTTTTGTTCTTATTGTAAAACTCTTCAAAAACAACTGAACCATTATTATATAATGTTAGTTGCTTATGGGAATTTGTCCAAGCACTGCTTACAAAATATGATATCTGAACAGCATCAGGCTGATGCTGAATAACAAGAATAAATCCAATTATTATCATTGCAACAAAAAGCCAGACATGTTTTTGTTTGCTCATATAATTCTTTATAATAAGATAACTTATTAAAGTAATTTTTTAAGAAAAAACAAAAATTATATTTCTATTCAAACATATTCATTTGATTCTCTTCTTCCTCTTTTGGTTCAGGCATTTGAGGCGTTTGTATGTGTTTAATTATTATCACATCCCCTATTGTCTCAACCATCTGATATGGAATTATTACACCTTTCTTGCCTCCAACCATGCTTTCAAGAAAAGAACCTTTTGCTGCTTCAACCACAAGAGAACGCACGCGGAATTTGTTAAGATTTATTTCAATATCTACTGTCTTGCCGCAATACACTCCCTTATTGGTAAAGACATCCTTCCCAAACATCTCAGACAAATCCTTTACAGTTACACCCATTTAAATCAACTCAAATATATATGAAACAAACAAATATATAAAGTTATCCACAATCATTGAATAAATAATGCTGGGATAGCCAAACAGCTTTTCAGAAAGAAGAGCTGGACAAGGTGGTACGGCGCTAGCCTGCTAAGCTAGTTTCCCTCGTGGATTCCTGGGTTCGAAATAAGGGAGGGTGCAGAAAGTGCAACCCTTAGTAAAGAAAGTCCCAGTCCCAGCGCCATTCATGTTTGGGCCGGTGGTCTAGCGGCAACAGGATAAAGCAGGCATATCTGCTTCCAGCCGCAGTGACGCCACCCTCACACGGTGGAGGTCGTCAGTTCAAAATAAGGGAAGGTGCAGAACTTGTATTTTCTTATCAACCCTTAAGGAGAGTCTGACTCGGCCCACCATTTCTTCTTTTGCAAGAGAAAATTTTGCACCTTCCCTTATCTAAAGGCCTTTGCACAATATTTACAACAGAATATCAGTTTTCTTCCATGCACAGTTTTTTCAAACCCCTTTTTATAGATATCGCAACCGCAATGCGCGCATTTATGCAGAGAAGGCTTTATTGCAATATCTATTATATTGCTGAACTGTTCAAGGAGTTTTTTAACAAATTTTTTGCCTTTTGGAGTTAACGAATAAACCTTTTTCTTTCTGTTGTCTGTCTCTATTACTTTTATATATCCTTGCTTAGTCAATTTGGCGAGAAAAGGATATATTTCTCCTGCGCTTATCTTCTTTCCTAATTTTTCTTCAACCTCCTTTATAAAAAGATAACCATGCATTTGTTTTTCATTAAGAAGGATAAGCGAATACAACTTCATAAGACTTGATATTTTTATTCCCTTATCCTGAACGTCTTTTTCTTTATGCATAGGATTTATTTAATGCAAACATTTATAAATACTTGATACACTACATATCAAAATACGATATATTAAAATCTGAAAATAAATATTGCTTGACGTAATGGCTGCTGTTAAGAAAGAATATCAAAAGAACATGCCTTTGTTGAATTATTAGATGTCATTAATAAGGAGGGCATAAGAAATGAAAAAGTATGACGTAATAATAGCTGGAGCAAGTTTTGCAGGACTATCAACAGCAAGCAAAATAACAAATGGCAAAGTTCTATTAATTGATAGAAAAGAAATAGGAACAAACCAGCAATCTGCCTGCGGAACAACTGTAAATATAGTCAAAGATGTCGGATGTGAGAAATCTATACTAAAAACTTTTGATACAGCTACGTTGCATACTATAAACAAGGAAATAGATATTCCCCTGCCCGAAAAATTTTGCACGATAGATTATGAGAAATTCTGCAGAATACTATCTAAACAAAACAGAGCAGAGTTTATAAAAGCTAATGTTGAAGGAATAAAAAACTCAAAGGTTATAACAAGCGAAGGAAGTTTCAAAGCAGATATTATTGTTGACTGCACGGGATGGCAAGCAGTTTTAGCTTCTTCCTTGAAAAAGAATTATACTAACAAAAATATGGTTAGTTTTGGTATAGAAACAGAAATTCCCTACAAAGACAATAAACTTAGGTTTTTTATGAATCCCGATATCATTGAGAATGGTGCAGCATGGCTTTTCCCTTGCAAAGAAACATCCAGATTTGGAGTAGGCAGCTATACAGGAAATACAAAAATAGTTCCAAATCTGGAAAAATTTGTCAAAAGTTTTGGTTTAGAAGTCAGAAACATTCACGGAGGCTACTTTTGCTATTGTTTAAAAGAAGAACCCGTTATTGGCAATGTCTTTGTTGTCGGATGCGCAGCAGGCCAAACTTTGCCATTAACTGGAGAAGGCATAAGAAGAAGCATTTATTTTGGTTTGAAGTGCGGAGAGATAATACAAAAAATATTGGACAGTAAAATTTCTCTTAAACATGGCCAGAATGAATATAGAAAAATGGCATTAAAAGGCAAAAGACATTATAATTATTTGCTAGAAGCTCAAAACAAATTACCAACAATATCTAACTGGAAACTGAACATAATAGCAAAAATATTAAGCATAAAACCTATTGCAAAATGGGCGTGGAAGAAATATGAAACAATATAAACACAAAAGAAAAATACAAGATAGGCGCTCGCAATTTAATGATATTATGCTGCGGAACGCCTTTAAACTTTAACAACACATTTTCAGTTTGAGGTAATAAATATGAAGAAGTCAAAAAAACCAATAATATTTGGATTGATTGGAGCAGCAATGTTATTACTGACTTATTTTGGCATTCTCATTATTGCAAATTCATTTACTCATGCCGTTGACCAATTTATTGAAATGTGGCAGTGGATCTTAATTTTAGTTGCTGGTTTTGGCATTCAGGTTGGACTGTATTCTCACATAAGAATTTTTATGCATAAAAAAATGATGGGAGCAACAGCAGAAGTTGCAACCGCTGGCGGGATTTCAACAGGTTCTATGATTGCCTGCTGCGCGCATCATGTTACTGATATTTTGCCAATTGTTGGATTATCAGCCGCAACAGTATTTTTATTCAGATACCAAATTCCGTTTATCATATTGGGTATTTTTTCAAATTTAGTTGGGATAACTATGATGTTGAATATAATTCAAAAACACAACCTCTATGACAAACAAAAACCAATTAATATGCTGCTGTTTAAATTCAACATGAAATCTGTCAGGAATGCCACAATTATTTTGTCTGCAATTATTGTTTTGGCAGCATTTCTTAATGTCGCATTAGCAACCTGATAGTTCCAAAATAAATTAAGCAAAACTTCAATACCAAGAAACGCCTGAAAAAATTAATTAATGCAAAAGATTTATATATATCAAAATATGATATAAAGTTATAATGCGGTGATACGATGGCTTTAAATGAAAAATCATTTGCTCTGGCTGGTGGAATTATATGGAGTCTGACAATATTCGGAACCACGCTGTTATCCGTAGCTACAGGCTATGCTCAGGATGCGTTGCAGATATATGCAAACATACATCCGGGATATAGCATAACAGTTGCCGGCGCATTTATAGGATTAATTTATGCATTTGTCTGTTCAACAATAGGACTATACGTTTTTGCAAAACTCTACAATTATATAGAAAACAAAGGAAATTGATTTTTATGAAAGCAAAAAAATTTAGTTGCAATATTTCAGGCATGCACTGCGCATCATGCGCACAAACCATTGAAAAAAACATAAAAAAGCAGAGAGGAATAATTTCTGCTAATGTTAATTTTGCTTCTGAAAAAGCAACAGTAGAGTATGATGCATCAAAAATAGATGAAAACAAGATAAAGGAAATAATTAACAATACAGGTTATAAGGTTATTGAAAAGCAGAATAGGGAAGTAGTTCTTAAAGTTATTGGAATGAACAATCCGCACTGCGCAGGAATTGTTCAGAAGGCTGTTTCTAACATAAACGGAGTTTCTTCTGTAAAAATAGATTTTGCATCTGAAAAGGCTATTGTGGTTTTTGACAACTCTGTCACAAATTTGCCGGAAATAAAAAAGACTATAAAAGATGCAGGATATGAGGTCATAGAAGAACATGCAGAAGATATGGAAAAAATGATACGGGAAAAACAGATGAAAATATTGAAAACAAAAATTATAATAGGCACATTGCTAACTATTCCTATCTTTCTTGGCTCCTTTACAGAATGGTTCGCATTCGTGCCAAAGTTTTTGGCGAACCACTTTGTGCTTTTAGTTTTGGCAACGCCTGTGCAGTTCTGGGTTGGTTGGCAGTTTTATCAAGGATTCTGGGCAGCGCTTAAAAACAAAACAGCTGATATGAATACTCTCATAGCAGTTGGCACATCAGCAGCCTTTTTCTATAGTTTAATAGCAACAATTATTCCCGATTTCCTGGTTTCTGAAGGAATAGAACCTGTTGTTTATTATGATACTGCCGCAATTATAATTGTTTTAATTCTTTTTGGCAGGTTTCTTGAAGCAATAGCGAAAGGAAAAACATCAGAAGCAATAAAGAAACTAATGAAACTTCAGGCAAAGACAGCTCATGTAATACGCAACGGCAAGGAAGCAGAAATACTAATAGAAGAAGTTGCTGTCGGTGACATAGTTGTAGTGAGGCCAGGAGAAAAACTGCCTGTGGACGGCGTAATAATAGAAGGCGAATCCCATATAGATGAATCTATGATAACAGGAGAAAGCATGCCTGTCTTCAAAAAGAAAGGAGATAAGGTAATAGGCGCAACAATAAATAAAGAGGGCTTCTTCAAATACAGAGCTGAAAAAATTGGAAAGGACACAATGCTTGCGCAGATAATAAAATTGGTTGAAGAAGCGCAATCCTCAAAAGCGCCTATACAACGACTGGCTGACAGGGTTTCAGGAATTTTTGTGCCTGTTGTTATATTAATAGCAATTCTGTCATTCTCATTATGGCTCTTTCTTGGAGCCAGTTTCGTATTTGCACTAACAATTTTTATAACAGTGCTTATTATAGCATGCCCATGCGCTCTTGGTCTTGCCACGCCAACAGCGATAATGATAGGAACAGGCAAAGGAGCGGAAAACGGAATATTAATAAAAAGCGGCGAGTCTCTTGAACGCGCACATAAAATGGATACAATAATTTTTGACAAAACAGGAACGCTTACAAAAGGCAAACCTTCTGTTACAGACATAATTGCAATAAAAGGCAGCAAAAATGATGTATTGAAATTTGCTGCAATAGCGGAAAAGGGTTCGGAACATCCTATTGCAGAAGCTATCACTGCAAAACAAAGGGGCAGGATACCAAATGCAAAGAAGTTTACTTCTATGTCAGGCAAAGGCGTAGTTGCAAACTATAATAGAAAACAAGTTCTTGTAGGCAACAGAATATTCATGAGAGAAAACAAAATAGAAACCTCTGATATAGAAAATAAATTAAAATTCCTGGAAAATCAAGGAAAAACCGCAGTTTTAGTAGCTGTTAATAAAGAGCTGATAGGCATAATAGCTGTTGCAGACACTCTCAAAGAAAATTCCGCAGATGCTGTATCTATTCTGAGAAACATGGGCATTGATGTTATTATGCTTACTGGAGACAACGAGCGGACAGCAAAAGCAATAGCCTCAAAACTCGGCATAAAAAAGGTAATTGCAGAAGTATTGCCTGCTGATAAATCCAAAGAAGTTAAAAACTTGCAAAAAGAAGGCAGAATAGTTGGATTTGTCGGAGATGGGATAAACGATGCTCCTGCATTAATGCAGGCAGACATAGGAATAGCTATAGGTTCAGGAACAGATGTTGCAATAGAATCTGGCGGAATTGTGCTTATCAAGGATGATTTGCGCGATGTTGTGAAAGCTATACAACTAAGCAAATACACCATTAAAAAAATAAAGCAAAACCTTTTCTGGGCTTTCGCATATAATAGCGCAGGAATCCCACTGGCTGCAGGTCTGTTTTATCCTTTCTTATTAAACCCTGTGTTTGCCGCCGCCGCAATGGCATTCTCCTCTATATCTGTTGTTCTAAACTCACTTTCAATGAAGAGATGGAAAAGTTCTATATAAAAAGCAAACATTTAATAATGCATAACATAAATTATTAAAAAAAGTGATAGCATGGCAGAAATGTTAATTCTTGTTGACGAGAACGACAGGCAAATAGGCACTGAAGAAAAAATTAAAGCGCATGAAGAAGGAAAATTGCATAGGGCTTTTTCTATTTTTATTTTTAATTCAAAAGGAGAGATGCTTCTTCAAAAAAGGGCAAAAACAAAATATCACTCGGGCGGCTTATGGACAAACACATGCTGCAGTCATCCAAGAGATGGGGAAAGGATAGAAGAAGCTGTGCATAGAAGACTAAAGGAAGAAATGGGTTTTGACTGCGAACTAGAAGAAAAATTTCATTTCATATACAAAGTGAAACTTGACCATGGGTTAACAGAACATGAGTTTGACCATGTCTTTGTAGGAAAGTATGATGGAGAAGTCAAACCAAACCCGGAAGAAGCGGATGACTTCAAGTGGATAAATATGGAAACGCTTAAAAAAGATTTGGAAGAACACCCGGAAAACTATACAGAATGGTTTAAAATAGCTATTCAGAAATTTTTAACTGTCTGAAGTTTTGTTCTTTTTAACCCATTCCACTTTTCTTGGATTTCTCTTAAGTTTTAGCATGTTCTTTTCGCATTTGCTTGTGCAAAAATAAAAAACAGAGCCGTCAGCCTTGACAAACATTTTTCCTGTGCCCTGCTCCAACTCCTTATTGCAAAATGAACAATTCATAATTTATCACTGCCATTTATCTTTTCGGATTCATTGAACCAGCAGACTCCATTTCAGTTTCTCTTAACATTAATATGTCATTCTTCCTTACAGGGCCCATGACATTTCTTATCAATATTTTTCCTTTGTCATTGCCTTCCATAACCCTGCAACGCACCTGAATCACTCCTTTTACTCCTGACCTTCCCAGCAATTGGAGCACTTCTGCCGGAATTGATTCATCTGTCATTTTAACCACATTGCATTTATTCTCTGCTCATTGAAATTTCTTTTACAATTTCATCCAATGCTTTTTTGTCGCTCTCTATAATAGCCAAAGAGGCTGTTGCCACTCCTATTCCTGCTGACCTTCCAAGCTCGTTTTTGTCTTTAACATAACAAAAAGGTATTTTCTTCTCTTTGCATAATACAGGAAGGTGCATAACAACTTCTTTAGGTTCAACATTTTCAGCTATAACAACAAGTTTAGCAATACCTCTTTCAACTGCTTTTGTTGTTTCATTTGTGCCTACCTTTACTTTGCCTGTATTTCTTGAAGATTCCACCAATTGAAGAATTTTTCCTTCATCCATTTAATCACCTCATTTCATAAGCTCATCTTATTAACATTATATTAACAATCTATTTAAATCTTATTTATTAGGTATTTATAATTATTTAAGCTTCGTGCATAAGATTGTTGTT
>CAZJGC010000019.1:0-9857 GCA_964545795.1 uncultured archaeon
GCACGGCGTGTTCTCTTCTATAAGAGCAATGTTCCCGTGCTTAAGTTCGCCGCCGGCAAAGGCTTCCGCATGTATGTACGAAACTTCTTTAATTTTCAAGGCTGCCTCCAAAGCAGTAGGATATTGCAAGCCCCTGCCGATAAGATACAAATGCTCTTTGTTCTTCAACTTTTCAGCCAGATTTTTCACAAACTTTCTGGCATTTTCAGAAGTAAGATAATAAATATATCTCACAAGTTCTTTCAACTCTTCTATGCCTTCATCCAGATTTCCGGCTATTTCATGAGCAACCAAAAAAAGTATTGCAAGTTGCGAAGTGTAAGTCTTGGTTGACAGCACGCAAATTTCAGGACCTGCCCCCTGCAATATTGATTTGTGAGATTCATGCATAATGCTTGAGTTGTTTGCATTGGTTATGGATATGACTTTGGCGCCTGCCTTCTTTGCAATTCTTACGGCCTCCAAAGTATCGGCTGTTTCTCCGCTCTGCGAAACTGCAATTATAAGGCTCTTCTTATTTAGAAAATGGCTAAAATTCTTAAATTCTGAAGCAACGCAGAAGTTTATATGAAACTTAGATATTCTGGAAAAAAGATATGTCCCGACAATGGAAGCGTAAGACGCGCTCCCGCATGCAACAATAAACACGCCCCTTGCGTTTTTAATTTCTCCTGCAATTTCCTTTATAATCCTCCTATCCATTTTTGATATTCTTTCTATAACTTCAGCCTGCTCGCAAACTTCTTTCATAAAGAAATGGTTAAAATTTCCTTTCTTTGCCTGCTCTGCGTTCCACTCTATTTTTGTGCAGGGTCTGACCACAAACCTATTATCATCTAAATTAAAAATCCTTAAATTATTGTCAATTACAACCATATCATTCTCTTCAAGAAAAACAACCCTGTTTGTATGCTTAAGAAAAGCGGTAACATCAGAAGCAACAAAATACTCATTGTTGCCTATGCCAACAACCAAAGGCGCTTCCTTTCTTACAGCAATAATTTTTCCCTCATTGTTCATTGCAACTATTGCATACTGCCCTTCCAAATGCTTTAACATTTGTTTTGCAGCTTCAATAAAATCATATCCCTTTCTCACATAAAATTCAATTCCGTGCGCTATAACTTCAGTGTCTGTTTCAGACCTGAACATAAACCCATGCTTTCTTAAAAACTCCCTCTGCTTCTGAAAATTTTCTATAATTCCGTTGTGCACAACAGCTATTTTGCCGTTGCTTGACAGATGAGGATGCGCGTTTTCCTTTGTGACATGACCATGCGTTGCCCATCTGTTGTGCCCGATGCCAGCATTTCCCGGCATGTCAACAAGGTTGTGTTTTTTATGAACTTCATAAATTTTTCCCGCATCTTTTTTAACATATAATTTATTATTGCACGCTGTGCCTATTCCGCAGGAGTCGTAACCCCTGTATTCAAGGCTTTTCAAACTGTCAAAAATAATAGACGCCGCATTTCTGTTGCCTTTATAACCAATTATTCCGCACATCTTTGCTTCACCCGATGCATATTTTAGAAAAAATGCGCTTATAACTGTTGTTAAAAAAATTTGATTAACATTACAAAAAAATTTAAATAGGTATAAATTAATTAATAATATTATAATTAATCAAGTGATAATATGGCAAAATGGATTCTTGAACTCAGAGAAGGCAAGAAATTCACTCTTCCTGCCAAATTTCTGAACAAAAAACACATTAAATCAATTTCCTCGGAAACAGTCTGGAAAATTTTGCACATACTTTCAGAAACTCCGACATATCCCAAAGATATTGCAAAAAAACTCAGAATACATGAACAAAAAATCTACTATCACATAAAAAACCTTGAAAAAGCAGGAATAATAAAAGTTACAAGGCATGAAAACATGCATGGAGTCATAGCAAAAATATATGAAGTAGAGAAGCCTGCATTTGCCATATTATTGGAAGAGATGGAAGAAGTTTCAAAACTTCCAACAGAAGAAAATGAATTTTTATATCCTCATATTAAAGACGGCAGGCTGGAAACTCTTATTGTAATAGGAAGCCATGAATCGCATGGTCCCAAAAAAACAAAAGCCAAAGACGCCCCCTTTGCAATAAACCTTGGGCTGTTCTTAGGCACATTTCTTGCTTATGCTCCATCTCTTTCAGTAAAGACAGACACTGAAATCAAGAACAGCGACTTAAGAAAAAATTTAATAATTATAGGCGGCCCTGCTGTCAACAAGATATGCGAGCAAATAAACAATGTTCTGCCCATAAAATTTATTATGAGCAAAGAGCATTTCTACTCGGGAGTTTATTCAACTGTCTCAAAAAAGAAGTATGAAAATGAAGAAACAGGCATAGTAGTAAAAATCAAGAATCCTTTCAATAAAGACAAATCCATTATAGTTCTTGCTGGAAGAAGGAGTCATGGAACAAAATCCGCCATATTTGCGCTTATGCGCAACATTAATGAACTGAGCAAAGGAAACAAATACAAACCGAATGTTTTTGCCAAAGTTGTTGAGGGAATTGACGCAGATTCCGACGGAGTAATAGATTCCGTGGAAATAAAGGAATAGCAAATCTTATTAATAAGAAAAATATATTTATTTTATGTTTTTTGACAAAATTTTAAAAAAGCGCAAAAACGAGACATACGCACCAGAAACGCATGAACCTGTTTCTGAATTTGAAGAGCCGAAAACAAGAGAATTTCATGAATTTGCAAGAGACTTTTCCAGACCAGAACAAACTTTCTCCAACTTAGGATTTGAGCGCGAACCTCAAAACTTCTTTAAGAAAGATTTGCAGGAAAAAAGAGAATCTGACAAAAAAGAAATTGACAAAACTGACCTTATTCTACAAAAGCTTGAGACAATAGAAGCAAGATTAAAGCTTATAGAAGAAAAAATGGAAAAAAGAACAATGTGAAAATTTTTAAGATTCTTCTCTGACTTTGCTTTCAACTTCCTCTGCTATTCCCAGCTTTTCAACAATTTCTTTAAATCTGTTTCTTATTGTAACCTCGGTAACTCCAACAACATCCGCTATCTCCCTTTGCGTCTTTTTCTCATCACTCAAAACAGCTGCTATGTAAATTGCGGCAGCCGCAACTCCTGTTGGACCTTTTCCTGACGTAACATCATTCAATCTTGCATCTTTAAGGATTTTTATTGCCTTTACCTGAACTTTATCGCTTAAACCAAGCATTGTGGCAAATCTTGGAATATAGTCCCTTGATGATGCAGGAAGTATTCTCATTGAAAGTTCTCTTGCTATGTATCTGTAAGTTCTTCCTATCTCTCTCTTTTCTATTCCAGAAGCCTCTGCTATCTCTTCAAGAGTTCTCGGAGTTCCCATTTCCCTGCAAATAGCATAAAGCAACGCTGCTATAACTGCTTCCATGCTCCTTCCTCTAACAAGTCCGCGGTCAACAGCCTGCTCATATTTTTTTGCAACAGCTTCATGAACTCCTTTATGAAGCCCAAGAAAAGAAACCAATCTCTGCAGTTCAGAAAGAGCAAAAGAAAGATTTCTGTCTTTGCTTTCTATAAGCCTTTTCTGCCATTTTGTAAGCCTGTAATATTGAGCGCGTTTTGAGGAAGCAACCTTAAACAACTCGCCCGCACCCTTTCCTATCTCCGTAGTTAATCCTTTGTCATGCTTTGTAAATGTTAAAGGAGCTCCTGTTCTTGCCCTTTTTGTCTTCTGGTCATCATCAAAAGCCCTCCAATCCTGCGAAACATCAATCATTGAATCCTCAAGAACAAGACCGCATTTAGCGCAAATTTTTTCTGCTCTGGTTTCATCTTCTATAATCCTGCTGCTCCCGCATTCAGGGCATGTGCCAGGAGCATGCCTTTTCCTTTGAATAATATTGGCTTCCGCAGGCTTTAATTTTCTCAGTACAGATTTTTTAGAAGACTTTTTTGTTGTTTTTTTGCTTTTAGCAGGCATAAAAATCACTATGTATTCACTATTTTGTGGTAATTATTGAATATTGAATGTGCAAAGTATTTAAAGTTTTCGGTGCTCATAGATTAATAAGTTTCATAATATTTAAAGATTTCAAAATTTGCTAGCGCCTGTTGCAGGATTGGCTTATAGGCAAGTCCTCTTTTTCTGGAGATAATTTTTGCGCAATTAACCTGACAACAAAATGCCTGTGTTTTGGTTCTCCATGGGTTTCCCATTTATCTAATTTTTCTTCATAAAAAAGAATTTTCCAATCCTTATATAATTCTTTTAATTCCCCTTTATCAAAAAAATATCTACCTTTTGACAAAACCGCTTTCTTTTGCTTAGGAGATTGTGCAACAAAAGAAGCAATCACATTAATCCCATTTGGTTTTGTCTTTGACTTGATTTTTTCAATTACATTGAAGATATTTTTTTGGTCTATAAATTGGAGAATATTCATTGCAATTATTGCATCAAATTTCTCACAATCTTGTAAATAAGATTTTACATCTGAAACATCTGTCTTGATTTTTAACTTCTCTTTTCTGGAATTTTTTTTGAGTTTTCTTATACCTTCCTCCGAAATATCAACAGCACTTACATTAAAATTGCATTTCGCCAGAAAGAGAGAATCTCTGCCTTCGCCACAACCAATATCCAATACTTTCGCATTTGAAGGCAGATACCTGACTGAATCAATAACCAAGTTATTAGCCTTTCTTCCCCAATAAAACTCCTTTTTTGAATACCTTGAATTGTAATTCATAAACATTAATTGACTTGGAACATTAAATTAATCTCTTAAATCTAATCTTTCTCAATATCAACAAAGCATCTTTTGAAAGCAGGAGTTTTTGAAACATTATCTTTCTCGTCTCCTGTCAGTTTATTAACAAGGGGGTAATGGTGATTTTCTACTGCAACAACGCATCTCGGCACCTTATCAGTAACATTGACCTTTATTCTAATTTCCCCAAAATCAGAAACTGCTCTGACAAAATCTCCTGTCTTAACTCCTAACATTCTTGCATCTTCATTGTTTATATCAAGAATATTTTCATTCTTTATTTTCCTGAGAACATCAACCCTTCTTGAGAATGTTCCTGTATTATAATGCTCCAGAGAACGGTGCGAAATAATGAAGAATTTTCTGTCTTTTTTTGTGTTTTTATAGCCTATAGGATAAAACCTTGCGTTTGGAATCTGGTTTTCAAAAATTATTTTTTTGCCATTGGGCCACTGCATAGTCTGTTTGTCAAGCTTCTTGTATGTCATTTTTGCATATTGCGGAACCGCCTTTCTGATTTCATTAAATACGTCTTCCGAACAAGAATAATTAAACTGCTCCTTAAACCCCATTTTTTCAGCAAGCATAATTATAATTTCCATATCAGTCCTGCCAACAGGCTTAACAGCCCTCTTAATTAACTGAACCCTTCGCTCAGTATTGGTAACTGTGCCTGTTTTTTCCGAGAATAAAGCAACAGGCAGAACAATATCCGCCATTCTTGCTGTCTCTGTCATAAATGCATCCTGCACAACAAGAAACTCAAGATTTTCAAGAGCCTGCTCTATTATATTCAGATTCGGATGCGAAACCATTGGATTCTCTCCTATTATATACATGCCTAAAATCTTTTCAGGCGCAGATTCTATTATCTCAACTTCTGTCATGCCGTTCTCTATTGGCAGTTTAACTTTCCATAATTTCTCTAACCTTTTAATGTTTTCTGAATCAAGCAGTTTATATCCAGGAAGAAAATCAGGAAGACAACCCATGTCGCAGGAACCCTGCACATTATTGCAGCCGCGCAAAGGATTAATGCCTGAACCCGGTCTGCCGATATTTCCAGTTATTAAAGCAAGATTTGCTATGGAAAGTATATTTTCAACGCCTTCCGGCTGCTGAGTAATGCCCATTCCAAGCACTATTGCAGAATTTCTTGTTGCATAAAGAGTTGCTATCTCTTTTATTTGTTTCACAGAAACTCCCGTAATACTTGATATCTTCTCAAGAGAATATTTTTTTAACGACTCTTTTAACTGCGAAAATCCTTTTATTTTTGCTGCAAACCTCTTATTTTCCAATTTCTTTTGCAAAATTACTTTTATCAAACCTGCAACAAACAGCGAATCAGTGCCTGGATTTATTTGCACGAAAATATCAGACTGTCCCGCTGTCTCGCTTTTTCTAACATCAACCGTTGCTATCATGCCCCCATGCTTTTTGCACTCAATTATTCTTGAAAAGCCAATGGGCTGAGTGCATGCAGGATTTGAACCAAATATTAATACAAATTCTGACTCCGGCAAATCTTCAAAAGAGTTTGTCATTGCAGAGCTTCCCATCTCTTCATAAAGTCCGGAAAGAGTGGGAGCATGGCATAATCTGGTGCAATTGTCAACATTATTTGTGCCAAGAACAACTCTCGCAAACTTCTGTATAAGATAGTTTTCCTCATTCGTGCACTTCGCAGAAGAAAACACAGCCAAAGCATCAGGAGAATAACTGGTTTTTATTTCATTGAATTTCTCTGCGATTGTCTTAATTGCATTGCCCCAAGTGGTTTTTACAAGTTTTCCTCTTTTTCTTATCAACGGATATTTTAACCTGTCCTTGCTGTTTACTATCTTTTCAAGAGTTGCGCCTTTTATGCAAAGCCTGCCTTTTGAAACAGGATGATTCTTGTCAGGAAGAACGCCCACAACTTTGTTTTTATTAACTTTAAGAAAAATTCCGCAGCCTGTTCCGCAATAGGGACAGACAGATTTGACTAAATGCATATTATTTATTATTCTAAACCATTAATAAACATATGCAAAATACGTCCTGCATTATTCTTGCAGGAGGAAAATCATCCCGCCTGCCAGATAAGCCGTTTGCCCTGCTTAATGGAAAACCAATAATTCTGCATGTAATTGAGAATATGAAAAAATGTTTTTCTGACATTACAGTTTCAATAAAGCATGCGCAAAAAAACAAGATGAGAGCATTTGCAAAGGGCGTGAAAATAGCAATTGACAGAAATTCATATTTTTCTCCTGCTGAAGGCATAAAATCATGCATAGCCGAAGCTGAACATGAATGGGTGTTTATTGTTGCATGCGACATGCCTTTTGTCAATGAATTGCTGGTTAACATGCTTGCCTCAAAAATAAATTCCAACATTGATTGCGTGATTCCTTTTTCAGACAGACTGCAACCGCTCTGCGCCTTTTACAGAAAAAATGTGTTTGAAAAAGATGATGTAAATAAAAGTCTGACAGGCTTTGCCAACTCATTGAAAAAAGAAGTTGTTTATGTTTCTGAAAAAATATGGTTTTTGAACATCAACACAAAGCAAGATTTGGAGAAAGCGAACGGAATAATTATAGGCGATAATTTTTAAATATACATTCTACTTAATTTAGATATGAATACCATAGAAAAAATTAAATTTATTTTAACAAAGCCAGATAATTTTTTTGAACAAATAAAAATTGAGAGACTGTCTGAAACATTTAAGTATTTGATACTTATTTTTCTTCCTTTCTTTTTTCTAAAATTAATCTATGTCTATTTATATGGTACAACAGCATTTAGTTCAGACTTGTTTTATAGCATATTATCACAGTTAGGTGTTGATGGTGTTTTATTTGTGGTTGTTTCATGGATTATGTTATTAGCATCAACTTTCATATTCGCAGGGCTGCTACATATTTTTGTAAAAATATTAAAAGGGCATGGAAAATATTCTGAAACATTTAAAGCGTCTGTCTATGCAAATACACCTTACGCTTTATTTTTCTGGGTGCCGCTTGTAGGTTTTATATTTGAGTTATGGGGGTTATACCTGCTAATTAAAGGTTTGGCAAAACTTCATGAAATTTCTATGTTGAGGGCTTTGACATCTGTACTAATTTTGATATTTTTATTGACGATTGTTTTGCTTTCTGGCGTAGCATTACTCTTCATTACTCTAACACCAACTCAAAACACGCCGGGATATGACCTTTTAACTGCAAAAAATCAGGCATGCGCCAATTTAATAGAAATGGGTTGTTCTGACGCAACAATCTCTGACCTGCAGAACATACCATTTAATTATGATTATAACATGGATGGAACAGATGCAGGCGATAATTTGTATGATTACTGCAAGAAACAATTCTCTACTAATATTCTGACAAACTGCAAGAAAATGTGCGGATGTTTATAATTTCAATCGCCACATCATCACAAAAATCTTATTTTTTAACTTTAGTTCGTCAATAACCGATTTGGCGAAGTAACCTTTATATATTAACGATACCAGAGTTTTATCAGGTGATAAAAAATGGTTGCAGAAATGGTATACTTGGCTGTGGCGGCACTTCTTGCGCCGGCATTAGCTGAAATGGCAAGAATAAGAACAAAAGCTGAAAAAGCATTTACATGGATGGCTATAGGCGGAGTATTGTTTGTGGTTTCCGCAGCTTTTGCAACAGTAGACCTTGCGGCAGTAGGCGTAGCCGGACTTTCAACAACACTTTCAGCAGTATTTGGAGTTGTCGGATTGCTGGCTGTGCTTGTTGGCGCATTAATGGCTTCGGTAGGCTTGCTAAAAGAATAAAGGATTTTTGGGTTGGCGCCCTTTTCCTTTTTTTTTTGAAGCCATTTTAATTATTTTTTCTTTTTTTATCAAACCTTTCTTTGCAGAAGCATCAGCAATACTTAACTTATCCATCATTTAACAGCATGTTTAGTTATCTCTAAATTGCAGCTTTTGTATTTTTTGCACCAAGCCTCGCATTTTTCTGCCCATTCTTTTTCACTGTATCTCAATTTGCATTCTTCGCAAATCCAAAACCTATTTGTTTTTTTAACCATAATAACCATTAGAATTAAGAATTAATAAAAACTATTCATGAACAGCGGCATTATTTATAATATTTAAATCGTAATTTATGCATGTCATTTTATCAAAAATTATGCCAAAAAATGAAAGGAAAAATTCCTGAAAGCAAAATCAAATATCTTCCCAGAAGCTACCAGATTATTGGCAGAATTTTGCTTTTGAAGCTCAAACCGGAAATTTGCAAATATAAAAAACAGATAGGAAGCGCTATAATGGAAATTCTGCCTTATTTGCAATCTGTCTGCCTATTAAAACAAATAGATGAAAATATAAGAAAACCGAAAGTTGAAATAATTGCAGGTTCAGGAACAGAAACAATTCACAAAGAGCATGGATGCAAATTTATTATAGATGTTTCCAAAACAATGTTCTCAAAGGGAAACAAAAACGAAAAAGCAATAGTCTTTGAGAAAGTAAAGGACGGAGAAACAATAATTGACATGTTTGCGGGAATCGGATATTGGTCTATATTGCTGGCAAAGAAAAATGTAAAAATATATGCAATTGACATTAACCCCAACGCTATAAAATATTTAAGAAAGAATATTGAACTAAATAAAGTTTCTGACAAAATTCAAGTTTTAAAAGGCAATTGCGTTTCCTTTGCTGGCATGCTTTCAGGAAAAGCCGACAGAATTATAATGGGTTATATTTTTAACACAGAATATTTTTTGCCTGCTGCCCTGAAGATGGCAGGAAAAAAATGCATAATTCATTTTCACAGAAATATTGAAATAGAAAAAATTGACTATCTGAAAAATTTAATTCTAAATATTGGAAAACAAAATAACGTTAAAATAAAAATTCTCAGCATAAGAAAAATTAAATCATACGCTCCAAGAATATGGCATATTGCAATGGATTTGGAAATTAAGAAAACACCCTGTAAAAGTTCTATCAAACCATTTTCATAACAACTGTCTGGTCTGGCGTCAATGCGCGGTTGTATATGCGGACTTCGTCTATTGTGCCGTTGAAATAATTTCCGTTAATGCCCGGATGCCTTCCGATATTAAAGAAACTTATGTCTC
>CAZJGC010000020.1:0-9248 GCA_964545795.1 uncultured archaeon
TGTTAGTTGCAATTGGCGGGCTTGTTTTCTTTTATTATCTTGATAATAAGTTTGTCTATCTTAGCTCTATCAAATATGCTTTCATTTTTTCTAAACTTCTTTTTGAAATAAGATTCTATATAACTATTTACTCTTTTATTTGCTTTGACAATACTCTTCTCAGACTTCTTCTTTTTTTTTGACTATGGTATTCATAAATTCAGCTACATATTTTGGAAGGTAAGGCAGAATTTCTTTATAATTTAGAGGGGGAGGCGTATTTTTCTTGATTAAAAATTTTCAATATAGTTAAATAAATTGTTTAATTTTTGATAACCTTTTATACTAAAAACAGGTACACCGTCAATATAATTATAAATTATTTTCTCTTCATAAATATAATCCTCATATTTTTGAATTATATTCTTTTTCATCATAATTTAGACTTTAATTTGTTTGCTATATTTTTCATTTCTTTCTTTTTTATTTTTAAAGAAGTAAATTTCATCTCCCATGTGTTTAAATTCTTCCATACAGGTATAATATGAAAGTGTACATGGGGAATTTCTTGTCCAGCTACTTTATGATTTGATTGTAATATAAAATATCCTTCCGACTTAATTGTTTTCACAATTGATTTAGATATAATCAAAATGGTTTTTCCAAGTTCTTTTATAGTTTTTAAAGGTATTTTATCTAAGGTTTCATAATGGATTTTTGGTACTATTAATGTATGTCCAGGGGAAATTGGAGTTATATCTAAGAATGCTATTATGCTTTCGGTTTCATATAATTTATATGAGGGATATTCTCCCTTTACAATTTTACAAAAAATACAATGTTCATCTTTCATAATTTACTATACGCACTACAATGTATATAAATTCCATACGGTATAGGGTCTATCTTGAATCCATTTTTGAGAAGATATTTGATAAAATTTAATAAATTTTTACAATATTCAGCCTTAGTCATACAATATTTATATGAGCATGCTGCACCATGTGGATATACGTAACCTGGATATATCATAACATTTTATATTTTTGAATGTGCAAATGATGTTAAATGTTTCATTTCCATCTCTTTTAAGAAAACAATCTCCAAGTGTTTTCTCATTCTAAAGAAATCTTAATTGTTTATGATTCCCAATCAACCTGTAATAATATTCTATATGCATTAAGATTATGCTATTTTTAACTGCTTCGGAAACAACACTAATTTCTTTTGTTTTCAGCATTAACATAAAATCTTTAAATTTTTACTTAAAAAAATAATAAACAAAAGATTGGTATATAAATTAAAAATCAGGAGATTAAAATATGCAAAATTATATTCGCAGATTAGCTGACATCTTCCATGAAACAGGAGCCATAAAATATGGCAACTTCACGCTTGCCTCTGGAAAAAAATCAAAATATAAAATAGATGCTGAAATTGTTCTTGATAATGACGAAGGCGCGGGAATTATAAGCAACCTGTTCAGCAAAAAGATTGCTGAACTTGAATCAGAAAACAAAAAAGAATACAGAATAGCGGGGGTTGCAAAAGGCGGTGCAAAAGTCGCGGAAATTGTCTCAAAAGCACTGGGCAGAGATTATGTAAGCCTGAATCATAAAAACAATGAAGTTATAGGAAGAATTGACAAAACTGAGCATGTAATATTGGAAGACGTAACAACAACAGGAGGCTCAATAATCAAGTGTTATGAAATGTTTCTTTATCCCACAGCGCCTGTAAAAAATACCATAGCAATTGTTGACAGGCAGGAAGGCGCAGCGGAAAATCTGGCAAAATTGGGAATAAAACACTATTATTTTCTGACAAAAGAAGACCTTGGAATAACTGAGATTTAAAATACATGGCATATTTTTCTAATATAAATACTTTTGCATCCTACTAATTTATAGTAAAATTAAACATTATTAAGTGGTAAAAATGAAGTTAATATATGCCAACTATTACGGAAGAAACGCAAAATCAAATCTTAAAAAGAAGGTTAAAGAGATTAATAATTCCAAAACCCAAACAGTAAAAAAACATAAAAATGGAAAATATAGTCATAATACGCTAAAACCAAAAGTGTTTTTCACTTCATATAAAGAACCTAATATACATTCAATATTTCTTGAATATCCTGATGGCCAGAAATATATAAGCGTTAAAAACGGCAAAAACACAATATTAAAACTTTTCCCGGAGAATGAAATATATTATTGCAATAATGTATTCTGCATACCTGAAAATTCTGATGACATTCCAACAGATTACTTGCCTGACTATGACATTTACATATGCAAAAACCCGAAAATAAATACTCTGCTCGGCATGCGATTAGACAGAGAAAAATTTAAAGTTGACAAAAACACAGGAAGAAAAAGATACAAGAATGTTATTAAAAACACTCCCACATATAAAAGGCTAATAAACGTGAAAAAAATTACTAAGAACCCGGCAATAAACAGCATAGCCGCAAATACGCTGAAATATGTAGCCCAAGACGAATATGCAACAAAAATTGACAGTTGCTTGGATTTTGGAGAACTGCTTGAGAAGAAATACACTATATTCATGCTGTAAATCAGAATATTCTTAATTTTGAAACCTCTTTTAATCCATCACCAACAATTTCAAATTCTATTTTCTTGTCTTCAGGAAGCGAACGCGCCCTTACAATTCTTGCTATTCTGCACCCGCTCCTTCCTGCATGCATAATCTCTATAAGATTTTTGCTCCACCATTTTACAATATTCTTGCTTGAAAGTTCAATATTTCCCTCCATATCTGAATACACCTGATTTGTTATAATAACAGGTATGTTAAACTTGCGCGCTATTTTTGACAACAACGAAAGTTGCGTTGAAAGCTCCTTATTAACATCATTTGCATTCTTCTCATTTACAGCAATTCTCCATAATGACACAATTGAATCCACAACAACAAGCCTTGCATTTCTGCATATTTTTTCTATATTCTTGAAAAAATCTTTTTGCTCTTCCCATGTCTTGGGTTCTATAAGCTTTACATTAGCAGTATTCACTCCTATCTGTTTTACGCGCTCTTCTGAAAAACCGCCTTCAGTATCAACAAACACAACTTCGCCGTGTTTTGAAACAGAAGCAGTAGCAACCAATGCTATATTGGTTTTCCCTGTTGCAGGGGGACCGTAAAAGTTTGTAATTGTGCCTGCCTCCAATCCTCCTTCAAGAAGTTTGTCTATTACAGGGCAGACGCTGATTTTCATAAAAATAAGTTAGAAAAGAAAGATTTAAATATTAGTTAGTATGTATATAAATACTAAAAGTGATAAAAATGAATATAGAAATAAAGAAAAAAGGCAAGACATGCATACTAATAAGTTTCAACACGCAGTCAGTAAAGTTTGAATCAAATTCCGAAAGAAACAAGTTTTTCTGCGGGCTTTACGGAAGAAAACAAATAATTGTTAAGAATGAAAAAAGATATGAATATAAAAGAGAAGGCTTATTGGACGAAATACCGCACATAAAAGTTGACAATTCGGTTTTCATAGTGGCAATGGAGCACATGAAAAAACTCATGGAATTTTTTGATGACTGGCACGGCAAAGTAAAAGTAAGAACATTTCCTGTTCTGCTTGACAGTTCTGATTTAAAGGAACTGAAGGCAAAGGAAGTGGAAATTGAATAATTTATTAAGAAGAATCATTAAATATTGCCAGATGCAAAAAAATATGGGGGATTGATGCTTATGAGTGAAATAAAACTTAAAGTCGGAGAATTATCTGACAGAAGCGATTATGGAAGGGGCATTGCAAGATTAAGTTTTAGTTTAATGAAACAAATTGGAGTAAGAGAAGGGGATGTAATAGAAATAGAAGGAAAAAGAACAAGCGCAGCAATTGCTGTAAGAAGCTACCCTGCTGATGTTGGTTTGAATACAATAAGAATTGACGGTCTTGTCAGGAAAAACTGCAGCGTTAGCATAGGCGAACTTGTAACAGTAAGGAAAGCCGATGTAAAGTCAGCAAAAAAGGTTGTGCTTGCGCCTGTTGAAAAAGACATTGTGCTGCATATTTCTCCAAATCTCATTAAACAAAATCTGTTTATGCGGCCTGTTGTAAAAGGGGATGTTATCGCAACAAACCCTGCCTTCCGCAGAGAAGAACATATTGATATTATTGAACATTTCCTTGGAGAAATACCTGAAGTATTCTTCCCTTTCGGTTCTGAAATAAAACTTATAGTAGTCAATACAACACCCTCAGGCATAGTGCAAATAACAGAAGAAACAGAAATAGAAGTTTCCTCAAAAGCAATAGAAGTTGAAGATACAAAAATTCCTACTGTCACATATGAAGATATAGGAGGTCTTGGCGAAAGCACGAAAAAGGTAAGAGAAATGATTGAACTGCCGCTAAGGCACCCTGAACTTTTTGAACGGCTTGGCATAGAACCTCCTAAAGGAGTTCTGCTTCACGGTCCCCCGGGCACAGGAAAAACCCTGTTGGCAAAAGCAGTAGCAAACGAATCCGGAGCGCACTTTATAAGCCTTGCGGGACCTGAAGTTGTAAGCAAATTCTATGGAGAAAGCGAAGCAAATCTCAGAAAAATATTTGAAGAGGCAGAGAAAAATGCGCCATCAATTATTTTCATAGATGAAATAGATGCGATTGCTCCAAAAAGGGAAGAAGTAACAGGAGAAGTTGAAAGAAGAATGGTATCCCAGCTGCTTACATTAATGGACGGACTTAAAAGCAGGGGGAAAGTCGTTGTAATTGCTGCAACAAACAGACCTAATGCAATAGACCCTGCCTTGAGGAGAGGAGGCAGGTTTGACAGGGAAATAGAAATAGGAGTCCCGGACAAAAAAGGAAGAAAAGAAATATTCCAGATTCACACAAGATACATGCCTCTTGAAAAAGTAAACCTTGACAAATTGGCGGAACTTACGCATGGTTTTGTTGGAGCAGACATTGCGGCACTAACAAAAGAAGCAGGCATGCATGCGCTTAGAAGAATACTTCCGCAAATTTCTGCTCTGGAAGAAGACAAACCAATACCAAAAGAGACTCTTGAAAAACTGAAAGTAACGCAAAAAGATTTTGAGTATGCGCTGCACATGGTTCAGCCATCTGCTATGAGAGAAGTATTTGTTGAAATACCGAAAGTGGGATGGAAAGATGTAGGCGGGTTGGAAGAAGTAAAACAGGCGCTAAGAGAAAGCGTTGAATGGCCTTTGAAATATCCTGAAAGTTTTAAGAAAATGGGAATAACCCCTGCAAAAGGCATTTTGCTATATGGTCCTCCGGGCTGCGGAAAAACAATGATTGCAAAAGCTGTTGCAAACGAATCAGGAGTTAATTTCATTTCAATAAAAGGACCTCAGGTCTACAGCAAATGGGTTGGAGAATCAGAGAAAGCAATAAGAGAAGTGTTCAGAAAAGCCAAACAAGTTTCACCATGCATAATCTTTATAGATGAGATAGATGCGCTTGCACCAAAGAGAGGAACAGACATAGGTTCGCATGTCACTGAACAGGTTGTATCGCAACTGCTTACTGAAATGTCCGGAATTGAAGAAATGTCTGACATACTTGTGCTTGCTGCAACAAACAGACCTGATATTATTGACCCTGCACTATTGCGTCCTGGCAGAATTGACAAAACAATCTATGTGCCTGCTCCGGATGAAGCCACAAGGCTTGAGATTCTGAAAGTTCATACAAAAAATATGCCTCTGAAAGGAGTTGATATAAAAAGATTGGCAAAACTCACAAAAGGTTATTCAGGCGCTGACTTGAGCGCACTTGCGCGGGAAGCAGCAATGACAGCCTTAAGAGAAGACATTAAAGCCAAACATGTTACTAAAAAACACTTTGATGAAGCGCTTAAGAAAGTAAAGCCCTCCATTTCTGAAGACATGTTTGCGAAATACCAGAAAGCAGTTGAAGACTTGAAAAAGGCAAAAATAGATGAAGAAGAAGGCACAAGGTACATAGGATAATTTTGAAAATTATAAAAAGGTGATAAAATGTCGGAAGAAAAAATTCAAAAAATGGAAGTGTCCATAGACCATAGCGAACCTGGATTCTTCTCAGATGGCGTAACAGTTTCGCATAATCCGAACAAATTCGTTATTGACTTTACGCAAACAATACCGCGCTTTGACTCTATAGGACCTACAAGAAAACAATCCTTAACAATAAAACACAAGACAATTATTATAGACCCGATTGTAGCAAAGGATTTTCTGAATGTGTTAAGAGACAACTTAAAAAAATATGAGAAGAACATAGGAAAAATTGAAGTCAGGAGAATTAAAAAACAGAAAGTTGTTGTTTCAAAGGCAAAAGATGATGATGCAAGAAGATATATAGGATAAGGTTTTCCTTAAAAAAACTTAAGCAAAGAATGTTATATTTATTTGGCTGCGGAAACAATCTCAATAACATCCCTGTTTTTCAATATATGTTCCGCACCTATTCTTTTTTTTGTTCTCACATCAATAGCATAGAGGAAATGCTTTCCTATGTCAGTATGAATTTTATATGCAAAATCTCTTGCAGTAGAATTTGGGGGCATTAAAAAACAATCAGGCAAAACATTCCCATTCTTATCTGCCAATTTGTTAACGCCGCCAGGAAATATTGCAACATATTTCAGAAAGTCAAAAACCGCTGCATTCAGGCATTGCTGCACGCCTGTTCCATACTCGCCAATAAAGGATTTTATAAATTCCAGAGCCTTTTTCTGCTTTTCATTAAGTTCATTCGGTTTTAATATGCTAAAGAACTTATCCCCTGGAATATACGATACAATTCCTTTCCTTTCAGCCTCTTTTAAAGCAAGTTCAGATTCTGCAGAACATGGCACAATCATTTTTTCAGGAAATTCTTTTTTCAGCCTTTCAAAATTCTTTCTTGACGAAAGCACGTCTATTTTGTTGCAGGCAATTAAAATGGGTTTTGTAATTTTTCTTATTTCAGATGCCAATTTTTTTATTTCTTCCTCATTCCATCTCTTCTCTGTATCTAGGTTTGCATTTGACGCAGCCTGCATTACAATATCTTCAGTAACTTTAAAGCTTGACAAATGTTCAGCTATAGACTTTACAATATCGTTTCTTGAAATTTTTTTCCAGCCGCGGTTCAATATTGAAAAATACCATAAATCAATCTCCTTTTCAAGAAATATTATATCTTTCGCAGGGTCATGAGACTCTGCAGGTTCTCCATTCTCATCTGTATATCCTGTCGCATCTACAACATGTATTAAAACATCCGCCTGATTAAGATCATTCAAAAACTGGTTTCCAAGCCCTTTTCCTTTGTGCGCATCTGGCACAAGTCCCGCAACATCTATAATTTCTACAGGCACAAACCTTTCGCCGTTTTTGCAGTAACCAAATCTTGGCTGGCATTTCACATTAAAATCCTTTTCAACACATTCCACGCGCACATAACCCACTCCAAAATTCGGTTTTATTGTTGTAAATGGATATGAAGCAGTTGGAACATTTATTAATGTGACTGCCTTGAAAAATGTGCTTTTTCCAGAAGACGGCTTTCCAACCAAACCTATTGTAAATGACATAAATAGAATTATGCAACAATATGTTTATAAACCTAAATTCCTCACTTATCTTATATAACCCGCTTTGCAAGTTCTATATCTTCCCTTTTCACTGTCTTTCTTTTGGCATGTTTTGCAAGTTTTATAGCTTCAGCAGAAATTTCAAAGCCGATATCCATCAAAACTTCTGCAAGCGCTTTTGCAGCCGAATTGCTTACTCTTTCAGCCCCTGCTTCTTTTATAAGCCCAACCATTGTTGCTGCCGCAATTATCGTTTTCTTTCTTGGCATATTCATCAATAATTAATTGTAATTAAAACTTTAAATATGTAAATAACACTGTTTTTCTTTAAAAATATGCTATTTTGTTGTTATTACAGGTTTTTCATGCACAATAACAGTATGTTCTGACTGCGCAACAGGCTTTCCCGATACTTCTCTAAGCTGCGCATACCTGTGCAACGAATTGCCAAGATGTTTAAGAGCCATTTCAAGTTTTAATGGAGAAAAATAGTTTTGAAGCCATCGCTTTGCAAACGGCAGTCTGCTGTACTTGGTTTTTGCAAGTTCAATAATTTTTCTTGCCTCGGGCATTCTTACAGGAGAATCATTCATATACAGGAATATCAGGCATGGTTCATGGTCTTTTACAAAACCTGTTCCTGTTGTGCAGAAAGGTTCTACTGCATAAACTTCTCCCTGCTGCAAAATTTTATTGCTTTCATTTTTTATATTGGGTATAGTTACTCCTGCATGCAAATTATACTGCTCAAGCCCATGGCCTGTTAAATTGCGTATAGGATTAAATCCAAATTCTTTTGCAACATTTTCTATTGCTTCTCCTATCTCGCAAATTTTAGTGCCTGGCGTAAACATCTTTAAAGCAGTTTCAAGCATTTTCTCAGAACAAACAATTAATTCATCTTTTCCAGCAGGTCTTACAGTCAAAGCAGTATCTCCAATATACCCGTCTATATGAACGCCAACATCTATTTTCACATAATCTTCATTCCTTATTACTGCATTATCATTAAGCAAAGGAGTAAAATGCGCTGCAGTTTCATTAATTCCTATATTGACAGGAAACGCTATTTGCCCTCCAAGTTCTATTGTCTTTTCTTCTATCAACTCAGCAATATCAAGCACTAAACTGCCTTCCTTTACTAAAGATTTTCCATATTCCAGAACCTGTTTTGCTATTGCTCCCGCTTTTTTGTATTTCTCAAGAATTTCAGAGTCCATACATTCACCCTATATCATGATAGAAATACTAAAATAAATATTATTTTACCAATCTAATTTATCTCCGACTGCAAACTTATACTTTTCTGAAACTTCAAGAACATATCTGCATGGTTGTTTTGGTTTGTAAATCTTCCATGTCCTTACATCAAAAGTAAGCGGTTCCGCATATTGCACCTCAAATATCCTCTTATCTTCATTAATATAAATTATTTTTAATGGATACTGCATTCCAAACATCCAGAATTTCCACTTTCGTTTTAGCGGCATTATAAACAGCATGTTTTTCTTTTTTGAAAATGACAAACCTTTTGCATGTTTTAGAAAAGAGTCGGCAACTTCAGCATCTATTGAAAATTTTTTTGTCAGGTTATGTACCTTTATATTCATAGATAGATATTTCTCTCAGAGTTTTTTATATTCTCACTTTTACCATTCTATAAATGGTATAATATATGTTTTATCATTATCATGG
>CAZJGC010000021.1:0-9230 GCA_964545795.1 uncultured archaeon
TGGAGCCCCGGGCCGGACTTTCAACAAAAGGGGGTGTCTTTCTTAAAATGGGACAACGGGGTTGATAAGGGATTTCAACTTCTGCACCCTCCCTTATTTTTCATGCCCTTCATTAAGGGTTGATAAGGGAATTCATGTTCTAACACCTTCCCTTATTTTGAACCGGCGATCTGCCGCTTACAAGGCGGCCGCATTCGGCTTTTTATTTACCGCTCTGCTACCGAGGCATTTACGCTTTTTGCGCCAATATTGCTATCCATAAACCAAAAAATGGTTTTAAGACGCTAATCACATTAATTTTACTATCCTTTGAAAGATTTAAAACTTCCTCTTCGCTAAAAGGCTCTTCATTATAATACCATAATCCAATCTTATTTAAAATTTTCCTAATAAACCAATATATTCTTGAATCCCTCGGAACAAAGACAATAATATATCCGTTTGGTTTTGCCAACTCAACATGCTTTTTAAAAATATCCTTTCTTTCCTTTCCTGAAAAATGCTCTAAAAGCCCTTCGCTGAATACAACATCATATTTCTCCTTAGACTTAACACTTAATGCATCAGATTTTATAATATTTGCTTTCATGTTCCTGTTCCTGAAAAACTCTTTGCTTTTTTCAAGAACAGAACAACAACTATCCACAAGCGTTACATCACATTTGAATTTCTTTTTCAATTTAAAACTGTTTATGCCCATGCCTGAACCTAACTCAAGCACTTTGCATTCAGAACCTATATTAATTTGCTTAAGAAGCTTCAAATAATTTCTCCACATCAAGAATCTCCATGGAAAATCCAAAACTTTTATAATTTTGCTATTCCATATGCTTGTCCATTCCTCTGTGTTCATAAGTTTCATAATCAACACATTTTTTATACGATGTTATAGGCACGCCTTTTCCCATCACTAATGACAAATTAGCAACAAACCAGTTTAACAGTGTCCTGAGAAAACCATATTTCTCAAAACGCCTGTATGAAAGCCTTACTTTCAGACTATTAATAAAAACTATATTCTTTTTATATTTTCCTATTTTTCTTCCCATCATTTGCTCTTCGCACACAACATTGTCAAATCCCCCTATTTTTAAAAAGAAATCTCTTTTATAAACGCAATTATTCGCAGACAAAAAAACAAAATTAAAAAAACGCCTTATTGCACTATTCATCTTAAAAAACAGGAAGGAATAAATATCATATATGAATTTCCCATAGTATACAGGGCCGCCTAAAGCCAGAACACCTTTTCCTAAATTCTTCTGAACAATATCAACCCAGCCATTGCAAACAATTGAATCAGCATCAAGAAAAGCAACATACTCGCCTTTAGCTATTCTCGCTCCCATATTTCTTGCATTTGTTATTGAAAGTTCTCCTTCTTCCTTAACAACTCTATCAGCATATTTTTTTGCTATTTTTACAGTATCATCGGTGCTTCTTCCGTCTACAACTATTATTTCATAATCCGAAAATTCGCAGTTTCTAATTGATTTTATGCAGTTTTTTATATATTTTTCCTCATTATAAGTTGGTATTATGATTGACAATTTCATAAATATTTATCTTTATTAATTATTTAATATATTTTAATCAATACTTCTATTGAAGTGATTGCAATGAAAATAATTATCTTTACTGATACATACAATCCCCAAGTAAATGGCGTTGTTACCTCTATAAACGATACTGTCAGAGAATTAAGAGAACATGGTCATGAAATTCATATATTCTGCCCTGCAGACAAAAAATTAAGAAAGGGCAAATACATTCACACTATTTCATCCTTTACCTTTATCCCATATCCTGAATACAAAGTAGCAATACCTGTCCCGCCAAAAATAATCTCTAAAATAAAAAGGATTGACCCAGACATAATACATATTCATACCCCCGCATCAATAGGTCTGCTTGGCATATATGTAGGCAAAAAATTAAACATACCTATTGTGGCAACATACCACACTCTTCTGAATGAGTATATGGAATATCTGCCAGGAAGCAGAATATCTGTATTCAAGAAACTCAATAAAAAAATGCTCAACAAATACATATCTTTCTTTTACAACAAAACAGATGCAATAACAGTTCCAAGCAATTACACAAAAAACGTATTGAAGCAATATAAAATAAAAATAAAGATTGAAACAATACCAAACGGCATTGTAACCAAACTATACAAAAGAAAAAGAACAAAAAACAGAAAATATACAATATTGCATGTCGGGCGTTTATGCAAAGAAAAGAATATTGACATATTAATAAAAGCATATAAGAAGATTGTCAATAAAATGCCAAATTCGCAACTTTTAATACTGTCAAAAGGCCCATATGAAACTATATTGAAGAGCCTTGTCAAAAAACTTGGAATGGAAAAATACATTAAATTCTTGGGTTATGTGTCTGAGGAAGAAAAAATAAAGTTGTATAATTCAAGCGACCTGTTTGTAATACCTTCAACCACGGACACGCAGGGCATAGTAACTATTGAAGCCATGGCTAGCGGAACTCCTGTAATAGCAGCAAACATTGCAGGTTCAAAAGAATTTGTAAAAAATAATTACAATGGATTGTTGTTTAAGCCGAATGATATAAACGACTTGAGCAAGAAAATCTTATCTGTTTACAAAAACAAAAATACAACAGCCAAACTTGTAAAAAATGCATACAAAACAGCCGATATGCTTGACATAAAAAACTGCATACAAAAACTTGAAAACCTATACGCCTCCTTAATTAATAACAATTATTGCATAAACAGCAAACCTCTTAAAATTTCAGTTGTTGTGTGCGCAAAAAATAAAGAAAAAAACATAGAATCATGCTTGAATGCATTGAATCTTCAGGAAATAAGACCGGAAATTATAGTAGTTGATATCCATTCCACGGACAAAACAGTAAAAATAGCAAAAAAATATACAAAAAAGATTTTTTATGCAGATAACTTCATTGAAGCCAGAAATATAGGCTGCCAGAAATCAAAGCATGAAATAGTTGCCTATTGCACAGCAGATGCAGTTCCGCCAAAAAACTGGACAAAAAATATTTTAAAACTAATAAAAAAATATGAATGCGTTTCAGGTCCGATAAATTTGCGCAAAGGAAGCATTATATCAAAAATTAGATTTATGCTGCGCTTCAACTTAATTCCAAGATTTTTCTCATTTTTCGGATGCAGTTATATCCAAAATGAAAATGCGGCATTCAGAAAAGAATTTCTAAAAAACCGCGGTTTAAAAAACAGAAATGCAAAGTTCCATAACTCAATAGCAATCTTTGTCTCAAGAAAAACATGAAAAGCAAGTTACATCTCTTCCAATCTTTTTATGCGCTCTTCAATCGGAGGATGCGTGGAAAAGAGATTTGAAATAAATCCGCGCTCTTTTCTAAAAGGCGTGGAAATGAAAAGATGCGCTGTCGCTTTATTTGCTTTATCAACAAGAGGATCCGGGTCATTTGCAATCTTTCTTAACGCACTTGCAAGACCGGGAGGATATCTCGTAAGTATAACGCCGTTAGCATCTGCCATAAACTCTCTCTTTCTGCTTATAGCCAACCTTATCATCTCGCCTATAAAAGGAGTTAGCAAAGCCAAAACCAAACCCAACACAATAAAAATCAGAGTAATCTGACCGCTATCCTTAGATTCTCTTCTGCCGACATTCCCCCATAAAAACGTTCTTAACAAAAAATCGCTTAACAACGTAACAATCCCTACAAGCACAGCAGCCAGCATCATAAAACGTATATCATAGTTCTTTATATGAGACATCTCATGCGCTATTACTCCTTCAAGTTCCTGCCTGTTCATTTTATCAAGCAAACCAGTAGTAACTGTTATTGACGCATGTTCAGGGTCGCGCCCGGTTGCAAAAGCGTTTAACGCAGAATCTTCAATGACATAAGCCTTTGGCGTTTTTATTCCTGCCGATATTGCAAGCCCTTCTATTGTATTATACAGGAACGGATATTCCTTTTTTGTAACAGGTTTTGCCCCTGTAGTTTTAAGAATTATCTTATCGCCAGAATAAAATCCTGCTATAGAATAAATAATAGAAATTGCAACAGCAACAACCACTCCTATATACACGTTGCCGTAAATAATGCCTATTATGCTGCCTAAAAGAGAAATCAAAAGAATGAAAAAAATAACCAGAACCCATGATTTGATTTTATTGCTTCTGACTTCATCAAACATTAATCTCATTATTATCCCCAAGAATCCGAATTTCTAAACTAAAACTTAACTTTTATGTTCTTCTTCTCTTCCTCGGGTGCCTTAAAAAGCGTTTCTTTTTTAAAATTAAATATACTTGCAATAATATTGCTTGGGAAAGACTCAATCTTTATATTATATAACATAACAACATCATTATAATGCTGTCTTGCATATGCTATTTTATTTTCTGTGCCTGTCAACTCTTCCTGCAACTGCAAGAAATTCTCATTGGCTTTCAAATTCGGATAATTCTCTGATACTGCAAACAAAGACTTTAAAGTATCTGACAACATATTAGACGCTTTTGCCTTGTCTTGTATTGTTTTGGATTTTAATACAGCAGAACGCGCTTTTGTTATATTCTCCAAAACCTGCCTTTCATGCTTCATGTAACCCTTCACAGTCTCAATAAGGTTTGGTATTAAATCATTTCTTCTCTTAAGCTGGACATCAATTTGAGCCCATGAATTTTTTACCTGATTCCTTAAATTTACCAAACCATTATACATTAGAATAACAACTAAAAGAAGCAAAAGAACAATGCCGCCAATTATTAGCAAAAACATATTTACACCTTGTTAAACACTTATATTTTACCATATTTAAAAGTTTATAAGCTGCTAAAAAAATTTAACCTTTAATACGCAACATTAAAATAATAATAGCCCCGTAGTCTAGTGGCCAAGGATGATGGGCTTTGGATAGTCCAAAGAATTGACGGATATTTCCGAATGAAAAAAAGGAAACCCATTGACAGCGGTTCGAAATTAAGGGAAAGTAAATATATTCCCTTGTTTTATTGAAAGTCCGCTCGGGGCTACCATTACTTTGCGCCTAAAACTGTTTCTTTAAGCTTGTTTATGAATTTTCTTACTTTCTCTTTATGTTTAAGATAACTGTTTATTGATGCCAGAAAGAACAAAATAAGAATTACATTGAAAAGCGTGCCAAACATATTCACCAAATTCTCTTCAAAACTCATGCAAACACCTTACTCTAATTTATAATAAGTAATATATAAATCATAAACAATTGCATTTATATTTATGAATGTTATTGTTCTAAGAATAGGTCATAGAATATCAAGAGACAAAAGAATAACAACGCACTGCGGGCTTGTAGCAAGAGCGTTTGGGGCTGATAAAATCATAATCTCAGGAGATTATGACAAAAGCATTTTAGAATCTATTGCAAACATTTCAGAAAAATGGGGCGGGAATTTCAAAGCAATATATGCAAAAAACTGGAAAAATGTCATCAAAGATTACAGAAAGCAGGGATTCAGCATTATACATTTGACAATGTATGGAATTCCTGTTCAGAATAAAATAGAAGAAATAAAAAACAAAAAACTGCTTGTTGCAATAGGCGGCGAGAAAGTTCCGGCTGATTTGTATGAGTTAAGCGACTATAATATAGGCATTACAAACCAGCCGCACTCTGAAGTTGCAGCGCTTGCTGTTTTTCTGCATGAATATTTTGAAGGAAAAGAACTTGAAAAGAAGTTTGAAGGCAGACTAAGAGTTGTTCCTCAAGAAAAGGGAAAATGCATAAAAGAATGGTCCCCAGGGAGAGAATCTCAAGGAAGCATATAATGCTCCATTTTTTGAAATCAGGAGTTTCTTATAAAAGAAACTTCTCCCAACCTTCCGGTTTCTATATTCTGAGCGAAAGCTAAACGGCAACACATGAAGTGCTGCTCTACAGCCGGACGCTCCGCCATTGAGCTACCTGGGGCTATTATTTGTTTGTCAACAACCTATATAAAATTATTGCCAGAAATTATATAAAATTGAGTTTGCAACAATTTTATATGATTGAACTTGAGAAAACATATCTTGCAAAATACTTGCCTAATTCTCTGCTAAGATGCAAACATAAAGAAATTATTGACAAATATATTCCGGAATCTGCTAAACACCCGAAATTAAGAATCAGAAAGAATGGAAACAAATATGAACTAACAAAAAAAGAGCCTGTAAAAGCAGGAGATGCATCGCATCAGAAAGAGCAGACAATAATGCTCACAAAAAAAGAATTTAATGAACTTATGAAACTAAATGGAAAGAAAATTCATAAAACAAGATACTATTATATCTACAATGGAAAAACAGCAGAATTTGACATATTCCATGGACCCTTAAAAGGCTTGGTTCTTATTGATTTTGAATTTAACACAATTGAAGAAAAAAATTCATTTAAAATGCCTGAATTCTGCCTTGCTGACGTTACGCAGGAAAATTTTATTGCAGGCGGAATGCTTTGCGGGAAATCCTACAAAGATATTGAAAGGTTATTGAAAAAATACAAATACAAAAAGATTTTATAAATTAAAATTCTCACCTGATTTTAGGGCCGTGTATTTCAACTGTGTTTGACTTTCTTGCTATTGATTTTCCGTCAAGTTTACCTGTAAGTTTTGCAGGTGGAAGTTTATATGTCCCAATTAAACCAATAAGAGTCTTTACTTTATAATGCAGAATTCGTATCTCTCCCGGCTTAAGCCTGCCAACTTTCCATACAAGTTCAGTCCCTTTCTCTGTTTTCTTTACAACAGGCTTGATTGTTTCAAAACTCTTTTCAACCTCAAACATTGAAGGAACTTTATCGCGCACAACAATATTCTCAACGGATTTTCCTTTGTTTGCAACCTCTATAGAAACCGAGTATTTTTTTCCTTCAACAACAGGGCGCTTATGCATCATCTTTTTCTTTATAACCAAATCTGCAGTTCCAAGATAGAAATAAGCAACAAGAAATATCAACACAAACAAAGCAAGTATTGATGTCCAGTAAATTTCAGAATACTCTATCACTTTTCTTTCATGCGCTCCAATGCTCCCTGTCCATAAACATTGATTATTCAAAATTTTATGTTCTGAGCCTGTATAAATCTCATACCATGCCGGCAGGCAATGCGATGTCACCTGATAATCTGCTTCTATGTTGCCTTTATTTGCTACTTCTATTGTAACATGCCTTCCAAACAGATTATTATCCTCTCTTTCAACGGAAACAATATCTGAAAACCCCTTTACCGAGAATTGAAGCGTTTTGTTGTCTAAAAGTTTATTCAGTTTCTTTAACCTCAAATAAAGATTATAATTTCCAGGATTTGCCATTTTGTTTATTAAAAAGTTTGCAATAATTGTTTTTTCCGAACCTGGTTCAAGAGTTCCTATATCTACAACGCGCGTTGTTCCCATGAACTCAAAGTAAAGTTTAAGGCCTGTTAATGTTTTTGACCCAACATTTTTCACGGTTGCTGAAACAGAAACATCCTGACCAGGCTTGCATGACATGCAATCTGCATTAACTGAAGTTATAACAACAGCAGACTTCTGCATGACAGAAACAAGAACATGCTTCTCTGTTTTTGAATTATCAGAAGCCCTTGAAACTATTATATCATATTTATATGTTGCCTGCAAAGCATTCTTAGATGTAGAAACCCACACTTTTGTTGTTGCTTTTTTTCCAGACTCAATATAAAGATTTGAATTTTTTAGAGTTAACCATTCTGGATGTTTTCCAAAAACTGAAAGAGAAAACCAATCAGAAACCCCATTATTCTGAATAGAAACTTCAAATTCGGTGGTTTCGCCTGCATACACGCTTTTTGGAGCAGTAACGCTTACATCAATATTTTGAGCAAAAACAAGCGAAACAGGCATAAATAAAATTAATAAAATCAGCAATACTGAAATTCTTTTCATACGTAGAATTAAATTTACTGATTTATAAAACTTATTTCCCTTTATTAAATCATTTTCATAACAACTGTCTGGTCTGGCGTCAGGGCTTTGTTATAGATGCGGACTTCGTCTATTAGACCGTTAAAATATGTTCCGGAAACGCCCCAATCCGGATAACTTATTCTAAATGGGTCATTATGAGGGCCAATCTGACCGGATGCAGTATTTGATGCTTTTTCCTCACCGTTCACATAAATTTTTATGTAATTCTGATTTATGTTAATAACTCCTGTCAGATAATACCATTCATTATTTAATAAAACATTAGATGCTGTAACTGCTCCCGTGTAACTGCTTGCGCCATTTTGCCAATATTCTAAAGACAAACCATAAGGAAATGCAACTCCATTTAATCTAAAAAGCCAACCGCCGTTACCAAACGCGCCGTTTATGTCATCTATTATATGATTTCCTTGATTGCCTGATGTTGGTTTAATCCAGACACTAACTGTCAAGACTTTTGATATTCCGTTTATGCTTCCTGGATTAGATACTTCAACATAATCATCTGTTCCGTCAAACTGCAAAGCAGAGCCAAACTTTCCTGCTGTCCATATTGGTCCTGAACCTGATGGCAAAAGACTTCCGTCATTCCCATTCCCTGATTTGTCATAAACTTTGTTGCCTGAACCTTCGTCAAAACTCCAATATCCAACCAGACCATCTTTGTTAGGCTCCAACTCTATAAGGGCTTGGACAAAGGCTGCTCCGTTTGTTAATTTCAGGTTGTGCCTGTCCATGGAAAACTTCCACAAACCTGATATGTTTACTGTTCCTGTCTGGTCTTCTCCTATCTCTTCAACAGAGTGTCCCACCTTCACGTCATCTATGAATACTGACAATGAGTTGTTTGTTATCACGCCTTTTCCGCAGTTTCTCAAGTATATCTGGTTTTTGGATATTGCATCTATTTTCAAACAGCCTGACAACTGCTTTGTAAGTTCTGATGTTGTTTCCTCTGTTGTTGATGTCACTGTTCCTGTAAGGGCAGAAGACCATACATAAACAACAGAAATTAGAGAAATGGAAATTAGCAATAAGAGAACAACAACTATTATTGCGGATATTGCTTTCATAAATATAGATGGTTTGTGGGATTAAAAAAGGTTTTCGCCAAGCATGATTGGTGGGCCCAACGGGACTCTCAAAAGGGTTGATAAGGGATTTCAAGTTCTGCACCTTCCCTTATTTTTCATGCTCTTCAAAAGGGTTGATAAGGGATTTCAAGTTCTGCACCTTCCCTTATTTTTCATGCT
>CAZJGC010000022.1:0-8831 GCA_964545795.1 uncultured archaeon
TTATTTTATTTTTGTTAAATCTCCATTAATAACAATTGGTTTAACTGCCTCAATCTCGGTTTTGTAATAAGGTATATCGGGAATTGGGTTCCACAAAAATATCTTTTGATTTAATACATGGGCAAAACCAATTTCCATTAAAGTATTGCCGCCGATATAATTTTTAATGCCGTTTTTATCAAAATTCAAAACAAGAACAGCATCAGCGCCTTGCATGGCTCTCCAGAACTCGCGGATTGCATCCATGTTGCATTTTTGATGAATTTTAATTTTCTCTTTCTCTTCATCGCTTTTGCCAACTAATGCTTTATGAAGTTCCGTAACAAAAGCATCATGCCCCATCTCCCGAAGTTTGTCTCTGACTTCAAGCATTTTTTCAGCAAACTGCATAGAGCCAATTATTCCTATTCTCATACAAATAATACTTAGAGTTATAATAATTTAAAGTTAAGACTTTATTATCTGCATTTGCCAAGAATTTTGGAGAATATGCGCAACAGAAAGAATAAAAATTAACTTCTGTTTTCAAGCAATTTCTTGCCTTTTAAATCTTTGAAAGACAACCTCGCTTTCTTTCTCTTTCTGCTATATTTCCACTGCGACTTCTTTGCCCCAATAGGCCTCATTCCCATCACTCTCTGACAACATGCGCATAAGAAGGAGTCAATATTATCCAATCTTCTTCTATGCCAGCAATATCGCCGTTCATTGCAATTGTTGTCTTTCTTAATTTGTCAATAGCCCTTTTTAATTCAGAAATATCCTTTTCTTTAAGCGACTTTATCTTTGCAAAAACTATTGAACCATCTCTTAAGTGTTTCTGCACCCTGTCAGCATCAACAAAATCTTCTATTTTATCAATCTTTATTTGCACCTTGCCTGTTGCGGAATCAATAGAATCTGTATCAAGTTCTATAAACTCATCTTCACCAAGTTCTTTGGGAACATTTTTTCCAAATATGGCATCAAGAACCATAGCAATACAACCTCCATATTTTGATTATTATTATTTAAAACACAACAGATTTAAACTTATCGTTTGTCATTCAATGACTCCAGCAGAGACACTATATTCCATACCTGCGTTCTTGTATACATTGGTATGTTTGGGTCATTTGTAACTTCATCCAGAATGGAAACCACTGCATTTATTTTAATTGAGTTCTCTTGTTCGCTCTGCAATATTTTTATGCATTCTTCGCAGCTTGACCTAATGTTTCTTGGCACAGTTCTGTCTTCCGCTATCTGTTGAATTAATTCCAATATGTGCGCAAACATTGATCTCACCACCAAATCTCATAAAAATCTTCTTTAATAAGATTAACTTCTATACTTAAATCTTTTTTGGTAAATACAGGAACTATTGGTGAAACCATTAATTTTGCCAGAGACGAAATATTGAAATATTTAAATTATAAAAACATAAATTTAATGGAACGCCTGGGTAGTATAGTGGTCCAGTAATTGCCTTTCAACTGGAATACGGCCCTGTCGATATTAAACAGACAGGCTGTGACTCGGGTTCAAAAGGGGAGACAACCTACGGTTTTCTCCCTCTACCCTCTTTCCCTTTTAGAAAAAAGGTGAGGAGAGAACCTGATGGTTTTCCCTCATTTCCCTTTTAGAAAAAAGGTGAGGAGAGAAAACCTGTTTTGAAAGTCCCGACCCGGGCGCCACTTCTTGTTAACCTTTTTATAATCAACATACCATTTGTATTTATGATTGACAAAATAGCAAAAATTCTTGAGAAACCTGTTTGCAACAACTGTTTGGGCAGGCAGTTCGCGCAACTTTTATCGGGATATACAAACAAAGAGCGCGGCGAAGTTATAAGAACATTTGCCGCAATGCTAATAGACAGCAACTCTGAATTAAAGTGCGACATGAACAATTTTCACTCTTATAAATTCAGATATAATAAAGAAGCGGCAAAACTTTCCTTAAAAAAAGAAAAATGCTCTATATGCAACAATTTCTTTGAGTCAATACCAAAAATTGCTGAAAAAATATTGAAAAAAACAGCAAAATATCAGTTTCGCACATTTTTGATTGGCTCAAAAATTTCAAATGACCTGCTGAATAGAGAAGAAGAATTATGGGAAGAAACCGGAATAGATTACTGCGAATCGTTAAGAGCTGAAGTGAACCGCGAAGTTGGGAAAGCGCTTGAAAAATTATCCGGAAAAAAAGCTGATACAACAAACCCTGATATAAGAATTCTGCTTGACTTGGAAAATAATAAGATTGATATGCAAATAACTCCTTTATTTATTTTCGGCTATTATCAGAAACTTGTAAGAGGCATACCCCAATGCAAATGGGGAACCCCGCATAAATACAGAAACTCAGTTGAACAGATAATAGGCAGGCCTATTTTAAAAGCAACGAAAGGCTTTGACTGCAAGTTTCATGGATGCGGAAGAGAAGACATTGATGCTCTTTGCCTTGGCTGGCGGCCATTTGTAATTGAAATAACAGAGCCAAAAATAAGAGAAATTGACCTGAAAAAAATAATAAAAGAAATAAACAAAGGAAAGGTAAATGTAAAGCACCTGAAATTTGCTGACATGAAAACAGTAAGATTAATAAAACTTGCAAAACCCGACAAAACTTATAGAGCAATTATAGCTCTGGAAAAGCCAATTGACAAAAAGGATTTGGTAAAACTGAAAAAATTAAAAGGCATAATAAAACAGAGAACTCCTAAAAGAGTGCTTCATAGAAGAGCTGACAAACTGCGAAAAAGAGAAGTGAAAGACATAAAATTCAAAATTATAAACAAAAAGAAAATAGAAATCACAGTTACAACAGAAGCCGGACTCTACATAAAAGAACTTATATCAGGAGATGAAGGAAGAACAAAACCGTCTGTATCAGAACTGCTTGGACAAAAAGCGGTATGCAAAATTCTGGATGTAATAAAAATAAAAAATATTCAATCCCTACTTAGGCAACATCCTTCTTAACTTTTTTGAAAGAGTTACGGGCTTTTTGCCAACCATAGCATCGCTTACGCCTGCATAAAGATTAACTTCTCCATTATATCTCTCCAATGCTGTAGGAAACACAATATCGCGCAAAAAATCAGGATTTTTTCCAGGAATTCTTTTGACAGAACCGTCAGGAAAATCCTCTCTTGTAGCAATAACTTCCAGATTTGAAACTTTATTTGTTTCAGGCTCAAACACGCAAACCGCTGCACAATAATGCTTTGTTGCATCTAAATTTCCTGATTTGGCAATATGCATCAGGCATAAAATCTCTCCATTATGATAATAAGCATTGTTTATTCCTCCCCACTCATCTTCAGCAAATTTTATCACTGTCTTCGCTTTTCGTATTGTATCATTATTGATCTCATCAATAGAATCTATTTTAATAAAACCTATTTCCTTAACAGGATATTTTCTTTCTGGAACAGAAATTTCAGGTCTTGTGAAAAGCCCAATAGCGTCTTCATTCATTAATTCAACAGCAGTTAAATCTTTCATTTTCGGAACTTTGGCAACTTTCTTTAATTTCTTAATATCTTCCCCTTTGTAAAAAGCCGTGCTGTAACCTAATTTATTTTTTCCTTCAGGATAAACTTCAACTCCTCTAAGCACAGTTTCATCTTTTATTATCTTAACGCCCGGGTCCTGAAAATTATCAATTTTAAAACCATCATTTTCATATTTATTTTCCTCTACCTTGGAAAAGAGCACGCTTGCTGACGGCGCCTCTTTTCCATATTCTTCAACTCTTGCAATAATCTGTTCCTTATCAACAGGAGAGGCATTATAAATATCAAGAAGGCACGCATCTCCATAAATTTCGGAAACCTTAAATTCTAAGAATATGCCTTTATGATTACTATTTTTCTTTTTGTCTGTCTTATAATCTGCTATCAAATCATCATAAGGCGGCACCTGAAAGGCATCTGTCATAAATAATCAAATATATTTAATCTTTATAAATCTTTAAATCAAATTATTCTTGGTGTTTATATGGTTAAAAAGTCAAAAGGCGCAAAAAGAAGGACAAGAAGCAAACTTCGCAACCCAAAGAAATTTACTGTAAACGACTATTTAAGAACATTTGAAATTGGGCAAAAAGTTGCAATTGTCCTAAACTCAAGTTCGCGTTCAATGCCGTTCCGCAGATTTCATGGTTTGACAGGAAAGATAGTTGACAAGAGAGGGCGCGCATATATAGTAAATATAAAAGACGGCTCAAAAGAGAAACAAATCATTTCAAAACCCGAACATCTGAAATTGCTGGATTTCTGAAAACCGTATAAAAGGTGAAATTTATGAAGATACTTGAATCAAAGCCAATTACAATGACAGAAGCAAAAGATATAATGCTGAAAAGAGAGAAAACAGGAGAAGTTAATTATGAACAGAAACTTGCCTTGGAGCATTTGAAAAAATTTACAAAACTTAAGGCTTCTGAACTAAAGAAAATCAGTGAAGAGCTAAATTCTGTAGTGCATATGGACCCAGAAAGGTTTGTGCAGATAATAAACATTCTGCCAACAACCGCAGACGAGGTAAGAATGATTTTTGCAGGAGAAAGGTTTTCATTGAAAGAAGAGGAAATCAACAAAATAATAGAAATAGTAAAAAAATACAAGTGAGGGGATTTCTCTGCTTAGAGATGATTACGCGATAGTGTTAGACTTTCTTCCACACGGACATCCTACAGACAGGAAACCGGAACCTATAGCGCAGGTAATTGGAAATAAATATTTCTCCCTGCTTGAAGTTGTCCTGAGAAATGATGTGAAAGTCAACAACGGAGATGTTATTTACATAGGAAAGGAAAAACGGGAAAAAGTTGACCATATAAAAGGCAGGATAAATGTTAATAAACTGACAGCATTTGCAAGGTCTGAACTGCCTCATGTAGTGGAAGATATAGTGAACAAGAATGAAGAAAGATTCGTAAACTTCTTTAATAACGCTCAGCCAATAAGCACGCGAATGCATCAACTTGAACTTCTGCCCGGCATAGGCAAAAAACACATGTGGGACATTATAGACGAAAGAAAGAAATCTCCTTTCAAAAATTTCGCTGACATAAAAGAAAGAGTCAAACTATTGCAGAACCCGAGAGAACTCATAGTTAAAAGAATATTGGAAGAAATTGAAAATGAAGACGAGAAATACATGGTTTTTGTTGCGCGCCCAAGAAGATTTTAAGATAGTGACAATCATGATAATAAAATTAAGGACAGAACCAAACAAATTCTACAATATTACTTATGAAGTTAAGGAAAAGGTTTGCATAAAAGACGGCATTTGCATTGTGTTCTGCCCCGGCTCAACAGGAGCAATAATAATTAATGAAGATGATGCAATGCTGCTTGAAGACCTGAAAAAGAAACTCAGCGAAATTGCGCCGGAAAATGAAATATATCAGCATCCTGACAATGCGCACAGCCACATACGCGCATGTCTGCTTGGTTCAAGCAAAACAATACCTGTAAAGAATGGGGAGCTTGTTCTTGGCACATGGCAAGACATTCTTTTCTATGAATGCGACACAAAACCAAGGGACAGGGAAATTATTGTGAAATTCATTAAGAGTTGATGGCAACCGATAAGCATAAAACGCGCAGTTCTAAATTTATATAAAGTGAAGAATATGGTTTTGGAAGGAATAATAGTAAATTACAGGATTGCATATACAAAAGAGGTTATTGTGCATATACCTGAACTAAAAAGAAGGGAAACAGGAAAACTTATTGGAAAAAAGGCTGTATGGACAAGAAACAAAAAAAGATGCATAGGAAAAGTCACAGGAACCCATGGGCGCTCAGGTTCAATAAAAATAAAATTCAAAGGCGCCCTTCCTTCAAATGCTCTTGGAAAAATTGTCAAGATTTATGACTGATTATCTGTTTTAAAATTTCAGAAAACTTTTGGTTTAATTTCTGAACATTCTCATGAGTATCCGACTCAATATGCATTCTTATTTTCGGCGAGGTATTTGAAGCTCTTATTATTACACGCGAATTTTCCAGTTCAAGCCTGATTCCATCTGTTTTATCTATACTGTACTTTCCTTTAAAAAACTGCTCCAATTCCTCAATAACAGCAAATTTTGCATTGTCGTTGCAATAAAATTCAGATTTGCCGGAAGCATAAACCTTTATTCTGCCTGCAATATCAGAGAGGCTTTTGCGCGATTTCATGAGTATCTCCGCAACTTTAAGCGGTATCAGAATTGCATCATCAAACAGAAAATATTCGGGCATGACTATATGCCCGCTTTCTTCCATGCCAAAAACAGCCTGATATTTTTTGCATGCTGAAATTAAATGCGTATGTCCTACGGGAACCCTTATTACATTAGCGCCCATTGGGTGCAACTCTTCCTCTACATTTCTTGAACATGAAATGCTTGCAATCACATTTTTTCCTTTGATGTTCATATGTTTTCCTATTAACACTCCTGTCAGGCTTCCGTCAAGAAAATTTCCTTTGTTATCTACTATGGCGCATCTGTCTCCATCGCCATCAAAGGCAATGCCAAAATCTGCACTTTCCTCAACAACTCTTTTGCATAAACTCTTTGTGCTGCCTGGAGTAGGCTCGCTTTCCCTGTTTGGAAAATCAGAATCAACGCTGCAATAAAGCTCAACAACATCAAAACCTAACCTCTTTAATATTACAGGAGCAACAAGGCACATGCTTCCATTGCCGCAGTCAAGAACAACCTTTAAGTTGCTTCCCTTAAGCATGGAAAATCTTTCAGTTATAAAATCAATATATTCGTTTCTAATGTCCGCACGCCTGAACTTTCCAGCACTGCGATGGATTTTAGAAACTTTTTCTGCCATATCTCCAATCTCTTTTATTTGCATCTCGGAAAAAGGCTCTCCGTTGCTATAATATAACTTTAAACCATTCCACTCAGGAGGAAGATGAGAAGCAGTAATATATAGAGTTATGTCTCTTTCCATTTTCCATCCCGCGAAAAGAGTCTCTCCGAATGATGCAGTGCCTGCATATACTATATCTGCGCCTTCGCATAACAAACCCTCTATTAATGCATCCTTTAATTCTTCTCCTGACTTTCTAATATCATTGCCTACAACAAATTTTTTGCCAGGATTCTGCCTGCCAATAACAATTCCTATTCTCTCCATAATTTCAGGCGTTAATGAACTGCCGCAAACTCCTCTTATGTCATATGCCCTGAATATGCTTTTATCAATATTCACGCTCAACACCGCGCCTGTTTAAAAATTCCTCAATAAAAGGAATATCTTCAGGCACTCCCATATCAAGCCAATAACCATCTATTTTGATTATTTTTACCTTCCTTGCATTGCAAAGAATTGATATAGCATCTGTTATTTCATATTCTCCTCTTTCCGATTTTTTGACTTTTCGGATTGCAGAAAAAATTTCAGGAGTGAATTTGTATATTCCGGCATTTATCATGCCGCCTAATTTTTGTTTTGGCTTCTCAACTATCTTTTCAAGAAATTCGCCATTAACCGCAAGGTTTCCATACTTTTCTGCCATATTATGAAAAATTCCTCCGACATAATTCATATCATCTTCTATCATAAACTTTTTCAAATCAAAGGGAGAGCAGAGATTGTCAGACATAAGAACAACAAAATCATCATCTATTAAAGGCTTTGCGGAAGCAATAGCATGGGCTGTTCCTAAAATTTCTTTTTGATTTATTACAGTTGCGCCGAACTTATGCTGCCTTAAAAATTCCCCTATCATCTCTATCTTATATCCCCCAACAATTATGACATTATCAAAACCTGCTTTCTGAAGGTTTTTCAAAACATACCAAAGAAACGGTTTTCCGTTTACTGGTATAAGAGGTTTTGGCATACTGTCTGTGAGCGGACGCATTCTTTTGCCAAAACCGGCTGCAAGAACTACTGCCTGCATAACAATACCTCCTTCTTTATTTTTACAATACTGCCGTTCCTAAACCCATAAAAAACATTTTCATCTATATCCTTATCCACCACAACACCCGGACCTATCCATGAATTTGACCCGACTTTAACTCCGGGCATAATAGAGCAGTTTACTCCTGTTTTAACATTGCTTCCTATTACAGCACCAAGTTTTCTTCTGCCTGAATTTACTCTTTCTCCGAAACATTCTATTTTTATATTCCTTTCATCAAAACGCAGATTTGCTATTTTTGTCCCTGCACCGAGATTGCAGTTTTCTCCGACTATGGAATCTCCAACATAGTTCAAATGAGGAATATTTGTATTATTCAAAATAATAGAAGCCTTGACCTGAGAATATGGCCCAATAAAACAATTGCTTCCAATAAAGGTGTAAGGTCTTATATGCGCAAACGGCCCAACAACAGTTCCTGGTCCTATAAAACACGGAGACTCAACTACTGACAGTTTATGAACTTCAGCAGATTTATGCACATGCTTTCCTTTATGTTTTTCAAAAAACTTTTTTGCCCTTTCAAACGCTGTCAAAGGATTTCTGAAATAATTTCTGAAATCAGGAACTCTGTATTGCCTTTTCATTTATTTCACTGTTACGGATTTTGCAAGATTTCTTGGCTTGTCCGGGTCGCAACCGCGAAGCAAGGCAAGCTGATAAGCAAGTATCTGCATTGGTATTATCTGAACTATAGCATTTAGATTGCCTGCCTCGCGAACTTTTACAAAAAAGTCAAAAACATCATTGTTTTTAGGTCCAACGCCGATAATAAAAGCGCCTCTTGACTTCAACTCAATGGCATTGCTTATAATTTCTTTTTCATTTTCTTCTGAAACAAAGACGACGCACGGCGTGTTCTCTTCTATAAGAGCAATGTTCCCGTGCTTAAGTTCGCCGCCG
>CAZJGC010000023.1:0-8565 GCA_964545795.1 uncultured archaeon
ATTTCAATACTACTTTAGTTCTATTCAAACCCGCCCGATATTGGCGTATATAAACAAATAGATGCGAAAATATAAAAAATTGATCGTCAACCTGAGATAGTGCATGGCATATATAAATGCTCACTACAAAATACAGGAAGTATCGTTTTTCTCTATTCCTAATCTCTCTTTTTTCAGCCAGTTTTTATTTGCTATTGTAAAAAACAATACAGAATCTTCTTTTTCATTTATTATGTTTTTCAACCCCTGCTTAATTCTTTGAAGATGGGATTCAGACAACTCTCCTTCAAATACGGAGTTTTGTATCCAATGAAGATTCTGTCTTAAAAACTGGCAAACCTTATTAACTCTTTCAACAGAAACATCATAGACTATTATTGTATACATCGACATCACTCTAGCCATCTTGAAATGTTCTGGATATCGTCCAAAATATCTTTATATTTTTCAAAATCATCCTTTGAAATACCTTCAAAACCATGGGCCAGAATCGATTTATTTCTCAAATCTGCAAGACTATTACCTTCTGGCTCATTTATTTTTTTCACAAACCTATATATTATACCTAGTTTTTGCTTAGCTTTTTTCGTCACCCAGAATTCAAGTATCTTTCTTAAAACCCTGCGATTTGGTTCAATATGCTCTAACTTTATACCATTTTTTCCTAAAAAATCCAAAAGTTCTTCATTATCATTTACATATCTTTCAAAATCTTTATATTCTTCTTTTATTTTTTTAGTAGTAACATTTGTCTCTTTCTCAAATACATATCTCAACAGTGCCTCTTCAAACCTGAATAGTCGCCCTAAAAAATCCGCATACGCTCTCTGTCCCCACTTTAACTTCATATTAGTGCAAAGTTCCTTTATCAATGCTTTATATGTTAAAAAGTACTCTTCACTAAAAGGCTCTTTATTCTTGAGGCCCTCTTTTAGTCTATTTATCTCTTCTATCTCCTTCTTTACTCTTACTTTTTCTTCACCAAAAGTAGCATCTGATACTTTCTCCAAGTCTTTAATACATGCTTCAAAATCAAACAATGCTCTGTGCTCCTTTGACCTCAGTATATGAATATCCTTATTCGTTAAAAGATTGTATCTCTCAGCAATTTCTACTGCAGCACTATATAGATGTTTGCTCTCCAGTGCTTTCACCTGCTCATATAATAAAATTCTGGCAATTTCCTCTCCTATTTTGAATTTTTTTGGCTCCTTTACGCCCATTGGTTTATAGATTGCCTGAACCCTGTTTCCAAATTTCAAAAGAGAGTGTATCAATAGCGCTGTATTCTGCGCAGACGTTCCTCCTGTTATTGAAACATGAATCACATCAGCATCAGAGGACATTTTCTCAATTTCATTCTCATATATTGTGAACATTTTATCATAATCAGATGGGTTCTCATGTATATACACAAGCTCTATATTCTCAATCTGAAACCTCTTAGTCAGTATCTCCTTAATAATCTTAGCAACATATATAGTATCCTTGGGATGAAAAGGTCGCTGTTCAGTAGCAAATAAATAGATCCACTCTATCTCGAAATCTTTAATAAGCTCCTTTATTAGGGGTTCCAGCAAAATAGCTTCAAAATTGAAGTTATTACTCTCATAAAACTCTTTACTTTTCTCATATATGTTATCCTTCCTTATATCAAAATAAGTTTCATCTCCTTTCCCCAAATCACTATTTCCCACATTTGCTACCACTATACTCTTCATACTCGCACCTTCACCCAGCCTAAGGGCACTCCATCAATCGTTACTCTTCTTGTCTTTGGAAAATTAATAACAAATCTTTTGGTTCTTAGATTCTTTCCAAGATTAAGTTTTATTCTTAATCTATCCCATTCTTTATATGTTTCTATCTCCAATCCGATTGTTTTTGAATACCATCCGCCACCCCATCCAGTATTCAGTATTGCTTCATTCTCTTTGCATTCTTTTATACGATTTTTCAACTCAACAAAAAACTTTTTCGTATCATTTGTAAAATTATTATACTTTAGTTGTTTCTCCACAACCGCCATAGAGAACTCGTTGCATACCTTGAGTATCTTATCAACTCTAAAATACTCCTTTAATTTATTCTCTCCAAATCTTTCCTCTAACAATTTTTCATCTATCCACAAATCAAACATTGTTTTTCCTTTTTTCAAACACTCCACATAGGTTGGAATAGCGGTAGGATTTCCAATTATTTTTATCTCGCTAACATTAAGATTACTCAGTCCCAAAGGCATTGTATCAGAAACTCTCAAGACCCTAAAAATATCCTCATGCACTTTTCCAAAAATTTTTTCTTCAAGATTCTTACATGGATTTTTTCTTTTGCTTCTATTTTTCATTAATACATCACAGTATTTGTTGAATATATCCTTTTTCAAAACTTTCCATAGCAATGCTGTTCTTATACCACCTTTAATCGAACTGCCTGGAAGGTAGGGTTTCTTTTCAACATTTTTGATAAACTCTCTTACCTCTATCTTTGTCTCCCTCTTTCTCTCTTCAATATTCGCAGGAATTTCATATTCAGCAAAAAGACTGTGGTCCATCCTATAATATTCCAAAAACTTCTCAACACTGAAAAACCTCTTTTTCCCGTATCTCACCTTGAATTTACCATCTTCAATACCTCCTGCCAGATTTATGTTATTTTCATAACAATACTCGGCAAGCTTATCAAACCTAATCTTAACGAATTTATTAGCTTTTAAAACAAAATCTATCAAGCCAAGCACCTTTCCATTACCTACATGCAGAGGAGAGAGAATTTCCAGCTCAGCCATTCTTCTTACCTCCCAATGCCGGGATAGCGTATGCTAATCCATAATGGCAAAACTTATCAAATGCTAATATGCTCCCTTTCGGCATGGTATCAAAAACACTTCCTTCTTTGACCATTCTTATTCTTGGCTTTCTTTTCATGTTGGAAAATCCACCTCTTAATACAAAATCCCATGATGCCGATCTTCCATCAAACAAGGCTTTTTCATTATCGTCTGGATAGAATAATGAGAGCAATACATACATCTCTGGAGTACGAGGCAATCTCAACTCAATATCATCTTCCTCAAAGCTAAACAGTCCATAACCCCATGTTCTTTTTCCGCCAAAACCCTCATCCTGTAACAATCGCAAACATGAAATTATATCCTTATAAATTCCCTTCTCGCACTCAACTGAAAACCACAATCCGCACTTATCCTCAAATTTTATAGCACTTATGAAGAAAAAATCCGATTTTTTCGTTTCCCTGTCAAGATATACTTTTGGAATCTGATATTCTTTATAGAAGATTTTTTCTTTTACAAATTCCTGAATTTCTTTTTCATCAATATAGTTATAATTTATCATTTTTTCAAAAAATTTCTTTGAAACAAACTCTGCCTTTTTAATTTTCTTAGAATACTTTGATATTATCTTTTCATCTGCATTCAGTTTTATTCTTGGTCTTGGAAAAAAGATCTCATCCTTATTAAAAGGAAATGCAGAGGTGAGTTTAACATTCTCAAAACTCCTTATAAATTCTTTTGTCTCATTTTCAGTATGCATCAAAGAGTATGCGTTTATTATGGCATTGAAAATCGTATCAGAATGAATTACTGGCGAGCATTCCTCCAGTCCAATCCCTATTTCTCCAACATGCAGAGGTGAGTCAAAATTCAATCTGATTATTCTCATTACTATCCCTTATGAATCGTATTACCTCATCCAGATTTCTACAATTCTCTTTTATAGCATTCTCATCTCCTTTGAGATAGTATTCTATTCTCTTTACTGTAATTGTGATTTCAGGAAACTCAACTTTACCATAGCCTCTTGAGCCATGCCCACCAAGATAATCCTCTTTTAACAACTCAATACATTTCTGAATATTTATTAAATCAACTTCTACATCCTCTTTACTCTCTATATTGTATATAATCTCAAAATCAAATTTACTGCCTGCTGGCACTCTTTCTATCTGCCTTGGGTTTGCCTGTGCAGTTATCCTGTCAATGACATTCTCAAACTTCCATTCAGTGTATTTTAAACCTGTATCTATGTTTTTCAGCTTCTCTTTGCTTTCTTTTGTTAGATGCAGATCCCTGACAATGATTCTTGACGGAAAATTACCTTTTGCAGAGCCGAAAAGTCTGCAGACAATACATTTCTCAGCCTTATCTCTACTTTCACATTCGTGCCTTTGTACAGGGCTTTTGAGGTTGTAATCTATTTTATTCTCTGCTTTATTCAACTGCTCCCATAAAGTCCTCATTTTTCCTTTCAAAGAGCTACCAGGTATGTATGGATAATCGGTTATCGGGTCTCTCACAACAGGGCTATCAATCCCTCCTATTTTCATTGTTTCCTTACTTGCACCGACGTGCAAACCAGTTTTCAGCTCCATTTCTCCTTTCAAACTTACCTTTCCAAGCAACATTTTAATCACTCCCTCCTGCAAGTTTATGATATGCAACCACTGCCCGTAAAAATTCACATATCTTACTGAACTCATCAAAACTATTTATCCGGCTTATAGAGTTATCTAAAATTCTCACAAGTTCCTTACTCTCTGGATGTCGTGCTGAAGTATATGCTAAAATTGGTTTTAGCTTAATCAATTCTTCTTTATCAAACTTCTCTTTATTGCCCTCTATTGAATTGAACCTGTCAAGCATTTTTCTTATCTGGGTGGTCTTTAAATCATTTCGCTTCTTTGCAAGATAAACACCAAGAATGCAACTCAGATTAAGCAGTTCCATCTCATCCGAAGGAAATTTGTTTGTTTCGATATATTTTTTACAGAATTGCAGTATATTTCCTTTTTCTTTTTCTAACTTATTTTTAATATCCCAATTTTTATTATTTTTCGCATCACGAATTTTCTTATCTAATTCGTTTAACTTTTCTACAAACTCCACATGCTTCCCTTCTTTTAACAGCATCTCAAATTCATTCATTCTATTCACCTCTTGCTGCAAAGTCTGCTATTCTTAATGGAACGTCAATATGATAAATAACAGATATTTGTCTTACGTCTATTTTAGAGTATCTTTCCATAATTATTTCAAACTTCTTCTTTTCATTTTCTTCCAATCTTCCGTACCAGTATGCTAAATTTACTGCCCATAAGATTTTATTTGGGTATTCCTTATATAAATTGTTGATTCTAAATAATTTTGTAATTGTTCCCCTACTTGCTTTATTTAGCAAAGGAAAAACATCTCTCCAAACTTGTAAGAACTTTTCCCACTCAATTGATTCTTTGAATCCATGCTTCTCCTTAAATTCATTCTTTATTCCTCTATCAAACATCCATATCCTGTTTTTACCTTCATCCTTTGCAATGTCTTCTTTTATTCCAGATATCTCTGCCATCTTGTAAAAAGGAAACTTTGGGTCAAAAATGCAGAAGGAAGCAGAAATAGTGATGTTATCATTTTCTCCAACATATTTTCTGAATAAAGCGTTAATATCGAATGCGAGCTCGAAAACATCATCCCATCCCCCAACTATAAGCAAATCATCTCCGCCTGCATATACTATAGTAAAATCCCTATTCCTTCTTGCTTTTAGTCTTCCATTACCCCAAATACTACTGCAAATCCCAATTACATTTCTATCCTTAAATTTTCCAAGCAGGTTTAGATAACCCTTGAAAAAATAATTTAAAAATCTCGATATGTTTGTTATTCTTGAAATCGTTCTCAATTCTTCAGGTAGTCCTTCTCTGAAGATTCTCCCAAGATCGTCAACGTCCATCCTCAAAATACCAATCTTTTTAATTCCTTCAGAATCTTCTGCCAGTTTATCTAAATCCTTTCCAGAAGAATAATTAGAAAACGCTAAAACAACAAATGTAAATTCTCTTCCATTTTTTAATTTCAAAATTTCATTTATCTCCAAAGAATTAATCTGGAAAAGAGTATTGAAATTTTCTCTTTCTATGTCTTTAATACCTCTCTCAATTTTAATATGAGAGAATGGTAGTTCCAAATCTGAGCTGCTTATTTCCTTATATCTTAATATATAAAATTTATTCTTATCTGCTAATTTCTTTCCAACTTCAAAGAGTTTATAACACAAATCACAATATTTTTTATCATCTACCGGAAACACTTTTGATACAAACACCTTACAGGCATCGCATAGTTCTTTTTTGTTATGATACTCTCTATCTCTACAATCTTCTCTTAAAAACTGATTTGGTTTCTCAAGAAGAAACTCCTTAAATTTCGTTGATTTATCTTCTGCTAACCTTTTTCCAATCTCTTCCCACACTTTTGAGAAATTCTTAAATTTTAATCCTTCAAAAGGAAGATAATCAACAGCGTAATACAGATTTCCTTCAAATCTGTTAAAAAGCCATTCATTTAACGTTCTTTTAAGATTACCAATTTTTTGTTTAACTTCATCTATATTGGGGGCGAGAATGTAAAAATGTCCTCCAGCACAATAGAGCAAATTCGTTCTTGAGAGCTTTAATTCGTCCAGTAGCTCCTGAACAAAATCCTCTGAAATCATCTCTAAGAAAAACGACCGTGCTCTCAGAAGTTTTAATGCTCCTTTAGAAGTTATATTATAAATAAACTTTTGAATGCCTGAAATATCACCACTGATGAGCAGATATTTCTCTTTTGTTCTATCCAATATTTCATTTTTTATATCTTTATCCAATTCATTTTTATGATATAGGTACATGCAGGATGCAATTGCACATGTTGTTTTTAAATGGTCAAATAGAGATATGTTTTCATTTCCACCTGTTCTTGCAGGAATAAATGTCGCAACTTTTTCAAGAAATGCCAACATTAAATCAGGGTGTAAATCTGGGAATTTATGTTTAAATTCCTCATAGATTTTTTCATAGCTTTTATGTGGTATTCTGTCTTCTGCTTTATCTTTCTCAAATCCAGGAAAGACAAAATTATCAAAATCAAGCATTGTTAGTGGATATGCTCTAGCTTTTATCTTATGCTCATCAATCTTACTTTTGATACCTCTGATGCTTGAAAATATTGAGATAAGGGGATTTTTTGGATTAAATTCACCCTCCTTTTCCCCTCTTTCGATAGACGATAGATTATCTGCCTCATAAACCATCCATAAAAGATTCTGTTGAACTATATTTAATCTTTCAAAATCAGGATTAGGTATTTCGTCTTTATGATGAAACTTTGCAAATCTCGCTATATCTTCACTCCATCCTTTTAAAAACTTATAACCTAACTCTGAATGATTACCTTCTTTTTTTCCTATATCTCTTTGAACGATTTTGCCTATATCGTGAAGTAGTGCCCCCAATTGTAACAGTCTATATTTATCATCCATATCAGCTATATTAAGATACTCAATATATATATTTTACCACCACATCTTAAATCCTTCGTATTTTTGTTCTCCCAACAGGTGTTTTATCAGTTTGTAACACTCCAGCCTTATCAGCCTCTGGTAGGAAACATTTCTTTTAAGTTTCCTGTGCTTTATTGTTGTATTCAATTTTTTGTTATATTCTGTTATAAACAGTTTTTTTCCATTATCATTCAAATAGCAGTAGTTCAACTCTTTCATGAAGTGTTTCTCCTTTATCAATCTGTTATTTACAAGATTAAATATTATTCTGTCTGCAATTATCGGCTTGAAAATTTCGCTTATATCAAGGCTCAGCGAAAATCTTCTTTCGCTTGGTTCATGCAGATATGAGATTGTCGGGTTTAGTTGTGTTCTGTATATCTCTGAAAGAACAGTTGCATAAATTAAAGAATTTCCAAAAGAAATCAAACAGTTTATCATATTGTTAGGCGGCCTTTTTACTCTTTTCTCAATTTCAAATCCGGGCCTTAATATATTTTTAAACGCGTTGTAGTAATTATCTCTTATTCTGCCTTCAATGCCCATGAGCTCTGGGACATTGCCAACAGGAGATATTTGTCTGCGTTCTTGTTCTATCGCCTGTATTATTGTTTCAACCGCCTTTCCTTGTTTTTTGTAGTATTTCAGGTTCTGGAGCATGTTATAACTTGCTGTGTTTACAAATTCCTTTGCAATTTCAATTCTTTTTTCGCTGATAAGATAGTGCTCAACCTGTTTTACTATAAGAAGCCCTGAATTCAGGTATTCTCTCGGATAAAAACTTCCTGAGTAAAATCCATAATAATTGAAGAAATGGACAGGTATTTTATTCTGCGAAAGAAAATTCAACAATTTTGAGTTTATATCAATCTCTCCGAAGGCAAATATGGAATCTACGGCATTTACAGGAAATGCCTTTTTTCCGTTTATGTTTTCAAGATATAAGGTGTTCTGCTTTCTTTTTAGCCTGCCGCTTTGCAAAATATAATAGTTCTTCTGCATAGGATTATTTATTCTTAATTTCTATATTTAATTTTTCGATATCTTCGTAGGTTTCGAAAAATTCAGCTCAGAGAATTTTTTATTGATATTTTTTGCTACCCCTGTTCAGATAAGAAATGAGAGAAGCATGGTGGCAATATATGAGACAAACTGCTGGGCAATATTACGTTTTAACACCAGCACAGTTCATAATAGCTGCATTTCCTGCAGTATGGTTTTTTCACTG
>CAZJGC010000024.1:0-7168 GCA_964545795.1 uncultured archaeon
TGCTGCCAGCAAAGCAGCAGCGCTCAAGTATGGATGTTTTTCTATCCAGTTAATTACCCTGCCAAGAAATCCTTTTCTGCCGGTTTCATGCCCTGTTTCTGCTGTTTCAAAAAAACCAAGAACAGCATTTTCATCTTTTATGAAATTCTTTTTCCTGCCTGTTCTCTCAATCACAACTGAAACATAATTTTCTGTTTCCCTTAGCCATGCATCGTTTTTGTTGTTTAATAAAAATGAGATTGGGTCAAAACCAATCTTATTGTAAACAGAATCAATGTCTACTCCATATTCTTTTGCCTTCTGCTCTATTCTTGTTAGAGAGTCAAGAACCTGATTCTCATCGCTGTTATATCTTGCCTCAAAGTCATCAATGCGCGGATATTCCGCGCCGCTCACATATTTGACCATAGCGCTCACATATTTTTTTGTTTTGGCTTGCTCAAGGCCAAAACTTTATTTAATATTAACTAATAAGTAGTATATAAATATGAATATTTTTGATTCGGCAGAAGACGAATGTTGAAAATCTATATTTAAATAATTAATAACAAAAGAAACAATATGATAGATTTCAAAGAAGTTCTTGCGAGAAAAAAACCTGTTATCTGGAAGGAAGTGCAGAATTACTTGCCAAAGGACGGACCATTCAACTTTGCAGAAGTTGTAAATGAATATCCGTTAAGACAAGGAAAATATGGCAGAGGCTGCCTTGTTCTTTTATCATGCGAAGCATTTGGCGGAAATCCTGAAAAAGCAGTAAAAACCGCTGCTGCAATGCAAATGTCAGAGGACTGGCTCCTTGTTCATGATGACTTTATGGACAAATCAGAAGAGAGAAGAGGTAAACCTGCTCTGCAAAAAATATATGGAAATGAAACTGCAATAAATGCGGGAGATTATCTGAATTTAATTATGTGGAAAGCGCTTATAGACAACTTTAAGATTCTCGGAAATGAAACCGCACTCAAAATCATAAAGGAATTTGAAAGATTCTTGGATATAACAATAAAAGGGCAGCATCTTGAACTTTATACCACATTCAAAACAGACCTTGAAAAACTTGAATACAGCGATTTTGAAAAGATAGCATATGGAAAATCTGCAGAATATACAATAGCAGGACCTTTAAGATTAGGGGCAATAATTGCAGGCAAAGATGACGATACATTAAGAAAACTATCTGAGGTTGGCATACCATTAGGAATAGGTTTTCAGATAAGAGACGATATATTAAATATTGTAGGAAAAGGCTCTGTCTATGGAAAGGAAATAGGAGGAGACATATTTGAAGGAAAAAGAACATTATTGCTTATACACTTAATTAAAAATACAGAAGGTGAAGAACGCAATAAAGTGCTTGAGATAATGCGCAAAAAAAGAGAAGAAAAAACAAATGAAGAAGTTGAGTATATAATAAATTTGATGAAAGAAAAAGGCTCGGTGGAATTTGCTGAAAAGAAAGCTCAAGAATTTGCAGAAACCGCGAGAAAGAAATTCAATGAATATTTCTCAGATATTCAAAACAAAGAAGAATTTGAAGCCGCAATAGACTTCTTTACAATGAAGAGGAATTTATAAACATTTTTTAAATATTAGGGTTTATAATTAAGAGATATGAGATTAATTGCGTTATTGGCTTTATTTTTTTTATTATTCCTATTCGTTCAGCCGTCTTATGCCTGGTGGAACAGTTCTTGGACATACCGCACTTCAATAACAATAAATGGTTCTTATGATAATTTAACAGATTATCAGGCAAAAATAAACGTTATAAACACTTCTCTGCTATATGAACAGGGAAAAATCCAGCAATACTGCAATGACACAAGATTCACATGGTATAACTCTTCTTCTTTAAGCGAAGTGGAAATTCCCTACTGGATAGAGTCCTGCAATACAACAGACGGCGCAAATTCAACTTTTTGGATTAAAGTTCCTTCCATTGCTGCAAATTCCACGGAAACCGTTTACATGTATTATGGGAATCCTTCTACAATTAGCGAGAGCAATGGAACAGCAACATTTGAGTTCTTTGATGATTTCAACGGAGATTTAAGCAAATGGACAACATACGGGACGCCGACTATTTCGGCAGGCATAGTTACAATTGATGAAACAGGTAGTGTTAGTGGGGGCGGATATTATTCAGAAAGGTTGACATCAACTTCAACATTTACCCAGCCAAGCATTGTTCGTTTCAGAGCTAACTACGATGAAACAGGTATTGACGCATTTACACATATGGGTTTTACCGCCCCAGATTGGTCAACATACGCATTACTAACTTCTGACCATACTACATTCTCTATTGGCACAAACACATATGATGGCGCAAATCCGGCACAATATCAGATAGATGGCGACCAAAGAAATACATGGAATGTTTATGAACTTAGATGGTCAAGCGGATTAGTAGAATCATATATAAATGATATTCTGTTACATCAAAACACGAACAGTATACCTTCATCTTCTCAATTAGTTAGATTTGAAATATCAAATCCTTGGAACCCAGGAAACGCAGATTCTACTATAAATGTTGATTGGATTTTAGTTCGCAAATACGCCTCCCCAGAGCCAACAGCAACTCTTGGAGCAGAAGAAATTGTAAACATGGAACCGCAATGGTCTTCAAATGCCACGAAGTTATCAAGCCCGCAAGTTTATGATACAGGCAAAACTTATGGATTTCAGATAAATTGGACAGACCCTGATGGAAACTTTGCAAACGCAACATTCCAGTTGGGAAGACCTGACGGAACGCTAACAAATTATACAATTGCAACAACTCCTGCTGTCCAGAATATTTCGGATACTTGGTATATCAACTTCACGCAAGCCCAGTTAGGCACTGCTGGAACTTATAATTATACATGGTATGGCATTGATTTAGACGGGTCGGAAAACAGGACAGATGCTTGGGAGTATGTGATTAGAAATATATTATTATCATGCGATGCAGGAGGACCATATGTTGAAAACTCAACAATAATAATAACTGGGAATATTTCTGATGGCGCTTCCGCATTAACAAATCAGCCAGTAACAATTCAAATAAAAAACAGCACTACTGTATTCAACTCAACAACCGTTGCAAGCGATTTAAGCGGAAATTACTTTGCAAAACTGTTTGTAAGCAATCTAAACGCAAATACTGTGCTTGTAAACTCAACTTATTTGGGAGTCTCCAAAAACTGCACATACAACCTTTCTATAAACAGCGCCACAACAACAACAATAACATGCTCAAGAAACAGCACCGCATGTTCCTTCAGAAATTATTCTGTATCTGGCTGGGCATTTGACTCAGAATCAGGCGCAACAATAAACAGCGGAACAGTAAAGCTTACTGTAGTGGAAACAGGGGACACGTATGAATCCTCATTTACCAATGGCTACTTTTCAATAGAACCGCAGTTCTGCTTAACACCCGGAAAAATATATAATTTTGTTTTATTAATAGAGGGGGGCAATAAGCAAAGTTTTGTTGCATTTAGAAGGCCGGGAAAACCATAAAAGTGAATTAAATGAAAGCAATATCTCCACTAGTTTCGCACAGCATATTCATGGCAGTGGGAATTGTTGTGTTAATTTTCATATCTGCAATGATATGGTACATTTATGACTCATACATAAAAGAAACAATAAATGTGGAACTGAATAAAAACATACATATAATTGCAGATGAAATATCAAAACTTTATAGTCTGAAAAGTTCTTCTATAAACCCGCAGGCAAATACTTCAGTTTTGCTGGGAAGCGTTGATTTAATATTGCCGGAAAAGGTTGCAGGCAGAAACTATATTATTGAGTTGCAGCAATCTGGCAGCATATGGATATCAAACTTAAGTGAAAACAATGTTTCCTATAACAATGCAATGATAATTGGCAAGACTTTCGCTCCTGAAGTTACAGTTAATTATACGCTTTTCAACATGGATGTAAACGTCCAGGGATATATAAGAAGCGGAAAGAACGCGACTCTCAGATACTTCAGAGCAAATGTTAACGGAACAAAAAAAGACACTATTGTTTTGGGAAATTCTCTTGTGGTTTTTGTAAATATACAATAACCTTTTTATTAAAACAACCAATTATAACATATGAAAGCATTTAACCAGATAGATTTTGCAATAGCATTCTTTATTATGTTCATGGTAGTATCATTTTCAATGACATATATATCAAATTATTTTTCGCGGCAAACGCCGCCCGTTTCAGATGACATGAAAAATGTTATGAATTATATGAAGCGGTTGTTTTTTGACAGCAAAGGAATACCTGAAGATTGGGAAACCATGAATACAACGCCTGTCAGGATTGGATTGCAAGACACTACAAACAGAATTCCAATAATATTAAAAGACAATTCTGGTGTCAATAAAACAAATGAAGAGATAGATATTTATCTTGCATTAGACGAACAATGCAGGTATAATGTATATAACAACAGCATTCGCCTCTATGACTCTTTTTTCAATGAAACAAACTTTACTTTCTATAATGCAACATACTGTTCAGGCAACTATCTGAAAGAAGCAAACATACAATTTCTGATTAATTTGACAGGAAACTCTTCAAAAACATATTATTTGTATTATTCCAACAAAACAGAACCATGGAAAAACTACACGCTAAATTTATATGAAGATTCCCTTGTTGGATACTGGAAATTTGATTCTGTTAACGCTTCCAACTATACGTTAGATGCTACAAACAACCATAACGATGGTCAATTAATGAACGGTTCTGCAACTTGCTTTAATAATGCAGATTGCATTAGATTGGCAAATGGTTACAGAAAAAGTGGTTTGGTTTTTGACGGCGTGGATGATTATGTTTTTATCGGAAACAAAAAAACTCTTGACATTACCAATGAAATCACAATTTCTGCATGGATAAATTATCATGCTGACGGAACCGACCATAGCATAGCAGGCAAAGGAACCAATTATCTGGTTTTTATTAGAGATTCAAGCAAAGAAATAGGCTGGTATAACGGAAATCCTTATTTTAGTTCTGGAGCAAATGTTCTTCCTGATGTATGGAACCATATAGTTGTAACAAACAACGGCACAACAGCAAAATTTTATAAAAATGGCAATTACATATCATCAGTAAATCAAGGGCTTGGTTCTGCTGTTTCTGTTGCTTTTGCAATAGGCAGGGATAATGGCGGGTCTGGCGTTTCCGCTTTCAATGGCACTATAGACGATGTTCATGTATGGAACCGTTCTTTATCGGAAGATGAGATAAAAGCGCTCTATAATTTTACAAAGCCAATATATATCAAATCTCCGCAAGTAAAAATAATTTCAGATGACAAAATCAGCGGTGCCCAGAACCTGTCGTACAATGAAGTGCGCAATTCGCTTGGCTTGAAAAATCACTTTAATGTGACTGTATGCGGAGAAAGTTTTGGAAAACATGTTCCCGATGACGCTAATGTCATTGCATCAAGAAAATCAGTTATAGCAAGAAATAAAACAGGAGATTTTGGAACTTGCATGGCAGAAATAAAAATATGGTAGCATATAAATAAAATCAGAAGCAATTAAACTTATGAAAGGATATTTGCATACGTTAGAATCAATGATAGCAGGCATTTTAATATTGTCAACAATTCTTATCATTTACAATGGCTCAGTTGAAACCAGCAGTTTTGAATCAGTGTCTATGGCAGACAGCGCATATGAATGTTTGAAATATTTGGACAGCAAAGGAATTTTAAGGCATTATGCACTTAACAACAACACGCAAATAAATGCATATATCTCTTCATGCATGCCGAAAACATTGAACTTTTCAATTGGTTTTTGCGATGGTTGCGCAACCGCAAATACAAATAAAACAACTGCCTCAATAATTTATATTATAGCAGGCGAAGGCAGCACATTTAATCCAATAGTTGTTAATATGCTTGTATGGTCATTGATATGAAAGCCCAAGTATTCCTTATTATATCAGTTATTGTGCTTCTTGGCTTAATACTTCTTAAAGTCCAGACAACAACAGAATCAAAGCAGTCTTTTTACCTTGGAAATGACATAGGAAAAAACATAGACAATATAATAAATGAATACAAAAAGACAATAGACATATCATTATCTCAGTCAAACTCATATCAGAATCTTGAAACAAACATGCTGAATTTCTCAAATTTAACTTATAATGCTTTTAATAAAAGAAGTTATAACATAAAAATAATTTACTCTACTGCATTTATTGGCAACAACAATCTTACTATAACTCTTGGGAATTTTCTTGGTTCAACAATCTATAATATAAGCATGAATATAAGCGATGGTCAGAACACATCATTTTCCAACTTGCCAACAGGCGCAGCAATATCAAAAAATTTTAGTTTGCCAACAACATTTAATATAAGTTTGAAATATACATCAGAAGGCATGGAAAAAAACTTTACTTACACCTCTGACAAAAACGTTACTGTTGCTTCATACATAAAAATATATCTTTCAAGAGACAATTCATTAATAGATAATGAGTTTAGATTTAACAAATCTTTTTATAAATCCTAAGAAAATAAACAATATGTCAAAAGCAATCTCCGCAATAATAGTTGTTGTTCTCTTATTGTTAATTTCCATTTCTCTAATCTCTGTTGTTTATGTATGGTCTTCTGCGCTTACAGGAACAGTAACATCAACAACAGAGGAAACAACATCAGAACTTACAAAGCAGTTATCAGGCTGCCTGAAAATAGATGCAGTATCCAAAAACCAGATATACTTGAGAAACTGCGGAAAAGGCGTGATAACTAACAATTCATTGTCAGTATTCATAGATGACGTGAAGGTGGAACACTCCCTTGAAGAGATAGGAGAAGACCAGACAGGAACAGTAAACATATCAGGTTTGTGGCAGTTTTCCATGGACAGACATAACCTGAAATTAACAAACGGAGCCGCTTTTGTCCAGGCACTGATAGAACTGGAGCCTAATAAAGATGGTCTGGTTGGATACTGGAGTTTTGACGAAGGTTCAGGCAACAAAGTTTATGACAAGTCAGGGAATGGAAATGACGGAAGTCTTCTGCCATCAGGTTCAGGACCAATATGGACAGCAGGAAAGTTTGGCTCTGCTTTGCAGTTTGACGGAACAGATGATTATGTTGATGCAGGGAATGATGCAAGTTTAGATATTA
>CAZJGC010000025.1:0-6188 GCA_964545795.1 uncultured archaeon
CCATGATAATGATAAAACATATATTATACCATTTATAGAATGGTAAAAGTGAGAAATTATTTGTGCGCGAAATAACAAACTAAAGGTTTTTTCTTGTCAACCCTCATGAAACCAAATCTTTCTCCCTGAATTATCTGCCCTGCATTTACTTTTGATATTTCCGGCTCTGCAACAGCTTTTATTTCTCTTCCATCAGGCATTATTACCTTTGCGTCAACGCAATCGTATGGCACCCAGTGTATTTTCCTTGCATCCAAATTGTCAGCAACAACAGTTGCTTTTTTGCCAAGAATAATATTGCAGAAATGCATAAGCCTGATTTCTTTTCCTTTGAACTTTTCAAAATCGCTTTTCTCAACAAAAAGTTTTTTGCTTACCTGAATTTTTCTGAATTTTTCTGAACCTGGAAGCTTAGGAGCCTTTACTATCTTTTTTTCTGTTTTGTCAAGTTCTATCTCTACAGGTTCAGCAACAACAAAATATCTTTCTGATGTTTTATCTATTACTTTTCTGTTTTCCGAATAAAGCCTGTCCCAACTGAATCTGATTGTCTGAGGATTTACTCCAAATGAAATTATCATATTCTTTATTGCTTCAGGCATTATGCCTCTTCTGATAAGAGCCCTTATTAAACCATACTGCCCAAGCCTTGGATCATCCCAGCCAGAGAATTTGCCCTGCCTCAAACCTTCTCTTATATACCGTTTATGAACTTTTTCCTCGCCCTCTATATACATAAACCCGAAATTTATTGTTGTGGGGAACTTTTTCCAATCTAAAGCTTCAAAAATCTTTTTCTGTATCTCTGTATTAAAAGCATGCTCTGCTCCGCGAAATATATGAGTCACTCCGGAAATATAATCTTCAACAGCGGAATTGAAATTATAAGAAGGATACACCTTGTGTTTTTTTCCTGTCAAAGGATTTACGCCATCCTTTATTCTTGCAAGCACAGGGTCGCGCAATGCAGGATTAGGGTCATGAACATCTGTCCTAAGCCTTACAACAGCATCTCCCTGATTTAATGCAAACATCTTCTCAAATAATTCCAGATTCAACTCAACATCATTATCTCTGTGCATGCATGCTTTTTTTGAAACCGCATTTTTTCCTTCTTTTTTCACTGCTTTGCATGTGCATACATAAGCCTTTCCGTTTCTCAAGAGATATCTTATAAGAGAATATTGCTTCTCAAAATGCGATGAACACAAATAAAATTTATCATATTTCAACCCCATTACTTCCAAGTCCTTTTTTATAAGTTCAACGGCACCATCAAATATTTTATCCGGGTCGGTATCTTCTATCCTTACAACAAATTTCCCATTATACATCTTTGCATATTCATATGAAATTACTGCAGGCTTCATATTTCCTATATGAAGCGCCCCTGACGGAAACGGCGGAAACCTTGTAACAACCTTTCCCTTTTCAGCATTAGGAAGAGGCGGCAAACCTGTTCTTTCCTTTTTCTCTACTTTTACCCACCCTGTTTTGTCAAGCTCCTTTTTTCTTTGTTCAGGAGGCAAAGACTCAACATCTTTTGCTATTTTGGCAATTTCGCTTCTTATTTCATTAATATTCTTTCTCATTTCAGGAAGTTCAGCCAAAACCTTTCCAAGCACGGCTTTTTCATTAACTTTCCCAAACTGCACAGCATTTGCAAGAACATGCTTCCTTACTATTTTCTTTATTCTTTCATTCATATCTATCCTATTGTTTTTATTAAATATAAAAAAATAAATAGAACAAATTAAATAGTATTCCTTATGAATGAGAATTATGCAGGCATAGTTGTTTCAACAGACAGAACGCCAAACAGCTCAGAATTCTGCTTTGTTGCAGAAGGCAATGTAAAAAAAGGGCAATATGTTTCTGTCAAAAATAATGAAGGAAGTGTTATAGCAAGAATTTCTGACATAATAAGAACAAACAAATATTTTGAAAGGGCTGAAACTGTAAAAGAATTTGAACGCTCAGGCAAACCGCTGAACCAAATGTTTCCATCTGACAGATGGGAATTTAATGTAGCCGAAGCTGTTTGTTTGGGCGTATATTCTGACAACGGAAATGTTTTTGAAAGAAATTCCGCCCCTGTCTCTCCAGGAACAAAAGTTTATATTGCTTCCAATGATATTTTATCAAAGTTTTTCGGTTTTGACTCTGACAAAGGCCTGTTTTTAGGAAATATAGAACATCATAATGTTCCTGCAAAACTGAACATGACGCGGCTTTTGCAAAAGCATCTGGCTATATTGGCAATGAGCGGCTCAGGAAAAAGTTATCTCACATCTGTGCTTCTTGAAGAATTATTGTCAAGAAAACCGGAGCATGGCAATATAGCAATAGTAGTTATTGACACGCATGGAGAATATATCGGATTTGGGGAAGATGAAAATTATATGAAGAAAACCAATATTATACTTGGTGAGGAATTCAGAATAGCTGTGCCGGGACTTTCCGCATCCATGATATCCGAATTCATAAGTTCGCTGTCCGGCGTGCAGAAGAGAGAACTTGGAAAATTATTAGCAGATGCAAAGAAAAAGTTCAAAGGCAGTTATGAACTAAAGGATATTATTCAGTTAATGGAAAAATCTGAAATAAAGACAGCAACAAAAGAAATCCTGCAAACATTATTATTGAATCTGGAAAGCACAAAACTCTTTGCAGGATATGACAACCCGCCCCTGGAAAAACTTGCAAAACAGGGGCACATGACTGTTATTGACATTTCCGATATGACAAGCCAGCGCGAAAAACAGATAGTGGTAACTTACGTGGCAAAAAAACTCTTTGATGCACGCAGAAAAGGAAAAATCCCTCCTTTCCTGCTTGTATTGGAAGAGGCGCATAACTTTGTGCCTGAAACAGCCAAACAAGAACATGCAATAAGCAGGCATATAATAGAAAAGATTGCAAGAGAAGGCAGAAAGTTTCATTCTGCACTATGCCTTATTTCCCAGAGACCCATAAACTTAAGCACAACTGTCTTAAGCCAATGCAATACAGATATAATATTGAGAGTAACAAACCCCTATGACTTAAAGCATATAGGAGAAACATCTGAAGGAATAACATCTGATGTTCTGAAAACAATATCTTCCCTTAGAGTCGGAGAAGCCCTTATTGTTGGAGAGGCAGTAAATTATCCTGTTTTTGTAAAAATCCGCAGGAAAAACAGCAAAAGTTCGGAAAAGGGAATACCGCTTGAAGAAGCCGCTATTAATTTCTCTTCTGACAAACAACAAAAAAGGGAAGACATCAATGCATTTATCTGACAATGGAAACACTTAAATGTTTTAATTTTCTACTATTAGAGAGTTAAACTTGGGGTGATAATAAATGTTTGAATCAAGATATGACATAAAACCAAACCCAAAAAGTGAAAAGAAAAAAACCCGCATGTCCAGAACCTCGCAATCAATTGAACTTAAAAGACTAATAGACTATGAATTAAGAAATATGGAAGATGAATATTCTATTTCACACGACAACAAAAATAATGTTTCTCATGTGTCATACAACCCTATAAAAGATGTTGTATATATTAGAACCAAAACAGGAAAAGAAGCAGAAATTCTTCCTGATGGAACAATAAAAATATATTAAGGTGTCAAAATGGCTGATAAAGAAACTGTATATCACCGCAAAGTTAAACAACAGGAATGCGGTTATGCAGAATACAATGATTGGGATATATATGCATGCGAAATACATAATGATATTAATCCAGAAATAAGCGAAGGCAATCTTTTTGAAAATAAAGAAGAAATGGTAGCATCAATTTACGGTCTTAAAGAAACAATTTACATAAACAAGTAACTTCTTATTCCATTCTAACTGCTCTCGTGAAATCATCTTTTTCAAATTTGTAGAGGCAGCCTGACACCGCATTCTCAAGAGCAGGGTCATGGGTAATTATGAATACCTGATCCACATACTCTGATATTTTTTCCTTAAGTATCCTTGCAAGCTCGCTCACGGCTTTTGAATCAAGATTATGCGTAGGCTCATCCAGAACAAGCCATCTTAATTGCGGAGCAAGCACAAGAGCAAATGCAATTCTTAAAACAAGGCATGCAATTGACCTTTCTCCGCCTGATACCGAATCCACGGAAACCCAGCCGTTCATATCTTCAAGTTCAAGCACATAATCTCCATTCACTGCAAGCCTTACAGAAGAAAAATCAGAATAAGGATAAATCTCCTGCCACATCTCATGCATAACCTGATTTATTGTTGTTACAAAGTTTTTTCTCAACTGTATCTGGGTTGTTAACAGGGCTTTTTCAAGAAGTTTTAACTGCTCAATAATTCCTTTTGTTTTTCTGTATTCAGTTTTGTATTTCTCCAGAATTTCTGACTTCTTCTTTAATTCATCTATTCTTTTCTGTTTTTCCAAATAAACAATATTAACAGATTCAAGCCTGCCTGAAACAGATGCCTTCTCTGAGAGCAAACTCTCTATTTCCTTTCTTATTGAATTAAGTTTATCTTTGTCAAAGGAAATCAGAGATATCTTTTTTTGAAGCTCATTTATCTTTTCCATGTTTTCATTATGCTTGTCTCTTTTCTTTTTGGCTTCCATGCTTTTTTCAATAAGACTTCTCAAAACAGATATTTCTTCCTGAATTTTTTCCAGATTGAGACGCTCCTGCTCAAACAAGGTTTTCTTCCTGTCTATCTCTGGTTTTTTGCCGGCAATAAATTCTTCTATTGTTTTTATATTCTCTGCAACTCTGATATATTCGCCTTCAACATCGCCTATTGCGGCAAGCCTTTTTTCATATGCATCTGCCTGCCTGCATATCAACTCAAATTCCGACATTTGTTTCATGAGTTCAATAAGTTCTTTTTCTGTTTCTGCTTTTTTGCTGTTCAAATCAGAAGCAAGGTTATTATTTCTTTCAATAATCTCTTTCTTTGCCTGCTCTGTCAGATTTTGATAACATACAGGACAATGGCTTCCTGATTTCTCAAGCTCTCTTGTGCTTTTGCCAAGTTCTGATATTTTTGCATCAATAGATTTTATTAAAACTTTCTTTTCATTTATTTTATTGCTGCACTCTTCAAAATTTCTTTTAGCATGCCTGTATTTATCTTCATTAAGTTTCTCCCTTATTTTCTCAAGTTCATTTTTACTAATTTCAAGTTCAGAAAATTTTTTCTTTAAAGATTCAAGAGTGACAGACTTTTCAGTAAATTCTTTCTGCATGGCTTCAATTTCCGACCGCATGGCTTCTATCCTGCTTTTTGTCAGTTTGTATTTTTCATATGCACTTTTTTCAGAATCCTCTATATTGCCGTATCTTGAAAGCAATTTTTCCGCATCATCTATTTCTGCTTTCAGCATTTTGTTTTCTGCAATTAACGCCGTAAGTTCAATATTCATTCTTGTTATTTCCTTTTCTTTGCTCTCATATTCCATGGCTTCTTCCTTTTTGGTCTTTATCTGTTTATCAAGAAATTCAATCTTTTTCCTCATTTCTTCCGCATTCTTTTTTTCTTCCTCTATTTCATGCTCCAACTCAATAACCTGTTTTTTTACATTTTCCGCCTCAGAATTATCCATAAACTTCTCAATCTCCTCCAGAGCCGATTCAAACCTGTTTAAAAGAGAAATAGCGGATGAGCGCGCCTTTCCAAACTTGTCCAGTTTCAACAATCCGTCAATTTTTTTCATTCTCTGGCCTTTTGGTATTGTAAGAAACATATCAAGCTGGTTTTGTTCGGAATAAACTGCCCTTGTGAACAAATCATAATCCATTTTTAGCAGTTTCTCAATCTCTTCCGTAACTTTTTGCGACTGCGGGGCTTCTATCAATTGCCCGTTTTTCCTTAACTCAGAAGAAGACCTGCCTTTTTCTATTGTTCTTTTCACGCTGTATGTGTCATTGTTTATATCAAACAAAATCTCAACTTCTCCGGAAAGTTGCCTTTTTGGCTTTTTCATTACAACATCTTCCAGCTTTATTTTTCTTTGCTGCAAGGCAGGAAATGTGCCGAATAATCCAAAACAAATAGCATCCATAACAGAACTTTTTCCTGAACCCATTCTTCCTATAAGGCAGTTTGTGCCTTCGCTGAATTCAAGTTCGCTTCTGAAATGCGAACGCCAATTTTTAAGAATTACCTTGCTAATCATAAAACCTTTATTGCCTGCAAATTACTTATATTTTGGCAAT
>CAZJGC010000026.1:0-5124 GCA_964545795.1 uncultured archaeon
GGCGGCGTTCCCCCTGATTTGTCAAGACTAATTAAGGCTAATTTCATTTACATCACTTTCCTAAATGCTTCAATAAATATATAGAGACACTATTAAAAATAGATTCAAATATTCATTTAAACTACAAATTTTACTAAAAAAGCGTTATTTATCTCTAAATTTTTACATATACTCCTAACCTATATTTCATAAAAAGTTTAATCAAAATCTTGCCATGAATTTTTATGTCCTTATAAATCCTTCCAAGCGAAGCGGAATGTGCAGATTCTCTTTTTTCCTGCCATTTCACAGGGAATTCTTTCACTTTATAACCTTTCTTTAAAGCAGTCGCTAATACAACAGTATCCCATGCCCATGATTTTTCCTTTATTCTAAAAATTTCATTTTCAACAAATTTTCTTGAAAACGCCTTAAAACCGCATTGAGAATCATAAACTCTGCAACCAAGCAAGAACCTTACCAAAAAATTGTAAGTTCTTGACACAAAATCTCTTAACAAAGGCCTTGATGTTTTAGAATTTGATAAATATCTTGACCCTGTAACAACATCATAATTTTTTGAATATTTTATCAATTCTTTCAGATGTTTTATGTCTGTTGCTATATCAACATCAATATAACCCATTGCCCTTCCTCTTGCAATTTTAAACGCTCTTTTCAATGCAAGACCTCTGCCAAGCTTCTTTTCGCTGTGTATAAATTTTATTTTCTTATCCCGGCTTGCAAGATTCTCAGCAATTTTATCTGTGCCGTCAGTGCTTCCGTCCTCTGCAATTATTATCTCATAATCAAAACCTTTCAGACTTTTCTGCACAGCCCTGACACAATGTTCAAGATTTTTCGCTTCGTTATATGCTGGAAGAACCAGCGAAAAATCAACTCCCCTCATTTTAATCATCAACTAAAATACTTGTATGCCATGACACGTTTTATCAGCCACTTAACCTGAGCGGGTTTTATTTTTCTTATAAGATTGAATAAAATTTTTGGTCTGAAATAAAACTCCCTGAATGCTTTTTTCTGCAGTTTGCAGAGTTTGCTTTGAGGCAGATTTTTATTTTCATAAACTATATTAAAAAAGTTAAACTTCTCCCAGTCAATCTGTTTTATATCTGCTTCTCTTATCCAGTTTCTATATGCATCAGAACCGGGCAGAGGCGTAAACATGCAGAACTGCGCCCTGTCCAGAGGCAGTTTCTTTGCAAATTCTATTGTTTTGTTTGCAGTCTCTTCTGTTTCCCCAGGCAATCCTATAATAAAAAATCCCCATGTTTCAATCCCAACATCCTTTGCCATTCTAATTATTTTAGGAACAAGTTTGATATCCAATTTCTTATTTGCCTTGTCCAGAATTTCCTGCGACCCCGACTCTATTCCAAAAGCGAGCAGGTAGCATCCTGATGCCTTCATTTTTTCAAGAAGTTCCATATCAATCCTGTCAATTCTCACACCATTCGGGCATGCCCATGATATATCCAACCCCCTTTTTATTATTTCATCGCAAACTTCCATCGCATGTTGTTTCTTTGCAGTAAAATTGTCATCTTCAAAATGAAATTCCTTTACTCCGAATTTGTTTGCAAGAAATTCAATCTCATCAACAACATTTTTTGGAGTTCTGAACCTTAATCTCATTAACCACGTAGATTTTGAAGAACAAAAACTGCAGTTAAAAGGACAGCCTCTTGTTGTTATTATCGGCGCCACAGGAAACCGCTTTGCAAAGGCTCCGTGAGGAGCAAACGGATATTTATTTGGCGGAATTAAATCCCATGCAGGCATTGGAATTTTATCCAAGTCTGAAATTAATTCTCTCCTCTCATTTAAGAAATACTTTCCATGCTCCTTATAACCTAATCCCTTTATAGATGAAAGAGGTGTATTATTTTCGACAGCATCTGCCAACTCAACTGCTGTTTCTTCACCTTCCCCAACTATAGCAAAATCTGCACCTGACTCCTTTAATGATTCTATCGGTCTTGCAGTTATATGAGGACCCCCTACTACAACAGGAATATTAGAATTAGAATTCTTGATACACTCAACATATTTCAGCACATTGAAATATGTGGTTGTCATAGCAGTTATACAAACCATATCAGGATTTATTTTCTGTACTTCCTGAGTTATTTGTCCGGGCTTTATTCCTTTCAATAAACAATCTATTAATGCCACATCATGCCCGGCTTTTCTTAAGGATGATGCCAGATAACCCAAACCTAATGGAGGTGTTATAATATGCGTTTCAAAATATGGACGCAATAACAATATCTTCATTCTTTCACCGTTAGATAATCTGCACATTTCATGCCTATTTTTACAGATTCATTGATATTTCTGTCAGGGTAACTGTTAAACATGCCTCCGACAAACAAACCTTCTATTGGAGTTCTGACATCCAAAATATTTGAAGATATGCCCTTTTTATACACCAAACCTGCTTCCTTTGTTTTAAATACTTTATACCATTTTATATTCTTTTCATCGATTCTAACCAGCCTTTTTAAATCTGATATATATGCCTCAAATATCTGATTATCGTCCATATCCCATATCTTTGTTTTAAAATCAGGATAACTTGCAAGGTATACAAGATGTTCTCTATAAGATGATAACGGCTGAAAATTGGTATGTTCTATTATGGAACCAAATAAAATATTTTCATCAATTATATTTGTCCAATAATAATCTGTAAGCTTCTTGTTCAAACCCAGCAAAATGCAAACACATCCCTGATAATCAAGATTATTTAACTTCTCAGTGAAATCAACAGGAAAGTTTCCCAGCCTAATTAGTTGTTTCGGCGGTATCGTGCTTATTACATAATCTGTTTTTATTTTCTCATTATCAACCTCTATGCCTGTTATTTTGTTATTTTCTATCAACAATTTTCTTGGTTTAACAGAAAACCTGATTTCACAGCCATTTGATTCAGCCGCATCTTTTAAAGCATCTGTGAATGTTTTAAAACTCCCCTGTAAATAACCCAAAATTTCACCGCCGGAACCTCTGCTGCTTCTTGCTTTTATTCTGTCAATAAACCAAGCAGCCGATATGTTATCCATATCATCCCCAAACTTGCTCCTGAGAAGCGGTCTAAACATCTTTTCAAACACAGCATTGCTTGAATTGCTTATAATCCATTCTTTGACAGAAACATTGTCATATTTTTTTGGATTTGCTTCAAATTTTATTCTCAACATTAACAGCATGAATTTTAATTTATCAATAAATGAAAACGGCTTAAAGAACAAAATATCTAACGGCTTTGAAAGCTCTATAAATTGATTTTTGTACAAAAAAGATGTTGATGCCTTAAAAAAACTAAATTTTTCATATATGCCAAGTTCCTTTAATAATTTAATAAATTCTTTATCTCTTTTGAAGACATGATGATAATATTCTTCAATAAAGTAATTATTTATTTTATGCGTCCTTAGCATGCCTCCTGCCTGTCTATCTCTTTCCAGCACAAGCACTTTTTTGCCTCTCTTGCTCAACTTATATGCAGCAGTAAGTCCGGTTACGCCGGCACCTAATATGATGCAATCGTAATAATTCATTCATACCACATAATCTGAATTTCTATAAATCCAAACAAATGTTGTATTCATTGCTCCAAATGTCTTTTCCAATACAAAATTGCTTCTTATCTTATTTATCATATCCTTGTTTTTATATGTAATACCAATGACTGCATATTTTGCCTCAAGAACCTTATCAGTTTCTTTGGCTTTGTAAAAAATATTGTATTTCAAAGGTTTAAAATGTATAAATGATTTTATATGATAAATGTTTCCAAGCAAAAGTATTTTATCAGAAGTTGTTGTATGGTTGTTAATATAATTTATTGTTTCTTCTCTGAATGAAGAATATGTTATGTCAGCACCGCTGTTTTTTATCCCAAAACCGTAAAGATTATAATATGGAGACAAAATTACTATTTGGTATACTGAATAAGAAAAAAATAAAAACAAAACAAAAATAGAAAAATACTTGTTATATGCTGTTGCAAACCTCAAAAAACTATAAGAAAATGTTATAAAAAAGAATGGCAATGTATATAACAAATATCTTGTAATTGAACCTGCCGCGATTCCTATAACAAACGTCACAACTATTGCCAACAGCAAAATCAAGGTATTATGTTGAGAGACATACTTTCTATAATTTATGCTTATAAATAGAATTAAGATTATAGGCAAAAATATAGTTTGATATGCAAATGCGCCGGTAAATTCTACAATTCTATCTAATATTGTACCGCGCTCAGCGGAGCCATGCAACGCTGCAATAATTTGCTTTACGACCAAAGGAACTTCTGTGTATATTCCTTTATTTGGAGATATATGGTCCCATACAAAGAATGCGCCTATGTCCCCTATAAAAAATGCTATAACAAATATAATAAACAACGTAGAATATATCAATTTGAATTTACGAGTCAATAGATAATATAATATAAAAACGACAATAATCGCTACACTTGTAAATTTTGTTGCAAAACCTAAACCGGCAGCAAACCATGCCAGCCTATTATTTTTTGTTATAAAAAAGTAAAATGATAATACCATAAAAAATGTGACAAATGTATCAAGCAAAGCAAATCTGTTGTATGTTATGAAAGGTATTGAGAAAGACAAAAAGATTGATGCAAGGAGCGCTGTTTTTTCTTCAAATATATTTCTGGCTATAAAGAATGTAACAAAAATAATGCCTATGCCAAATATTATGTTTATAACTCTTAAAAATTCAACCGAAGGGACAATGCAAGACAATTCATAAATATAAAATCCTAAAAACGGGTGGTCAAAAAACCACACATGCTTCTCATACATTGAAGAAATAAATAATGGGTGCGAGCATGACAATTGAACAGCAATAAAAGCGTTATATTCATCCTCAAATATAGATGGCGATGAAATGTTCCATATTCTTATAATGAAAGCAATTATCAAAACTATAAAAAGCGCAAAAAAATACTTATTTCTTCTGAGTTTTTCAAACAGTCGCATTATTAGTTAATATTCAAGTTAATTTAAATAAATTTTAAATTATCAGGCATCTGCAAAACATTCAAACTGTTAGCAAAATATCTTTTGAAAACATTTCCTTAAAACCCCA
>CAZJGC010000027.1:0-4974 GCA_964545795.1 uncultured archaeon
GACGAAGGTTCAGGCAATAAAATTTATGACAAATCAGGGAACGGGAATGACGGAAATCTGCTTGATGCCAATGCAGGAAACGGAGACGGCAACACTCCTCCGCAATGGGTTTCAGGAAAGTTTGGCAATGCTTTGAGTTTTGACGGAACAGATGATTATGTTGATATTCCTTTTAGTTTATCTTCCCAAGAAGTGACAGGAATGGCATGGATTAAAGTAGACGCAGCGCCAACAGAAAAGAAAGGCATACTCACAGCCAGTGGATATGCTTTTCATATGTGGTTAAATCCAGCAGGCACAATTAACTTTGGTGCATGGACACATTCTACTAACGAGGAACATACTTCATCAAAGTCATTTTCATTTGGAGTTTGGCGGCATATTGCAGTTGTGAACAGGGGAGCAACAGATACAAAACTGTATGTGGACGGCAAGTTAATTGATACTTTCCCTTTATCTGGTAATTTAAGAGACATAAGTTTCTTTAATATCGGAAGGCATCCGGGCATTAACGGAAATTATTTGAACGGTCTCATAGACAATGTCTATATCTGGAACAAAGCCCTGACGCCAGACCAGACAGTTGTTATGAAAATGGTTTGAAACAATAAAACTTTATATTAATATATTTTAAATAATTTCTTATGAAGATGCGTGTAAGCAGAAAAGGAATTTCGCCTTTAATAGCAACAGTGCTTCTTATAGCATTTACAATAACAATTGCTACATTGCTTGCCAGTTGGATGACAGGATTTACAACAACGCAGACAGAAACTACAGGCACTACAGCGGATGCTGAAATAAAATGCGCATATGGCAGTATTACAATAAAATCAATGAAGTATAATAACAGCGACACAAAATTATATGCTGAAATAGAAAACAATGCAGGCGATGTTGATTTATCAAATATAACATTTTCTATTATTCTTGCCAATTCGTCTACTTATACATATTCTACAACCTGCAACTGCAATGATGAAACTTTGCGTGCTGCAGAAACCAAGATTTATTCAAATTCTTCAGTTGTTGGCGGTTGCAATATAGATAAAGTTTATGTTACTTCAAATTGCAGAAATGCGTATGATGTGATAAATTCAAATAAGATAGATTTCTATAATTGTTAGTGATTTTTATGTATTCTGAGAATATTCTGAGAATAATGAAGGAAAAAGGAATAAATATAGGAGATATGGTTTTGATAAAAAAAGGAAATAAGAAATATGAAGGAATTCTTATGCCAAGAACAGGAGACAATGAAAATGTTTTTGTTATTAAACTCAGGAACGGGTATAATGTTGGGATTAAGTTTGAAGACAGAATATCAATAGAGAAAACAGATGCTGGAAAAAAGGAAGATGTAGGGAGAAAAACAAAAAACATAACTATTGATAAAAATAAACCAACAATTTCTATATTACATACAGGAGGCACTATAGCAAGCAGAGTTGATTATAGAACGGGCGGAGTTGTTTCTTCTGTATCTCCTGAAGACCTCTTGGAAATATATCCTGAACTTTTTGATTTTGCAAATTTCAGGTCAAGACAGGTTTTAAATATCTTTTCAGAAGATATGCGATTGGAACATCATCAGATAATAGCAAGAGCAGTTGAAGATGAAATTAAAAAAGGTTGCGATGGCATTATTATCACGCATGGCACAGACACAATGCATTATACATCTTCAATGCTTTCTTTTATGCTTCAGGATTTGCCTGTTCCCGTTATTCTTGTTGGCGCTCAGCGTTCTTCAGACAGGGGAAGCAGCGATGCGGCTTTGAATTTAGTATCAGCTGTCAGGTTTATTGCAGAAACAGATTTTTCTGGAATTGGTATATGCATGCATGAAAATTCCAGCGACAAATCTTGTTTAATTCTTCCTGCCTGCAAATCAAGAAAGTTGCATACAAGCAGAAGAGATGCTTTTAAGGCGGTTAATGCTTTGCCTATAGCAAGGGTTTCAGACAAAATTGAATTTTTTGTTGAATATCCGAAAAAAAACAGAAATAGAAAAGTAAAACTGCAAGATAAGTTTGAGAAGAAGGTTGCTTTGTTGAAAATTACGCCTAATCTTGACCCTGGATTGATAGAATTTTTCATTAAAAACAATTATAAGGGACTTGTGCTGGAAGGCACGGGATTGGGGCATTCGCCTGTGAATCAGTTTGATAATCCTACAAAAATGAACAGGCAGATTTTTGAAGCATTGAAAAAAGCATGCGAGAAGATGGTTGTTGTTATGACGAGCCAGTGTATTTTTGGAAGAGTAAATATGAATGTATATTCAACTGGAAGGGATTTGCAAAAAATAGGAATTGTGCCAGGGGAGGATATGTTGCCTGAGACGGCGTTTGTAAAGCTTGCTTGGTTGCTTGGAAACTATCCAGATAAGGCAAAGGAGCTTATTGGAAAAAATATTGCGGGAGAAATTAGCGAAAGAAGTGAATATTATGAATGAAGATTATTGTCGTGAAATTAAATTCAAATGCGGTTTGGAGATACATAACAGGTTGAAAGGAAAAAAGCTTTTTTGCAGTTGTCCCGCTGTTTTTTCTGAAAAAGGCTTTGTGAGAATAAACAGAAAGTTAAGGCCTGTTGTTGGAGAAACAAATAAAATAGATGTTGCAGCGCAGTTTGAATTTTTAAAAAACAGGGAGTTTGTTTATAGGGTTTTTTCTGATGCAAGTTGTTTGGTGGAAATGGATGAAGAACCTCCGCATAAAGTAAATAAAGACGCGCTTTATGCTGGTATACAAATTGCGAAAATGCTTAAAGCTGACATACCGCAGGAAATTCATGTAATGAGAAAGACAGTTATAGATGGTTCTAATACTTCCGGATTTCAAAGAACAATGCTTGTTGGTTTGAATGGAGTTCTTGAAACTTCTCTTGGCGTTGTGCGCATTTCAAACATATGTCTTGAAGAAGAGTCAGCAGGCATAATTAAAAAATCGGAAAAGATGGCTGAATACAGATTGGACAGGCTTGGCATGCCTCTTATAGAAATAGGCACTGAACCCGATATAAAAACTCCGGAACATGCAAAAGAGGTTGCGGAAAAGATTGGCATGATTATTCGGTCAACAGGCAGAAGCCAGCGCGGGATAGGAACAATAAGGCAGGATATTAATATTTCTATAAACAATGGGCCGCGCGTTGAATTAAAAGGCGTGCAAGATATTGATTTATTGCCGAAAATTATAGAAAATGAAATAAAAAGGCAGTTAGCAGGAAATGTAAAAGAGGAAACGCGCGTTACGAATCCTGATGGAACATCTTCTTATACAAGACCGCTTCCCGGTGCAGAGAGAATGTATCCTGAAACAGATGTGCCTGCTATTTTGATTGAAGATGAATTTTTAAAGAGTGTAAAAATTCCGGAAACGCTTGAAGAAAAACTTATGAAACTCAAAAAGGTTTTGCCTGAGGAAATTGCAGTTCAAATATTGAAAAGCGAATATCTTTCTGTTTTTGAGAAAATTGATTATGAACCTGTTGTGGTTGCAAACACTTTTGTCTCTGTTTTGAAAAGCCTGAGGAGAGATGGGTTTGAGATTGATAAAATAAATGATGAAGATTTTGTCTTTCTTTTTGACAGCATTAAAAAAGGAAAACTCTCAAAAGAAGCCATACCTGCTGTCTTGGAGAATGTATGCAAAGGCTTAACAATGGCAGAAGCAATAGAAAAGACAGGCGGAATTGTAAGCGATTCTGAACTAAGAAAAATAATAGAAGATGTTATTAAAAAGAACAGAAAACTCGCAGAAGAAAAAAGAGTTTCAGCATTGATGGGAGATATTATGAAAATTGTTCGCGGCAGAGCGGATGGAAAAAAGGTTGCAAAAATTTTGAATGAAATGTTAAAAGGCAAATAGCCAAAACTTTTTTAATCCCCCAAACCATCTATATTTATGAAAGCAATTTCTCCTTTAGTGGCGGCTGTTGTGTTAATAGGTCTGGCTTTGACAGCTGCTATAATAGTTGGAAATTGGGTAAAGGATTTTTCATATGCAAAGGCAAATATCATAAAGGAAAAGGGAGAAAACAAGATAATATGCAATTCTGCTGGTTTGGCTGTTGATAATGTAAGTTATAACTGCACATCTGGAAAATTTATGTTAGAGGCATACAATTCTGGCACAAAGAAACTTGAAAACTTTAAGTTTCAGATTCTTCTTGCAAACACATCTTCCTATACATTAAGCGCTGAACCAAACACAACACTCTTTCCTGGAGATACAAGATTTTATTATAACACGAGTGTAAATGTTTCATTTTCAAGCATAAATAAAGTTATGTTCAGGTCGGAAACCTGCCCGTTGACAACAAAAAATGAGGTTGAGAACAGCAAGATAACAGGGTATGGATGCTGAGAAAAAATGATGATAATATGAAAGCGTTATCAGTTTTGGTTTCGGCAGTGATTTTAATAGGCGTTTCAATTGCCGCAATATCCATAATTCTTTTAATTGGAATTCCTGTTATTGAGCGTGCTCAGGATGCTGCCTTGATTTCTGAAGCGAAATCAGTTCTTAACAGCATTGATTCTTCGGTTCGGGAGGTTCTTGCTGAAGGGAAAGGTTCGCAAAGGGTTTTGACAGTTTCAACAACAGGCGGAGATTATTATGTGGAAAGTGGTAATAATAGAATCGTCTGGAAACTTGAAACAACTTCTAATGTTATTGACCCGGGCACATCAACAAAGCAGGGCAATGTTCAGATAGTTGCAGGTGCTGATGTCCAAACCAGAGAAGTCAATTATTCTGCTGACCCTGATTTGGTTGGCTACTGGAAACTTAATTCTGTTAATTCAACAAACTATACATTGGATTATTCTGGCCATGGAAATGACGGGCAGTTGGGAGGAGGAAGTTCAAGCCAAGCGCCTCAACTTGTTTCCGGAAAAATAGGAAATGCCCTGCAGTTTGACGGAACAGATGATTATATCAACATTAGCAATTCAAATAGTTTAGC
>CAZJGC010000028.1:0-4549 GCA_964545795.1 uncultured archaeon
GAAACGGAAGTTTTCCTGATTTGTTCAATTCCAACAGAAATTCTTTGCATATTTTTTCGAATACAAAACCAAGATATGCATTATACTCTTTCCTTATTTTATCTGAAGAAAAAATGCCTTCTTCTATGAAACTTAAATTCGGATAAACGAAATTAAAATAAAATTTTATAAAATTATCTTTTATGTAATATCTTCCTTTCCTCGTTCTTTCAGGTTCAAGAAGAGGTGTTGTTCTTTCTATAAATTCTGTCTCCATCAGGTTCTTCAGGTACGGCGTTACATCTGTTCCTTTAAAGCCAATATAATCTTTTATTTCACCAAGCCTTGTTTTCCCAGAAGCAATTGCCTCAAGAATTCTCTTATATGTTCTTACTTCCGAAAATTCATATTTCATAAGAAAATCTATCTCTGTCTTCAAAAAACTGTCTATTCTTTTAAGTTCCTTATCCAGATAATCCCAGAACGGATATGCAACTTTTTCCAAATAAAATGGAATGCCGTCAGCAAAACCGTATATTTCAATAAGCTCTTCTATCTTTGCTTTAGGAAAAAAATCCCTTATTTGCAAAAATTTTAATGGTTTTAATTTTATCTGCCCTGTTTTTCTTCCATATAATGGAGAAGCGTAACTTAACACTTTACTCTCCATCATCGATATAGAAGAGCCTAAAATTATAAGTTTTGTGTTTGTGGGTTTTAAGGCAACATCAATTATTCTCTGAAACTGCGAAACAAATTTAGGATTTTCTTTCACAAGATTTGGAAATTCATCAATAATTATTATTTTGTTCTTTAGAAAGTTGAAAATGCTTTCAAAATCGTCTTCCACATATTTGATATCGTGAACCAATTCCGAAGCAACATTCTTAAACTTTCTTATATTATTTTCTTCCGTTGCAAGATAATAAACAAATTTTTTTCCTTTTACGCTGGCAAGCGAGAGACATGTTTTGCCTATTCTTCTTCTCCCGTAAATTACTATAAACTCAAAGTTGCTGCTGCCAAGCCTTTCTCTTATTGCTTTTAACTCCCTTTCCCTGTTTACAAACTTCATAATCTATATTATACTAATTTCTATTATATAAAGATTGTTTTATGGTGGGTTAACTATTTTCTTTGCTCTCTTTCCTACTACCAAAAGGAAATAATAGAGAGTATTCGTTCGGGATATTGTTAACAACTATGGACGATATGAATTATCATTTAAGTTTACAATACTCACATAACGCTTCAATTTAAGATTTTTTTCTATTTCTGAAAAATTGCATATATTTTGCAAAAATAGGCGGGCTTAACATTGAAAGTTGTCGCGAAACAGGGACTTTCTTCAAATCAACATCGGTCTCAATTTTTGTAAATAAATATCTAAAAACTGAAAAGCCGTATTTCCATTTGCCGCAAATAATTCTAAAAACTATTATAAAAAACATTCTAAAAGCAACAATAAATAAAATAATTTGTTTTAATGGACAAGACAGATTTTTTTTAAAAGTCCAAAACTTATTACGATAAAGATAAAATAGCGCTTCATCTTTAATCTTTGATGAGGTTGCAGCCCCTTTATGATAGACAACAGAATTTGGTACATAGATTACCTTATATCCGAGAAGTTTTACTCTCCAACACAAGTCAGTCTCCTCATAATATAAAAAAAATCTTGGGTCAAAACAATACTCGAGTTTGTCGAGCACTTCGCGTTTTATAAGCATAGAACATCCAAACGCATTGTTAATTTCTTCTTCTTTATTATACTGTCCGTTATCTTTTTCACCTAACCCGCGAAAGTAAGAGGAACCCAAAATATCCAAATAGCCACCTGCATACTGCAATATATTTGTTTTATTAAAATCCAATACTTTTGATGTGCATATAGCCGCTTTTTTATTTCTTTCCGCGCTTTCAACAAGTGCTCTAAGCCAATCTTTGTCAACTCTTGTATCGTTATTTAAAAAAACAATATATTTCCCTCTTGCTTTTTTAACACCTTTATTGTTGCCTTCTGCAAACCCATAATTTCTATTAAGTCTTAAAATTTTAACTTCAGGAAATTCTCTTTTTACATAATCTATAGAACCATCTCTACTGCCATTGTCTACAAGAATAATTTCATATCTGTCTTTTGGATAATTTACGTGTCTTAGAGACATTAAACAATCTCTCAATAAATATTTACCGTTATAGTTTACAATAATGATTGAGCAAAACGGCATAGCCATAAATTTATTAGCATAAACCTTAAAATAAACTTAACGATATAGTGATAATTATGAAATGGCAATCTTTTTACAAAAACCATCACAAAAACGAAAAAGAGATAGAAATTGGAATATAAGGGACTGGAAGCAAAGGTCAGACATACTATTGGATTGGATTGCAAAAAATAATATCCCTAAAAATGCAAAGATTCTTGACTGCGGTTGCGGGATTGGCATATTAGGATTGATATTAAGAGAAAACGGCTATGAAAATACAGTTGGCATAGACATAGATGCAGACAATGTAAAAATTGCCAGACAGAATTACAAAAAAGTATATCAAATGGATTGTGATAGAATCAGCATAAAAAGCAAGTTTGATGTTGCAGTTGCCCTTAATTTAATTGAACATCTAAATAATCCTAAATTGTTCCTGGAAAATGTTAAGAGCATATTAAATCCCTCAGGCATAATTATTTTATCATTGCCAAACGAGATATGGTTCAGAAAACTCTTTAACAAGATACCCCAGGATCCTACGCACAAACAAAGCTGGAGCATTTTTTCTTTCAAAAAATTCCTGAACAAAAACGGTTTTCAAGTATTTGATATGAAACCTGTTGGCAGAGTACCAGTTCTGTTAGGTTGTCAGACATTTATGATTTTAGCAAGGGTGAAACAAGGAAAACGTCAATCTTTTAACTTCCAAGGAAAGTTACCGAAATAAACCTATGCTTGTTTCTCTCATTACGAACTGTTCTGCAAAAATTATTGAAGTTGCAATAACACTTAAATACTATTGTTCACACATATGAACATATGTTCATGGATGTGAACGATTTCGGGCTTTTCAACGACTACACAAGAAAGATTTTACTGCTTCTATCTTTAGAGCCATACAAAGAATTTTATCAACGTGAAATTTCCAGAATTAGTGGCGTAAGTTTAGGGTTGACAAATAAAATTTTAAGAAATCTTGAAAAAGGAAACATAGTAACAAAAAGAAAATCTGGAAAAAACGTATTCTATAAGTATAATTTAAACAATCCTGTTTCAAAAAACATAAAGGTTCTATTAAATTTATTAGACATATATCCGCTAGTTTTTAAGATAAGAAAATTCTCCAAAAAAATAATATTTTTTGGCAGTTGCGCAAGCGGAGAAGATACTAAAAAAAGCGATATAGATATACTTATTGTTGCAAACGAAGAAAAAAACAGAAGAAGAATAAAGTCATTAGTAAGAGATTTTGAGCCGTCAACAAAGAGAAAAGTTTCGCCATTAATCTTACCGCCAAAAGAATTTATGGAAGTGAAAATAAAAGACAAGATATTTTACGAAAATGTTATGAAAGGTATAGTGATATGGGATGAACGAAAAGTTGAATGAACTTTTAAGGGAAAGGAAAATAGTTAGAATAAAAATTGATATATCTTTAGTAGATAAAGAACTGAAAGAAGCGGTATATGATATTGAAAGGGCAAAGAATTCGCTAAAATTGAAGGATTTCAAATGGTCTATTGTGCAAGCGTACTATTCAATGTTTCATGCTGCCAGGGCTTTGCTTTTTTCAAAAGGGTTAAAAAATTATTGGAAGTGAGAAACCAATGACAAGGTTGTCAAAATTTTCATTCATAATTCCAGCCCATAATGAAGAAGAGGTTATTGAAAAATGCTTGAACTCTGTTCTCAAACAAAAGGGAGATTTTGAAATTGTTGTTGTCAATGACGGTTCTACAGACAGAACAAGAGAGATTACAGAAAAACTTATGAAAAAATCTGAAAAAATCAAACTTATCAACTTCTCAAAGGGGCATTCAGCGGCTTTTGCAAGGAACAGAGGAGCAGAGAAAGCAAAGGGAGAATGGTTAATATTCATAGATGCCGACATGACAGTTGAAAATCATTTTCTCAAAAAAGTTGAAATTTTTCTTAAAAGAAACCCAGAAATTGACGGCAGCGATTATTTAGTTTATTCCCATAATCCAAAAACAATTTTTCAGAAAGCATGGTCTGCCTACAGAAAGTGCTATCCTTCCATAGGAATTCCGCACATAATTAAAAATTCTGTTTTCAAGAAACTCGGAGGATACAACGAAAATATTTTTTATTATGAAGATACAGAATTTATGGAGAGGTTCAACAAAAAATGCAAATTATTGGCAGGAAACGCAAAAGCATACCACATTGAACCTGAAACATGGAAAGATTTTGTCAGGCAAAGAAAGTGGCAGGGCAGGCAGGCGCCGTTAAAATATTTCCTGCCCTGTTTTTTCCCGCCTTTAATACTAATCCAGTTTTTCAAAATATGGAAAAAATCAAAAGAATTTAAAAACAGTTTTTATTGGATGTGT
>CAZJGC010000029.1:0-4172 GCA_964545795.1 uncultured archaeon
GTCATAGTTTGTTGTCTTTGTTGCTGTTCCATCGGTTCCTGATATTGTTATTGAATATGTTCCTGTTGGAGTTGTTGAATCTGTTGATATTGTGAGGGTTGATGAAGATGTTGGGGTTATTGTTGAAGGGCTGAATGAGCATGATGCTCCTGACGGAAGTCCTGAGCATGACAATGTTACAGGATTTGCTGTTCCTGACAATAATGTTGCTGTTACTGTTGTGTCTATGCTTGAACCCTGCTTGATTGAACCGCTTGTTGGCGTTGTTGAAATGGAGAAGTCAAATCTTGGAGGTTTATACACAGTAACATCTACAACGCCTGTTGCAGAAACATACTTGTTTGAAACCTTTACTTCATGCCTGCCTATACTTGCATATATTGGTATGCGCTTCACTTCACCTGCTTTTATGCTTCCCATTTCTGACACAGACTTATTGTCTATAATAAGAGAAATGTTCCTGACATCATATTCCCCGCAGTTCTTTATGTAAAGGCTGTTTGTATTATTGTCAAAACTTACAACTTCCAAACAGGAGCCTGTCTTTTTTACTGTTGAAACTCCGCCATTTACCTCTTCCAGTCCTGCACCAGTAATAAACAAATAAGCCAGAAATGTTATTGCTCCTATTATAAAAAATATTACCACAATCAACATCAATATTGATGAAACCACTCTTGACAATGACTTTAATGCCTCCATAGTTAACTTCTTAACATAGTCCAATATAAATATTTCCTGAATTTATCAAAACATATCAAGCTTCTTTTGCGCCCTCATCTCTGTAAGAATCTGCTTCATTCTTCTCTCTTTTCTTTTCGCTATCCAATAATTTGCCTCGTCTCTTGTTCCACGCGTAAGAAGAAATATTATTTTTCCTATCTTAACCCTGCCAACCCGACCGCGCCTTTGAATAGTTCTTATCTCAGAAGCAACAGAATCATAAAACACCGCTACATCAGCGCTGCTTATATGCAAACCTTCCTCCCCTATAGGAGAAGCAACAAGACAATTATACTCGCCTGCCTCATATCTGGATATAACATTTATCTGCTCTTTTTGTTTCAAACCACCCTCTCCGCTTTGCCCCACCAGTGCAACAGGTCTACAGCCTTTTAATTTACTTAAAGCAGAAACAATCTGCTCTATATTATCCCTGTAATGAGAAAATATTATTATTTTTCCTTGCTCATTTCCTACTATTTCAACAAGTTTTTTCAATTTAGGATGTTCATCACTAATGTTGTCTACTGCTTTTATAACATCATCAAACTCTCTTATAACCTTTGCAGCAGACTTTGTTTTATCTTTTTTCAACTTATCAAAATATTTTTTTACTGATGCAATGCTCTGGGTTTCAAGAAGTTCAAGAGCATGCCACAATTTTATTGCTTCAGCAGTTAAAGACATGACTCTATAGAATATTGGATTTTTTCTTGCTTTGCCTGCAGCAAGTTTCTGAGCATCAAGCAAATCTTTTTTGGTGTTTACAAAAATATAATATTTTTTAAGTTCCTCTAACTTTCTTTTCACACCTGACCTTAAAGCCAACTGCAACTCCTTAATTTTATCTGGAAGTTCTACTTTCACTATTTCAAACTCAACAGGCTTTATATATTTCCTTATATCTTCATCTGCTTCTGTTCTTATTTCTACTCCGTTTATAAAAAGACTTTTGCAAATTTTATTTATTTTTTCTTCTGAATTTCCCGGAGATGCCGTAAGCGCAAGTATTAATGGGTTAACAGCCTGTTCCATGTAATCTTTTGCAACATAAGTGTATGCATAATTGCCCACGGAACGGTGAGCTTCATCAACTACAACCAAAGAAAAATTTGAAAGATTAACTCTTCTATTTTCCAAATCATTTTTTATTGTCTGTGGCGTTGCAAAAATAACCTTTTTGTTATAGAGTTTTTCTCTTTTTTCAGCGCATATTGTGCCTGTCAAAAGCGACAAATCAGGAACCTCTAAAAATTTTCCAAAACTTTTCAGATGCTGTTCAGCAAGAGGTCTTGTAGGAGCAAGAACCAGAACCTGCGAATCAGGAAACTGCTCAAGACGAAAAGCCGTAAGCAGAATCGCAATAGGGGTTTTTCCTGTGCCTGTGGGAAGCACAACAAGGGTATTTCTCTTTCTTGCTGTATTCAGAATTGACTCCTGATATTCCCTAACTTCCATCAGATTTTTCTTAATAAGAGGATGGGATACATACTGCATATAAGTTAGTTGGTTGCAGAAATATAAATTTCTATAAACTCTTGCTTTTTAGAGCTGAAGGCGAACCTCCTGCATGCCAGCTCTGTCTTGGTCTGACCTGAATATTATATATTCTTTCTGAATTGTCATCCAGCACAAGAGCTGAACCCTTTGCTTTCGGAAGGTCAGAAATCAGTTTTCTTATATCAAAAAGCATATATGTCTGCATTATTGCAGACAACGCCTCTATATCAATTTTTGATGTCAACCTATGAGCTATAACAAGATCTGACTGAGCTATCACATCCTCATGAAGTTTGTTCGGTCTCTGACTTATAAATATGCAGCTTATGCCAGGCTGCCTACCCTGCCTGACTAACGTAAGCAAAGCATCTGATGCAGCTGTTTTTCCTGAATTTGGCAGAAACTCATGTGCTTCATCTATTATTATCCATGAAAGGGGTATCTTCCTTTTATTGCTCCCCCCCATTATCTCTATTTCTTCTTCCCTTCTTGCTATTATTCTTGTCTCGTATATTTTCCTTGCAAGTATTGAAACCATAAGATTTCTTACATTCCACTCCTGCATAGACACGTCAAGCACTGTAGCAACTCCCGGCTTTAATATATTCTCTATTGGAGTTGCATCTTTTGAAAATATGCCCCATTCGCTTGCAGCTATAAATCTGTTTTCAAGAGCAAGTTTATCGTCTTCACTGCTTCTTTCATCAGATTCTATCTGGCTAATTATGTCATCTATTGTATAATCTTCTCCCATTTTTTTTATAACTCGTTCCAGTAATATTCCAAGCCTGTCCTGAAGAGAGAACCCAAAAGCAAGAGACCAGTCAGCTGCAGAAAGTTCAGAAGGTTTTATAGAAAATGTGCCATCAAAAATTATGCCTTTCCTATCATATATTTTTGCAAGCCCAACAGGAACTATATTTATTATTGGAAACTTAGCAGGTTTGAGTTTCCATTCAGCAAGCAATTCTATATCCTTCTCGTTAGGGGTTTTCATGCTCCAGAAAATTCCCATTGTATCTATCATTAGACAAGACAGATTCTCCTTTATATCATCAGGAAGTTTCATTATTTCCTCTGCTATTACTGCTGATGAATATGACTTTCCTGTTCCTCGTTTTCCTACTATCAGAATTATGTGCGGGTCTGAAACATCCATCAAAACCTTGTTTGTTGTGTGCGCATCTTCACCTTTTCCCACAATATTTTTTCCAAGAAAAACGCATCCCTCGCTCCCATACTTTTCTATTTTATCAGGTTCTCTTCCTATTACAATATCTGTTAAAGGCATAAAATTAAATTATAATTTAAATAAATAAGCTTTTGCAAAAACAAATCTGCCAAGTTTCTAAACCCTTTACATTTTAAACCATTTTCATAACAACTGTCTGGTCTGGCGTCAAGGCTTTGTTCCACACATGGACTTCGTCTATTAACCCTTTTGATGCAGTGCTGTAGGCTCCCCAGTCACTGTCATAACCTATGCTGACAATCGTATCACCAGTATACTCACCTAATGCATCAGTAATACTATTACCCACAAATACCCCATCAAGGTATATATCTGCTCTTGGCGGTGGGGCATTTCCAGGGTGTATTACTGCGACTATATGATGCCACGCATTAGCAAAGCTCCCAACACTTACCCAGGTACCCTGTCTTCCATGTTTCCATGCACCAATTGCTGTAACGTCAGAGGTTACATCTAATCCTATTTCTGGGAAGTTTCCTACAATAAACTGCATATTAGAGGTATCAGGCTGCAGTTTAACCCATGCAGTAAATGTATACGAGTTTGATGAAGTATCAAAATGAATTGTATTCGCTGTTCTGACCTCATCATCCACGCCGTCAAAACTCAAAGCATTGCCAAACTTTCCTGTTGTCCAGACTACACCATTCTTAAGTTCGCCATCATTTCCATTCCCTGATTTGTCATAAACTTTATT